>NZ_PEFL01000001.1:2400000-3129460 GCF_002754475.1 Comamonas sp. 26
ACGCCATAGTCCAGCCGCGAGAGCACACCCGTCACCGAGCTTGAGGCCGTGTAATCGGTAAGTGCAAAGCTCCAGCGGCACCAGTGGCCGCCACTCAAGGTCAGGCGCATGGACTGCAGCACTTGACGAACTTCCAGCACCAGCGACATGGCCTCCGGCCCGGCCAATGAGGGCAGCAGCACAACAAAATCAGCGCCATTGAGACGTGCCAGTTGCGGACCGGAATCCGGGTGGGCACTGAGTACTTGGCTCACACGTTCACCGACCGACTTCAGCCATGTATCAGCACTAGCACGCGTCATCTGGGCATTGAGTGCCAGCAAGTCGCGCTGACGGAACAGCATCACATAGCCATGTGCTGCCTCAGCATCCGCTCCGCTGAGGGCGCGATGCAGTTCATTGACAAAGTACTTGCGGTTGGGCAGCAAAGTTACTGGGTCGCGGTTGACTTCCAGCTCCAGCGAATCGATACGCGCCATTTGCTCAAGCGCCGTCGCCTGCACGCGCTCACGCGTGTCTGCAATCGCACTGAGCACTGGGGCCAGTTCCGCCACCGCTGATTTCTGTGGAAGCAATGCCGGTACCGAAACAGACCCTGCCGACGTACGCCCAATACCTTGGACCTGCGCCTCAATCTCCTGTCTCAGCACCCGGCGAAACCATTGAAGCAGCAGCACCACAAACACCGTCCACCCGACACCGGCCAGCACCACCAGGCTTGCCATGCGCACCGAACTGTTCCACAGCGCACTGCGCGCATATGCATCGTCCACCTCCAGCGTCAGCTGCCCCACCTGCTTCCAGCCATCACTAACCACCCGCTGCGCCTTGGGCGCGTGCAGCGGCAAGAGCTGGGAAAACCATTTCGGAGCACTATCACTACGCACACGCCTGCCCGTGTCTGCGCCGTCTGCATCCGAGCGCTGGCGCTCAAACAAGATCTGCCCTTCGGGGGAAGCCAGCGCAATCCGTTGAAACTGGCCGCTGTCATACAGCGCCGTCATCAATAACTCCCGCGTGATCGGATCCTGATTGGCCGGCTGAGACAGCGACAAGGCCAACGAGGATGCTGCATTCTCAGCTTCCGACTGCAACTGGCCGTCCAGATACTGGCGCGCAGAATCAATACTGAAGACCAGCGTGCCAGCCAGAATCGCCAGAATCGCCACCGTCACACTGATCAAAAGTTGTTTTAACAAAGACATCCTGCTTCCTCTACATGCCTTGTAAACAGAAATCGCATCCGAAAATCACGGCAAAAATCCTTCCTGCTTCATTCGCTTCAGCAAATCCCGCCAACGCGTAATGCGGTCTACCGACGAAGGCTGCGCCCCCCCCACATAAACCCCTTGCGCGTTAAAACTAAAAACAGGCGTCAGATCCTTACGCTGGCTGGATGGCAGCAAAAAATCCACCATGCTGTCCAGCACCAGCGGCTCGCCCGTGGGCGCCTCGTAGTAACCCAGCACCATATGTGCAATGCTTTGCGTGCTGCCCACCCCGCCCATGCGCGCCCGGACATAGATCAGCCGCAATTTGTCCCCTGGCACCCCAAGCCGCAGCAGCGAAAAATATTTGCCAATCACATAGTCCTCGCAATCGCCCGCGCCCTTGCCCAACGTCTCCAGCGGCGTCGCCCAGTAATCCGGCTGTGCCCAGAGCATGCTGTCATCTGTCTGCACCACAGCGCGATTCCAGAATTCATTGACGGCAGGCAACTGCTGCGACAACGGTCTGCTTTTCTGGGCCTTCAGCATCGCCAGCCACTGGCCCAGTCGCTGCACACCTGCCGCGCCATAACGGGACTGCATACTGCTCTGCAAACGCCCTTCGTCAAAATCCAGGGCAACGGCATCCGACCTTGCCTGCAATGCCAAAGCGCCCAGCATTCCCGAGCCGAACACAAGCATGCCTCTGCGTGACAGGCGCGGAAGTGTGCTCGCGAAATGCGGCAGCAGGAGGCTAGGCGAAGTGCTCAATTGAGTGACAGAAAAGCAAACCACTCAAAGCAGAATTTAGCTTGAGCGCTTTTATATATTGTGTTTACTGCTATGAACTTTGAAGATTCGATGAGAACGCAATCAAGATTCAATGCTCACAAATGTAACCAATCATGCAAACGCTGGAAATGAGCCGCCATACCCGACTCGGCGAGGAGGCAGAAGACTTGATACTTCAAGAATTCTGCCTGACCTCAATCGTGCTCGCTTATCAGCTGTGATCGATCTTGAGCTTGCCTTGATCAATCAGCTGCTTGATCATCGCGTTCTGGTCATGGCTCGTGCCCACCAGATCCACGCCCTCGACCAAGATCTTCTGGTTGAAGCCATTACCGTCCGCATCAAGTGCCCCGGCCGTCGAGACCTTGACCACCGTATCGATGGTCTTACCATCGGCTTCGGTGCGTGTCTCGAGGTGCAGGAACTTGCTCAGATCACTCGAAGCCTCTTCGCCTTGCAGCAGATCGGCCAGATCTAGCGCGTCGTTACCCGAGGCGCCGAAGTTCTTCACCACATCGGTAACCGGACGCGCCACCGTACCCGCATCGCCCTGATGCCAGACGAACAAATCGTCTTCGGCCGTGCCTAGCAGCGAGTCGCCGGACGACGTGCCGTGCACTTCATGGCTGCCAGTATCGGTACTCGACAAGGCCATGCGAGAAGCAGCCAGCGTCGTTGCGCCCGGTCCGGTCGCGTCGATGCTGATGTCCAGGCTTGCCGTATCGGTATCGCCATCGGCCTGGGTCAGCTTGTACTCGAAGTGTTCTACCTTTCCTGCTCCGGCCGCGTTCGCGGTCGGCGTGTAGGTGTAGGAACCGTCGGCCTTGATCAGCAGAGAGCCGTAGCTGCCAGTGATCGTCGTACCACCCGATGCCGCATTGACCCAGGTCGAACCGTTGAACACCGACAGCGTCGATGTCTCCCCCAACGTGACCAACGTGTCGTTAGACGTGACCGAGCCGGTGACGGCCGTGCTCGACCATTCGATAGTCGTCGCGCCGGGCACGATGGCCGCGAAGTCATCGAAGGCCACGGTCGCAGTATTGCTGGAGCCAGAGCCTGAATAGCCTTCATTCACTGTCAGCACGATACGGTACATCGCATTCGCGTCGAGCGCCGATGTGGTGATGGTGGTGGCGGCCGTGATGGAGCCACTTTGCCCATCGACCGTCGACCATGTAGTGCCGCCGTTGGTGCTCTTGACGAGCTGCCAGCTCGCATAATCCTGCCAGCCACTGGTCAGACCGCTGACGCTTGTCACCTTGAATTGCAGCGTGGTTCCCGCAGTAGAAACGGTATAGGTCGGCGTGGCCAGTTGCGCACTGCCCGAGCCCGAGCCATTGTTGTCCCTGAGCACCAAGGCACTCCCGCTGACCGAAGCATCCAGCGCCGAGCCATTGAGGGACGTGGACAGCCATTTCCCCAGGTCGGAGCGAAGCACGCTATTGCTCGTCAGGTCCGCTGTGTTCTTGTCCACCGTCGTCGTGCCGCTCACGAACTTCCACGCATAGCTATCACCGCTATTGAAATTCGCCAGCGTAGGATCAGTCGCCACGCTCTTAGACGTCAGCGTTGCGCTGTTCGTATCGTCGACCGCATGCGGCTTGCTGGTGAAGCTCGCGCTGCCGTCTGCCGTGCTGCTGCCGTCGGTAGCTACTGCAACGACCTTGATCTCATTGACTTTCACATTTTCAGGGACGGTCATGTTCAGACCGGTGATGGTGACAGCCTTGGTGACGGGATCAATGTTCACCGAATAACTGCCGTTGCTGGCCAATGGCAAGGACCAGTGAGTCGCATCAATCTGGACTCCAGCGGACAGCGTGACGCCCTTTGGCACTTCCACAGTCACTTTGGTAATCGTCTCTGAATAATCCATATCCTGAGGCGTGGCCGTGATCGTGACGGGATAAGTCGTTGCCGTCGTGTAAGTCACCTTGTTAATCAGATAGTCGTCATCCACACG
Organism: Comamonas sp. 26; assembly: GCF_002754475.1. Classification (NCBI taxonomy): domain Bacteria; kingdom Pseudomonadati; phylum Pseudomonadota; class Betaproteobacteria; order Burkholderiales; family Comamonadaceae; genus Comamonas; species Comamonas sp. 26. Next base: position 2,403,967 of record NZ_PEFL01000001.1, read on the forward strand.
AGGTGCGTCAAAGACGATCTGGCTGATCGTGCTTCCCGCTGGAACACTCAGTTTGAACTGAGTGTCCACCTTGTCGCTGCCGCCCTTGACGAATCCATAAAGACCGCTTGCGGCATTCGCAGAGCCGTCTGCGTTGTATCCCAGAACAACGGGCTTTTTCGCCTCGTCATACATCTGATAACGAGCCCATTCCCCTGAAGCCAGCCAAGCAAACTGCACCGTGATTGCCGTCACAGGTATGTTGAATTGAATGGCCAAAGACTCAGAACCTGTAGAGTTGCGTCCAATTTCGGTCGAATCTCCTGACGCAGCACCACTGACACCGAAACCATCGTGATCCGTACCGGTCACCGTGCTCACAGTCCCTTTGGTTCCATTCACGTTGTACGCCGTCACGGTGTGGCCCGCATTGGACGTATTCACGCTGGTCGCAGTGATCGATGTGGTAACGGGCGTAGACCCTGTACCCACATTCACACTGACCACAGGGGTATCAGCCACTGGCGTCACATTAATATCGAGCGTGCTGGAGAGTCCTGTGTTGGTGGTGTAAGTCACGGTCGGCACAGTTCCGCTCCAGTCTTTACTGGGGGAAAAGCTGTAATTGCCATTGGCGGACATCGACAAAGAGCCAATCACTTTTCCGGCCGAGTCAGTCACCGACACGACGCTTGTCCCAGCTATATAAGACACGCCATTAACGCTGAAGCTTGCTACGGCCAAAGAGCCATTCGTGCCATAGCCTGGGTCATTGACAAGCACATTGTCAGACACAGGTGTGTCCTCAAGAGTTGTCTTGGTATCTGGCATCGCATCGTTATCAATGATCGTGCTAGTAGCGGTGTCTTGAGCCCCCTTACTCAGAGGCCCAAAGCTACCATTTGTGTCGACAACACCACTAATTTTGACCACCAGTTGCTCTGCGTTTTCGGCAACTGCATCATCGACCGTTTTGACCGTAAAAGTAGCTTGATGACTACCTCCGCTGATCGTTACTGAGGCCGGACGACCTGTAGTGTCGTTGTTGTTAGCAGCGTCACCACTCCACATCAGCACTACATTCACGCTCTTGCCCAAAGGCACGCTCACGTCGTTGCCATCCTTGTCCACTAGCTTGACTGTGTAAATAAGCTCGCCGCCTTCGGTGACCTGGCTCTTATCTACACTAATTACCGCAAATACTGGAGGTGGAGTGACGGTCACCGTGACCTTGGCGGTCTCGGGCGTGCCGTCGTCGGTTTTGACGGTGTAGTTGAACTCGGCCGCTCCGGTGTAGCCGGCATCCGCCTTGAAGCTCAGCTGTCCATCCGTGCCCAGCGTCACCGTGCCGTGATCCACGGCCACGGCTGCTCCGCCGGCCGTGATAGCCGTGCCGTTGACGTGCGTGACCACCTTGTGGTTGCCTTCAAAGGCGTCGTTGGCCAGCACATCAATTTTGACGCTCTGTCCGCTGGTGGTGCTGCCGCTGTCGTCGCTGGCGTCTTTTTCTGGCGCCACGTTGAGGTGGATGACTTGCGTCGTCGTGTTGCCCAGGGCGTCCTTGACCGTCACCGTGAAGCTGTCCGCTCCGTTGTAGTCGGCCTTGGGCGTGTAGCTCCAGTTGCCGTTGGCGTCGATGCTCGCCGTGCCGTGCTGCGCTGCTGCGCTGACGCTGTAAGGCGTGGTGCTGTCCAGCCCGTCCAGGTCGCTCGCTGTCAGCTTGCCGCTGATGGCTGCACCGTCTTCCGCTCCGTTGCCTGTGATCTGGCCGGTGACGCTGGTGCCGTTGGCACCCACGGTCACCGTGACCTTGGCGCTCTCGGGCGTGCCGTCGTCGGTTTTAGCGGTGTACGTGAACTCGGCCGCTCCGGTGTAGCCGGCATCCGCCTTGAAGCTCAGCTGTCCATCCGTGCCCAGCGTCACCGTGCCGTGATCCACGGCCACGGCTGCTCCGCCGGCCGTGATAGCCGTGCCGTTGACGTGCGTGACCACCTTGTGGTTGCCTTCAAAGGCGTCGTTGGCCAGCACATCAATTTTGACGCTCTGTCCGCTGGTGGTGCTGCCGCTGTCGTCGCTGGCGTCTTTTTCTGGCGCCACGTTGAGGTGGATGACTTGCGTCGTCGTGTTGCCCAGGGCGTCCTTGACCGTCACCGTGAAGCTGTCCGCTCCGTTGTAGTCGGCCTTGGGCGTGTAGCTCCAGTTGCCGTTGGCGTCGATGCTCGCCGTGCCGTGCTGCGCTGCTGCGCTGACGCTGTAAGGCGTGGTGCTGTCCAGCCCGTCCAGGTCGCTCGCTGTCAGCTTGCCGCTGATGGCTGCACCGTCTTCCGCTCCGTTGCCTGTGATCTGGCCGGTGACGCTGGTGCCGTTGGCACCCACGGTCACCGTGACCTTGGCGCTCTCGGGCGTGCCGTCGTCGGTTTTAGCGGTGTACGTGAACTCGGCCGCTCCGGTGTAGCCGGCATCCGCCTTGAAGCTCAGCTGTCCATCCGTGCCCAGCGTCACCGTGCCGTGATCCACGGCCACGGCTGCTCCGCCGGCCGTGATAGCCGTGCCGTTGACGTGCGTGACCACTTTGTGGTTGCCTTCAAAGGCGTCGTTGGCCAGCACATCAATTTTGACGCTCTGTCCGCTGGTGGTGCTGCCGCTGTCGTCGCTGGCGTCTTTTTCTGGCGCCACGTTGAGGTGGATGACTTGCGTCGTCGTGTTGCCCAGGGCGTCCTTGACCGTCACCGTGAAGCTGTCCGCTCCGTTGTAGTCGGCCTTGGGCGTGTAGCTCCAGTTGCCGTTGGCGTCGATGCTCGCCGTGCCGTGCTGCGCTGCTGCGCTGACGCTGTAAGGCGTGGTGCTGTCCAGCCCGTCCAGGTCGCTCGCTGTCAGCTTGCCGCTGATGGCTGCACCGTCTTCCGCTCCGTTGCCTGTGATCTGGCCGGTGACGCTGGTGCCGTTGGCACCCACGGTCACCGTGACCTTGGCGCTCTCGGGCGTGCCGTCGTCGGTTTTAGCGGTGTACGTGAACTCGGCCGCTCCGGTGTAGCCGGCATCCGCCTTGAAGCTCAGCTGTCCATCCGTGCCCAGCGTCACCGTGCCGTGATCCACGGCCACGGCTGCTCCGCCGGCCGTGATAGCCGTGCCGTTGACGTGCGTGACCACCTTGTGGTTGCCTTCAAAGGCGTCGTTGGCCAGCACATCAATTTTGACGCTCTGTCCGCTGGTGGTGCTGCCGCTGTCGTCGCTGGCGTCTTTTTCTGGCGCCACGTTGAGGTGGATGACTTGCGTCGTCGTGTTGCCCAGGGCGTCCTTGACCGTCACCGTGAAGCTGTCCGCTCCGTTGTAGTCGGCCTTGGGCGTGTAGCTCCAGTTGCCGTTGGCGTCGATGCTCGCCGTGCCGTGCTGCGCTGCTGCGCTGACGCTGTAAGGCGTGGTGCTGTCCAGCCCGTCCAGGTCGCTCGCTGTCAGCTTGCCGCTGATGGCTGCACCGTCTTCCGCTCCGTTGCCTGTGATCTGGCCGGTGACGCTGGTGCCGTTGGCACCCACGGTCACCGTGACCTTGGCGCTCTCGGGCGTGCCGTCGTCGGTTTTAGCGGTGTACGTGAACTCGGCCGCTCCGGTGTAGCCGGCATCCGCCTTGAAGCTCAGCTGTCCATCCGTGCCCAGCGTCACCGTGCCGTGATCCACGGCCACGGCTGCTCCGCCGGCCGTGATAGCCGTGCCGTTGACGTGCGTGACCACCTTGTGGTTGCCTTCAAAGGCGTCGTTGGCCAGCACATCAATTTTGACGCTCTGTCCGCTGGTGGTGCTGCCGCTGTCGTCGCTGGCGTCTTTTTCTGGCGCCACGTTGAGGTGGATGACTTGCGTCGTCGTGTTGCCCAGGGCGTCCTTGACCGTCACCGTGAAGCTGTCCGCTCCGTTGTAGTCGGCCTTGGGCGTGTAGCTCCAGTTGCCGTTGGCGTCGATGCTCGCCGTGCCGTGCTGCGCTGCTGCGCTGACGCTGTAAGGCGTGGTGCTGTCCAGCCCGTCCAGGTCGCTCGCTGTCAGCTTGCCGCTGATGGCTGCACCGTCTTCCGCTCCGTTGCCTGTGATCTGGCCGGTGACGCTGGTGCCGTTGGCACCCACGGTCACCGTGACCTTGGCGCTCTCGGGCGTGCCGTCGTCGGTTTTAGCGGTGTACGTGAACTCGGCCGCTCCGGTGTAGCCGGCATCCGCCTTGAAGCTCAGCTGTCCATCCGTGCCCAGCGTCACCGTGCCGTGATCCACGGCCACGGCTGCTCCGCCGGCCGTGATAGCCGTGCCGTTGACGTGCGTGACCACCTTGTGGTTGCCTTCAAAGGCGTCGTTGGCCAGCACATCAATTTTGACGCTCTGTCCGCTGGTGGTGCTGCCGCTGTCGTCGCTGGCGTCTTTTTCTGGCGCCACGTTGAGGTGGATGACTTGCGTCGTCGTGTTGCCCAGGGCGTCCTTGACCGTCACCGTGAAGCTGTCCGCTCCGTTGTAGTCGGCCTTGGGCGTGTAGCTCCAGTTGCCGTTGGCGTCGATGCTCGCCGTGCCGTGCTGCGCTGCTGCGCTGACGCTGTAAGGCGTGGTGCTGTCCAGCCCGTCCAGGTCGCTCGCTGTCAGCTTGCCGCTGATGGCTGCACCGTCTTCCGCTCCGTTGCCTGTGATCTGGCCGGTGACGCTGGTGCCGTTGGCACCCACGGTCACCGTGACCTTGGCGCTCTCGGGCGTGCCGTCGTCGGTTTTAGCGGTGTACGTGAACTCGGCCGCTCCGGTGTAGCCGGCATCCGCCTTGAAGCTCAGCTGTCCATCCGTGCCCAGCGTCACCGTGCCGTGATCCACGGCCACGGCTGCTCCGCCGGCCGTGATAGCCGTGCCGTTGACGTGCGTGACCACCTTGTGGTTGCCTTCAAAGGCGTCGTTGGCCAGCACATCAATTTTGACGCTCTGTCCGCTGGTGGTGCTGCCGCTGTCGTCGCTGGCGTCTTTTTCTGGCGCCACGTTGAGGTGGATGACTTGCGTCGTCGTGTTGCCCAGGGCGTCCTTGACCGTCACCGTGAAGCTGTCCGCTCCGTTGTAGTCGGCCTTGGGCGTGTAGCTCCAGTTGCCGTTGGCGTCGATGCTCGCCGTGCCGTGCTGCGCTGCTGCGCTGACGCTGTAAGGCGTGGTGCTGTCCAGCCCGTCCAGGTCGCTCGCTGTCAGCTTGCCGCTGATGGCTGCACCGTCTTCCGCTCCGTTGCCTGTGATCTGGCCGGTGACGCTGGTGCCGTTGGCACCCACGGTCACCGTGACCTTGGCGCTCTCGGGCGTGCCGTCGTCGGTTTTAGCGGTGTACGTGAACTCGGCCGCTCCGGTGTAGCCGGCATCCGCCTTGAAGCTCAGCTGTCCATCCGTGCCCAGCGTCACCGTGCCGTGATCCACGGCCACGGCTGCTCCGCCGGCCGTGATAGCCGTGCCGTTGACGTGCGTGACCACTTTGTGGTTGCCTTCAAAGGCGTCGTTGGCCAGCACATCAATTTTGACGCTCTGTCCGCTGGTGGTGCTGCCGCTGTCGTCGCTGGCGTCTTTTTCTGGCGCCACGTTGAGGTGGATGACTTGCGTCGTCGTGTTGCCCAGGGCGTCCTTGACCGTCACCGTGAAGCTGTCCGCTCCGTTGTAGTCGGCCTTGGGCGTGTAGCTCCAGTTGCCGTTGGCGTCGATGCTCGCCGTGCCGTGCTGCGCTGCTGCGCTGACGCTGTAAGGCGTGGTGCTGTCCAGCCCGTCCAGGTCGCTCGCTGTCAGCTTGCCGCTGATGGCTGCACCGTCTTCCGCTCCGTTGCCTGTGATCTGGCCGGTGACGCTGGTGCCGTTGGCACCCACGGTCACCGTGACCTTGGCGCTCTCGGGCGTGCCGTCGTCGGTTTTAGCGGTGTACGTGAACTCGGCCGCTCCGGTGTAGCCGGCATCCGCCTTGAAGCTCAGCTGTCCATCCGTGCCCAGCGTCACCGTGCCGTGATCCACGGCCACGGCTGCTCCGCCGGCCGTGATAGCCGTGCCGTTGACGTGCGTGACCACCTTGTGGTTGCCTTCAAAGGCGTCGTTGGCCAGCACATCAATTTTGACGCTCTGTCCGCTGGTGGTGCTGCCGCTGTCGTCGCTGGCGTCTTTTTCTGGCGCCACGTTGAGGTGGATGACTTGCGTCGTCGTGTTGCCCAGGGCGTCCTTGACCGTCACCGTGAAGCTGTCCGCTCCGTTGTAGTCGGCCTTGGGCGTGTAGCTCCAGTTGCCGTTGGCGTCGATGCTCGCCGTGCCGTGCTGCGCTGCTGCGCTGACGCTGTAAGGCGTGGTGCTGTCCAGCCCGTCCAGGTCGCTCGCTGTCAGCTTGCCGCTGATGGCTGCACCGTCTTCCGCTCCGTTGCCTGTGATCTGGCCGGTGACGCTGGTGCCGTTGGCACCCACGGTCACCGTGACCTTGGCGCTCTCGGGCGTGCCGTCGTCGGTTTTAGCGGTGTACGTGAACTCGGCCGCTCCGGTGTAGCCGGCATCCGCCTTGAAGCTCAGCTGTCCATCCGTGCCCAGCGTCACCGTGCCGTGATCCACGGCCACGGCTGCTCCGCCGGCCGTGATAGCCGTGCCGTTGACGTGCGTGACCACCTTGTGGTTGCCTTCAAAGGCGTCGTTGGCCAGCACATCAATTTTGACGCTCTGTCCGCTGGTGGTGCTGCCGCTGTCGTCGCTGGCGTCTTTTTCTGGCGCCACGTTGAGGTGGATGACTTGCGTCGTCGTGTTGCCCAGGGCGTCCTTGACCGTCACCGTGAAGCTGTCCGCTCCGTTGTAGTCGGCCTTGGGCGTGTAGCTCCAGTTGCCGTTGGCGTCGATGCTCGCCGTGCCGTGCTGCGCTGCTGCGCTGACGCTGTAAGGCGTGGTGCTGTCCAGCCCGTCCAGGTCGCTCGCTGTCAGCTTGCCGCTGATGGCTGCACCGTCTTCCGCTCCGTTGCCTGTGATCTGGCCGGTGACGCTGGTGCCGTTGGCACCCACGGTCACCGTGACCTTGGCGCTCTCGGGCGTGCCGTCGTCGGTTTTAGCGGTGTACGTGAACTCGGCCGCTCCGGTGTAGCCGGCATCCGCCTTGAAGCTCAGCTGTCCATCCGTGCCCAGCGTCACCGTGCCGTGATCCACGGCCACGGCTGCTCCGCCGGCCGTGATAGCCGTGCCGTTGACGTGCGTGACCACCTTGTGGTTGCCTTCAAAGGCGTCGTTGGCCAGCACATCAATTTTGACGCTCTGTCCGCTGGTGGTGCTGCCGCTGTCGTCGCTGGCGTCTTTTTCTGGCGCCACGTTGAGGTGGATGACTTGCGTCGTCGTGTTGCCCAGGGCGTCCTTGACCGTCACCGTGAAGCTGTCCGCTCCGTTGTAGTCGGCCTTGGGCGTGTAGCTCCAGTTGCCGTTGGCGTCGATGCTCGCCGTGCCGTGCTGCGCTGCTGCGCTGACGCTGTAAGGCGTGGTGCTGTCCAGCCCGTCCAGGTCGCTCGCTGTCAGCTTGCCGCTGATGGCTGCACCGTCTTCCGCTCCGTTGCCTGTGATCTGGCCGGTGACGCTGGTGCCGTTGGCACCCACGGTCACCGTGACCTTGGCGCTCTCGGGCGTGCCGTCGTCGGTTTTAGCGGTGTACGTGAACTCGGCCGCTCCGGTGTAGCCGGCATCCGCCTTGAAGCTCAGCTGTCCATCCGTGCCCAGCGTCACCGTGCCGTGATCCACGGCCACGGCTGCTCCGCCGGCCGTGATAGCCGTGCCGTTGACGTGCGTGACCACCTTGTGGTTGCCTTCAAAGGCGTCGTTGGCCAGCACATCAATTTTGACGCTCTGTCCGCTGGTGGTGCTGCCGCTGTCGTCGCTGGCGTCTTTTTCTGGCGCCACGTTGAGGTGGATGACTTGCGTCGTCGTGTTGCCCAGGGCGTCCTTGACCGTCACCGTGAAGCTGTCCGCTCCGTTGTAGTCGGCCTTGGGCGTGTAGCTCCAGTTGCCGTTGGCGTCGATGCTCGCCGTGCCGTGCTGCGCTGCTGCGCTGACGCTGTAAGGCGTGGTGCTGTCCAGCCCGTCCAGGTCGCTCGCTGTCAGCTTGCCGCTGATGGCTGCACCGTCTTCCGCTCCGTTGCCTGTGATCTGGCCGGTGACGCTGGTGCCGTTGGCACCCACGGTCACCGTGACCTTGGCGCTCTCGGGCGTGCCGTCGTCGGTTTTAGCGGTGTACGTGAACTCGGCCGCTCCGGTGTAGCCGGCATCCGCCTTGAAGCTCAGCTGTCCATCCGTGCCCAGCGTCACCGTGCCGTGATCCACGGCCACGGCTGCTCCGCCGGCCGTGATAGCCGTGCCGTTGACGTGCGTGACCACTTTGTGGTTGCCTTCAAAGGCGTCGTTGGCCAGCACATCAATTTTGACGCTCTGTCCGCTGGTGGTGCTGCCGCTGTCGTCGCTGGCGTCTTTTTCTGGCGCCACGTTGAGGTGGATGACTTGCGTCGTCGTGTTGCCCAGGGCGTCCTTGACCGTCACCGTGAAGCTGTCCGCTCCGTTGTAGTCGGCCTTGGGCGTGTAGCTCCAGTTGCCGTTGGCGTCGATGCTCGCCGTGCCGTGCTGCGCTGCTGCGCTGACGCTGTAAGGCGTGGTGCTGTCCAGCCCGTCCAGGTCGCTCGCTGTCAGCTTGCCGCTGATGGCTGCACCGTCTTCCGCTCCGTTGCCTGTGATCTGGCCGGTGACGCTGGTGCCGTTGGCACCCACGGTCACCGTGACCTTGGCGCTCTCGGGCGTGCCGTCGTCGGTTTTAGCGGTGTACGTGAACTCGGCCGCTCCGGTGTAGCCGGCATCCGCCTTGAAGCTCAGCTGTCCATCCGTGCCCAGCGTCACCGTGCCGTGATCCACGGCCACGGCTGCTCCGCCGGCCGTGATAGCCGTGCCGTTGACGTGCGTGACCACCTTGTGGTTGCCTTCAAAGGCGTCGTTGGCCAGCACATCAATTTTGACGCTCTGTCCGCTGGTGGTGCTGCCGCTGTCGTCGCTGGCGTCTTTTTCTGGCGCCACGTTGAGGTGGATGACTTGCGTCGTCGTGTTGCCCAGGGCGTCCTTGACCGTCACCGTGAAGCTGTCCGCTCCGTTGTAGTCGGCCTTGGGCGTGTAGCTCCAGTTGCCGTTGGCGTCGATGCTCGCCGTGCCGTGCTGCGCTGCTGCGCTGACGCTGTAAGGCGTGGTGCTGTCCAGCCCGTCCAGGTCGCTCGCTGTCAGCTTGCCGCTGATGGCTGCACCGTCTTCCGCTCCGTTGCCTGTGATCTGGCCGGTGACGCTGGTGCCGTTGGCACCCACGGTCACCGTGACCTTGGCGCTCTCGGGCGTGCCGTCGTCGGTTTTAGCGGTGTACGTGAACTCGGCCGCTCCGGTGTAGCCGGCATCCGCCTTGAAGCTCAGCTGTCCATCCGTGCCCAGCGTCACCGTGCCGTGATCCACGGCCACGGCTGCTCCGCCGGCCGTGATAGCCGTGCCGTTGACGTGCGTGACCACCTTGTGGTTGCCTTCAAAGGCGTCGTTGGCCAGCACATCAATTTTGACGCTCTGTCCGCTGGTGGTGCTGCCGCTGTCGTCGCTGGCGTCTTTTTCTGGCGCCACGTTGAGGTGGATGACTTGCGTCGTCGTGTTGCCCAGGGCGTCCTTGACCGTCACCGTGAAGCTGTCCGCTCCGTTGTAGTCGGCCTTGGGCGTGTAGCTCCAGTTGCCGTTGGCGTCGATGCTCGCCGTGCCGTGCTGCGCTGCTGCGCTGACGCTGTAAGGCGTGGTGCTGTCCAGCCCGTCCAGGTCGCTCGCTGTCAGCTTGCCGCTGATGGCTGCACCGTCTTCCGCTCCGTTGCCTGTGATCTGGCCGGTGACGCTGGTGCCGTTGGCACCCACGGTCACCGTGACCTTGGCGCTCTCGGGCGTGCCGTCGTCGGTTTTAGCGGTGTACGTGAACTCGGCCGCTCCGGTGTAGCCGGCATCCGCCTTGAAGCTCAGCTGTCCATCCGTGCCCAGCGTCACCGTGCCGTGATCCACGGCCACGGCTGCTCCGCCGGCCGTGATAGCCGTGCCGTTGACGTGCGTGACCACCTTGTGGTTGCCTTCAAAGGCGTCGTTGGCCAGCACATCAATTTTGACGCTCTGTCCGCTGGTGGTGCTGCCGCTGTCGTCGCTGGCGTCTTTTTCTGGCGCCACGTTGAGGTGGATGACTTGCGTCGTCGTGTTGCCCAGGGCGTCCTTGACCGTCACCGTGAAGCTGTCCGCTCCGTTGTAGTCGGCCTTGGGCGTGTAGCTCCAGTTGCCGTTGGCGTCGATGCTCGCCGTGCCGTGCTGCGCTGCTGCGCTGACGCTGTAAGGCGTGGTGCTGTCCAGCCCGTCCAGGTCGCTCGCTGTCAGCTTGCCGCTGATGGCTGCACCGTCTTCCGCTCCGTTGCCTGTGATCTGGCCGGTGACGCTGGTGCCGTTGGCACCCACGGTCACCGTGACCTTGGCGCTCTCGGGCGTGCCGTCGTCGGTTTTAGCGGTGTACGTGAACTCGGCCGCTCCGGTGTAGCCGGCATCCGCCTTGAAGCTCAGCTGTCCATCCGTGCCCAGCGTCACCGTGCCGTGATCCACGGCCACGGCTGCTCCGCCGGCCGTGATAGCCGTGCCGTTGACGTGCGTGACCACCTTGTGGTTGCCTTCAAAGGCGTCGTTGGCCAGCACATCAATTTTGACGCTCTGTCCGCTGGTGGTGCTGCCGCTGTCGTCGCTGGCGTCTTTTTCTGGCGCCACGTTGAGGTGGATGACTTGCGTCGTCGTGTTGCCCAGGGCGTCCTTGACCGTCACCGTGAAGCTGTCCGCTCCGTTGTAGTCGGCCTTGGGCGTGTAGCTCCAGTTGCCGTTGGCGTCGATGCTCGCCGTGCCGTGCTGCGCTGCTGCGCTGACGCTGTAAGGCGTGGTGCTGTCCAGCCCGTCCAGGTCGCTCGCTGTCAGCTTGCCGCTGATGGCTGCACCGTCTTCCGCTCCGTTGCCTGTGATCTGGCCGGTGACGCTGGTGCCGTTGGCACCCACGGTCACCGTGACCTTGGCGCTCTCGGGCGTGCCGTCGTCGGTTTTAGCGGTGTACGTGAACTCGGCCGCTCCGGTGTAGCCGGCATCCGCCTTGAAGCTCAGCTGTCCATCCGTGCCCAGCGTCACCGTGCCGTGATCCACGGCCACGGCTGCTCCGCCGGCCGTGATAGCCGTGCCGTTGACGTGCGTGACCACCTTGTGGTTGCCTTCAAAGGCGTCGTTGGCCAGCACATCAATTTTGACGCTCTGTCCGCTGGTGGTGCTGCCGCTGTCGTCGCTGGCGTCTTTTTCTGGCGCCACGTTGAGGTGGATGACTTGCGTCGTCGTGTTGCCCAGGGCGTCCTTGACCGTCACCGTGAAGCTGTCCGCTCCGTTGTAGTCGGCCTTGGGCGTGTAGCTCCAGTTGCCGTTGGCGTCGATGCTCGCCGTGCCGTGCTGCGCTGCTGCGCTGACGCTGTAAGGCGTGGTGCTGTCCAGCCCGTCCAGGTCGCTCGCTGTCAGCTTGCCGCTGATGGCTGCACCGTCTTCCGCTCCGTTGCCTGTGATCTGGCCGGTGACGCTGGTGCCGTTGGCACCCACGGTCACCGTGACCTTGGCGCTCTCGGGCGTGCCGTCGTCGGTTTTAGCGGTGTACGTGAACTCGGCCGCTCCGGTGTAGCCGGCATCCGCCTTGAAGCTCAGCTGTCCATCCGTGCCCAGCGTCACCGTGCCGTGATCCACGGCCACGGCTGCTCCGCCGGCCGTGATAGCCGTGCCGTTGACGTGCGTGACCACCTTGTGGTTGCCTTCAAAGGCGTCGTTGGCCAGCACATCAATTTTGACGCTCTGTCCGCTGGTGGTGCTGCCGCTGTCGTCGCTGGCGTCTTTTTCTGGCGCCACGTTGAGGTGGATGACTTGCGTCGTCGTGTTGCCCAGGGCGTCCTTGACCGTCACCGTGAAGCTGTCCGCTCCGTTGTAGTCGGCCTTGGGCGTGTAGCTCCAGTTGCCGTTGGCGTCGATGCTCGCCGTGCCGTGCTGCGCTGCTGCGCTGACGCTGTAAGGCGTGGTGCTGTCCAGCCCGTCCAGGTCGCTCGCTGTCAGCTTGCCGCTGATGGCTGCACCGTCTTCCGCTCCGTTGCCTGTGATCTGGCCGGTGACGCTGGTGCCGTTGGCACCCACGGTCACCGTGACCTTGGCGCTCTCGGGCGTGCCGTCGTCGGTTTTAGCGGTGTACGTGAACTCGGCCGCTCCGGTGTAGCCGGCATCCGCCTTGAAGCTCAGCTGTCCATCCGTGCCCAGCGTCACCGTGCCGTGATCCACGGCCACGGCTGCTCCGCCGGCCGTGATAGCCGTGCCGTTGACGTGCGTGACCACTTTGTGGTTGCCTTCAAAGGCGTCGTTGGCCAGCACATCAATTTTGACGCTCTGTCCGCTGGTGGTGCTGCCGCTGTCGTCGCTGGCGTCTTTTTCTGGCGCCACGTTGAGGTGGATGACTTGCGTCGTCGTGTTGCCCAGGGCGTCCTTGACCGTCACCGTGAAGCTGTCCGCTCCGTTGTAGTCGGCCTTGGGCGTGTAGCTCCAGTTGCCGTTGGCGTCGATGCTCGCCGTGCCGTGCTGCGCTGCTGCGCTGACGCTGTAAGGCGTGGTGCTGTCCAGCCCGTCCAGGTCGCTCGCTGTCAGCTTGCCGCTGATGGCTGCACCGTCTTCCGCTCCGTTGCCTGTGATCTGGCCGGTGACGCTGGTGCCGTTGGCACCCACGGTCACATCGCTGGCTACACCACTAATCCGATTCTCAGACACCGACACTAAAGAAGGATTTGGGTACGCCAGCGCCAGCGGCGAAGTGAGTTCGAGAATGCTGTTCAAGCGCACAAAGGTGCTGCCGCCTTCACTACCTCCGCTCAGAGTGGCCGCAGTAGGATCCAAGTCGGCAAACGGATCCTGACCCGCATTGATGGCGGCAAGGACTTGATTGATATCAATGGCTGCCGGTTGTGCGATGGCCGCTTCCTGAGGCTGGGGTGGATTGAGCAAATCCCCTGTTAATGCGACATCCTGATTTTCACCAATGATGAGGGGTGGCTGGCCGTCTGCCTGCAGCTCTACCGAGGATCCACTAGCTGTGATGATTTGCGCATCTGCTGGGATGCGCATACCTTCGTGAATCACGGTCAGATTGCCATCTGTACCCCGCATCCATGCTTGGCCAGTGAGCTTGGTAACGAGAACGGTTTGAGCTGCCATGATGATCTGCCTCTTCAATGAATTAGGTCGTGGAGGTGTGCTTCGACACCTCTCCAATATTTCTGATGGAATAGTAAGAGTACGCTCACAAAGCCGCTATTGGCGTCAAAGCCAATACAGCCCGGTTTCTCACTTTTCTGCTTCAATCACGTCCGTCAAAAGCCAAGGGCCCGCACATGCGGGCCCTTGGCTTTACAGAAGCAAAAACTACTGTATTAATAGCTGCGAGCGCTTATAAATAAAGCGTCTCAGGCACTTTTGATATGAAGTTCAATATCAAGCCAGCTGTTTACGACCAATGCCGTGAACCTTGAGCGTCAGCATCAATCGATCCTGCACCTGCAGCTTTTCAAACACAGCTGACAGATGTGCGCGCACCGTGCGCTCACTGATGGACATCCGCTCGGCAATTTCGGAATTGCTGTCACCCAGCGATGCATATCGCGCCACTTCCTGCTCGCGGGCTGAGAGAGGCTCGGTCCAGTCCACTTCAGCCTCAGGCAAGCGGGCATCGACATCGCGCAGCAAGCGCTGCAGCAGTGAACGGCCCAGCCAGATATTGCCGCCAGCCATGCTTTGCAGCATGCGAGACAGAACTTCTGCACTTGACTGCGCATGAGCATAACCACAAGCACCACGAGAGAGCAGTTGTCGCCCTTCCTCATCGCCGGGCCGGTTGCTGAGCACCAGAACCTGCAAGCCTTGCAGCAATTCTGCCCAGCGCTCATCGCTGTGTGCAGGGAGCTGAGGTAAGGCTGAATCTAACACCACCAGACTACGGCCTTGCAGCTTCCAACGTTGCAGGTCCGCCAGACTTTGGCCGCGCGCAGGCATCCACTGGGGGCCTGCGATTTGCTGCCAGTTCTGCCACAACGTGGCATCCTGAGTCAGCAACAAAACAGGCAATGTATTCATGCCTCTCCCTATGATTTGTTGACGATCCATGAGATCTAGCGCTCTATCAATGCATTGGACTTAGCGCGCAAAATAGGCTTGAGCAAGTACTGCATCAGCGTGCGCTTGCCTGTGAGGATGTGCACCTCGGCCTGCATGCCCGGAATGATGGGGCGAGAGTTATCGCCCACGTGCGCCTTCTCAGTGCGCACCTTGACGACATAGAAGGAATTACCCTTCTCATCCGTCACGGTGTTGGCACCAATCTGCTCCAGCTTGCCTTGCAAACCGCCGTAAATTGCAAAGTCGTATGCGGTGAACTTCACTTGAGCTTCTTGACCAAAGTGCAGAAAGCCGATGTCGCGTGGGTTGACCTGCACTTCCATCAGCAAGGTGTCATCCAACGGAACGATGTCAAGGATGTCTTTGCCAGGTTGCACTACGCCGCCTACGGTATTAGCCATCAAGGTATTGACGGTGCCGCGCACGGGAGAACGCACTTCGGCCAGCTTGACGCGGTCCTCCAGCGCGACCTTGCCCTGTTCCAGCGTCCCCAGCTTGGCCTGAGCTTCAGACAGCTCGGCGCGGGACTGGTTGCGCATATTCAGCTCGGACTCCTGAATTTTGCGTTCCGCTTCTTGAATTGCTGCCTGAATGCGCCCCACCTGTGCGCCAGCGGCGCGGGCTTCTCCGCAAAAACGTGCCACATCGCGTTGCAGCCTGAGCAGATCGACCTCAGACACCGCACCACTCTTGAGCAAGGGGCGGGTGACAGACAGCTCTTCAGAAGTCAGGCTGCAGCTTGACGATGCCTGATCACGGTTGGCCTGCGTTTCACGCAGCTCTTGCTGGCGTTGGCGCAGCTGGTCACGTGCAATATTGACGTTGGTATTGAGCTCCTGCGAGCGGCTCTCCCACATGCGCCGCTCCATCTCAACAAGTTGAGGGGCAGCCGCCTGAACATCCTCTGGCGCCTTGAAAGCCTCACCCGATGCCAGTGCCTGCAGGCGCGCTGCCTTGGCTTTCAGCGCCAGCAGCTCGGCCTTGTTTTCACCTAGGGACGAGCCGTAGCGCGTCGGGTCGATACGCAGAATGACCTGCCCTTTTTCGACATGTTCGCCGGGATGGACCAGAATTTCTTTGACGATGCCGCCATCCAGACTCTGAACCACCTGCACCTGGCGCGAAGGCACGACTTTGCCCTGCCCTCGCACCACTTCATCGATATAACCAAGGCTGGCCCAAATCAACAGCACCAGCACCGTTGCCAGCGACACCCAGATCAGCAGACGCGAGCCGCGCGCCTGCTGCTGGCCTGCCGCCCACTGGGCGTCGGCCTTCATGTCATCTGGCTGGTGCGCGCCCACCGCATCATTGCCATCAAGCAACCAGCTCTGCCCTCTATCCATCAGCGCCTTCAGGCGTGAAGACTTTTGATCTGACGAGCTGGCCGATGGATCCTGCTTCATTGCTTCGGACTCGCTCATGCTCGCGCTCCTGCGCCGCCAATGCGGCCTTGCTTAAGCGCCTCGATCACATGATCCTTGGCGCCGTCGGCGACGATTTTTCCGTTATCAATCACGATGAGTCGGTCCACCAGCGTCAGCAACGCCGTTCTATGCGTGACCAGTACCACCGTCTTACCGGCCGATGCCTCTTGCAAACGGCGCTTTAGCTGTGCTTCGCTCTGGTTGTCCAAGTTGCTGCTGGGCTCATCAAGCAGCAGCATGGCCGGGTCATTGATCAAGGCACGAGCCATGGCGATGGACTGACGTTGACCACCAGACAGCGACTCGCCGCGTTCGCCCACCAGCATGTCGTAGCCCTTGGGATTACTGGCCACAAATTCATCCACCCCGGCAACGCGGGCGGCACGCAACATATCCGCCTCACCCGCGAACGGAGCTCCTACCAGCAGGTTTTGCTTGAGGCTGCCATAGAACAGCATCGGGTCTTGCGGCACATGGCCAATGGCGCGGCGCAGATCCACCGGGTCAATCTGGCGCGCATCCACGCCATCAATCAGCACAGCACCTTCCGTAGGTTGATACAGGCCCAGCACCAGCTTTTCCAGCGTTGTCTTGCCAGAGCCAATACGGCCAATAATGCCAACGCGCTCGCCGGGCTGCACTGCAAAGCTCACGCCAGAGAGACTGCTCTGCTCACTGCCAGGGTAGCTAAAGCTGACATTGCGAAACTCGATGGCACCACGCAGATCAGGCCGCGAGACAAACTCGCGGTCGGCCTCGTGCTCCACTGGCATCTTCATATAGTTGTCGATGGAGCTGAGCGAGGTGCGGGCATTGTGGTACTGCATCATCAGCCCCGCCACCTGGCCAAACGGCGCAAGGCAGCGCCCCGCAATCATGGATGCCGCAATGATGCCGCCCATGGAAATCGCCGCATCTTGCACCTGATAGACGCCAATGACGACCACCGCCACCGTCACCAGTTGCTGCAAGGTCTGCACAAAGTTCACCGTGCCCGAGGAAATGAACTTGATCTTGCCGCCCATATAGGCGATGTACTGCGTGGAGCTTTCCCACAAGCGCTGCACACCGCTTTGGGCATTGAGCGTTTTTACCGCTTCAAGGTTGGTGAGCGACTCCACCAGCAAGGCATTGCGCTGCGATGAGGCTTGAAAGGTCTTGAGCGTCAGCGCCTCCATACGCGCCTGCGCCCAGAAAGACACCAGCAAGATGGCGGCAATAGCAACCACTGGTGGAATCAGCATCCACGGCGATACCCAGGCGATTGCTACCAAAAACAGGAGCACGAAGGGCAAGTCCACCAAGGTCGTGAGGCTTGCCGAAGCAATAAAGTCGCGCACCGACTCAAACGAGCGCAGATTGGCCGCAAACGAGCCCACGGATGCGGGTCGGCTCTCCATGCGCAAGTCCAGCACGCGCTCCATGATCTGTGCCGACAGCTTCACATCGACCCGCTTGCTGGCAGCATCCACCACATAGGCACGCGCCGTCGTCAGCACAAAGTTGAAGATCAGCACCAGTGAAATGCCAATCGCCAGCACCCATAAGGTCTCTACCGCGTTGTTAGGCACTACGCGGTCATACACATTCATGCTGAACAAGGGCATGGCCAGCGCAAAGATATTGATGAGCACGGCAGCCAGAAGCGCATCGCGGTACAGGCGGCGGTTTTCCAGCACAACGGCCCAGAACCAATGACTGCTGCGCGGCTCCACTCCTTTTTGCACAGAACGCTGCTCAAACCGGTACTGTGGGCGCACAAAGCACATCAGCCCCGCATAGTCTTGCCGCAAAGCTTGCGCATCGACCTCCACCGGGCTGTCAGATTCGGGGTATTGCAGCAAAAATCGCTCGTTATCCAGACTCTTGAGCAAGAGGCAGGCACGATTGCCGTTGAGCAGCAAAATAGCCGGCAGCAGCCCTGCGGGCACATCTGCCAAGCCACGCTCAACAATCCGCGTGGTGAATTGTGCCCGCGCCGCAGCACGGGCCAGCAGCGACGGGGTCAAGCGCTGGTTCACCAGCGGCAAACCATTGCTCAACGCCTGTGCGGTATAGGGCTTGCCATGCAACTGCGTCAGTTGCACCAAACAATCCAGCAAAGGGTCGGCATGGGTTTCATGCGCAGGAATGCGCCAGCCAGCTGCCTGAGAAAAAGCAGCCCCTGAGGATTCAGGCGAAGCCGCCTGTCGCTGCGCATCATGAGCTTTCTGAGTCGCTTCTTCCGTGACATGCCCCGGCGCCAGCGAGGGTACGAAGTCTGTTTTAGACATATTCAACTCAACCTATAAAAGCTCTTCACCGTCATCAATCAAGTCCAGCGAATTGCGCAAACGCTGACGCGCACGCTTTCGCTGGCTCAACTTCTCCAGCGCCTGCGGGGGGAGATCCGTCAGGCGCAGGGTTCCATTGCTCAGCAAGGCGTCGATCAAATCCTCCAGCACACGGATGAAATCCGCATCCAGAGCCGAAAGCTCTTGCCGGGAAGACTGCCCTGAGGGCGGTAAATCGCTTTTATCCATCTTGTCCATCAACTTTTACAGGGGTGCACAAAGCACCCCATTTTTGACTAGCGGCCAGAGGTTCCAGCAGCGTTATTGGCGGCCACAGGCGCCAGGTTGGTCGTATCAGGCACCGAGGATTTGCAGCTGCGCAGCAGGTCGTCGGGCAAAGTCAACGCCTGCTGCTCTTCAGGTCGGCTGTCGCTGTGCGGCTGCGCAAGACCCAGCACCGGCAAAATCTGGCTGGACAGGGTCAGCCACTGGTACTCCACCTTCTTCAGATCGTACTGCGCGTTGACCATGGCACGCTGCGCATCAAACAACTCGTTTTCGGTATTGAGCACATCCAGCAACGAACGCTGACCGATCTTGAACTGCTGCTGATACGCCACGCGCACCTTGGAAGTGGAGAGCACATGCTCCTGCAAGAAAGGCATTTGCTGACGCAGGCGAGCCATGTTGTTCCAGCTGATGGACAGCTCTTGCTGCAGATTGCGGCAGGTGTAGTCACGTACATCCTGCGCGGCATAGCCTTGAGCAATGGTCTGGCGCAAGCGCGCCTCATCCGCGCCACCGCGATAGAGGTTGTAGGTAAGCATCAGCTGCACGCGCGAGCTCTGCACATCCCAGTAAGCGGGCGAATTTTGATCACGATCGCGGCCTGTTGATGCCAGCAGTTCCAGCTTTGGGCTATGTGCGCCCTTGGCAGATTTCTGGCCCGCTTCTGCAGCCTGCACCAGCGCCTGCTTGGACAGCAGCAAAGGACTTGCGCGCAGCGAGTCTCCAAAATCCTTGGCAGCACCAGAAACAGGCAGCTTGCCAGTCACATCAGGTACAGGGTCTAGCGTTGCGGCAGGGTACTCCCCTACCACACGGCGATAGCGCTGCATGACATCGTTGAGGTTGTTGCTCTCTGTCATCAGATTGCTCTGAGCCAGAGACAAACGGCCACTGGCCTGCTCCATATCCACACCGCGGCCCACGCCAGACTGCTGGCGCTCACGCAATTGACTCAGTGTTGTCTGGTGCGTGCCAAAGTTCTCACGCGCCAGCTTTTCCATCTCGCGGTAACGCTGCACATCCAGATAGGCCGCTACGGCATCGTTGGCCAGGCTCTCTGTCGTTGCGCGCAGGTCATAGAACTTAGCCAGCTTCTCAAAACCCAATTGGCGAATGTTGCTGCTGGTGGTGAAGCCATCAAAAATCAGCTGACGCAACTGCAAATTCCAGCCAGGACGGCTCCAGTCCTGCGATGGCGAGTCTTTGATATGACTGCGCCACTCCTTGCCAATCCAGCCCTGAGCCGTCACCTGCGGACGCCAGCCACCCCGCGCTACGTTTTGCCCCTCCATCGAGGAGTTGAAGTCCTGAAACCGTGCCTGTATCTCTGGATGAGTCATCAGCACTTTTTCTACCACATTCTGCACCCCTGCCCCCTGCTCACTCGCCTGCTGGGCATTCATTCCCGTTTGAGCTTGAGTTTGAGCCATACCTCCCGCAGCCCAAGACCCAAGTCCCAAAGATGCCAGGACTTGCACGATTTGGCGAATTTTCATTTTTACATCCCAATAATTGACTTCCAGCAGGCAACGCCAAGCACTTCCTGCCACATACATGGCAAGTTACGCGCCTGATAACCACCAGGTCGCTCCAACTGGAAACTGTTTTTGATAGCAGACTCAGACCTCAAGCCATGAGTATGGCAATACTTTTCGGTCCCAAAGTCAAAACAGGAATCGCATGATTCCGTAAGTCACAGCCACACCTGACTCCACTACTCAACGTAGGCCGCTATGGAATAGATGCAGCACAAGAGCGGTAGCAGCAGCAGTCAGCGCCAGAAATGCACACAAACGACAAGGCAGCCTAGGCTGTCCTCGCTTGCAGCAATCAAACAGGCCGTGAAGCAACAGGGTTAGATACAGCTCATTTGGAGATTTTCCTTTCCAAAGGCAAGGCGGAGCCGCCGGTTTCCGGCCGGTGTTCTTTACGCTTAACCTTGCATATGAAGTCCCATGTTGATTACCGGATTTCATTACACGGTTAAACAACAGGTTTCAGTTGCAATTTATCACAATCATTTCAAAAAACTGTTTCAAAAAATGTCAACCATTTTCACAGGGCATTAGCAGGAAACATGTGTTTGACTACATTGAAGGGCTCTACAACCTGTCACGTCGCCGCAGTCATCTGGGCGATTCAGTCCCGAGGCGTTTGAACGCGACCGGACATGAGGCTGGGATTTGCCAACTGCAGCAGAGGCAGTCCATCTGACGGAAGTTCTGACGCACCACGCCTGAAATGGCATGTGGATTCAACTGATCAATGCAGCACAATGACTTCAAAGGCAGCTTCTGGCTAAACGCATACGGTCACACTGGTGGCGCGGCCAGCCTTAATCGGCACAGGTCAAACGACGCACGTGAACGTTGAGGCGTGTGGAAAAGCTATTAGCCTTAACGGATGGGCATACCCAAGACAGGTTTCAGTAAACGCAAGTGGTAAGGGCTCCGAGCAAAATTTGCGAATTTATTCCTGAGGTTCTCAAGCTACTAGGCAAAATTAGGGCAATTTTTATGAATTTTCTGTTTGCAATATGCGAGGTAAGCGCTGTAAGGTAGCGTGAACTAAAGGGCCAGTTTTCCAATTTATTCTGACCATACACACCTCATGAAGCATCAACTTCTCGCCCTGAGCTTTGCGCTGTGCACCGCCATCGCGGCGGCGCAGGACATCAAGGTGGTCTACCATGTCAACACTGATGTGGAAACAGCCGCAGCCATCCTCAACAACATCAGCAATGAACTCAATGCCTCGCCCACCGACAAAATCGTGGTGGTCACGCATGGGCCGGGCGTAGACTTTTTGCTCAACAACGCCAAAGACAGCAAGGGCCGGGAATTCAGCGGTCAGGTCAGCGCTCTGGCTGGGCGCGGCGTGGAATTCAAAGTCTGCAACAACACACTGCAGACGCGAAAAATCGACGCATCCAATCTGTTGATGGAAACCTCGATCGTTCCCTCAGGCGTTGCCGAAGTCGCGCGCCTGCAGGCCAAGGAAGGCTTTGTCTACCTCAAGCCCTGAGCGACACGCCCATGAAAAAAGGCGCTCTTGAGCGCCTTTGCTTTTTGTTTCAGCCGTCAATTCTGCTCAATCGCGATCTGCACGCAGATGGTTCGGCACATGTGCACGACCTTCTCGTTGGCAATGAAGTAATAGATGCTGACCCCTTCACGCCTGCGGCCCAGAATGCCGGACTGGTACAGCGTGTTGAGATGCTGTGACATGTTGGGCTGGGTAGTGTCGATAGCGACCAGCAGTTCTGACACATTTTTCTCGCCATTGCACAGCGCGCTGATGATCTTTAGTCGCATGGGCGCTGCCATGGCCTTGAACAATTCAGCGGCGCTCTCGAAAACGCGGTCATCCTCAATCTCTGACGATTCCATGGAACACTCCTGAGCACGCTAGGCGCATGTAGCCTCCAACCCGGGGCTGTGTGCGCTCATGCCATGGCTGCAGTTTATCGGATGGCTGTGTTTCATTGCGTTCCTGGGCACTTCTTATGCCGTAGAACTACGGGCGGCGCATCCTATAAAAAGAGCAGGTAACGCGCGTTACAGCTGAATTTTTGAGAGTTTTCTTTCTCAAGCCCATTTAAATCGAGCGCAAGCAGCTATCAAAAATTCAAACTGCTTTCCAGTCCAGCGCCCACGCACCGCTTTGCACGTTCTGCAGCCACAGGCAGCAGCTCAGGGTTTTGGCGTCTGTCACTTGCCCAGTGCGCACGTCGCCGATCAACTCGGCAGGCGTCATGCTGCAAACGTCAAGAAATTCGTCGGCATCCAATTGGCGCTCACCCGCCGTCAGGCCTCGGGCAAAGAAGACATGGATGACTTCGGTGGAGTAACCAATCGCCAGATGCATGGGACCGGCATAAGCCCATTCGCGGGCGGTGTAGCCGGTTTCTTCCAGCAGCTCGCGCTGGGCGCAGAACAGGGGCTGCTCGCCCGCGTCTAGCTTGCCTGCGGGGAACTCCGTCATCACCAGGCCCACAGGATAGCGAAATTGCCGCTCCAGCAACACACTGCCGTCATCAAGCAGGCCAATCACCACTACGGCACCGGGGTGCACCACATACTCGCGCGTGGCCTCGCCGCCATGGGGCAGGCGCACGGTGTCGAGCTTTACCTGCAGAAAGCTGCCCTGATGCACAACCTCGCTCTTGATGGGATGCTCAATCAGATGCTCTTCTTTAAGGTGCGCTTCTTTGTCTTGCTGTGTCATTTCATGCCCGCGCTGTGGTGACAGCGTAAAAATAATCCAGGCCCTAATCTTCGCAGAAGCCTGCTTCACTTTTTGCCAGCCACATCATGACACTGACCACCGATCACATCCCCGTCGAAATACAGCGCCAGCACTTTGGCCGCGTGACCGTGTTTCGCGGCGCAAAGGGCGGCAAGTACCCCGATGGCAATCAGATCGTGATTGCTGGCAGCGATACGCTGGCTGTGATGGATACACCGCTCGTAGCCAACCATATCGGCGTGGAATTTGATGCTGCCGAGCTGGTGGTCATGGGCCATGTGCACGAGGACCATATGGCTGGCCTGCACCGCATCCCTCAAGCCAAAGTCTTTGTGCACCAGGCCGACCTGAGCGCCGCGCAAAGCTGGGAGGGACTGCTGGCCACCTTTGGCTGGGCCAACGGCGCATTGGCCGAGACCCTGCGCGCCAAGCTGGAGGCCGAGTTCTTCTACGCCCCAGACCCGATGCCAAGGGCTATGAAGATGGCGAAGTCTGGGAGCTGGGCGAGACAAAAATTCGCGCCATTCACATGCCCGGCCATACGGCGGGCCACACCGCGCTGCTGATCGAGCCTGAAGGCGTGGCCTTTATTGGAGATATCGACCTGACGGGCTTTGGGCCCTATTACGGCGACGCCTGCTCCAACCTGGCGAACTTTCGCCGCAGTCTGGCACGCTTGCCTGAGATTGATGCCAAGGTGTGGGTCACATCACACCACAAAGGCATCTACACCGATCGCCCAGCGTTTTTGCGTGACCTGCAGCGCTTTGCCGCTGCGATTGACGCGCGTGAGCAGCGCATTCTGGACTGGCTGGCGCAGCAGCCATTGACGCTTTCCCAGATGGTGGAAAAACGCCTGCTTTACCCGCTGGGCTTTGATGCGCCCTGGGTTCTGGGAGCCGAGGCGCACAGCATCTCTCAACATCTGGATGAGCTGCTGGCGGCAGATCAAATCCAGAAAGAAAACAACGCGGCAGGTGAAGCCATCTACTTTCGGGCATAAAAAAGCCGACTTCCAAAGAAGTCGGCAAACAGCTCATTGAATTGGGCAACCGCTTCATCACGCCCCCACCAGGTCGGTGCGTGACGAGCGCTTCAATAAAGCGCTGCGGCTGCTATTAATCAATAGACCCAATCACCTGGGCCTTTTGACTCAGGCTACTGCGTCCATAGGCTTGCGCAGGAAGCCCTGATTGCCGCCGTTGCGGTTAGGCGAGAAGCCGTTCTTAGCCAGCGTTTCATCAGCCGTTTCATAGAACACGCCGATCTGCTTGATCTCTCGGGCCTGCTGGGCTGTGGCAATGGGGCGACCAAATTCACCAGCGATACGCACCAATTGCTTGATCTGCTCAACCGTGCTCATCTTGCCTGTGCGTTGCTGGTTCCACAGCACGTCTTCAATACCGCAACGCACATGCAGGCCTAAAGCCATGCCAATCATGTTGATAGGCAGCACGTTCAGCACCGAGCTCTCCACCGTGATGATGGCGTTGTCAGGCGCGGCGCGCAGCATATTGGCCAGGTTGTAGATGTTGGCCTGATCCATACCGCCGCTGATGGCGACCCAATTCATGACCAGCGGGCCCTTGTAGACACCGCGGCGGATC
Source organism: Comamonas sp. 26 (assembly GCF_002754475.1). Classification (NCBI taxonomy): domain Bacteria; kingdom Pseudomonadati; phylum Pseudomonadota; class Betaproteobacteria; order Burkholderiales; family Comamonadaceae; genus Comamonas; species Comamonas sp. 26. The sequence goes on from NZ_PEFL01000001.1 coordinate 2,428,030, forward strand.
ATGCGTTCGATGGTCTCGAAACTGTTGATGTTGTAGACCTGGAACGCGCTCTGGATGCCGTTCTCGGACAGGCGACGAATATGTTCTTCGATGAAGCTGGGGTTCGAAGGAACAATCATGTCCTTGTAAGTCTTGTGCAGATGGGGGAAGCCACGCGAGACACCACGGAAGTCGTCTTCACCGGCATGCTCTGTCACGTTCATCTGCGTGGTGTTGACGGTCACAGTCACCTGGTCGGGCACGGGCGTCAGCTCGGCCAGCATGTGACGTGTGTCATCCGACAGCCACTTGGCTGCGCCGTCCGGGCCTTCTGGGGCAAAGCTGATGGAGCCGCCGACCTGAATAATCATTTCAGGCACGCGCTCACGCACACCGGCAATCAGTTCATTGAACTTGGACAGGCGCTTGCTACCCTTGCCATCGTCTTCACGCACATGCAGGTGCAGCACGGTGGCGCCGGCTTCGTAGCAGTCCACAGCCTTCTGAATCTGCTCTTCCATGGTGATTGGGATGTCTTCAGGGAAGTCAGCAGGAATCCAGCCCGGAGCATAGGGAGCGGCAGTGATGATCAGCGGTTGCTGGTTTTCAGGGTACAGGTGGCCGTCAAGAAAGTTCATGGTTGTTGTCTCCGGTTTGAGTGCGAGGAAATCAGGTTCGGGTTTCTGAGTGCCAGACCCTTGCTGATTTGTGAAGCCAGTATCAAACGCAGTTTCCAAAGTCACTTTGCATTTCAAGACACACGCTTTCTCAATCGCGACAACACGGGGAAAGTGCAGGGGAAGGCTGATTTAGCCCATCGACTGCTCATCAGCCAGGCCTGAAAAGGCATCCAGTTCAGCGCGCATTTCACTCTGAAAAATTCGTTTTCAGGCACCGCACTCACGAGCCGTTCAGTCCCTCTTTTCGCCGCCCTGCATCGGGTAAGTGCGGGGGCATGCAGTCACCAAATGCGAAGTCACAGGCATGAAGCGTCAAGTGCGACTAGTGGCTGCAATCGATCATGAACTCGTGCATTCATACACCTCAGGCACAAGAAATAAAGGTATGCCAGTCAGCCAGACGCGGCTCTAAGCCGCTTGACTTGCCACCTTTCACGATAGAGGCCAGCGCTCTCTAAAACTGCGCTGAGCATCAGGAATAAATACAGGAGACATCAATGACAACCGTTGCGACATTCAAGGAAGCCGGTGGCAGCGCCATCGCCCAGATCGAGATCAGCCAGTGCCATGAGCCTGCTTATGCCAAACAGGCCACGCAGACCCAGCCCACATGCTCTCTCATCCTTGCCATCTAAGCGCCGCGACCTTTCAGGAGTTCAACATGCGAAACATTGCTCAAAACCTGCGTTCCTGCGCCGCCGTACTCTGCCTTGGCGTGGTCGCCACCACCGCAGCCCACGCACAGGCCCAGCCCTGGCCCACCAAGCCCGTTCGCCTGGTTGTGCCTGCGCCTCCGGGCGGCATCACCGATGGTGTGGCCCGCTTGGTAGCAGACCATTTGCAGACCAACCTGGGACAGCCCGTGGTCGTGGACAACAAGCCAGGTGGCTCTGCCGTGATTGCCGAACGCGCCGTGATGAATGCGCCCGCCGACTGGCACACGTTGATGATTGCGCCCTCAAGCGTCTGGACAGACTTTCCGCTGACCGTGAAGACGCCTTTTGATGTGCACAAGACCTTCACCTATGTCTCGGATGTCGCCTCCATGGTGCACATGCTGGTAGCCAACAACAACTTCCCGCCCAACAAGCTGCAGGAGGTGCTGGACTACTCGCGCCAGAGCAAAGAGCCCATCAATATCGCCAATCTGAGCCCCGGCACCCGCTCTGACATGCTGAGCGAGTTGCTGAGCGAAAAAAGTGGCCGCAAGATCACCACCGTGCCTTACAAGGGCTCGGCCCCGGCCATCGTCGATCTGATTGGCAACCAGGTTCAGATGACTTTTGAAGTCGTGACCAATGCCGCTCCGCTGATCAAGGCGGGCAAGCTCAAGGCTCTGGGCGTGGTCTCGCCTAACCGCTCACGCCTTCTGCCTGATGTGCCCAGCTTTGCCGAGCAGAACATGCCCGACTTTGTGCTGCCTGATGCCAGCGTGGGCCTGTTTGTACTGAGCAGCACACCGGCCGCACTGACGCAGAAGGTTCGCCAGGAGATGGAAAAAATCACGCAATCGCCCAAGTTTCAAGCACAGTTGAAGGCGCAGGGCTTTGATGCACCCCAGCCCAGCAGCATGCAAGAGTTGCAGCAGAAGATGCTGGCCACGGTGGAGCAAAACCGCAAAATCATGAGCAAACTCAAAGTCGCCGGCAACTAAGGACTATGGGGGCAGCCACGCGTATTTTTCCTGAGCGTGGTATTTTTTGGTAGTGTGTTCAGCGGGCCCTTGCGGCCCGCTTTTTTATGCCGCGCCGCCAACGCCTCCGGTTTGCACCTTGGCACGGCTGTCCTTGGCGCTGCAGCCAAACTGGCTCAGATACCAGCGCGAGAAACTGCTGGGAGCGGTAAAGCCGAGCAGCTCGGCCACTTCGGTCAGAGAGCGATTGGTCTCAAACACATAACGCGCGGCCAGTTCTTTACGGATATCGTTCATCAGCGACGAAAAGCTCTGCTCTTTTTTCGTGAGGCGACGCTGAATGGTGCGCGGTACCACGCCCAGATGTTCGCTCACTTTTTCGATGCTGCAGCGGCCACTGGGCAGCAGCAGCACGATGGTCCGACGCACATCATCCAGCACCGCCTCATCATTGGCAGGGGCTGCCGTATCCAGCAGCTTTTGCGCATAGCGCGCCATGGCAGGGTCGGCAAATTCATTGCGCGTGTCCAGATCGGACTTGGCGCAGATGATGCAGTTGAATGCCTGATTGAACTCCACACGCGGGCCAAAGACCAGGTGATGCATGCTCAAGTCCTTGGGTGCAGCATGCTCAAAGCACACCCTGCGCGGTTGCCAGTCGCGGCCAATCAGCTGACGAATGGCCCGCACGATCACCCCTAGCGCCAACTCCACCCGCTGACGCGTAGGCTCATGGGCGCGGCCAGCCAGCAGCAGCTCACGAATCAGCACCGTATCGGCCTGCTCGTCCACCTCCAGCGTCATGGCGCCGTTAAGCAAGGTCAGGTGGCGTACCAGCAGGTTCAATGAGTCACGCAGCGTCTCCTGATCCCGAATCAGCAGGCCCACCGGCCCCATGTTGGACAGCAGACGCGAGCGCGCCATGCACAGCGCAAAGCTTTCGTTGCCCGACTGCATGGCCGAGGCCTGCAGCAAGCGCCCCACTTTGTCGACGGGAATCATCAAATCCGGCTCATCGAGCACACCCGGACTCAGCCCCGCATCGAAAAGCATGCGCGTACAGTTCAACCCCGAGGCAGTCGCCACTGCTTCGTAATTGGTCAGACAGGCTGCGCGGACAAGAGACGCCATGGGTTTCACTTAGTTGGCACTAATTGCAAAGCACCAGTCATCTAATGACAAGCGCTGTTACCAGGTAGTTTTCACACTGAGAAGCATCAATTCTATAAGGAGACTTCACAATGAAAACAGACGTTAGCGCCGTACCCGCCGTTATCCGTTCCAGCTCGTTGACGCGCACTCTGGAGGTCAACCCGCTGACCTGCTCCATTGGCGCAGAACTCTCCAACGTACACCTGGGTGCCGCCGCTGAAGATGAAGGCCTGATGACCGAGATTCGCCAGGCGCTGCTCAAGCACCGCGTGATCTTCTTCCGCGACCAGGACATCACCCGCGCCGAGCATGTGGCCTTTGCCCGCAAGTTTGGCGAGCTGGAAGACCACCCCGTGGTCGGCAGCCACCCCGACCATCCCGGTCTGGTGCAGATCTACAAGACGCCCGACAGTCCAATCGACCGCAACGAAAACTCCTGGCACACCGATGCCACCTGGCGTGACCAGCCCCCCATGGGCTGCGTGCTGCGCTGCGTGGAATGCCCGCCCGTGGGCGGCGACACCATGTGGGTAAACATGGTGATGGCCTACGAGAACCTGCCTGACGAAATCAAGACCAAGATCGAGCATCTGCGCGCGCGCCACAGCATTGAAGCCAGCTTTGGCGCGGCTATGCCCATAGAAAAGCGTCTGGCGCTCAAGGCCAAGTTCCCCGATGCAGAGCACCCCGTGGTGCGCATTCACCCTGAAACGGGCGAAAAGATTCTGTTCGTCAACAGCAGCTTCACCACGCACTTCACCAACTACAACACGCCTTCCAACGTGCGCTTTGGTCTGGACAAATCTCCCGGCTCCTCTCAGTTGCTGAACTACCTGACCAGCCAGGCCATGATTCCTGAGTATCAGGTGCGCTTCAGCTGGAAGAAAAACAGCATGGCCTTCTGGGACAACCGCTCCACCCAGCACTACGCAGTCATGGACTACGCCCCTTGCCACCGCAAGATGGAACGCACCGCCATCATGGGCGGACCGACTGATTGAGAAGAAAAAACATCATGTCCATGAACCCCACCATTCTCATCATCCCCGGCCTGCGCGACCATGTGGAAGCGCACTGGCAGACCTATCTGGCCAAGGAGCTGTCCAAATGCGTCATCGTACCGCCGCTGGAGCAGGACAAACTCAGTTGCCAGGCTCGCCTGGATGCCATTGACCGCGCACTGGACAGCATTGATGGCCCCGTCCTCATCGTGGCTCACAGCGCGGGCTGCATGATGGTTGCGCACTGGGCACTGCGCCGCGCCCGACCCATTCTGGGAGCCGTGCTGGCCGCCCCTGCCGATGTGGAAACCCAGATGCCCGCTGGCTACCCCACCAAGGATGTGCTGGCTGACAACGGCTGGACGCCCATTCCGCGCCAGCGCCTGCCCTTTCCCACGCTGTTGGCCGCCAGCAGCAACGACCCGCTGACCCAGCTCGATCGCGCACGCCGCTTTGCCAATGACTGGGGCAGCCAGTTGGTGGAACTGGGCCCGGTCGGCCACCTCAACCCTGCCTCGGGCCATGGCCACTGGCCTGAGGCACAGCAGCTGATTCAGGATTTTCTGGCGCAGATTGAAGCGCAGCAGACCGAACCGGTGGCTCAAGGCTGAGACCTCGTCCCTAAGATGCAGCACGTGCACCCGCCAGAAACCGGCCAAGGGTGCGCGTAGCTGGGGAATGAAAGCGCCCACAGAAGGAGACAAAAATGAAGGCAACAACACCCGCCTCGCCCGCTCTTGCACTGCGCCACCGCCTGGGCATGGCCGTGATGGTCATGACCGCAAGTCTTGCGCTGCCCGCACAGGCACAGCAAGCCGCCGACTGGCCCAGCAAGCCCATACGCCTCATCGTCACCGGCCCCGCAGGCGGCACGGCAGACATCCTCGCGCGCCTGCTGGCCGAAGGTCTGCAGCAGGATCTCAAGCAGCCCGTGATCGTCGAATCCAAGGCCGGTGCCTCGGGTGCTCTCGGCATTCATGAGCTCAAGGCCAGCGGCAAAAGCGGCTATACATTTCTGGTGATACAGGATGGTGCGCTGAGCGAAGCGCCGCTCGCCCAGAAAGTCAGCTATGACCCGTTCAAAGATCTGACTCCGCTGGCGCAGCTCACCCGCACAGGCCTTGTCATGGTGGCCAACAAGGACCGGCCTTTCCAGAATCTGCCTGAATTCATCAGCTACGCCCAGAAACAGCCCGACGGCGCGCCCTTTGCCTCCTATGCCACCGGTTTCAAAGCCCATACCTCGGGCATGCAACTGGGTCAGTTGGCCAAGATCAATATGCGCCACGTGGGCTACAAGGGCTCACCCCCCGCGCTGGTTGACCTGATGGGCGGCCATATCCCGGTGATGTTTGATGGTGTCACCACCTCGCTGCCACTGATTCGCAGCGGCAAGATCAAGGCGCTGGCGACCATCTACCCCACGCGTCTGCAGGCCCTGCCCGACGTCCCCACCTTCAAGGAACTGGGTTATCCGCAACTGTCCAAACCCGGCTGGTTTGCCCTCTGGTCCCACCCGCAGACCCCTGCCGCCATTCAGCAAAAAATGCGTGATGCGGCACTGACTCATTTCAGCAAAGAGGCTGTGCTCAAACAGACTGCCAGCATCGGCATGGAACCCGGCCTGCCAGTCACCACCGCAGAGATGATCGCCGACCTCAAGGATGCCAGCCAGAAGCAGGCTGCCTTGCTCAAGTCCATAGGCTACAAGCCCGAAAACTAAGCCCCCTGCAGGCCATCACGCCCCAGCCCCTCTGACTTCAATCGCTGCACTGCGCGCCCAACAGCAACCAGGCAGCCGCCCCACTGTATCCAGCTTTCCTGGCGTCCGTGTCTGCACGGATGCCGTTCACCTGTGTTTCTCGTCTGTTTGGTTTCACTCTTTTTTATCGGTTCAAGGAGACATTAATGGCTACTCAAAAAATGACTTTCGGCGCCATCGGCGCTCTGGCCTGCACAATGCTGCCGTTTGTGCCGCTGGGCGCATCGGCCCAGTCCTCGGTACAGCTCTATGGCGTGGTGGATATGGGCGTTTCGTCCTATAAGGGCGATGGTGCAGGATCGCGCCAAATGGTGACTTCCGGCGGCAATCAAGCCAGCCGTCTGGGTTTTAGAGGTCGTGAAGACCTGGGTAGCGGCTTGGTTGCCGGTTTCGATATGGAGTCGGGTATCAATGCCGACACGGGAACCGGTCAGCTGACCAACACCAACAACCAAGCCTCGGGCAATAGCGGTGGGGGCGGACTGACCTTCAACCGCAAATCCTTCGTCTATCTGCAAAGCAAGCAATGGGGTGAGCTGCGCCTGGGCCGCGACTACACGCCCGCGTTCTGGAACACGTTTCTCTTTGACCCCTTCCGCGTGGGTGTGGGCGCCAGTACCCATGTGCTGCACGGCACGACGGTTACAGGCTTTCGCGCTTCCAACAGCGTTGGCTACTTTTCGCCCGGCTGCTCGGGTCCTAGCTGCCAAGGATTTTTCTATCAGGGCATGGTCGCCTTCGGTGAGAACGGCGCAGGCCCTGACCGCCAGGACGGCAATCTTTATGGTCTGCGCGTAGGCTATGGCGGTGAGCAGTGGAATGCCGCCGCAGCAGTGACCACGACCCGCAACCGCGTCGCTGACGACTACACCTCGATGAATATTGCGGCCTCCTATCTGTGGAATGGTCATAAATTCATGGCACTGGCGGCTGAAAACCGCACCGGCAACCGTCTTGCCGCAGTCGGCAACGCCAATCGCGTTCGTTACTGGCAGTTGGGTGCAGAGTGGAAGGTGGGCAATGACACCATCCCCATGAGCTTCATGCGCCTGACACGCAACGATGGGGCCAGCAGCTCTTCGCAAAAGTACGCCGTGGGCTATGTGCACAATCTGTCCAAGCGCACGGCCCTCTACGGCACTTACGCTTACGTCGACAATCGCGGCAGCATCAATCTCCCCGTGGCTTCCGGTGCAGTCAACGGCCCTATCCCCACCGCTGGCGGCAATGCCTCGGGCTTTGACATCGGCATGCGCCAGAGCTTCTAAAATACAAATTTGATAGCAGCCAGCGCATGCTGGTTGAGCGCTAGAGCGCAAAAACAATCAAAGATACAAAAAAGGCCCGGAACTTATATCCGGGCCTTTTTTCGTTGGCTTTTCGTAGGCTTTGTGGGGGCAGCACACCCGCAGCATCCATCACATGACGGTGTCAGGCCGCTTGAGCCAAAGTCGCCCTTCGCGCTCCAGAACCTCGTACAGAGGAATCATCATCTGCAGCGATGCCGTGCACTGCCCGTTCCTGATGTTGAATTTGAGCCCATGCGCTGGGCAAGTCAGCACATGCGCATCGCAGGCTCCGCTGGCCAAGGATGCGCCTGCGTGCGGGCAGCTGTTTTCCATGGCGTAGAACTCGCCTTCGACATTGAGCAGCAAAATTGTCTCGCCACCCGGCGCAAAGACCAGCTTTCGCCCACCTGGTGGAAAATCCTGCACAGCGCCAGCGGCCAGCAGCGGGGAATCAGACAAGAGAGTGGTCTGCAGCACGGGCATGCTCCATGGCGCGCAGCAACTCGGCAGGCGGCACAGCCCCTGTCACTTGCAAGCGCTGGTTGAACACTAGGTGCGGCACACCCCCTGCATGACCCAGCTCGCTTTGGTAGCGCACCGCGTCAAAGCTGGCAGAGTCCCAGTCCAGCGCAGACGAATCGGCCAGCTGCTGCAACTCCGCCGCCGAGCCAATATCCAGGCCCTGCACAAAGTAGGCGTCAAAGATGGATTCAACAAAGCCAATCATGGCCTCGCCACCCAGCTGAGTCTGCGCGTAATTCACCAGCGCGCAGACCAGCCGCGTATTGGGAAAGGTCTGAATCGCTGCATGGTTGATTTGCAGACCTGCAGCGGCTGCAGAGGCGCGCACCTGGGCGCGGCGGGCTTCCACCGCCTTGGGGCCACCAAGTCGCGCTTCATAAAAAGCCTGGTAAGGCACGCCCTGCTCTGGAATATGGGGCAGCAAGGTGTCTGCATGCCACGCAATTGCAAGCTGCTGACCGGGGTACTTGTCCATCAAAACTGCACGGGCGGCAAGGAGATTGCGCAGGCCAATCCAGCACCATGGGCAGATCAGATCCAGTGAAAAATCAACCTGCAACGTAGGGGATGCGGAAGAGTTGGGGCTTTGTGTCATGACGAATCTTTTGACGAGATTTTGACGAAATAAGGCGTGAGGCGTGTTCGGTACGCGATCGCACAGGCGCAGCCCCCGGCACATGCCCAAAGAAAAAACCTGGCGACAAAAGCGCAGGCTCACCCTGCACCCCCGCCCCAGGCTTGCTTTTACAGAGTGAAGATGGCCGAGCCGACGATCTTGCGGCCTTCCAGGTCACGGTGCGCCTGCACTGCGTCTGCCAGTTCGTAGCGTTTGCTGATGTCCACGTTGATGCGGCCTTCGGCCACATGGCTAAACAGCTCGTTGGCCAGCTCTGCACGCTCCACGGGGTCGGCAATGTAGTGTGCCGATGCAGGACGGGTCAGGAAGAGCGAGCCCTTGCCAGCCAGAATTTGCGGGTTGAACGGAGGGATAGAGCCAGAAGCGGTGCCCAAGCAAACCATCAGGCCACGTGTCTTCAGGCTGTTGAGCGAGCCCTCGAAAGTGTCCTTGCCCACGCTGTCGAAGACGGCATTCACGCCCACGCCATTCGTCAGCTCACGCACGCGCTTGGCCACGTCTTCATGGCTGTAGTTGATGGTGTGATCGCAGCCATGAGCCTTGGCCACTTCAGCCTTGGCATCGCTGGAGACCGTACCGATCACATTCAGGCCTTCGAGCTTAGCCCATTGCGACACCAGCAGGCCCACGCCACCCGCTGCAGCGTGCAGCAAGATGGTGTCACCCTTCTTGAAGTCCCAGATGCGGCGCATCAGATAAGCCGCCGTCAGTCCGCGCATGGTGATTGCGGCTGCGGTTTCAAAGTTGATGCTGTCTGGCAGGCGAATCAGAGGGGCGGCAGAAATCAGTCGCTCTGTCGCGTAGGCACCAAGGGTGTTCAGCGCGCCGGTGTAGGTCACGCGGTCGCCGACCTTGAAATCCGTCACACCGTCACCCACAGCGGTGATCGTGCCGCAGGCTTCGCTGCCCACGCCAGCAGGCAGGGGCGAAGGATACAGACCGGAGCGGAAATAAGTGTCGGCAAAGTTCAGAGCCACAGCGCCTTGCTTGAGACGGACCTGACCTGGACCGGGTTCATCGACTTCAATGTCCTCTTGGCGCAACACTTCGGGGCCGCCAACTTCGTGATAACGGATTACTTTAGCCATACAAACTCCAGTCAGATACCAAGCGACAGATGATGCAAAAACTGCCTCACCTCGAATAAAAATGAATACAAATCAATAACCTGCTGGCTATTCACCGGTAATTTTCATATTCAGACTTCCAAGAATTTAGAGGAATTCGCTTTTCACGCATTTCCCAAGAACGCCTGCTTCTTGTCTTTACGCGACAACAAGGGTAAACACTTAATTATCAAAAATTTACCAATTAATTTCACTTTAACTGCAAGCTTAGCGCAAGCCTTAAGCACCATATTGCGCATCTGCGACTGCAACTAGGCTTATCCAAGCTCTAGAATCATTCCGTTTACGTAAACGTCAACTTAATAATCAGACTTAAGCTTTACGCTCACAGTCTGGGCATGAAGTCGAAGGAGGAGCGCTGCTGTCATGGCTCGCACCCTCCTGAAAAATACAACAGAGGCCTGGCCCTGAACCCGCCACCGCATGGACAACCTTTCAAGGAAACCGAGACGATGACCTACACCGCCCCCATCAAAGACATGCTGTTCAACATGGAGCACCTGGCCCAGATCGAGCAAGTCGCTCAGCTCCCCGGCTTTGAAGATGCAGGACTGGAAACAGCTCAGGCGGTACTGGAAGAATGCGCGAAGCTCTGCGAAACGGTTGTCGCCCCCTTGAATGTGGCCGGTGATCTGAATCCATCGTCGTTCAAGGACGGCAAAGTCACCACCACGCCCGGTTTTGCCGATGCCTTCAAGCAGTACGCCGAAGGCGGCTGGCAAGGCCTGCAGCACCCCACCGACTTTGGCGGTCAGGGCCTGCCCAAGACCATTGGCGCAGCCTGCATTGAAATGCTCAACAGCGCCAACCTGAGCTTTGCCCTGTGCCCGCTGCTAACCGATGGCGCGATTGAAGCTCTGCTGACGGCTGGCAGCGATGCGCTGAAGGCCACCTATCTAGAAAAGCTGGTGACCGGTGAGTGGACCGGCACCATGAACCTGACTGAGCCACAGGCCGGCTCCGATCTGGCGCTGGTTCGTACCAAGGCCGACCCGCAAGGCGACGGCAGCTACAAGGTGTTCGGCACCAAGATCTTCATCACCTACGGCGAGCATGACATGGCGGACAACATCGTCCATCTGGTGCTGGCCCGCGTGGCGGGCGCGCCTGAAGGCGTCAAGGGCATCAGCCTTTTCGTCGTGCCCAAATTTCTGGTCAACAAGGATGGCTCTCTGGGCGAGCGCAACGATGTTCACTGCGTCAGCATCGAGCACAAGATGGGCATCAAGGCTTCGCCCACGGCCGTGCTGCAGTTTGGCGACGGCACGGCGGCGAGCATTGCAGACAGCGCCGGCCCCGGCGCTGTGGGCTATCTGGTCGGCGAAGAAAACCGGGGCCTCGAATACATGTTCATCATGATGAACGCCGCCCGTTATGCCGTGGGCGTGCAAGGCATCGCTGTGGCAGATCGTGCCTACCAGCATGCCGTGGCCTACGCCAAAGAGCGCGTGCAAAGCCGCCCGGTCGATGGCTCCGTCAAGGCCAGCGCCACCATCATTCACCACCCCGATGTGCGACGCATGCTTATGACCATGCGCGCCTTCACCGAAGGCTGCCGCGCCATGGCCACCACGGCCGCAGCGGCCTACGATGCCTCCCACCATCACCCAGACGCCGAAGTGCGCCAGGCCAATACCGTCTTCTATGAATTCATGGTGCCCCTGGTCAAGGGCTACAGCACTGAAATGAGCCTGGAAGTGACCAGCCTTGGCGTTCAGGTGCACGGCGGCATGGGCTTTATCGAGGAAACCGGCGCCGCCCAGTACTACCGCGATGCCAAGATTCTGACCATCTACGAAGGCACGACCGCCATTCAGGCCAACGACTTGGTGGGCCGCAAAACCGCCCGTGATGGCGGCGAAACCGCCAAGGCCATCGCCGCCCAGATTGAAAAGACCGAAGCCGAACTCAATGCCAGCGGCAGCGCTGTGGCCAGGACGGTTGCCAAGCATCTGGCACAGGCCCGCCAGGCCTTTGTACAGGTGGTGGAATTCATCGCCGCACAGGCCAAGACGGACCCCAACGCCGTGTATGCAGGCAGCGTGCCCTATCTCATGCTGACCGGCAATCTGGTGGCTGGCTGGCAACTGGGCCGTTCGGTTCTGGTGGCAGAGCAGCAACGGAAAAACGGCCAGGATGCTGCATTCATGCAAGCCAAGCTGGCCACGGCCCAGTTCTATGCAGAGCACATCCTGACCCGCGTGCCTGGTCAGGCCGATGCCGTGGTCAACGGCGCCGCCAGCGTGATGGCACTGCCCATGGATATGTTCTGATCCACTTCAGCAAGAACGCTTGAAGCACATGGAGTGCTTCAAAAAAAAGAGCTGCTAACGCCCATTAAATAAGCGCTAGCAGCTCTTTTTATTGTTTAGCCTCTAAATCGTCAAAGCAACACAATGTCGTATTGCTCTTGCGCCATCGCTGATTCAGCCTGCAAGGAAATGGGCTTGGCAATGAAGTCGGAGAGGCTCGCCAGATGCTGGCTTTCCTCATCAAGGAACATCTCCACCACCTTGGGAGACGCCACCACGCGAAATTCCTTGGGGTTGAACTGACGGGCTTCGCGCAGGATTTCACGCAGCACCTCGTAGCAGACGCTGCGTGCAGTCTTGACATCGCCCTTGCCTGAGCAAGCCGCGCAGGGCTCGCACAGCATATGCGCCAGCGATTCGCGGGTGCGCTTGCGCGTCATCTCCAGCAGGCCGAGCTGAGAGAAACCACCCGCCATGGTTTTGACACGGTCTCGACCCAGCTGGCGGCGGAACTCGGACAGCACCTCGCCCTGATGCTCTTCGCGCACCATGTCGATGAAGTCCACGATGATGATGCCGCCCAGATTACGCAGCCTCAGCTGGCGGGCAATGGCATGGGCCGCTTCAAGGTTGGTCTTGAAGATGGTGTCGTCAAAATTGCGTGCCCCCACATAGCCACCGGTGTTCACGTCGATGGTGGTCAGGGCCTCGGTCTGATCAATGATCAGGTACCCCCCCGACTTCAAGTCCACCCGGCGACCCAATGCTCGGGTGATTTCCTCATCGATGGCATAGAGGTCAAAAATCGGCCTCTCGCCCTTGTACAGCGCCAGTTTTGGCACGGCAGCAGGCATGTACTCCTGACCAAAGCTCTTGAGCAAAGCAAACTGCTCTTTGGAGTCAATGCGGATGCTCTGGGTGTTCTCACCCACTAGATCGCGCAGCACGCGCTGCAGCAAGTTCAGGTCCTGATGCAGCACCGACATGGCGGGCAGTTTCTGCGCCGAGTCCTTGATGCGCGCCCAGGTCTTGCGCAGGTAGCGGATATCGTCGGCCAACTCTGCCTCGCTGGATTCTTCGCCATTGGTGCGCAAAATAAACCCACCACCGCCGCCGTTGGCCTTGGTGCCCACCAGCTCCTGCAGACGCGCGCGCAGTGCATCGCGCTCGTTTTGCGGAATTTTCTGGGAGATGCCAATATGGTCGTCCTGCGGCAAAAACACCAGCAGCCGACCTGCAATACTGACCTGCGTGGACAGGCGTGCACCCTTGGTTCCAATCGGGTCCTTGATGACCTGAACCATGATGGACTGGCCTTCAAACACCTGTTTTTCAATCGGTATCAGGGGTTGATCCTTGCGCGCAAACATGGGGGCTTCGCCGCCCTCCTGACGCTGCCACACATCGGCCACATGCAGAAAGGCCGCTCGCTCAAGGCCAATGTCGATAAAGGCCGACTGCATGCCAGGCAGCACGCGCGAGACTTTGCCCAGATAGATGTTGCCGACGAGACCCCGCTCCAGCGGGCGCTCCATGTGCAACTCCTGCACCGCGCCGTTCTCGACAATCGCTACCCGCGTTTCCTGTGGCGACCAATTGATCAAAATATCTTGCTGCATTGACTGTTGTTCTTTCTTTATCGGTCTTGTCGTTTGCTTGACCCAGTGTGCGACGCGAGCACGGCGGGCGCAAGGCTATGGGCGTCTTCTGCGAACGCAGAATGCCTGATCAGAGTACCAACCGCAGCAAAGGTTCAGAGTGCCCAGCCCAGCTGGCGCAAAAGACCCGCAGTTTCATACACCGGCAAACCCATGATGCCCGAGTAGCTGCCGCGTATTTCTGCGATATGCGCCGCCGCCAAGCCCTGAATACCATAGGCACCGGCCTTGCCCGTGGGCTCGCCCGTGGCGACATAGGCGTCAATCTGCGCCTCGCTCATGGGGGCAAAGCGCACAGTAGAGATGGACAGGGCCTGCAATCGCAGTGCGCCATTTTGCAGCGCTACGGCGGTCAGCACTTCATGCTCAGCACCAGACAGCAGCCGCAAGATGCGGCGCGCATCGTCTGCATCGGCAGGCTTGCCCAGAATTTGCGGGCCCAGAGCTACGGTGGTGTCAGAGCACAGAATCGGCGCAGCAGTCAGACCACGACGTGCATGGCGGGCTACGGCCGCATCCAGCTTGCCGGCGGTCACACGCTGCACATAGTCGTGCGGGTCTTCACCGGGCAGCTCGGCCTCTATGGCCTCGGCATCTTCGGCAATATCTCCTGCAGCATTGGCCAGCAGGAGTTCATGCGCCACGCCCAGCTGCTCCAGCAGTTGACGACGACGGGGGCTTTGGGATGCGAGGTAGATGAAGGGGGCCATGATTTTGATTAAAAAGGCTTCTAGCGCGCATAAATCAAGCGCATCAGGCTATCAAAATCATAGTACCACGCGCTAGGCAAAATTGCACGCTGCGCCCAGTCACGACGGTTGGCCGTGACCGGCTGACTTGCAGCAATACAAGCACAAGCGGGCGGCAGAAGCCGCTGTTATTCGCGGTGGTAAGGGTGACCGGCGTTGACCGACCAGGCTCGGTAGAGCTGCTCAATCAGCAGCACGCGCACCATGGCGTGTGGCAGGGTCAGGTCAGACAGGCGGATACGTTCATGCGCAAGCGCGCGAAACTCGGGGTCCAGACCATCGGGGCCACCAATGATCAGAGCCACATCATCACTCTCCAGCTGCCAGCCCTTGAGACGCTGGGCCAGCGCCTTGGTGGTCAGGTTGGTGCCGCGCTCATCGAGCACCACGATGCGGGTGCCACGCGGAATCGCTGCTTCGATACGCTTGCGCTCCGCTGCGTACAAGGTCTCAAGCGTCTTGGAGCCGCGAGGCTCGGTTTTGACGGCCTTGAGTTCAACCTTGAGTTCAGGCGGGAAGCGCTTGGCGTAATCGTCGTAGGCCGTCTGCGCCCAGTCGGGCACATGCAGGCCTACGGCCACAATGGTCAGCTTCATCAGGCCTTGGCGCGAGGAGCACGCTTTGCAGCGGGCTTGGCAGCAGTTTCAGCCTTGGCAGTGCGAGGAACGCTGGGCTTGACGACCACGGTCTTAACGGTCTTGGCAGCAACCTTCTTGGCTGCTGGCTTCTTTGCAGCAGGCTTGGCACCGGCAGCAGCAGTCTTGGTCGCAGGCTTTTTGGCAGCGGCCTTCTTAGCGGCAGGTTTCTTTTCAACCACGGTGTTGGCAGCAGCAGCCTTATCCACCGCCAGCTTGGCAGCCAGCTTTTTGGCGGCCAGTTCAGCGGGCTTGGGCTTGGCAGCACCCAGTTTCAGGCGCACAGGTGTTGCGCCCCAGATTTCTTCCAGGCGGTAGTACTGGCGAATGACGGGCTGCATGATGTGGCAAACGACAGCGCCGCAGTCTACGATGATCCATTCACCGTTTTGCTCGCCTTCTTGGCGGGGCACGGGAAAGCCAGCTTCCTTGACGGCTTCGCGCACGCTGGAGGCCAGAGCTTTGGTCTGACGGTTGGAAGTACCCGAGGCCACGATCACGCGCTCGAACAGCGGCGACAGCGCTTCGGTGTTGAACACCTGGATATCGTGGGCCTTGACGTCTTCGAGGCCGTCAACAATGGCGCGCTGGAGTTTGGTGACGTCGCGCTTGGCTGCGGAATCCGATTGTGTGGAGGTGGTCATCAGGCGATGGAATCAGTAAGTGATGGGATCAATATAGCGTGTGCTGCGCCACACCCGTATAAGGGCTGGGTTAGCGTAAGCATCCAGACCCGCAAGGCCTGCACTCACCACGCATTGAAAAAGGTTGATGCGCCAATTGATTAGTGCGCATCCAGCTATGGAAATTATAGTTTTCTAAAAATTTCCTTGCTGACAGGGCTTTATGTGCTGCCAGCAGGGAAATAGGCTCATCAAGGCAGATTACAGCCAGTCCCGACGAATCAGGAACTTGTCGACTAGATCACGTTCAGGCGTACCCGGTGCATCTTCGCGCTGATAGCTCCAGTCCGCGTGGGGCGGCATGGACAGCAGAATGGACTCGGTCCGGCCACCAGACTGCAGGCCAAAGTGCGTGCCGCGGTCCCAGACCAAGTTGAACTCCACATAGCGGCCACGGCGATAGCGCTGAAAATCGACCTGCTGCTGGGTATACGCCGCATTCTGTCGACGCTCCACAATGGGCAGATAGGATTTCAGAAAGGCATCGCCCACCGAGCGCAGCATGGCAAAGCTCTGCTGCTGCCCCAGTTCGCTGAAGTCATCAAAGAAGATGCCGCCAATGCCACGCTGCTCGTTGCGGTGCTTGAGGAAGAAATACTCGTCACACCAGGTCTTGAAGCGCGGATAGAGCGCATCGCCAAACGGCGCCAGCGCATCGCGGCAGGTCTGGTGAAAATGCACTGCATCGTCTTCAAAACCGTAGACGGGCGTCAAATCCATGCCGCCGCCAAACCAGCAAGTTTTGGGTTGGCCGGGGTGACCTGCCGAGATCATGCGCACATTCATGTGCACCGTAGGCACCATGGGGTTGCGCGGGTGAAACACCAGCGATACGCCCATGGCTTCAAACGGCGCACCCGCCAGCTCAGGGCGGTGCTGAGTCGCCGAAGGTGGCAACTGCGGGCCACTCACATGCGAGAAGCCACAGCCTGCGCGCTCAAAGACGCGCCCGCCTTCCATGATCTTGGTGATGCCGTTGCCCTGCAGCTTCTCGCCCGGCTCTTTATGCCAGGCGTCGGCCAGAAAGCGAGCGCCGCTCTCACCTTCGATCGCTTCCAGCGCCTCGGTGATACGGGTCTGCAGACCCATCAGGTACTCGCGCACCTCGCCTGCGGGCAGCTGGTCAGCTACGAAAGATGAGGAGGACTGCGTCATCAGTCTGCCTTTTTGATGGCGCGAAAGCCAATGTCGCGGCGGTACTGGGCACCATCGAAATGGATGCCACGGGCGACGTCATAGACTTTTTGCTGGGCTTGCTTGACGCTGTCAGCCAGCACCGTCACGCACAACACACGGCCACCGCTGGTGACGGGTTGGCCATCATCGCCCAGTTGCGTGCCAGCGTGGAAGACCATGGCATCGTCAGCCGCCGCGGGCAGGCCGGTGATGACATCGCCCTTGCGGGGAGCTTCAGGGTAGCCAGCCGCTGCCATGACCACGCCAAGAGCAGTGCGGCGATCCCATTGCAGCTCAAACTGGTCGAGCTTGCCGTCGCAGGCTGCCAGCATCACGTCCACCAGATCGCTCTTGAGGCGCATCATGATGGGCTGAGTCTCTGGGTCGCCCATGCGGCAGTTGAATTCCAGCGTCTTGAGCTGACCAGCCTTGTCAATCATCAGGCCCGCGTACAGGAAGCCGGTGTAATTCACGCCGTCTTTTTCCATGCCGCGAATGGTGGGCAGAATGATTTCGCGCATGGCACGGTGGTGCACATCGGCTGTCACCACGGGAGCGGGCGAATAAGCGCCCATGCCGCCGGTGTTAGGGCCCTGGTCACCGTCTTTCAGACGCTTGTGATCCTGGCTCGTCGCCAGCGCCAGCACGTTCTTGCCATCGCACAGCACGATGAAAGAGGCTTCTTCGCCGTCGAGGAATTCCTCGATCACGACGCGAGCACCACCTTCGTTGTGGGTCACGCCGTACTTGTTGTCCACCAGCATGAAATCCACGGCGTCATGCGCTTCCTGCAGCGACATGGCAACCACCACGCCCTTGCCAGCAGCAAGACCGTCGGCCTTGATGACGATGGGCGCGCCCAGACGGTCCACATAAGCGTGGGCCGCTACGGCGTCGGTAAAGGTTTCATATTGCGCAGTCGGGATGCTGTGGCGCGCCATGAAGTCCTTGGAAAAAGCCTTGGACGATTCCAGTTGGGCTGCAGCCTTGGTCGGGCCAAAGACCTTCAAGCCATGAGCGCGGAACTCATCGACCACGCCAGCGGCCAGGGGTGCCTCGGGGCCCACCACGGTCAAGGCAATTTTTTCGGCTTGCGCCCATTCGCGCAGGGCCTGCACATCAGTGATGTTCAGGTTTTCCAGCTTGCCGCCAGCCAGGGCTGTGCCACCGTTACCGGGAGCCACATACACCTTGGTCGCTTTGGGCGATTCGGCCAATTTCCACGCCAGAGCGTGCTCACGGCCACCGCCGCCAATCACAAGAATTTTCATAGGTCTGCGTTGTGGTAGACGTCTTGAACGTCATCCAGGTCTTCAATCATGTCCAGCAGCTTCTGCATGCGAGCTGCGTCGTCGCCTTCAAGAGCGATTGTATTTTCTGGGCGCATGGTCACTTCTGCCATGTCCGGGGTCAAGCCAGCGGCCTGAAGTGCATCACGCACGGCTTCAAAGTCGGCCGGGGCTGTCAGCACCTCAATGCCGCCTTCGTCATCGGTGATGACATCCTCGGCACCGGCTTCCAGTGCGGCATTCATGACTTTCTCCTCGTCCGTGCCGGGGGCGAACATCAACTGCCCCACATGCTTGAACTGAAAAGCCACCGAGCCTTCGGTGCCCATATTGCCGCCGTACTTGCTGAAAGCATGACGCACATCGGCCACTGTCCGCACGCGATTGTCCGTCATTGTGTCCACAATAATGGCGGCGCCGCCAATTCCGTAGCCTTCGTATCGAATTTCTTCGTATGTCACCCCATCGAGATTGCCCGTCGCCTTGTCGATGTTGCGTTTGATATTGTCGGCCGGCATATTCGCGGCCTTGGCCTTGTCCACCGCCAGACGCAGGCGCGGGTTGGCGCCCAGATCAGCGCCGCCTTGGCGTGCTGCCACCATGATTTCACGAATGATGCGGGTCCAGATACGGCCACGTTTTTCATCCTGGCGACCCTTGCGGTGCTGGATGTTGGCCCATTTACTGTGTCCTGCCACGGGAGTCCTTTGATATTTGATTTAACCTAGCGGATGAGATTTTACTTTTGACTGTAAGTCCCCCAGAGGAAAACCGAATGGCTTCACCCCTTTTGATTGCCCAGCACTCTGCCACAGAATGTCTCCTGCTGCCCGGACTGGCCAATCGGCATGGCCTGATCACCGGTGCCACCGGTACCGGCAAGACCGTCACCCTGCAAAAACTGGCTGAGAGCTTCTCACAAATTGGCGTGCCGGTCTTCATGGCCGACGTCAAAGGAGACCTGAGCGGCATCAGTCAGAGCGGCAAAATTGGAGAAAAGCTCGCCGCCTCGCTCAAAGAGCGCGGCCTGGCCCTGCCCGAGCCTCTGGCCTGCCCCACAACGCTGTGGGATGTGTTTGGTGAGCAAGGCCACCCCGTACGAGCCACCATTTCGGACATGGGCCCGCTGCTGATTGGCCGCATGCTGAACCTGAACGAGACGCAAATGGGCGTGCTCAACATCGTCTTCAAGATTGCCGACGACAGCGGCATGCTGCTGCTGGACCTCAAAGACCTGCGCTCCATGCTCACCTTTGTGGCGGACAACAGCAAGCAGTTCACCACGCAGTACGGCAACATCAGCTCGGCCAGCGTGGGAGCCATCCAGCGCGGCTTGCTGACCATTGAAAGCCAGGGCGGCGACAAATTCTTTGGCGAGCCCATGCTCGACATCAACGATTTGATGCAGACCGACGCCAACGGCATGGGCGTCATCAACGTGCTGGCGGCCGACAAGCTGATGAACGCCCCGCGCCTGTACTCGACCTTTTTGCTCTGGCTCTTGTCCGAACTGTTCGAACAGCTACCGGAAATTGGCGACCCTGAAAAACCCAAACTCGTCTTCTTCTTTGACGAGGCTCACCTGTTGTTCAACGACGCGCCCAAGGTACTGATTGAACGTATCGAGCTGGTCGTGCGTCTGGTGCGCTCCAAGGGCGTGGGCGTGTACTTCGTCACCCAGAACCCGCTGGATGTGCCCGACTCCGTGCTGGGCCAGTTGGGCAACCGCGTGCAGCACGCTCTGCGCGCCTTCACCCCGCGTGACCAGAAGGCTGTGGCCTCGGCAGCATCGACCATGCGCCCCAATCCCGGTCTCGACATTGCCGCCGCCATTACCGAGCTGGCCGTGGGCGAAGCGCTGATCAGCTTCCTCGACGAAAAGGGCCGACCCAGCGTGACCGAGCGCGTCTTCGTCATCCCGCCCGGCAGCCAGCTCGGCCCCATCACGCCCGAGCAGCGCAAGCATTTGCTCGCCAGCTCGCTGGTCGCCGGCGTCTATGAACAGACCGTCGATCGTGAATCAGCCTTCGAGCTGCTGCGTGACCGCGCTGGCAGCGCCACGCCAGCCAAACCCGGTGATGCGCCCGCCGCTGCGGGTGCCGCGCAGCAGGCAGGAGCGACCGACTCCATGATGGATGGTCTCAAGGAGCTGTTGTTTGGCCGCACCGGCCCGCGTGGCGGCCAGTATGACGGTCTGGTGCAGACCATGGCCAAGTCCACCGTACGCACCGTGGGCAACAGCCTGGGCAAGGAAATTCTGCGCGGCGTGCTGGGCGGTATTCTCGGCGGCAAGAAACGCTGAGCTCCTGCGACGCTGTTTCCAGGCCTGCATCTGCAGGCCTTTTTTATGGCTCAAGCGGATCCCCTGGTGCTGCAGAAGCCATCTGAAGCGCAGACAACCACCATTTTCTGCGCTACACCACAGCCCCAAGCAGGACTTGACAAAAGAAAATTCTCAAGCTCGCATTCATTATGTCGATACATAAGGAATCTGAATCTGACCTTGCGCTCACCACAGCTACATCGGGGCACTTCAAACCCGATGGCCATGGCCGCAGTCTCTTCACCCCATCCACACAACGAGCAGCAATCGCGCCCGAGGGCGCTTTTTGCAATTTATTCATTCAGGACAAGAGCACAGCGAATGCAATTCAATCAATGGCGCGTCTCCACCAAGCTGTGGTGCACTCTCGGCGGTCTACTGGCAATGATGCTGGCGGTCTCGCTATGGACTCAGCACATGGCAGCCCAGACCATGCAGGAAGGCATGCGCAGCCAGGCCGACTATGACAACCGCATCAACCTCGCCCTTCAATGGAAAGGCGCGACGGAAACCACAGGCGAGCGCGTGCTCACCAGCAATGTGACGCCTGACGAAGAACTGACCACTCTGATGGATGAACGCGTCAAGGCCGGTGTCGTCGCAAACTCCCAGTTGCAGGCCCAGGTGGTCAAGCTGGCCCAAAGCGATGCCGACAAGAAGGCGCTGGAGCAGATTTCGGCCGTGCGCAGTGAGGTGCTGGCCCTGAACAAGCAGGCCCGTGAAATCAAGCTCACGGGCGACATCACCGCCCTGCGCACCTTCATCCGGGAGCAGTACCTGGGCGCCATCACCCGCTATGTGGGCTCGCTGGAGTCCTTTGTAAAGCTGCAAGAGCAGCAGCGCGATGCCGCAATCCTTCTCACGCAGCAGGCCCAGCAACGCGCCGCCTGGTGGGCATGGGCCGTACAAGGTCTGGTTCTGCTGACAGGCCTTGGCCTTGCGCTGGCGCTCACTCGCTCAATCACCCGCCCTCTGGCAGAAGCCGTGGAGCTGACCAATGCCATCGCCAAGGGCGACCTGACGGTAACCGCCAGCAGCCATCGTCAAGACGAATTCGGCCTGCTGCTGAGTTCTGTCTCGGCCATGGCCACCCGTTTGCGCGGACTGGTGACGGATGTTCGCGACAGTGTGCACTCCATCTCCACCGCATCTTCAGAGATTGCCTCTGGCAACCACGATCTGTCCGCGCGCACCGAGCAAACCGCCTCCAATCTTGAGGAAACAGCTGCCAGCATGGAGCAGCTCACGGCAACGGTGGCGCAGGCCGCAGATACCGCGCGTCAGGCCACACACCTGGCCAGCAATGCAGCGCAGGCAGCTCAGCGCGGCGGAAGCGTCGTGGAGTCGGTCGTCAGCAGCATGAGTCGCATCAACGAAAGCGCGCACCGCATCTCCGACATCATTGGCGTCATTGACTCCATCGCCTTCCAGACAAATATCCTGGCACTCAACGCCGCCGTGGAAGCCGCCCGAGCCGGCGAACAAGGTCGCGGCTTTGCCGTCGTGGCCAGCGAGGTACGCGCTCTGGCCCACCGCAGCGCTGAAGCCGCCAAGGAAATCAAGACCCTGATCGGCACCTCCGTGGACGCCGTCAACGCCGGAGCCGAGCAAGTCTCCCAGACAGGTCTGGTCATGGAAGACATCGTGAGCAGCGTGCGCAAGGTGTCCGACATGATTGGTGAGATCAGCGCCTCCTCCACAGAGCAGCGTGACGGCATCAGCCAAGTCAATCAGGCCGTGACCCATCTGGATCAGATGACGCAGCAAAACGCTGCCCTGGTGGAAGAGTCCGCAGCAGCCGCCGTCTCGCTGCACGACCAGACCCAGCGCCTGACCGGCATGGTGTCCGTGTTCAAGGTCGGCACTTCAGGCCATGCGCTGGCTTACTCTGAGCCTGCGCTGCACGCATAAACCTGCGGAAGCGGCCACTAGGCCGCACCCAGACTGCCGTATCAAGCGGGCAGTCTGGGCAATCAGGGCGCCGCAAGGGAATTCCCCGACTCATTCAGCACACCGTCCGTCACACGGGTGACTTGCGTGCGCCAGCGCACAGGACACCATCTGTGCATGCCCAATACCTCTGACACCAGCTCTAACGACGCCTCGCTGCCCACAGACCTGACCGCCTTCCGGCTGGAGCAGGTCGACCATATTGCCCATCTGGTGCTCAACCGCCCCGATGCGTTCAACACCCTGAACCCCAGGTTCTGGCAAGAGCTGGATGCGGTACTGGACGCCCTGCACCGCAGCGGCAAGGCGCGAGCACTGGTCATCAGCAGCACGGGCAAGCACTTTTGCGCGGGCATGGCGCTGGAGACTTTTGCCGACCCCAGCTTCGCCCCCAACGACCGCACCCCCGAGGGCCGCGCCGCCATCATCGACACGCTGGCGCAGCTGCAAACCACCTTCAACAAGATTGAAGCCCTGCGCATGCCCGTAATCTGCGCCATTCAGGGTGCCTGCGTGGGCGGCGGGCTGGATCTGGTCGCCACAGCCTGCATACGCTATGCCAGCCGCGAGGCATTTTTCTGCGTGCAAGAAATCAATATTGGCATGACGGCTGATCTGGGCAGCCTGCAGCGCCTGCCCAAGCTCATGCCGCTGGGTATTGTCAAAGAGCTGGCCTACACCGGCCGCCGCCTGAGCGCGCAAGAAGCCGCCAGCCACGGCCTGGTCAACGCCGTTTATGAATCGCCCGAGGCAGCCCTCACCGCAGCACTGGCCTGCGCCCGCGAGATTGCGGCCAAGCCCCCTGTCGCCATCTGGGGCAGCAAGCAAGTCATCAATTACGCCCGCGACCACAGCGTGCACGACTCGCTGCAGCAAATGGGCTGGGTGCAAAGCGGCATCTGGAGCAACCGCCATGTGATGGAAGCAGTCAGCGCCATGCAGGCCAAGCGAGAAGGCGACTTTCCGCCGCTGGAGCCGCTGCAAGCCTTTGCGCCAGCCGCCCACAAAAACTGATGAGAACTGCTGATTTCATAGCTGCCAGCGCATGCATATAAAGGGCTAGATGCCTTTTTTACTTACATTACTGCTCCTGCTCACGGCCCCTTCTCAGCCGCCGTTTGAGCTGCCATTTGCTCCTATCGACATTGCCGCATCAAACACCGCACCGATCTACATGCCGGCAGACGATGCCCCGTTATCATGGATTCAGTCTTCACCCCAGCCTGTATCACCATGATCAACACCCCCGCCCTGCTTCCTACCTATGACGATGTCGTGGCCGCTGCAAAGCGCCTGCAAGGCGTGGCCCACCGCACGCCGGTGCTGACCAGCCGCACCATGGATGAGCAGTTGGGCGCACGCCTGTTCTTCAAGTGCGAGAACCTGCAGCGCATTGGCGCCTTCAAGTTTCGCGGTGCCTATAACGCGCTGGCCCAGTTCACGCCCGAGCAGCGCAAGGGCGGTGCCCTCGCCTTCTCATCCGGCAACCACGCGCAAGCCATTGCCCAGGCTGCGCAACTGCTGGACATGCCTGCCCTCATCGTCATGCCCGAGGACGCCCCCGCCTCCAAAATGACAGCCACACGTGGCTATGGCGCTCAGGTCGTCACCTACAACCGCTTTACCGAAGACCGCGAAGCCATCGCTCAGCGTCTGGCCACCGAGCGCGGCATGACGCTGATCCCGCCCTATAACCACCGCGATGTGATTGCCGGCCAAGGCACGGCCGTCAAGGAGCTGCTGGAGGAAGTGCCCGATCTGGACTACCTGTTCGTCTGCCTGGGCGGCGGCGGTCTGCTGTCGGGTAGCCTGCTGGCGGCCAATGCGCTGGCCCCGAAATGTCAGGTCATTGGCGTAGAACCAGAGGCTGGCAACGATGTACAGCAATCGCTGCGCGCCGGCCACATCGTCAAGATCGACACCCCTCGCACCATTGCCGATGGTGCGCAGACGCAGGCACCGGGTGAGCTGACCTTTGCCATCATCCAGCAGCGCGTGAACGAAGTGCTGACCGTCAGCGACGAGCAATTGGTCGAGTCCATGCGCTTTTATGCCGAGCGCATGAAAATCGTGGTGGAGCCCACGGGCGCGCTCTCACTGGCAGCCGCCATCCACGGCGGCCAGCCCCTGAAGGGCAAGCGCGTGGGCATTGTGATCAGTGGCGGCAATGTGGATTTATCACGTTTCGCCAGCCTTCTGGCCGACTGACAGCGAAAATAGCGGCTGCTGCGGGCCATCCCGCGCCCAGTTTCACCCTTTTCTGCAAGCACGCGCCAGTCACAAGCGGGCCTGCCTCTTTTCAACACAAAGACCAAGAACATGAGCACTTTGCATTTGATTGACCACCCACTGGTCCAGCACAAACTGACCCTGATGCGCCGCAAGGAAGCCAGCACCAACAGCTTTCGCCGCATGCTGGGCGAGCTGTCCACGCTGATGGCCTACGAGCTGACACGCGACTTCCCCTTGCAGGACATCGAGATCGAAACCCCCATGGAAAAGATGACCGGCAAGGTCATCGACGGCAAAAAGCTGGCCCTGGTCTCCATCCTGCGCGCGGGTAACGGCTTTCTGGACGGCATGCTTAATGTGGTGCCCGGCGCCCGCATCGGCCACATCGGCCTGTTCCGCGACCCCGAGACGCTCAAGCCCGTCGAGTACTACTACAAGATGCCCGAGAACATGCAAGAGCGCGATGTGATCGTGGTCGACCCCATGCTGGCCACCGGCAACTCGGCCGTGGCTGCCGTGCAGCAGCTCAAGGACAAGAGCGCTCCCAAGTCCATCAAGTTCATGTGCCTGCTGGCCGCCCCCGAAGGCGTGAAGACCATGCAAGCCGCCCACCCCGATGTGGACATCTACACCGCAGCGGTAGACCGCGAGCTGGACAGCCACGGCTACATCCTGCCCGGTCTGGGCGATGCGGGCGACCGTATCTTTGGCACCAAGTAATTGGGCCTGCTCTGTAAAAAGCCCCTGCAGCCAAGCGCTGCGGGGGCTTTTTCACTTACGCATCAAAATAGCCTGAATCCCAATCCACGCAAGCGCATGGCGCTATCGAATTGTCAGCAACTCGATCACGACCCTAGTGCAAGATGGTTGCGTTGACCCATACGCTTAGCGCATGGGGGAGACAAGGCCAAGTCACACCGCCATCGCCATGGGCGCGACCGGCCGCCCCGTGTACTGCGCCACCCAGCCGGCGATATCGCTAAACAGGCGCAGCGCCTTGATGCGGCGTGCGCTGCTCAGGGTAAAACGGTGCTCTGTGCCCGCGGGCACACGCAGATAGTCGCCCGGCCCCACCGGCACACGGTACTCACGACCCTGGGCGTCGAAAAAGCCGAACAGCCCCGCGCCGTCCACGATGAAACGCACCTCGTCATCGCCATGGGTGTGCGGGCGGTCAAGGCGCGCCAGCGCATCCTCCAGGCCAGCCGTGTTGGGGTGCAGCACCACCAGATCCATGCTTTGGTAGCCATGGGCGATGCAAACGTCGATCAGCGTGATGCCCAGCGCCTGCACTACCGTGGCCCTGCCGCCCTCGTCCAGCTCAGGCTGGGCCAGCAAGGCCGCCAGGGCAGGCTCGGCCTGCAGCGGTCGGTGCTGCCAGTCCACGCCCAGCGCGGCGACTGCAGCCAGCAGCTGCGGATCGGGAGCCCCAACAATGTTCTGTGCCGACAAATTGGACATAAGCGGTTATTTTTATGAAGAAAAAGCCATGCAGCGCTTATCCATCAAGCGCCAGCAGCTATCAATTCAGGATTTCATCGGGTCAAAGCCCAAATAAAAAAGGAGCAGTGACTGCACTGCTCCCTTGATAGACACGGTGGGCCGCGTCCTCAGTCCACCAGACCGGCGTAGACATGTTGCACGTCGTCGTCGTTTTCCAGACCAGCCAGAAAGTCCTGGACTTCTTCTTGCTGCTCGGCAGACAGGCTAGCCATGCTGACCGGGTTCTTGGCCTTGTAACCCAGCTTGACAGACACCACCTTGATGCCTTGAGCAGGCAGAGCCTTGCTGACCGCATCCAGATCGGCGATATCGGTGATGAACAGGGTCACACCCTCTTCGTCGCCGGGCTCGAAGTCTTGAGCGCCCGCTTCAATGGCAGCCATTTCCACATCTGCACCGTTTTCGGCTTCGCCTTCAACCATGCCCACATGGTCAAAATCCCATGCCACAGCGCTCATCTGGCCCTTGCGGAAACACACGCGCATATTGGGCGCAGTGCGGTTGGGGTTGTCGGTCAGGCATTCGACCATCACAGGCACGCGGTGAGGGGCATAGCCCTCAAACAGCACGCTGGAATAGTTCACCGCATCAGCGCCAACGCCGGCACCCTTCTTGATGGCGCGATCCAGCGTGTCCTTGGGCATGGAAGCCTTGCGGGCCGCTTCAACAGCCATGCGCAGACGCGAGTTGGCTGCGGGGTCTCCGCCGCCCAGGCGGGCTGCGACCATGATTTCCTTGACCAGCTTGCCAAACAGCTTGCCCTTGGCATCGGCGACCAGCGCCTTGCCCTTTGCTTTCCATTGCGCGCCCATGGGTGCGATTCCTTGTTGATTGGGGGGATGATTTGCGCAAAATGCACAAGAATCAGAGAAAAAACTCGAAGCAAGGTTATACACCTGTGCGGCCCTGAAGGCTGGCGGCTTGCACAGTTCTTGACACGGCTTCGTGCCCAAGAGAGGTTCATGCCCACTAGCGCAGCACGCCCCGGCGTTTGAGCCAGTACAGATACGCCACGATGCAAGACCAGAAAATCACCTCGGCCAGCCAGAAGGCGATGAAGAAAGCATCAGGGCGTTGGCCTCTCTGACCGACATACCAGAACATGCCCGCCTGTGTGACCACGCCCAGCGCCCCGTAAAGAATGCTCAGCAGCACGGCCGACGGGTTGCGCGTCCACAGCAGCCAGACCTGCGTGAAGCACATGGAAGAGTTCAGCGCCAGCATGGCCTGCAGCACCAGCGTCCACTGCGTGCGCCCTGCGGAATTCCAGGCGTCAGAAAAATCGACCTCCAGCAGCATCCAGCCACTCATCAGGCCCAGAAACGCGAACATGCTCATCAGCAGGACAAGTCCCTTGCCATAGGGCTGCTCCCAGAGCGGCTGCTTGTTCTGCATCAATGCAGAGTGCCCCGCTCGAAGCAAGCCCTGATCTCCTTCATCCAAAAGACGTCGCCTCTTTTCGTCATCGCGTTCCCCGGGTAAGCAAGAGATGCAGTGTGCCACCGCCGCCCTGATTTCACGCCACAATCAGCGCCAGTACAAAAACAGGCGCTTTTATGCTCAATGCCTTGTGGCTAGGATTTTTCTTGGTAGCAGCTGTCGCTGCTTTGGCGCAGTGGCTGGTGGGCGGGCAAGCCGAAGTTTTCTCGGCCATGGTGCAAGCCCTGTTTTCCATGGCCAAACTCTCGGTCGAGGTGATGGTGCTGCTGTTTGGCACGCTCACGCTGTGGCTGGGCTTTTTGCGCATTGCTGAAAAAGCCGGCGTGGTCGAATGGCTGGCCAAGGTGCTGGGTCCGCTTTTTTCCAAACTGATGCCCGAGGTCCCGCGCGGCCACCCAGCGCTGGGGCTGATTACGCTGAATTTTGCCGCCAACGGGCTGGGGCTGGATAACGCCGCCACGCCAATGGGCCTCAAAGCCATGCGCTCCCTGCAAGAGCTCAACCCGCGCCCGGACACCGCAACCAATGCGCAGATTCTGTTTCTGGTGCTCAACGCCTCCTCGCTCACCCTGCTGCCTGTCACCATCTTCATGTACCGCATGCAGCAAGGTGCGGCAGACCCGACCCTGGTCTTTCTGCCCATCTTGCTGGCCACCTCGGCCTCCACACTGGTGGGCCTGATCAGCGTCGCCTTAGTGCAGCGCCTGCCCATCTTCAGCCCCGTGGTGCTGGCCTATCTGCTGCCTCTGGCGTTGGCACTGGCGGCCTTCATGGCGTTTCTGGCCACGCTCAGCGCGGCGGCTCTGTCGCATCTTTCATCGTTAATGGGCAACCTCACGCTGTTTGCGCTGATCGTGCTGTTTGTGGGGCTGGGCGCATGGCGCAAAGTGGCTGTGTATGACAGCTTTATCGAAGGCGCCAAGGAAGGCTTTGATGTGGCCAAGGGCCTGCTGCCTTATCTGGTAGCAATGCTCTGCGCCGTAGGCGTGTTTCGCGCATCGGGAGCGCTGGAATATGCGCTGTCAGGCATTCGCTGGGTCGTGCATGCCGTGGGCATGGACGCCCGCTTTGTCGACGCCCTTCCCACCGCGCTGGTCAAACCGTTTTCGGGCAGCGCCGCCCGCGCCATGCTGATCGAGACCATGCAAAGCCAGGGCGTAGACAGTTTTGCCGCGCTGGTCGCCGCCACCATTCAGGGCAGCACCGAAACCACCTTCTACGTGCTGGCCGTGTACTTTGGTGCCGTAGGCATTCAGCGCGCCCGCCACGCCGTTCCCTGCGCGCTGCTGGCCGAACTGGCGGGCGTGGTCGCTGCCATTGTGGTTTGCTATCAATTTTTTGGTTAAGACCCAAGACTGCCAAGCGCGGCAAGCCCATTTTTGAAATGAAATCCAGAGGTTCGCCCAATGAACACAGAGCCCATATCCCTGTTTCAGACCTCATGGCAGCGCTGCTGGGCCGCTCTGGGCCTGATGCCACCCGCTGATTTGCAGCAGCGCCTTCTGGCCGCCTATGCCCAGCCTCAGCGCCACTATCACACCCACCAGCATCTGGCCGAATGCCTGGTGCACTTTGATGCGGTCTGGCAGCAGACGCAGCGCCCCGGCGAAATGGCAATTGCGCTGTGGTTTCACGATGCCATCTACGAAGTCAAGGGCAAGGACAACGAGCTGTGCAGCGCTCAATGGGCTGTGCAGGCGCTCAAAGACTGCGGTGCAGCGGATGAAACCTGTCAGCGTGTGCATGCCCTCATCATGGCCACCTGCCACACTGCGACACCTGCCGATGCATACACGGAAGCCGATGCCAAGCTGCTGGTCGACATAGATCTCGCCATTCTGGGCGCCAGCCCAGAGCGCTTTGCCGAGTACGACGCGCAAGTCGCCGCCGAATACGCCTGGGTGCCACGGCTGGTCTATCGCTTCAAGCGCAAGCAGGTGCTTAACAGCTTTTTGCAGCGCGATGCCATTTACCTCACGCCGCACTTTCACCAACTGCTAGAGGCACAGGCCCGTCGCAATCTGAGTCAGAGCTGAGAGATTCCAGGCCCCTCACATCTCGTCGATCACTGTGCTTGCCGCACCGCTCTGTGCGGCGGCCATGCCCTCATGCGCTTCAATCGCGAAGCGATCACGGCAGTTGACGTAAAAGCTGGCACCAAAGCGCCCCACGGGGAAGAAGTCTTGCAGGCGTACGCGCCATTTTTCGGTATCCACCAGCCCTTCGCGCACGGCCAGCCATTGCACGCGGCCGATAAAGACATAGCGGCTTTCCGTCTCCAGCGTCTCGTGCAGCACGCATTCAAAGGCGACTGGTGCCTCAGCAATGCGCGGCGGCTTCACGCTTTGTGATGGCGTAGCTGTCAGCCCCGTATGCAGCAACTCGCTGTGCTCTGGCGGCAGACGGTCGCCACAGCGGTGCATGGCGGCGGCCATGGCCTCGTCGGTGATATGCACCACAAATTCACCCGTACGCAAGATATTGCTGGCCGTGTCTTTTTGCGCCGCATCCTGCACCTTGTTGATGCTGAGCATCACTACCGGCGGGTCCTCGCCCATCATGTTGAACATGCTGAAAGGCGCGGCGTTCACCGTTCCATCGGGCCCCAGCGTGGTGACCAGCGCAATCGGGCGCGGCACGATCAGGCTGGCCATCAGCTTGTAGCGGGCATAGGTGTCGAGCAGGGAAAAATCGATCTCTGTCATGGCAGTTTCTATCCATTTTTGAAACGGGTTTGATATGGATTCAATAGCACGTAGCGCAAGCAGTACCTGCGCCAACGGGTTATTCATTGCAATATTCATGCCCAGCACGCAGCACACGAAAAGCCTTTTCACGCCGGACCCATGCACCAGCGCCGCGCAACTTCGCACCCTATCTGCACCAGCGCAGTGCGGCCCTCACCACCGCTCACTTTGTATACAACTTGGCATTGATCTTGCGCTCAGGTTTGTCATCTCTTCAGCGATCGACAACATAAGGAAGCTTCATGCGCAAACGATTTTTTCTGCAAGCCGCCGCAGCCGCCATGGCCATGACCTGGGGCCACGCTCAGGCGGCAGAAACGCCTCTCAAATTTCAGTTGGACTGGCGCTTTGAAGGGCCTGCAGCCCTCTTCGTGCATCCCGAGCAAAAAGGCTATTTCAAGCAAGCAGGTCTGGATGTGAATGTGGAAGCGGCCAGCGGCGCAGGCGCCATTCAGCGTGTAGCGTCTGGCACGCATGATCTGGGTTTTGCCGACTTGGCGGCGCTGATGGAGTTTCACGCCAACAACCCCGACGCCCCCATCAAGCCCGTGGCCATCATGGTGATCTACAACACCACGCCTGCGTCCGTCATGGCGCTCAAAAAATCCGGCATCACCAAGGCCTCAGACCTGACGGGCAAGAAGCTGGGAGCCCCCATTTTTGATGCGGGTCGCCGCACCTTCCCCATCTTTGCGCAAGCCAATGGTGTGGGCGATGTGCAGTGGAGCACCATGGACCCGCAGCTGCGCGAAACCATGCTGGCGCGTGGCGATCTGGATGCCGTGACGGGCTACACCTTCACCAGCCTGCTCAACCTGGAAGCGCGTGGCATCAAGCGCGAGGATGTGGTGGTACTGCCCTATGCCACCCACGGCGTACAGCTCTACGGCAATGTGATCATCGCCAGCCCCAAACTGATTGCCGAAAAGCCCGAGGCTGTGCGCGCCTTCCTCAAAGCCTTTGCCCGTGGCGCGAAGGAAGGCATTGCCAACCCCGAAGCGGCCATTGCCTCCATGAAGGCCAAGGACGGACTGGTTAACGCGCCGCTGGAAGTCAAACGCCTGAAACTGACCATAGAGACCGCCATTGACAGCGCGGGTGCACGCGCTGAAGGTTTTGGCCAGCTGCGCACAGAGCGCCTGCAAGCCATGGCCGAGCAGGTCTCCAAGGCCTATGCCACCAAGAACCCCGTGCCTGCACGTGCCGTGTGGAATGGCAGCTTTTTACCCAGTGCGGCAGAGCTGGATATCTTGCCCAAGCGTTAAGCGTCCTCTCTTGCGATGCAGAAGTGCTTTAGCAAGCGCAAGAAAAACCCAGTGACTCATATCGTCAGCTGGGTTTTTTGTGAGCGTTAGGGACAAAGTGGGCGACGCCCTTCCCCAATTGCGTAGCACGGGAGGCTCGTTGCCCGCTGGGCACCTCTGGCTGCACCAATCAAGGGTGCTCCATGGACTTTGTGTTGGGTCGCACCGCTGAATCCGCCGCAGCAAATGTCCGAGCCGACTTTCATACATCAAATATGGCTATACCGCATATCAATCAAGTGCTACCAGCTATATATTCAATAGCGGAAATATAAAAAAACCGGCGGCCTTCTCAGACTCACCGGTTTTTTGTAGCTTGCAGGCAAGGCCTGCGGCCTCGCACTGCAAAACTCTTGCTTACGCGGCTGCGATAGCGGCGTTGAAGGTGGCGCTGGGGCGCATCACTGCGTCCAGCTTGGCGACGTCGGGCATGTAGTAGCCGCCGATATCGACAGCCTTGCCTTGCACTTCCTTCATCTCAGCCACGATCTTGGCTTCGTTGTCGGCCAGCGTCTTGGCCAGAGTGGCGAACTTGGCAGCCAGTTCTGCGTCTTCGGTCTGAGCGGCCAGAGCCTGAGCCCAGTACAGAGCGATGTAGAACTGCGAGCCACGGTTGTCCAGCTCACCAGTGCGGCGCGAAGGCGACTTGTCTTCGTCCAGCAGCTTGCCAGTGGCTTCGTCCAAAGTCTTGGCCAGCAGCTTGGCGCGCGCGTTGCCTTCCTTGATGCCCAGGTCTTCGAACGAGACGGCCAGGGCCAGGAATTCACCCAGCGAGTCCCAGCGCAGGTGGTTTTCCTCCACTAGTTGCTGTACATGCTTGGGAGCGGAGCCGCCAGCACCGGTTTCGTACATGCCGCCACCTGCCATCAAAGGCACGA
This sequence comes from Comamonas sp. 26, assembly GCF_002754475.1. Classification (NCBI taxonomy): domain Bacteria; kingdom Pseudomonadati; phylum Pseudomonadota; class Betaproteobacteria; order Burkholderiales; family Comamonadaceae; genus Comamonas; species Comamonas sp. 26. Next base: position 2,460,631 of record NZ_PEFL01000001.1, read on the forward strand.
TGGAGAGCATCTTGGCCGAAGTACCCAGTTCCAGGATGGGGAACAGGTCGGTCAGGTAGTCACGCAGAATGTTGCCGGTCACCGAGATGGTGTCCAGACCACGAGCCACACGCTCCAACGTGTAGCGCATGGCGCGCACTTGCGACAGGATGTGGATTTCCAGACCCGTGGTGTCGTATTCCTTCAAGTAGGTTTGCACCTTCTTGATCAGCTCGGCTTCGTGGGGACGGTAGGGGTCCAGCCAGAACACGGCAGGCATACCGGAGTTGCGGGCACGGGTCACGGCCAGCTTCACCCAGTCGCGCACGGGTGCATCCTTGACCTGGCACATACGCCAGATGTCGCCAGCTTCGACGTTCTGGCTCATCAGCACTTCGCCAGTGGCGGTGTCAACGATGTTGGCCACGCCGTCTTCGGCGATTTCGAAAGTCTTGTCGTGCGAGCCGTACTCTTCAGCCTTCTGAGCCATCAGACCCACGTTGGGCACGGTGCCCATTGTCTTGGGGTCGAAGTTGCCGTGCCACTTGCAGAAATTGATCACTTCTTGGTAGATACGGGCGAAGGTGGACTCAGGCATCACGGCCTTGCAGTCGTAAGGCTTGCCATCAGCAGCCCACATCTGACCGCCCACGCGGATCATGGCAGGCATAGATGCGTCAACGATCACGTCGTTGGGCGAGTGGAAGTTGGTGATGCCCTTGGCAGAGTCAACCATGGCCAGACGAGGACGATCTTCCTGGCACTTGTGCAAGTCACGGATGATCTCTTCACGCTGCGACGAAGGCAGCTTTTCGATCTTGGCGTACAGGTCGGCCATGCCGTTGTTCACGTTCACGCCCAGCTGGTCAAACAGCTTGCCGTGCTTCTCGAAGGCTTCCTTGTAGAAGATGCGCACACAGTGACCGAACACGATGGGGTGGGACACCTTCATCATCGTGGCCTTGACGTGCAGCGAGAACAGAATGCCGGCTTCCTTGCAGTCTTCGATTTCCTTTTCATAGAAGTCGCACAGCGCCTTCTTGCTCATGAACATGGAATCGATCACTTCTGCAGCCTGCAGCTTGACCTTGTCCTTCAGAACAATGGATTGGCCGGACTTAGTTTCCAGCACCATCTTGACTTCACAGGCCTTGTCCAGAGTCATGGACTTTTCACCGTGGTAGAAGTCGCCCTTATCCATGTGGGACACGTGGGTCTGCGACCACTGCTTCCACTCGCCCATCGAATGGGGGTGCTTCTTGGCGTAGTTCTTCACAGCAGCAGGAGCGCGGCGGTCAGAGTTACCTTCGCGCAGCACGGGGTTCACGGCAGAGCCGATGCACTTGCTGTAGCGAGCCTTGATGTCTTTTTCTGCGTCGGTAGCGGGGTTCTCAGGGAAGTCAGGCAGAGCGTAGCCCTTGCCTTGCAGCTCCTTGATGGCCTCTTGCAGCTGGCCCACAGATGCCGAGATATTAGGCAGCTTGATGATGTTGGCTTCAGGCGTCAGCGTCAGCTTGCCCAGCGCAGCCAGATTGTTGGGAGCGCGCTGTGCTTCTGTCAGGAATTCGGGGAACTCGCCCAGGATACGGCCGGACAGCGAGATGTCGCTGGTTTCCACATTGATGCCAGCAGGCGCCGCAAAAGCGCGGATCACAGGCAGAAATGCGCTGGTGGCCAGACGAGGAGCCTCGTCAGTCAAGGTATAGATGATGGTGGGTTGCTGCGTACTCATCTCGTGTCTCAGGTTATGAAAAAAGGGGGAGTGCCTAGGGCCGACATCCCGAGCTTGCGCAATGGGGCCTGACACAGCGGGACGACACTATCTTGATGCAATGCGTTCCCACAATACAAAATTCTAAGCGCAACCGGGCAGTTTTTTTCAAGTCTTGTACAAGACCCAGGGTTTTAGGTCTGCTTTAATGAGGCATCTCCATAGGGGAAGTGCACAAAACCCCTTGATTTTTGCCATGTAAATAATTTAATTCCGCTGCGCGGCCTTTGGCACAAAGTTGCACGCGCTTTGGCACAAAGAATTGCGTTGCGAATAATTGCGTTGCGCGGCCTTTGGCACAAATTTGCGCTCGCTTTGGCACAAAGTAGCGCACGCTTTGGCACCGAAGCTGACAAATCAGCAAGTGAGCACATCTTGCCAAGTGTTGTTTTTTCGCCGATCACCTTGACTCAGTCGCTGACGATGAGTGCTCGACCTGCTGATTTCACAGCCTTAAGCAGCGACAGGAAACGACCCAGAGCAGACATTTAGATCTGCCAGTTTTGCTGTTGTGCGTGCAAGCTCTAGGCCGATTTATTCGGGCATGGTCAAATAGTTGCTCGCAGCATTGATCAAGAACTAAATGAATCGCCAGAATATCAAACGCAAGATGTCCGATGTTGAGCTTTGTATTGCGCTCGCGCCCGAAGCTGGGGACGATTACCGCCTCGCTATACAAGTAATGACGGCATTTCCAGACTATGCCAAAACCAAGTTCAGGATCGTAATCGAGCACTTGATAGTGACTCTGGCCAAGAAATTCAAAGTTGATATTGAAAACCTTGACCTGTACAGCAGTATCAATGAGCTGTATGAGTGCCAAATCATTGACCGTAGTTTGCGCACTGATCTGCACGCGATCCGATTGCTTGGAAATGAAGTTGTACATGCCAAGCTAACGAAAAAGCATACATCTGACGCCTCCGTGGAACCCAGCAAGGATTCCGGGGCAGGAGATTTGAAAAGTACAGTTGCTGCCAGAAAAACGCTTCTCGGTATTTTTGAGAGTGTTTTTCTCCTGATAAATAAAAGTGAGGAGCTACCTGAAATCACCATTGTGGAGGTTGGCGACATCACCAGTCAGCAAACACTTTGGAAGGCCGTCTCATCTATAGACTTTGAGGCCAAGATGGCCGCGGGACTGATTCTTGAGGCTCAGTCGTTGGCTCCGATACCCCAGGGAGTCCTTATCATTGCGCGTAGTGAGGACGCACACAGGAAAACGACCCGAAAAATGGCTGCAGAACTGTATTGGGCAGCTTGTGTGATCAGTGCCAGAGTAGACAGACTGACACTGGTAGAAATTGGACAAAGGGGCGGAGAGGATGCCTGCCTGTTTAGTTTCGCAAACACAGAGGCCTTGTACCGATATTCTCTGCTCACCGTTGACCTAGCAGAAGGTGAAGAACACCAACGGCGCGGCGTGAAAGCCTTGGAGGTCGCTGCAAAGAGGGGGTATGCCGCTGCTTGTGCGCAGTACGGTGATTTTTTACGAGATAAAGGGCAGTTCGGCGAGGCCTTTGAGCTTTTGTCCAACTCATTGGCGAAAGGGGAAATTTCGTGTCATGCAGGGCTGGGGCTTCTGTATCTTGAAAAAGACTACTCTGACTATTCGCAGAAGTTGGCAGAACAATGCTTTGAGAATGGCATTGCAAGTGGATCTAGCCACTGCGAGTACCTTCTTGGCCGCTTTCTCTATGAGGGCAAAGAGTTAGAGCAAGACAAAGAGCGTGGAAAAGCGCTGCTGAAGTCCGCTGCTGATGCGGGACATGCAACAGCTTCGCACTATTCTGCATTGATGGTTGATGACAAATTAGTTAAGCATGTGCAGGGTGCGTTTAAGCAGTTGTACAAGAAACTGAAAATATTGCAGGAGCCGCAAGTCCAGAAGGTACGCTCGGGTGTAACAAAGCAAGGTCGCAATGACCCATGCGCTTGTATGTCAGGCTTGAAGCATAAGAAATGCTGCGGTGCTTGACGCCGATAGGTCTGAGGCAACCCCGCGGAGGACTCCTTTTGGCCGACAGTGACCGTCGCTTTCCGACCAGAGGCGGCTTATGGACATGACCCTCTCTTCTTAGCCCCTGCGCCTAATCAAGAACATTCACAGATCTTTCGATACATACCCTTTGCCGACATTGGGTAGTTCTTGTCGTCTACCAAATTTCCTGCCCTTGGTATGCACTGTTGCCTGCATTCTTGAGTTGCATCTCTGGGAGCTGGAAGGAAGAACCCCAGAAGGTATGCCCCGCTTATGAACGATCCAAAAATTATCAAAACCATCCACCCAGGTGTTAACAAGCTCGAAAGTTTCTTCTTTAATTTATTGAAGTAGCTTTTCATAAAACGGATGATGGTTATGTGGTCGTCACAACGGCATTAGTACATTTTCCTAGAAACTCATGCGACTGCTTCTGGCCGAACGCTGCCTATCTCTCCTTCTGGATGCCGTAAGACAACAAGATACCTAGCTGCAGGGCTGGCATGTTTGAGAAGTGCAGCCAACATTTTTGTTATTCCTTTTTTGGAATTTAGACACATCGATTTGAGACACAATGCGTGCGGTCACTTGCGCTTGAAAGTGAACTAAATCTATAAGCGATGTATCTCATGTATGAGTGCACCCATTTAGTGCTGGCTCAAATATTTACAGAGGATCTCTTTTAAATGAGTACACATTCGTACAAGGAATTGTTGGCGCAACGCGAAGCTCTTGAACAGCAGATTGCCGCTGCTCGCAAGGCTGAAGTCGCAGATGCGGTGAAAAAAATCAAGGACTTAGTCGAAGCTTTCGGACTGACACAGGACGATATCTTCTCGACAGGAAAGCAAAAACAAAAAAGCGAGACTCGCTCAGTCCCCCCTAAGTACCGTGACCCAGTCACAGGCCAAACTTGGACTGGCCGAGGAAAACCTCCGACCTGGATCAAAGATCAAGACCGTTCTCAGTTTGAGATTTAAAAGTGGCCCAAGGGGGCCACTTTTTATTTCTTGAGTCTTGAGCTTTTACCGGTCCTGCCGCACGTCGTGCATTCTTCAAAACAGACCCGCTGGCTCCTCGCTTTTAGCCCAGCTGTAAATCACAAGCTCCCCTCGCTCTACCCGATTCGCGCCACCACCAACCGTATAGTCCAGTTTTAAAGCCTCCATCTCGAAGTCTTTAAAGCATTCACGGATGGCTGGATGGTCGTTGATGCTGATGACGGCCTTGCCTTTGATCGCCTTGAGCTTCTTGGCCATCTGTTCATACTGTTCCCACTCGAAAGGCACGCCATAGCCCTCAGTCTCCCAATATGGTGGATCCATATAAAAGAGCGTGTGGGCTCGGTCGTAGCGATCGATACAGCTGGCCCAGTCGAGCTGTTCTATGTAGGTGCCGCCTGCCATGCGCAGGTGAGCCGCTGACAGGTTCTCCTCGATCCGCAGCAGATTGATGGCCGGGGCCGTTGTCGCCGTGCCGAAAGTCTGGCCAGCCACCTTGCCTCCAAAGCTTTGCTGCTGAAGATAGAAGAATCTGGCAGCTCTCTGAATGTCCGTCAAGGTCTCGGTCCGGGTCTCCTGCAGCCATTTAAAGACCTGTCTGCTGGTCAAGGCCCACTTGAACTGCCTCACAAATTCTTCCAGGTGGTGGGTGACCACTCTGTAGAGGTTGACCAGGTCTCCGTTGACGTCATTGAGGACTTCGACATCGGCTGGGTGGCGGGCAAAGTAGACTGCCGCCCCACCAGCAAAGACCTCGACATAGCAGCTATGGGCTGGAAAGCGCTTCAGGAGCATGTCGACCAGGCGGCGTTTGCCCCCGATCCAGGGGACGATTGGGTTTGTCATAAGTTTCAGCTGTCGGCCCTCGCTGGGGCTCTGGTGTGGCGCTCTGGGCGCTCAGCTGATTGAAGGCCCCACATCGGGGGCACTTGATGTTCAGGCGCTGGAATACGCCCTCACCTAACTTTTTGCGGCAGCTGCCGCAGCGGATTTCGTCCATTTGCAAGCCTTTAAACCTTTAAAACTCTGGTAGGCTCAGCGCGCTCTGTACAGGGTGAGCGGGCCTTGCCAGCTTGCAGGCATGAACTGCGGTTGGGGCTTGGTCAGGTGTTCGTAGCACTTGATCAAGTCGCCCGTTCTTTTTTGGTGGTTACACCTCCCCTTCTGTGTAGGTGAGGCTCGGGGCCTCGCCCTCGATCGCTCCATCGCGCACAAAGACGCGCTGCCCAGCTTGAGCCGCCCCTCTGGCCTGAAGCCGTCCGCCACCAGGCAGGTCGACGGAGGCCACACCGTTGACCACAAAAGCAACTGTTCCCACCTCCAGCGGTTTGGGCGACTGCAGGTCCATGAACTGTTTGTAGAGGTTAGGCATGGGTCTCGACCTCCAGCGTCTGGCGCAGCTTGGGAGCTGCCCAATTGATCGACGTCGACCGCACTATTCCGGTCACGGTCTCAGAGCCCGCATATCGAACAAACTGCCCTGGCAAGATCACACCGGTTTCGGGAAGTACTTGCATCGACAGCGAGACCAGGGCCTGGCGGCCCGTATCGGCCAGCTCAGCCATGCCACGCTGCCGCTGAGCAATGGAGTCGGTGATCAAGGCATGCGTGACCTGGAGGGCAATCAGGTCACCAGCTGTGCCAGCTCGGGTGATGGGGCCGAAGACGCCAGCACTCATCCCGCCAACAAACACCCGGTTGTATTGAGGCTTGTCCATGAACTCCGTACCCTCGACCTCAGCCGCAGCTCCTGGAATTTCAAAATCAGGCGTTACGTCGCCCCAGTACCAGGGTGCTGTTGGGTACTTGGGCAGGATGCGCAGCAGCTGGTCAGTGGTATGAGGCTGCACGTAGCCGCCAGCCGCTGCTGCGATATCGTTGATGGCATCGATGTAGCTGCCCTGCAGCGCCCAAACCCCTGCAGGCACTTGCCAGTCTTCCAACTGCCAGTCGATGCCCCAGCCAATGGAGACTCCATTGATCTTGAGCACCTCGATCGCCAGTTGCTGGGCCGTCAGCGTCTGCGTGAGATTACCGAAAGACATGGACTTGGCCCAAGGCTCTGCCAGCACAGCGGCCAGGCTTTCTGCCATGCGGCCCATATCGCAGTCACGGACCTGGCCTGTGACGCGGCGGTCGCCCGTGATCTCGATATAGCACTCACGCAGCGACTGCACATTGCGGTGCTCTTTGTGAGCCGGGTCAAAGAACGCATTGAGCATTTCACGAATGGAGACGCTGCGGTCTTCGACCGTGACCGCACCAGAACCGAACACAGGCACACGTACCGTGCCCGACTCGGTCAAGCGAGCCACATAGTCACCTTCGGCCTTGATCAGCTCACCCACCGCAGCTTCCGTCAGGCGATCAGCGGTCGCTATGGCCACCTGGGCTTGCAGGCGTTCCTTCGACGCCTGGGGCAGTCTGGCCGCATTGATACGGTCACGGGCCGCACCACGCAGCTCGAATGCCTGCAGATCGGCACGCGTCAGCGGCGTGTTGTCGCCCACGGCCTCAGTCATGCGATCGTTGCCAGACTGGGGGACCAGCGGACCGCAAACGGCTTCATGCAGATTGACCACCTCATCGTCGGTGATCGTTTCCAGGTTGACGGCGGCATGCTTCGCCGGGTCTTTGGCCTTGACGGCCTCCAGCATGCGTTGCTTCCACAGAGGCATGGTCTTGCTTCCTTGTTGAGATTCAGGGGGAGATTGGGGAGACGAAGAGTCGGCAGCGGCTTCAGTCAAACGATCCAGGCCACCGCCCGCGCCTGGCTCGACAATCAGATCCACCGAGTGCACCTTGGTGAACTTCACGGCTTCGCGCAGGGTTTCGCTGCCATTGCGGCGATGGCGAGTGCGAGCATCAGCGTCGATCGACAGCCCCAGCAGCCCCTGCATGCCCCGCTTGACGGAGCCCACCATCTTGGTGACCGTTGCATCGCTGGGGTCGATGGCTTTAAAGGTGCCAACCAGGCTGCCGCTGTCAGGCGTCTTGCCTTCGACAAAACGCACGCTGTAAATGCCGCCGATCAGGTTGCGCACATCCTTGCCCTTGCCTGCGCTGTGATCAGCATCGGACTTGGCAAAAACGCGCACGCCCTCAAACATGGAGACCGCTTCGCGCAGTGCCTCGTCGGGGTAATAGTTGCGGTTGCCGCTGCGGCCAGAACGGATCAGCGTGACTTCGATCGTGCCGTCCTGGGCTTCGCGGAAGGCCGTAGCTTCCTGAGATTCGCGCACGATCTCTGAAAGCTTGACTCTCCCCGCCGCACGGTCGGCCTCGGAGATATCGGGAAAGATGGCTCCCGTCTTATCGGACACGGGCTGAAACTGCGCCACCACCTCTTCACCTTCAGCCAGAGCCACGGTGTTGTCCGCGCTGACCGTATAGGCGTAGCTGTAAAGGCGACCCTTGACCTGCACCACGGCCCGGTCAGGCCAAATGCCGCGCATGTCCACGTAATAGTCGCTGTTGACCGTCAGGCGCAGCTTGTCGCGCACTGCCTGGCGCACCAGCTCGATGAGCTGACCATACTCAGAGGTGACCGCCTCCGTCAGACGGGCAAAGCCACTGCCCTGGGGAATGAGCTTGAGCGGCATTGCTTACTTGGCAGAGCCAGTCAGCTTCTGACCGTCGCGGGTGACAACGACCACATGCGTGCCGTAATCCTTGAAGGACAGCATTTCTTCAGCGGAAACGGGAACGCGCTTTTCTTTGAACTTGTCCTTGCCTTCTGCAGGCTCCAGGACGATGCGCTGTACACGCTTGGCGGCATCGGCTGCCGTCAGCTTGGTTTCTTTTGTCTCGGTTTCGGACATTGGTCACTCCATCGAAGTTGAGCCGCAGGGCGCGGCATTGCGATGGAGTGACTGTGCCTAGCGGGGCACAAATAAATAAGGCCCGCAAATGCTGGCCTGTATGTGGAAACTATCGTTCAGAGTTATTTCTACAGTACTCTTGTACATGCTCGAAACAATCCATTGAGCGCACTTGCCCAATTCTTAGAGCGTACGTCTCATCTAAACCTGCTAACGGATCCTCTCGATCATTTCGCCACGATGCAAAATCGAGAATTACAGAAATTGACACTGGCGCAATTCTTTCATGCGACTCCATCACGGAAGAAAAATTCAGCATCCCTCTTAGTTCATTACCTTTATTTAGCAATTCATAAAACTGACCACGCCAGTATTCCTCAATCTCCTGCTGTATCACTCGATAGGTATCAGTTCTCAGTTGATCGACTATTTTTTGAGCCCGCACGATGTGACGTGCGGACACAAGCCACCCAAGCCTAGAAGCAGTCAATCGATATTCGTTAGTCATAGTGTCCTGATGCCTCAACGATTTGAACGCCCACTCATAGGATTTAGAAACCTGCTCTACCAGCTCTTTGTCAAGCGAACGATTTCTCTCATCTTGGCTAGCTCGCCTGGTCAGCTCGATACTGACTAGTAACCCGGTAAAGGCAAAGCCTGCATACAGAGCATTCACACCGCCAAACAAGTCCCCAACCTGCCCTAGTCGAGCACAGCTTTCCACATCACTGCACAGCAGCCGCTCAAAATATTGGACTCCCTTTGTTGCCCATAGATACCAAAGCCCAGGAAGCCCGACAAACGCAACGAGAATCGCCGAAATGAGCATTTGAAGACGTGCCCCACTCCACAGCCAACCCCTAACCGTAGCAATTTTCTGTTTAAACATGCTTTAAATCCCCTCCTGCGGGACGCAAGCATAACCAGCTATACAACCGCCACACTAGAGGCGTTTAAAGCGTCCTAGCGCATCACTCCACCCGATTCCCTACCCTCTTCGCCGCTTGATCCAGCGCAGCCTTGCGCCCATCCAGCTGCAGCTCCCTCTCAGTGAAGGGCTTGGCCCCTTGCGTCATCACCTTCCAGTTCTTCATCCACGGTATGGAAATACACCCGCAGTGAATGATCTGCTCCACTGGAGCCCTTGGGTCATGCGGACACTGCATCTTGTCGATGCCGCCGCCAGGGTTTGGCACTTTGAAGGGCTTGCTAGCTTCCACAATCTGGCCGTCGATGATGTCGTGATTCCACCGACTGTGGATCTTGCCGCTGCGCCGCCACTGCTTGCCCAGACCCGGCACAAGGGGCTCGGCCTGTTGCAAGCGTTCGTTGGAGGCGACGGCAAATGCGCGGCTGACTTCCGTGCGAACAATAGTCGCCGCGCGTCTGGGTGATTCGGCCCCGAGAATCTTCTGTACCGCCTGGATGGCTTGGTATGGAGTCTGCGCACCAATAGTGGTCTGGCCCAGGTGATGACCAATCTTGCGGGCGGCTTCATTGCCCACGTCCTTGAGCCGCAGCGAGCCAAACGCCTTCATCTGCTTGAGCACGCCCACATCGAGCTGGGCAAGCTGCAGTTCCACGCGATGACCAATGATGCCAAGGGGCTTGTCCACAAAATTCTCTCCCAGGGTCCAGGCATCCTGCATGCGCATTTCAAATATGGCACCAGCGCGGCTGTGGCCAGCTCTGCGGATCTGGATGCAGCAGGCCGAGCCAAGGTACTGGCGCACATGGCCAAGCTGGGTTTTAAGCCCAAGTCCGCGAGTTTTAAACCGTTCGGTCAGCCAGAGAAGATCAAGTGGCTCTGGAAAAAACTGGATGAAGCTGGAGGCCTGCGCGACGGCAGTCCCGCTGCCCTGCTTGCTTTTGTGGGCCGTACGCTAGGCGCAGAGGTGTCGGATGTGAAGTTTCTGCCAACCGCACAGGCCAGCACGGTCATCGAGGCGCTGAAGTCCATGCTGGATCGTGCCAAACGTCAGGCACAGGTGAAATGACCCAGTCCTTCAGCGTCCCGATCGACCTGCTGCCACCGCTGCTCCAGGAGTTTGAGCGCCTGGTCGGCCTGCAAGCCACCATGGCGCTGGTGCAAAAATGGGGTGGGCTGCGGGTGTACTTTCCAACGCCCGAGCGCGCCACTGAAGAGCATCCTTATGTGGCGGTCATTGGCATGGACGCGCTTTTAAAGCTGGCGGAGGAATATGGAGGGTTGCCTCATTTTCAGCTGCCAAAAGCGGAACGAGCGCTCCAGGCCGTCCGCAATGCACGGATTGCAGCAGAGTATGCGACGAACAAGACCGCTCGCGAGATCGCAGCCGAATATGGTCTCACTGAGGGCCAAGTGGTTCGCATCGTGGCCAGCATGGGAGTGACAGCACCACTCGATCGGAGGCAACGGGCACTCTTTTAGACCCATCCCACACCACACTTCAAAACGCCCAACCACCCATGGTTGGGCGTTTTTCATTCAACAAAGCTGCGCAAGTTGTGCTGGCCTAGCAAACCTTCAATATGTTCATCAAAAAGAGCGACTAGGTCTTTTTGCGTCCAAGAGCAGCCGATGGCGACAGGGGAAAGCGGTCACTCAGCGTTTGAGCTGAGCAACCGAAGAGGCAAGCAGTGCCTTCTGTCGCGGATCGATACCAGTGAGGGGTTAGGTGACATGCTCGCCGAGCCTCTCTCTTAATTGTTTGAACATATGACCTCGAAAGACCCTAGCAAAGAGCGTCGCATATATGAGTTCAGCATCCTCAAAGTCGCGAAGTTCAGTCTCAACCCAAGGACTTTCTGTACAAACGCGGCCAGGATGAACATTGTTCCTCATCCGGCGTAGCAGATCTGCGAGGCCCGAGGGGTCTACTGACATGTTCTGATTTTCGATTTTAGGCAGCCAGCCTGCGGCCAGACAGACCTGGATAAGGTTGTCGAATGTCCAAGTCGAAGGAACGCTGACCTGCTTTGGGCGCTTCTTCGACGGTAGGAGTTGAGCGACTTGGGAGCTCTTCTTTGGGGAGCTGAGACAGCGAAGAAGTAGCAATCCCTCGAGTGCAGCACCGATTAGCGTGACTGCGGCGGTGTACGCATTGGCCCCTGCTGCCGCTCTTGCTTCGATCTCGTAGCGCTTTACGGTGTCAGCTAGAGACGGTATCAATTCCTTCTTATGGAAAAGGGCTCGGCGTCCTCGCTCTCGGAGTCGATCAAACTCACGCCGTTGATGGGTAAAGAGGTCTGAGGCTAACCCGCCTTCCAATTCAGCGAACGTCTGTGCCAAAAGCATTTGGCAAGTTGAGTCCCACCTAGCAGAGAGCGCCTGCCAACAAGGAGGTGCATCCGATTTTGGCCAATATTCGCCAGGCTTTAGCCCGTGATTGGCCTCGATCATTTGCATCTCATCAGACAGCTTTTGTAGGCTAGGGTAGCGACTATCCACAAAGCGCCCTTCATGTACGCCTTCGACAACGTGCGCTACGTGGAAGACATACTCCTGCAGAGAGATCTTTCGAGCACGGTAGAGGGTTAGCGAGAGTTCCACCTTCTGTACTGCAGCATTCGGATCCTTCCAACGATCCGGCGTGCGTCTCTGATTCGCTGCCTTTTGCAGATCCGCCATATGCGGAAGCAGAGATGTCGCGATGGCACGCTCCTCAAACTGCGCCATCGCTTCTTGCAGTACCCCGTCGTTAGCAGGTTCTGCGCGTCGCCTCAACAAAGGACGAAGCATCCTTCGAGAAATCTCTGCACTGCTGTTTTTCATGTCGCCTAGCGATATAGCTCATTGGGAGTTGAAAGCGGTCCACTGGAGAGAGTTTTTAAGTACGTATTTACGTCTCGGCTTAGAACTCTACCCACTTACCCGCATTCTTTGACGTTCTTCGAGAGTCTTAGAGACGAATCAGGGTCTGCCCCATTTCTTTGCGACATATTAATCTCGGCCAAAAAGTAACACTGACCTTGATTGAAAGCAGTCACCGGACGCACAAGGTAAGCGGCATCAAGGACCAAAACTATGTGAAGCCATGGAGGTGTTGGCGTCGGCCTGAACGACGAACTAGATGCTAAAGATTAGGTTATTAAGTCATGTATCACGGTGGAGTTGGTGGTTTCTTCTTCGTAGCTGCTTTACGTGTAGTTTTTCCCTGAGACTCCAATGCCATCTTCAGGCGATTGACCAGAATCTGCAGCTCCGCTGTTTGAGCTCGAATGTAATCCGCGTCAGGAACTTCTATACCATGAATTAGTTGATTGCGAAACCGACGGAGGTTCTCTGCCAATACATAAAGCTCTACTGGGACCTCTTTGGCGACGCGCAACAGTTTTAATGATGGTATGGGATAACCTTCAACTCCGTTTTCCGCTGCAATGTTTCTAAGCATCTTCTCGAAGTCGATCCATAAAGAAACGAATTGACCAATTGCTTCAGACTGGCTAACTCTTGGAAGGCCCGAGGTTGTATTTGACATAACAGAGGTATCTAAAGCCCTGATTCGTTCATACGTCGCATAGCGTGTTGGGTCTTCACTGAGCACTTGATCGATGACCTGCTCCGCAAGTGGCCTGCGCTCTAGGTCGGAGTGCAGTGCATCTATATAGCGAGCGAGATTCTCTGGAGTTCCCAAGTTGAGTTCATGCAGCAGCGCGTACAAAAGATCCACCTTGCCAAGTGCAGAGTCATGGATGTTCTGCCCTGACAGCTTTTCCCGAGCCAAGTCTAGTAAGGAAGATGCAAGATCGTAGTGATCGGTGTATTCGCGGTCATGCTCAGATATGCGATGTTCGCCAGCACGTTGCAGGCGTTCAAGTGCAATTTCCCCTGCAAGGACTAGGCCATTCAGTTCATCAAGGATTGCATATTCGTCGTCCGAAAGCTTCCCTTGTAGCGGCTTGTAAACTAAGTCGTGTTCAACCTCTGACCATGCATGCATAAGGACAGATGCGACTTGAATCTCAACATTTGCTTCGCTGTACCTCTTCTGCGATTCATTTAATAGCGTTTCGGGTAAACGCACACGGTAATGTGTTGCCCAGTAGCCTGAAAAGCGCTTTTTGTACGATGGCTGGCCGGGAGTTGGAAACTCCTTGGGATCGGACACGAGTGCGAATAGAGACCGTATGACCCTGCCTACCTCTCCCCGTTCTGCCGGAAAGTAGAGGGCAACACGAACTCCAGCAAGATCGACTATGTCATCGTAGATCTGCTCAACGCTTGTGTAAGCAGTCTTTGCCGCGCGCTGGCGCACCTTAACCTCAAGTCGAGCTGGATTTTTTGCCCTAGACGTTACGATGGCTCTTACACCAGTTGATTGCAGGTTCGAGTCAAGGACCTGTGCAGCCATTCGGCAGGCTTGCTCATAGAAGTCGTACTCTTTTCGGTACCTAGCGACGAATTGTGAAATGAGATCCACTGTTTTTTTCCTGCTTGAACTTAGTTTCTCAAACTAAAAATTAGCGATGCTGCTTGAACGCCCTTGTAATCAGCACTATAGCTGTAGCTAAATGTAATCTTCAATTACGGCTTTGAGCACTGTTCCGATTGGCGTCAATACTCGAATAGCAACCGTCGCACAGGAGCTGAACGCAGGGTGGCAGCCAGGCCATGAAGGAGTTGAGTACAGAATCGCGGCTAGCTAGGGCACAACAGCATATCCAGAGCGAAGGCCGCTAGCCTTTTTTGAGCTCCCACCCCACCGCCTTTAATGAAGACCACTCACCTCAGTGAGACGAAGACGACTTTTTTGCCAAATGCTACTTGGAGGGTGCGTCGATAACGACCAGCCTCGTCTCAGGTCGGACGTCACAATCCTGAGCCAATCTTTTACCTAAGTCACTGATATACATAAACAAGATGAGGCTGGACACAAATACATGTCCAACCTCATCTTGTCCGACCTCAGTGAATCTCGAGGAACCTTCCCTATCAGCGCTTTCTCATCCTAAATACTCGCCACGCAAGGGAAACCAGAATTTCTATGGCTAACCCTGTTCGACGCACTATCGATCCATTCTGGCCGTTTTGTACGCCCGGTCGGCCCATTCGGTGCCAAAGCGGCCAAACTGTCCCACAGGTCCCAAATCGCCCGCAAACCCGCGCCATCATTAGCGATCTCAAAATATCCCATGTCCCACCTCTGTGCCAAAGCGGTCACTCCCCCACAGAATTGCGTTGCGCGGCCTTTGGCACAAATTTGCGCACGCTTTGGCACAAAGTAGCGCACGCTTTGGCACCGAAGCTGACAAATCAGCAAGTGAGCACATCCTGCCAAGTGTTGTTTTTTCACCCATCACCTTGACTCAGTCGCTGACGACGAATGCTCGACCTGCTGACTTCACAGCCTGAAGCAGCGACAGGAAACGACCCTGAGCAGTCTTTGAGAGAAGATCCACAAAGTTGCCATCCTGCAAAATGACACATTCAGGAAGCCACATCTTTTGAAGAAAGACATAAGAAATGAGCAGTGAATGGGAAGAGTTTTGCGAGAGCAAAGGCATGAATGTTAATTTCCACGCAAATCTGACCCGCAATTTCCATCTCAAACTGACCCACCCTTTGGCTTGAGCCGCAAGGCTCAAGATGTGGATCAGGTTTTGTTTCTCTCCTTCTTCATGGGCGGTTGTTGGACTGCACTGCTGTGCTTGAAGCGGTAGCTGTCGTTGCCTGTTTCCAGAATATGGCAGTGGTGGGTCAGGCGGTCCAGTAATGCGGTGGTCATCTTGGCGTCCCCAAACACGCTGGCCCATTCGCTGAAGCTCAGGTTGGTGGTGATCACTACGCTGGTGCGTTCGTAAAGCGTTGAGAGCAGATGAAACAGTAGCGCACCACCAGATGAGCTGAAGGGCAGATAGCCCAGCTCCTCGAGTATCACCAGATCGGTATGCACCAGCCTGTGGGCGAGCTGTCCGGCTTTGCCTTGTACTTTCTCTTGCTCCAAGGCATTAACCAATTCCACCGTAGAGAAGAAGCGCACCCTTTGACGGTGGTGCTCAATGGCCTGAATACCCAGGGCCGTAGCGATGTGCGTCTTGCCAGTACCGGGGCCTCCGACAAGCACCACATTGTTGGCCTTCTCGATGAATTCACAGCGATGAAGGCTGCGCACCAAGGCTTCATTGACCTCGCTGTGTGCGAAGTCAATGCCTGCCAGATCTCTGTAGACAGGGAACTTGGCCACCTTGAGCTGATAGGCAATGGAGCGCACTTCTCGCTCTGCGCTCTCGGCCTTGAGCAGTTGCGAGAGTATGGGATGTGCTGCTTCAAAGGCTGGTGAGCCTTGCTCGGCAAGTTCTGTCACGGCCTGGGCCATGCCAAACATCTTGAGTTGGCGCAGCATGATGATGATCGCAGCAATGGCGGGGTCATGACGCATGGCGCACCTGTCGGAGTTGGTCGTAGCGCACGACGTTGGCCTGGGGCTCAACGATCAAGGCCAAGGCTTGGGGTGAATGGATGGGCTCAGGTTCCGGTGTTCCATCAATGAGGCGGTGCAAGACATTGATGATGTGGGTCTTGCGGGGTGCGCCATCCTCCAGAGCCAACTCGACAGCGGCCAGGACGGCCTGCTCATCGTGCTGCAACACCAAGGCAAGCACCTCCACCATCTCACGGTCGCCACCGGGCTGCTTCAGGAGTAGTGCTTGCAGGCGCTTGAACGCATCTGGCAGTTCGACGAACGGAGCACCATTACGCAATGCGCCGGGCTTGCGCTGCAATACGGCCAAGTAATGACGCCAGTCATAGACCGTACGCCCAGAGCCTTGGTGATTGCGCTCAATGATGCGCGGGTGTTCACAGACGAACTGGCCTTCGGCCACGACGACCAGGCGGTCGGCATACACCTGCAAGCTCACAGGTCGGTTGGCATAAGAGGCCGGCACGCTGTAGCGATTGCGCTCGAAGTGAACTAGGCAGGTGGGAGAGACTCGTTTGGCATGCTCGACAAAGCCGTCAAACGGCCGAGGCATGGGCATCAAGGTTGAGCGTTCTTGCTCCCACACATCAGCAAGTGAGCCAGGCAATTGGCCATGCGCAATCTCTTGCCATAACTGTTGACACCGTTGCTCTAGCCAATCGTTGAGGGCTCTGAGTGTCGGAAACGCTGGTACAGATTGCCAGATACGATGGCGAGCGTCCCGAACATTCTTCTCGACCTGTCCCTTCTCCCATCCCGAGGCCGGATTGCAAAACTGTGCCTCGAACAGGAAATGGCTGGCCATCGCACTGAAGCGGGCGTTGACCTCTCTGAGCTTGCCACGGCCGACACGATCGACGGCTGTGCGCATGTTGTCGTAGATCCCCCGCCTAGGGACGCCTCCAAACACCGCAAAGGCACGGTTGTGGGCATCGAACAGCATCTCATGGGTTTGCAGGGGATAGGCCCGCAGATAGAAGGCTCGGCTGTGGCTGAGCTTGAAGTGAGCCACTTGCAGCTTGGTGCGTACACCCGCAATGACAGCCCAATCCTCGCTCCAATCAAACTGGAAGGCTTCTCCAGCGCCGAAGACCAGGGGCACAAAAACGCCTCGCCCTGATGTCTGCTCCGCCGCATGACACTGAGCCTTCCATACTCTGGCAAAGGCAGCGACTCGGTTGTAGGAGCCGGTGTAGCCCAACGCCTCCAAGTCCAGAAACATCTGCTTGATCGTGCGCCGCTGCTTGCGAGAGCGGTTGACTTCTGTACGCAGCCAGCCTGACAGCTTGCTGGCGAAGGGGTCGAGCTTGGTGGCAATGGTGCGCTGTGCAAGTTGAGGTTGCACAACGTCGGAGCGCAAATACTTGCGGATGGTATTGCGAGAAAGCCCGGTTCTGCGGGCGATCTCTCGGATGGACAGGTGCTCACGTAGAGCCCAGCGTCTGATGACACTCAAAGTAGCCACGTCAATCACTCCTGGTCTCCTACTGCACAAGAAAGCAGCAGGCTAGGGTTAATGCGTGGATCAGACTGAGATGGAAAAACCGGGGGCTAGTGGGTCACTTCTGGGTGGAAATCAACAGAGCATCCTTACACAGCAGTCATTGGAATGGACGCGCTTTTAAAGCTGGCGGAGGAATATGGAGGGTTGCCTCATTTTCAGTTGCCAAAAGCGGAAAGAGCGCTCCAGGCTGTGCGCAATGCACGGATTGCGGCTGAGTATGCAACGAACAAGACCGCTCGGGAGATCGCCGCCGAATATGGTCTCACTGAGGGCCAAGTGGTTCGCATCGTGGCCAGCATGGGAGTGACAGCCCCGCTCGACCGGAGGCAGCGGGCACTCTTTTAAACCCGTCCTTCCCCACAAAAAATGCCCGACCATTCCCGGTGGGGCGTTTTTTTCATTCAACTAGGCTGTCACAGATACGCAACCTGTCAAGACTGCTCAGCATGCAAACCGCAAATAAAATAATACTCATCTCCTTTAAATGTCAATATGAGACAACCCGCAAATACAAATTAAAGTAAGCAATCACTCAAATAAAAACACATCGAACCTTAGGGAAGCAGCCCTCTTCAGTCTTGGAAACCTCATTAAATGAATCTGCATTGACTCCTCACACTAGACTTTGCTAAAGGCTCGTTCTCTCGTTTGAGCATAAAAGTGCGCTATCTTTAGACGTTCTTCCTTTAAAGCATCAACATGAAGCGTCGTTTACAAGTATTTATATCAAGCACATACATTGATTTGCTGCCAGAGAGGCAAGCAGCAGTTAGCGCTGTCCTAAAAGCTGGGCATATACCAGCAGGTATGGAACTATTCACTTCGGGAGACAGCTCTCAGCTCGAAACAATCAAACGATGGATCGACGAATCTGACGTCTATATGTTGATTCTTGGAGGACGCTATGGATCAGTAGAGCCAACGTCTGGAATTAGCTACACAGAGCTTGAATATGATTACGCTGTACAACAAAAAAAAGCATTTTTTGCAGTCGTGATTACTGAAAATGCACTGGAGAAAAAAGTTCGTGACGCTGGCCAATCTGCCTTAGAGCGCGTTAACACAAAAGAGCTTGTCTTGTTCAGGAAGAAGGTGATGGACAGCATTTCTTCTTTTTTCGATGACGAAAAAGACATCAAGCTTTGTGTTCACGAAACGCTATCGGATTTTTCCACAAATCGAGCTCTAAAAGGGTGGGTTCAAGCTGACGAAATCGTCGATACCAAGCCTCTGTTCGACGAAATTAAGAAGCTTACGGATGAGAACAACGAGCTTAAGAATGCAATTGTCTCACTGGAGAGTAGTAGGACTAGCGCATCAGAGAAATCCGAAAAGAAGTTCCAAGAACTTATCGACCTTTTAAGCGAAATTGATATAAAAATCCCTGAAAACCTTGTTACCGGGGACGATGTAACAGTTACCTTGCTCGACATCTTTTTTTCACAAAAAGAGCTATTGGTTCGCGGCATCACCAATCAAATAAATTCTACTGATCTTCAGAAATTCTTGTACTTCAATATTTGCCCCAAGCTTCAAATCCATGGGCTTGTGGAGAATGAGAAGGTTGCTGGCGTTACTTACAGGCGCTATGCAACGACAGCTTTGGGAATCTCTTTATTAGCAGAACTTGATAAAAAGATCGTCCAAAACAAAGCTGCTCCTGCAAAGAAAATAGCTGCTCCTGCAAAAAAAACAACTGCTCGGTCAACTAAGCAATAGCCTTTTTGACAGTCCACCCCATTCAGCAATGCGGCAGTGGTACCTCATTTGTTGCAGCATGTGCCAAGAAATGGTGCAAACTAAAGTCGGCCCAGGTTCGAGCATCGACTGCAACAAGCGAGAAAAATTGCCCATCCCATCATCGGCCTTCTATTTTGGTTTTCAACCTAAATCTAGTTAGGCCATATTAAAGACTGTTTATGGCCTTCGAAGCAGCCGTCAAAGATCAAATAACTGCCTATATCGACGCGCATATCGCAAATGAAGATTGGCATGTCACGTACTTCGACTTCGTCAAAGAGCCTAATCTTGAAAAGCGACTTGGCGAGGAGTTCATATCCACACGGTACATCTACAAGTTACTTGAGGGTCTCGAAGCTGATGGGTGGCTCTTACGAGCCCAGATACGACTGCAGATCCTGTCTTATGCCTCCATCTATGATGGCCGTCATACATCACATCCTTTTTGATCGCTTGAGCGCTGATCCGGCAGTTATTTCTTTGACTGAGTTTCCAGTAAAGAAGCAATTTTCAATACCGAATGAGAGTCTTGCGCTGCTGCAGAAGCATCTTGAACATGCTGGCAAGCAGATCATTCCCACATACGAAGCAGTTGGAAAGACAAGTGAATCAAAGGTTCGGTTTGACAAAAAGGCCGAGTGTGCTGCAGCGCTTGGCCTAATAGAAGACTGGCTAAAGGATGAACTGATCGAGTTCTATGAAGCGCGAAACGCGATTCACATACATGCCGAAATTCGGAAGTCACTGAACTACCAACTAGATCTATCGAAACGCGCCTATTTGCGCATGCAACCTTTCAAAGAGCAAGTTTCTGCAGCCCTAACTGCGCGTGGAATCTAACACTTCATTGCATCCTACGATGCAAAAAGCTGGCGTCGTCACCAGTAACCCGTAGGTGAATTCAATCGTTAGCTTCTGTCCACTTTAAGGTTGGACACCGACAACCGCACCTTGGCTAAAGGCGAGATAGCTGCCAAACCTCGCATTGCATTGCCGAAGGCTAGGTACTCAAAATCGTGCCAAGCTTTGGCGTGATAACGCATCCAGAACGAAGGCAGCGCACCTTGTTTTAAAGTTCTTCCGAATGAAAACGCCCAGCTTTTTGCAAGCTGGGCGTTTTCATTCGGAGCAGGAACGTTCTTTAAGTCTTTGACTTCTATGGCCTTTATACAAAACGAGAAAAAGGTGCGCCCAACTTCGATACGCCCAACTTTTGGGGTAGATACTCACGGGCACATTCTCACCCAAAATGAGCCTCCATCCCCGGTAAATGGCTGCCACACGATGGAAACTAGAAATCCCGCGCCAAGCCCTCATTCAGAGCGCTATCAGCTCATTTGGGCCATTTTTGCTCCCTGACCAGCCCATTCGGTGCCAAAGCGGCCAAACTGTTCTGCATACCCTAAATCGCCCGCAAACCCGCGCCAACATTAGCGAACCCAAAATTTATTAGCCCTCACCCCTGTGCCAAAGCGATCACTCCCCCACAAAAGTAAATTGCGTTGCGCCGCCTTTGGCACAAAGTTGCACGCGCTTTGGCACAAAGTTGCGCAGCCTTTGGCACCGAAGCTGACAATGCCGCAAGCAATCACTTAACGCAAGATGTTGCTTTGATGCTCAGCGCCTTGAAGCGACTGTCTCTGATCGCCCCTTAGCAGGCATTCGCCACCTATGAGCAGCTTTGCTACCAAAAGTTAAAATGCAAACAGCAATGCCCAGCTAAACATGTTGGCCTATTTATTGGCAATGACAACTCGGTTGCGGCCTTCTCTTTTGGCTTCGTAAAGGGACCTATCAGCCATGTCAATGAGCGCAGAGGAAGACAACTCCAGCTCAGAGCCACTTACGCATGCAACCCCAATACTGATAGTGATCCGCACCAATTTAGTTTGCTCATTACCAAGCGACATACCCTCAACCTGTTGCCTGATGAATTCTGCGAGCTTTGTCGCACCGGGTAAATCTGTGCCTGGCAGCAGAACTGCAAACTCTTCGCCCCCGTAGCGAGCAACTAAACTTCCCGCGCGTTGGACGCAGTGGTCCAGCAGAGTGGCAAAGCGCTTAAGCACCTCATCTCCAAAGGGATGTCCAAAGGTGTCGTTGAGATACTTGAAGTGATCCACATCCAACATGAGCAGCGAAAGTGTTGCCTCTGACCGGAGCGCTCTGCGCCACTCTGATTCCAGCACCTCGTCAAACCGCCTGCGGTTCACCAAGTTTGTCAAAGCATCCTTCACCGCCAATGACTCTAGATGCATCGTCAGTTGCCTCAGCTTTTCTTGTTGCTGTCGCGAATCAGTGATGTCGACATGCGAAAAGTAGCTGCAGCCGTTGGCTTGGGTCCCACGTAGCTCCACAACCCGTACCCAGCGATCTTGTGGCAGAGCAAGCACATAAGGAGCCCCAGAGAAGCGTTGACGCTCTTTGAGAACGGAAAGTCCGGTTGCGAAGTCAGATGTGGTTTGCTTATGATGCCATGCCGCGACATAAATATCGTCAAACATCCGCCTATTCAGGCTCTCGATGTTTAGCAAACCATAGAGCACAAGAAAAGCGTGGTTGGCCCAAACCGCTCTATCTTGTTGGTCCACCATCAAGATTCCATCAGCCAAGCTCTCCAAGGCCATAACGGTGTCTGCCGATATGTGATTTGGCAACTGCACCTGCTTTGGACTAATGCGGTCCTGCATTCCTGTGAGCAAAGGAGCCGTCTTACGCCACAACCTGATCCGGCCAAAAGCTCTCAGTGAAAGAGACGCTACTCGAACGCGATAGTCATAATGGTCGAATTCAAAAGCGCGCTGCTGGTGTTGATGCCGCTGAAGGCCTTCTTCAATGTAGCGCTCCATTCCTGACAGTTCGTCTTCAGAGAGCCTTCGCAGGTAGAAGCGCCGCAAATTCTCCCGGTAGTCCTCACCTACATAGACGTGTCCAGCGTGCTCAGGGAAAAACTGCAAAAACGTATCGTTCCAAAGCAGGGTCCTGTCCTTGGTGTCAAAGATGCAGACTGCCACCTCTAACTGGTCCAATGCAACTGCAACTAATCGAAGAATCGAGATCAAGGGCCGCTATGCAAATCAAGTTAACTACGCAAGTTAACTTTGTAAAGACTTTGTAAACTCTCAGGTAAACGCGATAAATTCTTAGAATTCTCAACAATGTAGGCGTTCCTATCTTTACATAATATCAGTTGATCAATCCTGGGCGAGTTGGTGTTAGTGCTGAAGAGTCCTTGCAAAGCCGCGATTTGATTTATGCATGAGTCCGCTTGTGGCCGACAACAGTCAGCCTCCTCACCTTAAAACATTCCCGCAGGCTGCTCGCTTCTCGACCAGTTGTAGATCACCAACTCGCCCCGCTCCCTTTTCAGCACTGAAGCTGAAATATCAGTAAGTGATCACATTCAGTATTTGTGCTGCGCCTATGTTTTTTTGAAGTTGACAGGCCTCAAACCAAGACACAATGTGCGCGGCCACTTTCAATTGAAAGTGAACCAACTGCATAAGCGATGTATCTCATGTATGAGTGCACCAATTTAGTGCTGGCTCAAATATTTACTAAGGACATCTTTTAAATGAGTACACATTCGTACAAGGAATTATTAGCGCAACGCGAAGCTCTGGAGAAACAGATTGCTGCCGCTCGAAAGTCTGAAGTCGCAGGTGCGGTGCAAGAAATTAAGAGCTTGATTGAAGCTTTTGGTCTGACACAGGACGATGTCTTCTCGACCGCCAAACAAAAACCAATGCGCGAGAAAGTTTCCGTCGCTCCTAAATACCGCGACCCAGCAACTGGCCAGACTTGGACTGGTCGAGGAAAGCCACCTACCTGGATCAAAGATCAAGACCGTTCCAAGTTCGAAATCTAAAAGTGGCCCTCGAGGGCCACTTTTTTTATTTGCTCAAAACAGCCCTGCAGGCTCCTCACTTCTGGCCCAGCTGTAAATCACCAGCTCGCCCCGCTCTACTCGATTGGCTCCACCGCCGACCGTGTAGTCAAGTTTCAAAGCTTCCATCTCGAAGTCTTTAAAGCATTCCCGGATGGCTGGGTGGTCGTTGATGCTGATCACCGCCTTGAGTTTCTGGGCCATTAGCTCGTACTGGTCCCACTCAAAAGGCACGCTATAACCTTCTGTCTCCCAGTAAGGTGGGTCCAGGTAGAACAGCGTATGTTGCCGGTCATAGCGGTCAATGCATTTGGCCCAATCCAGTTGCTCGATATAGGTGCCACCCGCCATGCGCAGGTGTGCTGCCGAGAGGTTTTCTTCAATCCGAAGCAGGTTGATGGCAGGCGCGGTGGTGGCCGTACCAAAGGTCTGACTAGCCACCTTTCCACCAAAACTTTGCTGCTGCAGATAAAAGAAACGGGCTGCCCGCTGGATATCCGTCAGGGTCTCAGGCCGGGTCTCTTGCAACCATTTAAAGACCTGCCTGCTGGTCAAGGCCCATTTAAATTGGCGCACAAACTCTTCCAGATGGTGAGTGACCACCCGGTAGAGGTTGACCAGGTCACCGTTGACGTCGTTTAAAACCTCAACGTCTGTGGCCCGCTCTGCGGATCTGGATGCTGCTGGCCGTGCCCAGGTACTGGCTCACATGGCCAAGCTGGGTTTTAAACCTAAGTCCGCGAGCTTTAAACCGTTTGGTCAGCCCGAGAAGATCAAGTGGCTCTGGAAAAAATTGGACGAAGCGGGCGGCCTGCGCGACGACAGCCCTGCTCGCCTTCGTGGCCTGAACCCTAGGCACTGGGGTGTCGGACGTTAAGTTCCGGCCAACCGCCCAGGCCAGCACTGTCATTGAAGCACTGATGTCCATGTTGGATCGGGCCAAACGCCAGGCACAGGCCAAATGACCCAGTCCTTCGACGTTTCCATCGACCTGCTGCTACCGCTGCTACAGGAGTTTGAGCGCCTGGTTGGTCTGCAAGCAACCATGGCATTGCTTCAGAAATGGGGTGGTCCGCGGGTGTACTTTCTGACGCCAGAGCGCGCCACTGAAGAGCATCCCTACGCGGTGGTCATTGGTATAGATGCGCTTTTAAAGCTGGCTAAAGAATATTAAGGGTTACCTCATTTCCAACTACTGAAAGCGAAAAGAGCGCTCCAGGCTGTATGCAATGCACGGATTGCGGCGGAGTATTCAACGAACAAGACAGTTCAGGAGATCGCAGCCGAATATGGTCTCACTGAGGGACAGGTGGCTCGCATCGTGGCTAGTATGGGATTGACAGCTCCGCTTGATCGGAGGCAGCGGCCACTCTTTTAAACCCGTCCTTTGCCACAAAAAACGCCCGACCATCTCTGGTTGGGCGTTTTTCATTCACTCAGATCAAAATCTGCGTTTATGCCCAACAAACCGCTTGAGTCGCCTGTATCCCAGCACGATACCGCTCAGTGCCAGAGCCAACGTTCCAATGCTTATCAAAACAAGGGTGACATCACGCGGCCAAGCGTGGCGCAGCATCCATGGAAGGTCCCAGCTGTGTAGGAAATTAAACAACCACCGGCCTGTCCGCTGTGTTCTGTCCAAGCTCAGTACAACATCACCTGAGTTCGGACTTATGTACACGACCGTTTTTCCTGGATCTTCAAATTGCATCCGAAGCACAGGCAGATCACGTGCCACTGCTGAGTACATTGAAGCCTCACCCCGACGGTAATAGTAGGCGTCGTACTCGGTCAGTAAAGTGGTCGAGCGGATGGCAAAAGGAAGCAGTTTCTTCGCTGCCTGCTCTAGTCTCGAGCGGTCAAGTTCCTTCTCTACCTGCGGTGCAGCAAGGTTTACGGATAGGACTCGAGTCTGCCCCACTCCATTGAAAGCCAGCAGGTAGGGCTGCCCATCCAACACTTTCCATTCGACCTCGCGCGTGTCAAACCCCTCGGCACCGAGCCGTGTCAGCGCTTCGAGCGTGGTGAGCCTGAAGGGATTGCTTCCTGCACTTGTATGCTGGTAGGCACGCAGATCGGGACGAGGTCCTTGCGGACTGAAGATCCCCAGCGGATTCATGGACATCAGGCCGCTGAAGATCCAGCAAATCATCATCACTCCAAATACGAGGCCGGAGATGTGATGCCAGCGCATCTGGAACTCCCGATACGGGGTCTTGGCTCCAGATTTGTAGCGTCCGCTGAAGCGCCATCGCCAGATGCCCACCAAGGCACCGGCAATAGCGGAGACGGTTCCCAATGCCGAGAGTGCGATGACCAGCCAGCTCCACACAGGGTCCTTGGAGCCTTCACGCAGCATATACACCCAGTGAAGCCAGGCACCCACGTAGTTCCAGTAGCGTTGATGGCGCGTTACCTCCATGACCACCTCGGCGGTGGTCGACGAGATGTACAACAGGCTTGATGCGGAATCATCCATCAGGACCTTGATGAGAGGCCGATGGGGATCGAGCGAGGCGGAATGCGTCCATCGATCGTCTTGCGTGCGACCTTGCAGCACTCCATTGGCTCCGGACAGGAACACCTGGGCGCTGCGCAAGCCCGCTGCGTCGTCGGGCGGCGTCACAACAGCGCCCGTGCTGGCATCCACCACTCGCAGCGTGCCGTCTGCTTCCCTGAGCCGGTAGCTGGGGCGGCCCGCAATAGTGGTGAGCATGACCTGCTGCACCTTGTCAGCAGACTGGCTTTGCTTCAGGGCTGCCTCAACAGGCAGGTAGGTCTGGCCTGGACTCAGGGAAGGCAATGCCTGCAAACGCTCAATCGGCTGCAGTTTGGGGTAGCCGACAAATAGCATCACAACTCCACTGAAGAGCCAGAGCGCCATCAGCACACAGGCTCCCACTCCGGTCCATCGATGCACCAGAAACACAAGCCGTTTGGCATGGGCAGAAGTCCACATCGGCGGCCCGTTCAGAAACGATGATTCAGTGTCAGCTCAACACGCCGCCCTTCCCCGACGAACCACTGCGTGCTGGTGTAGTAGGAGGTCGTGAAGTAGTGCTTGTCGAAGATGTTGAAGCCGCGCAGCGTGAACGTGGTGGCCTTGGTTGCCTTCCATTGCAGCGCCAGGTCTGCCGTGGTGTAGGCAGGCAGTTTCAAGGTATTCGCATTGTCTGCATAGCGCTTGCCCACATGACGAAGGCCGCCGGACAGCGTCCAGTCAGGCACAACTTTCCAGCTCACCCAGACATTGGCAACACGCTCCGGCACGTCGGTGGGAATATTGCCATTGCGTGAAACAGCGATGCCGCCCACGGACTCGCTGAAATCGTCATAGCGAGCCTTGAGCAGCGCAAAGTTGGCATCAATCTGCACGGCCTTGCTGACTTGCATCGACAGGGTCCCCTCAATGCCCTTGGAGGAGCGTTCGCCAACCTGTATGCGCAAAGCGGGGTTTGCAGGGTCTCGCGTCAATAAGTTGTTTTTGGTGATGGAATACGCTGCAAGCGTCCAGTCACCCTTGCCGCCCCAGAAGGATTGCTTGATACCGACCTCAAACTGTTTGCCGCTCGATACGTCGAAGACGGAATTAGCCGCCGACAACATCAGCAGGCCGCTCACTGGATCTGCGGCCTTGGATGCCTGCGCATACAGGGATAGCTGAGGACTTAGCTTGTAGACCGAGCCAAGTCGCCAACCGGTGTTGGAGTAGCTGCGTTTGAAAGCCTGATTGCCCGCCACCAGATCCTGACGCGATAGGTCCGCATGGTCGAAGCGAGTGCCCGCCACGACAGACCAGCGATCTGTCAGTTCAAACCGGTCTTCCGCAAACAGCGCATATTGCTCAGCCTTGTTTTGATAGCGCGGAATGAAAGGTACGGAGCTGCTGTAATAGCCCGGGACTGGGTTAAAGGGATCGACCGGACCGGAGCTGCCGGTGTAAGTGTTATTGGTGTGCTGAAACGATGCGCGGTTCACGTCGAAGCCCAGGGAGAGCTGGTTTGGACGTCCGAGCAAGCTGCCGTGGAAGGTCACATCCGTGGTGTTGCCTGTCTGCGTCTGGTCGTGACCGATCTCGGTGTTGTCCGAGCGGTCAATCAATCCCGTAGTGGCGTTGTACCGGTACGCTTCAGCATTGCGCCAATAGCGGTCGCTGCCAATGTGATAAAGCTTGCTGCGTACAACGATATTGCTGCTAGGAGCCCATTGAGCAGCCAGTTCGGTCCAGCGATCCTTGAACTGGATGCGGCTGTCGGCAACGTTGTAGTTGCGCTCTCGGATGGCCGGGTCTTGTACCCCATTGATCAGCGGTGTACCGAAGTAGCGCATGGGATTTTGCCGGCCTTGTGCGTGCGACAGCTGCAGGTTGAAATCAGGTGTCACATCCCAGCGCAGAGCGCCGGATATCGTCCGATTGCTGGAGTCACCACGATCCACCCACCCATCCGATTGGTCACCACTGACATCAAAGCGGTAAGACCATTGGTCATTGATCGTGCCCCCGCTGCCAAAGGCCAATGCACGTTTGCCTTTTGTTCCTACCGTTGCTTGGACTTCATTTTGAACAGGCCCGCGTGTGGGTTTCTTGGGAATCACGTTGACTACGCCACCAATCGCACCATCACCGTAGATCACAGATGCGGGTCCACGCAGCACTTCGATACGGTCGATCGACCATGTGTCGAAGGGAAAGCTCACGCCGACTCCCCCATATTGGCGCGTACCGTCGTACAGACGCATGACCGAGGTATTGTCCGTAAACCCTCGTACAGATAGTGAGCTACCACTGTTGCCCGGATGCCCCAGACTGGTGATGCCGGTAGATCGCGTGATTGCGTCAACAAGAGAGGTGTCGCCGCGAGCTTCCAACTGCTCGCGCGTAGTCACCTCGACACTCGCCGGAGTGTCGCGTGCACTGAGATCGAGACGACTACCGGTGCCCACTGAGCGATCAAGGGGAGTGTCTCCCGATGAACGTACGGTAACGGTGTCCAAGGTAACGTCGGCTTGCGCCCAACTAGCAGAGCTAGATACGGCAAGAGGGGCAGCTAACAACAGATGGGCCACAGCGAGGGCCACGCGGTTGCGTTGAAAGGAAACGAGCGAAAAGGAGCCCGCGTTGCCATTGGGCATCGCGCCATAAAAAGGATGGGTCATGAACTATCTGCGTGCAAGTGAAATCGGCCGGGCAGGACTAGCCCGACGGCGATAGGCTGCATCCGTTATCAACTAGCGGACACAGTGGACTTACACGAGTGTTGGCGGCCCTCGCGGGGGTAAGGGTGCCCCCACTAGCGCAGCAATGCGCGCTGAAACGACAGGATGTAGCGCCAAGCCTAGCGGCTGTGGCTGTTCGAGATGCTGTGAAGAATAGGTGGGAGGTGTCGTGATGGTCAGACACAAGGGGCAGTCCAACGAGTGATGAATCCCTGGCGCTGGCTGACCGTCGTCATCAAGCATGATCACCTGCATGCTGCCACTTGAGGTACAGACCACCTCGATGGCTTTTGGATGCACTATGGGCGAAGCCATTGCCATACTCAAAGTCAGCAAGAACCACGCCAGAACTAGGCGGGTCAGCGACAGGGAGTTACGCAGTGCTTGCATGGCTGCGCATTATGAGGCCTCTTACGAAAGCGTAGAGTTGTCGAATTCTCGTTACCTCCCACTATCCAAAAAATATAGCTTTGCGTGGCCACGTTTCCGTGTGTGCTTGGACGCAGAAAAATCGTAATTCTGAGCAATGGTGACTGAAACGTCCAAACTCCTTCAGGTTGGACATTTTTTGAGCTGGGCCTATAAAACCCAAATCTGACGCTTCCGGCTTACCGCGAGCTTGGAAGTATCGAAGATCGTGGGAGATCCAACTATCTATTTGATTTTTATAGATATTCTTAGGTGGAAAGCAAAACACGTTCCGACCTCAAGACTTCCGAGCTTGGAACAGAGGCAAATTCCTGGCAGCGCGACCAAACGTCCCCCTCAGCGCCCGACAGATAAGGGATACCGGCGATCCCATCCACTGCCGTCTTCTGCTCGCTACCAGCCCATTCTGGCTGCTTTATGCACTTGGTCGGCCCATTCGGAGCCAAAGTTGGCAACATGCCCCACGTGACTCAAATCGCCCGCAAACCCGCGCCAAAATTAGCATTCTCAAAATATACCCTGCCCCACCTCTGTGCCAAAGCGGTCACTCCCCCACACTCAACCACGGCAGTTGGGATCTCGAAATCCGGCACCACATCGCCCCAGTGCCAGGGTGCAGTGGGGTACTTAGGCAAGATGCACAGCACCTGGTCAGTGTTGTGAGGCTGCACATAGCCGCCTGCCGCTGCGGCTATATCGTTGATGTAGCAGCCCTGCCGCCGCCCAGGTACCGGCAGGCACTTACCAATCTTCCAAATGCCAGCTTCAGCGTTTTTTGCAGGTTAGCACTAACTCCATTGACGATGACAGGCTGGAGTTTTTGGCTAGCCCGCTCGATGAGCAAGAAGAAGCTCTGGTTCAGCGCTCTGACTCCGGCTGCAGGCAATAGCTGGACACCGTGGCCGAGTCCATGAAGGCTTCTTCAAAATAAACACGCCGCGCCATCTCTTGCTCAGCGGCGCCCACTACCACCATCAGCGGCAGCAGGTGCTCCTCGCGCGGATGGGCCATGCGGGCACCGGGCGCAGCGTGCCAGTCAGCCAGCCGCTGACTGCGCTCTACAGGTGTGACCTGCATCAGTGTCTCGGCCAGCCAGTCATCAAACAGCTTGGATGGCGCGCGCCCTATGGGGCCGAAGGTGCGCATATTGTGATAACTGCTGCCGCTGCCAATGATGAGCACGCCCTCATCGCGCAGCGGTGCCAAGGCACGGCCCAGCGCCAGATGCTCTGCCGCATTCAGATCACTGCGCAGACTGAGTTGCAGCACGGGCACATCGGCCAGTGGGTAGATGACGGCCATGGGCGAAAACATGCCGTGGTCGTAGCCACGCTGCGCATCAGCACGGGCCTGAATGCCGCTGTGCGCCAGCAGTTGCAGCACGCGGCCGGCCAGTTCTGGCGCGCCGGGCGAGGGGTAATGCAGGCTGTAGGTATGCGGGGGAAAGCCGCCGTAGTCGTACAGCATGTCGGGCTGAGCCGCGCTTTGCACGGTGAAAACAGGCTCTTCCCAATGGGCCGAAATCAGCAGCACGGCACGCGGTGTGCGCCGCAACTGGCGCGGAATGTCGCGCAGGCCTGCCGCCATCTGGGCATGCCAGTCGCGCATCTCGGGCACCCAGGGCCAGGGGCCTGCGCCGTGGCAGAGAAAGTACGCCGGCATACGGCCATCGCTGTTCATGGGCACTGAAACGCTTGCACCTTCACTCATCGCCACACCTCTGCACTGTTGATTCAAGTATCAAAAAGATAGCTGTCTGCGCTTGATGTAAATGGGCTAGAGCCTTAAGTCATCATAAAAACCAGACAGCAGGCACAAAAAAACCTCCTTGCGGAGGTTCTGGCTTGGCCTGCAATCAGGTCTTGAGCTTTGCAGCACCAGACCTGATACCCTGCATTAAGCAGCGAAGTTGGCTTCAGCAAACTTCCAGTTCACCAGCTTTTCGAGGAAGGTCTCGACAAACTTGGGACGGGCGTTGCGGTAGTCGATGTAGTAAGCGTGTTCCCACACGTCCACAGTCAGCAGAGCCTTGTCGGCAGTGGTCAGGGGGGTGCCAGCAGCACCCATGTTGACGATGTCCACGGAGCCGTCAGCCTTCTTGACCAACCATGTCCAGCCGGAACCGAAGTTGCCAACAGCCGAAGCCACGAAGGCCTTCTTGAACTCGGCGTAGGAGCCCCACTTCTTGTTGATAGCGTCAGCCAGAGCGCCTGTAGGCTCTGCACCGCCGGCAGGAGCCATGCAGCTCCAGAAGAAGGTGTGGTTCCAGATCTGGGCAGCGTTGTTGTAGATGCCACCGGAAGACTTCTTGACCACTTCTTCCAGGTCCATGTTCTCGAACTCGGTGCCCTTTTGCAGGTTGTTCAGGTTCACCACGTAAGCGTTGTGGTGCTTACCGTGGTGGAACTCCAGCGTTTCCTGGCTGTAGTGGGGAGCCAGGGCGTCGATTGCATAAGGCAGAGAAGGCAGAGTGCGTTCCATGATGGTTTTCCTCGTGGTTGAAATTTTTTAGGACCGCCCGGCATCTGGATGCTGGCGTGGTGGCCGTTGTGCGGACCAGAACAGCTGCACATTGCTGTACTACAGCCGTCAAGTATTGCACTAACCGGGCCATTGTAGAAAGAACTGAACCACACGACGCCATTCATCAGGACTATTACGGCAGCAACAAAAGGCATGCACTCACAGTCTACCGCGCGCCAATCCTTGCTTTGCCGCGATTGCCTGCGCTTACAGCAAAAGAGTTCTGATGAAGAGCCCAGTGGCCACGCAGGTATTTAAAGTCGCTAACACCGCCCTTGATAGCTCGTTGTTTCGCCTTGCCGTACGCTTGTACCACTTAGCGCTTCAAGCCTCACCAACCGCAAATCTGAGATTTGCTGGGTGGTGTGAGCACCTCTTAGGTGCGATCTCAGAGCAGGCGCGGCTGGGTGACGACCAGATCCACAGCCCCATCCGACAGCTGCGCCTTGAGCGCCGCCCCCGGCTCAGCCTGTCTGACCTGGGTCACAGGCTTGCCCTTCTCATCCGTCAGCAAGGCATAGCCGCGCTGCAGCACCAGACGCGGATCCAGCAGTTGCAGGCGCAGGTCCATGCGCTCGAGCTGAGTTTTTTTCTGCTCCAGACTGCGCTGCAAAATATGAGGCAAATTGGCTTGTAGCGATTGCTGGTTCTGCGCAAGGCGCTGCAACTTCAAGAGCATGGCATGGCGTAGGCGCTGAGCCTGCCTTGCCAGCTGCAAGTGGTTGCGCCCAAGCTGCTCGCGGGGCCGGCCCAGCCGACCGGCGGCGAGATCAAGCCGCTGGGCCTGCCTGTCCAGCAAGCGCTGCATGGCGTTGTTCAGCCGGTCTAGCATCAAATCCAGCGTGCCCAGCCAGACCTCGCGCGGCTGGGCCACCAGCTCTGCCGCCGCCGTGGGCGTGGGCGCGCGCAGGTCGGCGCAGAAGTCGGCAATGGTGAAATCTGTTTCGTGCCCCACCCCGCTGATCAGCGGCACCGGGCTTTGCACGATGGTGCGCGCCACCTGCTCGTCGTTAAAGGCCCAAAGGTCTTCCAGCGAGCCCCCGCCGCGCACTAGCAAGATGGTGTCGATGACGGGTTGCTGCGCTTTATTAAGAGCCAAATCACCCTCTAGCGCTTGTCCTGCATGCGCTAGCTGATACATTTTTGATAGCGCCTGCACAATGGATTGCGGCGCCTGCACACCCTGGACCAGCGCTGGCGCAATCACCACAGGAATATGCGGCACACGGCGGCGCAGCGCAGTCACCACATCGTGCAAGGCCGCTGCGCCTAGCGAGGTCACAACGCCAATGCCGCGCGGTAACGGTGCCAGCGGGCGCTTGCGGGCTTGTTCAAACAGGCCTTCACTCTCCAGCAGGGCTTTGAGGCGCAAAAACTGCTCAAACAAAGCGCCCTGCCCGGCGCGCTGCATGCCCTCCACCACCAGTTGCAGGTCACCGCGCTGTTCATACACGCCCAGACGTCCACGCACCTCCACCAGTTCACCATCGCGCGGTGAAAAGCCCACCTGCTCGGCGGCGCGACGAAACATAGCGCATCGAATCTGCCCACTGGCGTCTTTGAGATTGAAGTAGCAATGCCCGCTGGCCGCACGCGAAAAGCCACTCAGCTCGCCGCGCACCGTGACCGGATTGAAGCGGGCCTGCAGGGCATCACCAATGGCGTGGCATAGCGCCCCAACATCCCATACACGCGGCGTGGCTGCTGGGCTTTGACTATCAAACATTGAATTCATGCGGTGTTAAAGAGCTTTTCTTGCCGAAATTTTCCACAGATAGAGGCACCAGGTCTTGAAGTAGCTCGCTGCCTAGCATCCTGAATAAATCGTAGAAAATAGAAAGTAAGTCTTTGATTTTTAAAGATTATTTAGATTCATCCAAGCGTCAAAGTCGTAACAAATATCCAATACACCCTTGAAAGCTTTTGTGCGCCATTAATAGATCACAAAGTTATCCACAGTTTTTTGTGATAGTTGCAATGCGTAAGAGCAAGTGCCACTCTGCTGAGCTGGCGCAAACCACGTCATCAACGCCCTCATAAATACGGGTCAGACCCGCACAGCTGTAGGTCATAATCGTCGAGTGCAATTTCCGAATAAGACGAGGGAGAGAACGTTGCTGTCGATCATACAAGCCGCAGGATGGCCAATCTGGCCTTTGATTGCCTGCTCGATTCTGGCTCTGGCCCTGATTTTTGAGCGTTTCACCTCACTGAAGACCAGCAAGGTCGCACCAGCGAACCTGCTCAATGAAGCTATTACCGTATCTGCCAAGAGCCTGCCCAGTGCAGAGACTACAAAACAGCTGGCCCAGAGCTCGGTTCTGGGTGAAGTGCTGGCCACCGGCCTGAACACGCTGCAAACCCACCCCGACAGCAGCGAAGAAGAGCTGCGCTCCGCCATGGAAGGCGCTGGTCGCGCCGCTGCCCACAAGCTGGAAAAGTATCTGAGCGCCCTGGCTACCATCGCCTCGGCCGCGCCGCTGCTGGGCCTGCTGGGCACGGTGATCGGCATGATTGAGATTTTTGGTTCCCAGCCCGGCGCAAGCTCTGGCGCAGGCAACCCGGCCCAGCTGGCGCATGGCATCTCGATTGCGCTGTACAACACCGCATTCGGCCTGATGGTGGCAATTCCCGCCCTCATCTTCTGGCGTTACTTCCGCGGCCGTGTGGATGGCTACCTGCTGGGTATGGAGCTGGCCTCTGAGCAGTTTGTGCGCCATCTGGCCCGCGTGGGTTCGGCCAAGTAAAACGGACGCCCCCATGAACTTTCGTCCCCGCCACCGTGATGAGCCCGAGATCAATCTGATCCCCTTCATCGATGTGCTGCTGGTGGTGCTGATCTTTTTGATGCTCTCCACCACCTATAGCAAGTTCACCGAGCTGCAGCTGACCCTGCCCGTGGCCGACGCCGAGCAGCAGCGCGATAGGCCCAAGGAAATCATCGTGTCCGTGGCCAGCGATGGCCGCTACGCTGTCAACAAACAGGCCGTGAACGATCGCAGCGTCAACACCGTCGCAGCCGCCCTCTCTGGCGCGGCTTCTGCCGGCAAAGACAGCGTGGTCATCATCAGTGCCGACGCAAATGCGCCCCACCAGTCCGTGGTGACAGTCATGGAAGCAGCTCGCCACGCCGGCCTGTCTCAGATCACGTTTGCCACCCAGCCTTCAGGCGGATCAGGTGGTTCTCGCAGTACACACTGAGCAGGGCTTAATGCCTGCATCAAAGAAAACGGGCCATCTGGCCCGTTTTTTATTGCACTTGCACTGCTCAGCTACTCATCACATACCAAGCGCGGACAAATCCAGCTTGCCATGCGCCACAGGCGGGCACCAAAAATAACTACCAGTCAAAGGGCTGGAGAAGCGAAACAGCGCATCACTGATGCCGTCATCCATGCCCAGCATGCGTCGCATCTGGGCTTCAAAGGCATCAAAGCTGCAGCCGAAGGCCGAGAACATCAGACCGCTGCGATCCGCGCCTTGCGGGCTGACGCTCCACCAGGGCATAGAGCGGCGCACCAGAAAAGCCTCAGGCTCAAAGCTCTCCTGCGCTGTGCGTTTGACATGGGCAGACTCCGGCGCATCGTCCAGCTCTTCGTTATCACTGCGACGGCGGCCCACTGCGTGGTCTTGCTCATGTGCTGGCATACGATCAAACACGGCGTAGTCATGCTGCCACTGCTGCAGCACCCAGAAGCTGCCACCATCCAGCCCTGCGCCCTGCTCTGAGGCAATGGCTGTGGCCACGGCGTCATCGCCCTCGGGGTTTTCTGTACCGTCTTCATAACCTGTCAGATCGCGGCCATGCCCGCCCGAGCGCTGGTGCACAAACGCATCCACCACATGACGGAGCATAAAGGCCGGTGCCAGCATCGACGCCAGCCTGGCCGTCAGAGCAATCAAATCCCCACGCTGATCGCCGCGCAGCCACAGGCAAAGCGCCTGCGGCGTGCTGGGCACTTCAAACTCAGGCCCCTTAAACTGCGGAAACTCATGCATCTGCGCAATGCGCTTATCCAGCGCCTGCAGCACTTGCTGGCCCAGCCCTACCACCACCTGCGTGCTATCTATAGAGGCCTGCAATGTCTTGAGCGCACTCGACACCTGAGCACCAGCCCCAGACAAGGTGAAAAAAACATAGCGCCCCTGTTCAGGAAGAGACGCCAGAATGCCCGCTTGTGCTTTGGTCATGAAATTGCCGATTCGATAGAGAGAAGACACATCAAAGTTTAGTGGCGAATGAAGAGCACCCCGCCAAGCATTGGCCAGAGCCTCAAAAATTGAAAAAATTACTCCGCAAACGCAAAAAAGTCGAATCTTTCAAAAAACCGGTTTTTTAGGCTGCTACAATTGCTTCATCAACGAAACAGGCGCGTAGCTCAGCTGGTTAGAGCACCACCTTGACATGGTGGGGGTCGTTGGTTCGAGTCCAATCGCGCCTACCAAATATCGCAAGCAAAACCAGTGCTTGCAGCAAAAATGCCCGCTAACAAGCGGGCATTTTTGTTTGTGCAGTATGAAAACCGTTCGCGGAAAACGGCGCACAAACAAAGCCGTTTAAGCCGATATTTGTACTTTTCGCATCACGTTTTCCTCACCATATACCGCCTAACATCGCTCTCTTCTCAGACTCAGGAAGCTGATCGATCAGCCTTGGACGATCTGGAAGGCACTTTGCAAGCGCAGACTGGTGTCACTTCTGAGCAAAAAGCTTACGCAATGGCGCGTCTCCTCCCCAGCTTTCACCTCTGTAACGATCAACACCCACAAGGGTCTTCATCGACTACCGCCGTATTGAGTGGACACGATTGGCTGAAAGCCCGGCCAGAGCAGAGTTTGACTTGGGGCCCCCTTTGGCTCAGCTTTAGGTTCGCTGCTGTAGAAATACCAATGATTGCTTTGGGTAGTACCGATGCCCAGCCAGCTGCGATGTATTCCTAGTGACGATAAATAAGGTCGAGCCCTAGCAAGAGCTTTTCGTGATGATAGATCCCTAACACCCAAAGCGAGGTAACGGTCCTCGACCTCAACTGACTATGGGAATTGGCCGTATCCATTCAGTTTTGTTGGTTTTTGTATGGCAAAACTCTGCCGCTCAGACCTCAGGCACGATGCCGTCGGCATAGTCGTACAGCTCACCCAGAACCTCCTCAGCGCGCTCGTCGGCGGTTTCGGACAGGGCGTCGATCATGGCAAACATTTGCTCAGCCGTGCGCGCCCCGCCCTGGCCTTCAATCAGGCAGGCCACGCGGTGCTGCTCCCAGCGCTGCTGCTCGCCGTCGTTCAGCGTCATGGGGAAGTTGCGCGCGCGGTAGCGCCAGACCAGCTCCGTCAGGCGGGCGTCGTCAAAGCCGGTCTTGTCCAGGGCCAGCTCTTGCGGCGAGAGGCGCTTGATGCGCTCCAGACGACGACGGTCTTCGTTACCGACAAAACCGCCGTACAGATCTTGATCGGCATCCAGCGGCTCGCCTGACTCGCGGGTGAAGACGGCCTTCCACTGGGCGCTCATGTCGGGCAGGTCACGGGCAATGGCTGCGTATTGCAGGGCTTGCTCCATGCTCACACCCCATTTTTCGGCCATGGCGGAGCTGAGCGTCTTCAAGCTGCCCACCACCATGGGCGATTTGTTGATATGAATGCTCTTGATGGGCAAGCGTGTCACGCCCTCGGGTAGATCCGCCTGACGGGTAAACATGCGCAGGCGCAGGTCCTCGATGCTGATACCGCCAAGTTCTGTCGGATCAGCAGATAGATCCCAGCAGATGACCTCATTCTTGTTAGTCGGGTGCGTGGCCAGCGGCCACATCACGCCAATGCAGCCACGGGCGGGGCTGATCATGCCGGTCACATGCAAGAAGGGGCGGGCATGCTCTTGCGTGGCGGGCAGGCCCATCTCGCGCAGCGCGCCTTCCTTTTTATGCAGGCCAAAGGCAAAGTCAAACAGTCGTGGCTGCCTGTCGCGGATGAGCTTTGCCAGCGCAATCGTGGCGCGAACATCGCTTAAAGCATCGTGGGCCTGCTCATGCAGCAGACCATTGGCACGGGCCAGATCTTCGAGCTTGAAGCTGGGTGTGCCGTCTTCTTTGCTGGGCCATTGAATCCCATCGG
Source organism: Comamonas sp. 26 (assembly GCF_002754475.1). NCBI lineage: Bacteria > Pseudomonadati > Pseudomonadota > Betaproteobacteria > Burkholderiales > Comamonadaceae > Comamonas > Comamonas sp. 26. The sequence goes on from NZ_PEFL01000001.1 coordinate 2,497,994, forward strand.
GGCGCAGCGCATAAACCATGCGCACCACATCCAGCAAATCCCAGCGGCCGCAGCCGTTCTGCCACTCACGCGCATAAGGATCGGTGAGGTTGCGCCAGAACATGAAGCGCGTGATCTCGTCATCAAAGCGAATGGTGTTGTAACCCACGCCCACGGTGCCGGGCTGGGCCAGCTCGCCCTCGATCAGTGCAGAAAATTCGTGCTCAGGAATGCCCTCTTCCAGCGCGCGCTGGGGCGTGATGCCCGTAATCAGACAGGCCTGCGGGTCGGGCAGATAGTCGTTGGCGGGCTGGCAGTACCACATGACGGGCTCTCCGATTTCGTTGAGCTGATCGTCTGTGCGTATGCCCGCAAACTGCGCCGGGCGGTCATAGCGCGGCTGGGCGCCAAAGGTTTCGTAGTCGTGCCAGAAAAAGGTATGAGCCATGGGGCGAAAGTATGCCTGCGAAGCCATGGCTGGCAAGAAAATGCATCAAATAGGCCTCAAGCTATTGGTAGCAATGCGCTGGCAGCTATCAAAACAGGAATTCATCGGTAAGAGCCCGCATTCAGAGCCGCAAACACGCCGTGGGTTTACGGTTGAGACGAGGCGCGAAGCCGCAGGCAGTACGCCAGTGCGACCATGCTTCGCAACGACGTATCAAGGGTGATGTTGGCAGGTGTTCACGAGTCTTAGTAAGCCGCCAGCGCCATCAAGGTCTGCCCCACATCAGCCTCAACCTTGAAGTCCAGCAGCGCATCCGCTCGCGTCACGCCCCGGTTGATGGCGACGATGCTTTTGCCCTGCTCGTGCGCAGCCAGCACAAAGCGGTAGCCCGAATACACCATGAGCGAGGAGCCGGCGATCAGCACCGCATCGGCGCTGGCCACGGCATCCATACAGGTCCGCACGCGGTCACGCGGCACGGTTTCGCCAAAAAACACCACATCGGGCTTGATGAGGCCCGTGCCGCAATGCGGGCAGCTAGGCACCACAAACTGGCTGAAGTCCTGTCCCTCAAGATCAGCATCCCCATCCGGCGCAGGGGCTGCATACAACTGGGCCCATGCAGGGTTCAAGGCCAGCAATTGCTGCTGCAGATAAGCCCGCGCAAAGCGGTGGCCGCAGTCGGTGCAAAGCACGGTGCTGATGCGGCCATGCAGATCTACGGTGTGCTGGCTGCCTGCCGCTTCGTGCAGGCCATCCACATTCTGGGTAATCAACAGCTCAAGCCGGCCTTGTTGCTCCATCAGCGCCAGCGCTTTGTGGGCGGCTCCGGGCTGCGCCTGTCCCATGACGCGCCAGCCCAGCATGGAGCGTGCCCAGTAGCGCTGGCGAACCAGCACATCGCCCATAAAGTCCTGATAGGTGACGGGTTGCGGGCGCTTCCACTGCCCGCTCTGGTCGCGGTAGTCGGGAATGCCGACTTCAGTGCTGCAGCCTGCGCCGCCAATGACCAGCAGGCGCGGGTGCGCGTGCAGCCAGTCTTTCAGGCGCCATAGCGCCAGAGGTTCTACAAAATTAGTCACGATGTCTCATTACAAAAGCGGTGAAGTCAGTCGCGCGATAGAGCCAAACAGGCGGCGGAGCAGGCCTTTTTCGCTGCGGTATTGAACGGCGCTGGCCTGCCCCAGGTCCGCCAAAAACTGCTTGTCCAGCGCCTGATTGAGCTCAGTGCCATAGCCAATCACACAAACCTCGTAGTTCAGAAAGAAGCTGCGGTAGTCAAAATTGGCCGTACCGATCATGGCCATGTTGTCATCGACCACCAGTGTTTTGGAGTGCAGCATGCTGGCGTCATATTCATAAATATGCACTCCGCAGCGAATCAGTTCATCAAAATAGGAGCGTGCAGCGGCCGTCACAAAGAGGGAATCGGACTTTTTGGGCACCAGAATCCGTACATCCACCCCGCGCAGCGCAGCGTTGGTCAGCGCGGTCAGCGCTCCTTCAGTCGGCACAAAGTAAGGCGTGGTCAGCCAGATGCGCTGCTGGGCTGCATTGATGGCCGCCAGGTAGGCGCGGTAAATCGCATCGAGCTGATCGTCGGGGCCTGAGGTGACGACCTGCATGGGGATGGAGCCATCCTCGCAATCGGGCAGCAAGTCATCCAAGGTTTCGGGCAGCTTGTACGGGTCTTTGCCCAGCGTGTATGCCCAGTCCTCCAGAAACACGGTCTGCAGCCAGTTGACGACAGAGCCCTCCACCCGGATGTGCACGTCGTGATAAGCGTCGGCACGGATACGTTCGTTCTCCTCGTCGGTCACGTTCACGCCGCCGGTAAAGCCCACCTTGCCATCGCAGATCAGAATCTTGCGGTGGGTGCGAAAGTTGACCACAGGTCGCAGCCGCCGCCCTATCTTGGAGTCGTGAAAGCGCAGCACCTCAGCCCCAGCCTGCTGCAGTGGTTTCAGAAATGTTCGCCCCAGTTTTTTGGAGCCCAGCGCATCGACCAGCAGCCGAACCTGCACGCCAGCCTTGGCCTTTTCGATCAGCAGATCGCGCAGCGCCGTGCCAGTCTGGTCGGGCTCATAGATGTAGTACTCCAGATGAACATGGTGGCGCGCGGCACGCACGGCCTCGCTAATCGCATCGAAGGTCGCTGCTCCGCCCACCAGCACTCGCATCGAGGTCGCCGTGCTCACCGGAAAGTCGCTGGTCATGCCCACCAGCCGGGCGACCTGGCGCAAGCGCTCCTGCTGGGCCGGAATGCGCTCCCTGAGTTTTTGCATGCTGCTGCGCACACGCGAGCGTTTTCGGGAGCGCAATCGCTTGATGCGCTGGCGCTTGATGCGCTGAGGCCCGAAGTAGTAATAGACCACCAGGCCGACAACCGGCAAGGCTGCCATGGACAGCAGCCAGCTCAGCGTGGCAATCGGCTGGCTGCGCTGCAGCAAGATCCAGACGCCGACCACGACGACATAGAACGTCCAGCCTGCTGAGAGCCAGAGCTTGACGTTTTCATGACCGAGCTGGGCAGCGATCCAGTCCAATTGGCACTCCTATTGTTGTATTGGGCATGATCATGCTCGCACACTCTGGCGACGGAATGCCGACAAACGCCAACTTCCGGGCTCTGTAGGCGATTCACACCCCACAAAAAGCGTACATTCATACGCATGACTTCTGAACTCATTACCACCCTGGCACAGACCCGCAAAGCGGCCCGCATCACCCAGGCCGACTTGGCCGAGCGCGCTGGCTTGTCGCGCATGGCGGTGCAGCGCACAGAAACCGGCGATGTGGATCCGCGCTTTTCCACCCTGCAGGAAATGGCCCGTGTGCTGGGCATGGAGTTGATTGCCGTGCCCGCTGCTTTGCACGGGCAAGTGCAGGCCTTGATTCAGTCGGCCAGCAACCCACAAATACCCGCCGAATCGCCTGTCGATTCACCTGCCAGCCCAACTAACTAAAGCGCTGAAGCCTATGCTGCGCCTGACCTGCTTTTAGCCAAAATTCTTACGTCCTGTTAATGCGCTGGCAGAAAGTGTTCCTCCACAATGGTCTGGTTTTTGTAACGCAGTTCGAGGTTTGAGAGATGGCTATTCACAATTGGGATTACGCACCAGAGGCATTGGAGGTTCAGGTCAGCGAGTTGCTGCTGGCCACTGCCGACCAGAGTGATGAACTGATTGATGAAAATGTGCGCCAGGTCTTGCACGACCTGCGCCAGCACCTGTCCATGGAGGTGATTTTTGTCTCCGAAATTCGCGACGGTCAGCGCATGTTCAAGCATGTAGATGCTGCGGTGGGCAAGGAGTTGATTGCCACCGGCGGCGGTGGCCCGCTGGAAGAATCATTTTGCCAGTGCGTTCTGGATGGCCGCCTGCCCAGCCTTGTCAACGATGCCGCCACACACCCGGCCTTCCCTTTGCTGCCCGTCACGCCTTTTCGCGTTGGTGCGCACATCAGCACGCCCATCGTGCTGGCCAGTGGCCAGATCTATGGCACGCTGTGCTGCTTCAGTCAGGCCGCCGATGAAAGCCTGACGGCCCAAGACCTGAACAAGCTCGAATGCGTAGCCAAGATTGCCGCCAAGCGAATCGACATCAAGCAGGCTCGCCACTCGCAGGAACAGCTCTCAAAGTAGGTGCTGCAAGCACTTGAACAGAAAATCTCATCGCCAAATTTCATGAAAAAGACCGATGACGTCTCGTAAGTTCTGACTCGCTCGTCTGTTAATAACCGTAGGATGCAGCTCTGACAATCAGGGAGGCTTCATGGATTTTTTAGGAAATCAGAGCAACGAGATCAGAAAAATGAAGGCGCAACTTCTGGCTCTCGAAGCGCTCAATTTGGCCTTGATTGAAGCGCTTCGCCCAGAGCTGCGAGAGCAATTGGAAAAGCGCTTTGAGTGCTATTCCGAAAAGATGAAAACCCAGATGCTCAACTCCATGGCCACAGATGAGCTGTATGGGCGCTTGCTCGAATCCCTGGACTGTTACCAGCAAAGCCTCAAACAGACCTCCGACTAGCAAGCTCAAGTCTGCCTGCAAGCAAACCTTCATCATTACCACCGCACTGACTGCACTGCCATCTCACTTGTGCAAGGCGGTATGAGTGCAACTGATAGCTGATATGGCCGCCCAGGCATGTTCAGAATCCATCAAGCAATTCATAATTGATAGCAATATGTGCTGATTGCATGCGCATATATCAATAGTTGCACGCATGAGCCCTGGCCCTACACCTCCTTCCGCCTCACTGAACGAGCGCCCTCGACCTCGTCACCTGCGCGAGCTGTTCTGGTCGCTGACCTTTTTGGCCCTACAAGGCTTTGGCGGCGTACTGGCCGTGGTGCAACGCGAGCTGGTCGAAAAGCGTCAGTGGTTGAGCAACGAGGAATTCATGGAGGACTGGGCCGTGGCCCAGATCATGCCCGGCCCCAATGTGGTCAACCTCTCCATCATGCTGGGCGAGCGCTACTTTGGCTGGCGCGGCGCGCTGGTGGGGCTGTGCGGCATGCTGGCCTTTCCCATGCTGGTGGTCATCAGCCTCACCCTGGTCTATGCGCAGTTTGCAGGCAACCCGGCCGTTGCCGGGGCGCTGCGCGGCATGGGCGCCGTGGCCGCCGGACTGGTGGCGGGCATGGGCCTCAAGCTGGCAGGCACGCTGCGCAAGCATCCGCTGGGCAAATGGTATTGCACAGGCTTGGCCATAGCCGCCTTTGGGCTGGTAGCCGTGCTGCGCCTGCCGCTGTTCTGGGCTCTGGTTTTTGTCGGCGGCACGGGCTGCGTGCTGACATACCGGAGGCTGACATGAACACCTTGCTCATTCACCTGACGGCCATGGACTGGTTGCATCTCCTGGTCTATTTTCTAACGCTGTCGCTGATGGCCGTAGGCGGCGCGATTACGGCAGCACCCGATATGCACCGCTATCTGGTCGATGGCAATCACTGGCTGACCGAAACACAGTTCACCAGCTCCATCGCCATTGCACAGGCAGCCCCCGGCCCGAATGTGCTGTTCATTGCCCTTCTGGGCTGGAATGTGGGGCTGAACGCTGGCGGCGGTAGCGGGCCTGAAGCATGGGCCCTGGGCGCACTGGGCGTGGCGATCAGCATGGTGGGTATCTTGTTGCCCAGCTCGCTACTGACCTGGCAAGCGTCGCGCTGGGGTCAGCGCAACCGCGACAAGCGCGGCGTGCGCGCCTTCAAACAAGGCATGGCACCGTTGGTAATTGGCCTGCTGCTGGCCACAGGCTGGCTGCTGGGCAGCGCCAGCGGTCAGTGGCAAAAGGACTGGAAGCTGTGGCTGCTGAGCCTGGTGTGCACGCTGATGGTCTGGCGCACGCGCATTCATCTGCTGTGGCTTCTGGGCGGCGGCGCCCTGCTGGGTGCGCTGCACTGGGTGTAAAAATCTAAGCCAAACAGGCTGTTAGCGCTTATGAATAAAGCGCTAACAGCTATAAATTTGATACTCATCAATCAAAGTTCAAGGCTTGAAAACAGCAAAGGCAGCACCTGCGCAGACGGCATGGCGATCAGATGGTCGGCCACAGAGTCCAGCTCGCTCGCATGGGGGTTGATGATGACCACGCGTGAATCCGTGCGACGCGCAATCTTTGCCAGACCCGCTGCGGGATAGACCGCCCCCGAGGTGCCCACCACCAGCATCAGCTGGCACTCTTCGGCCGCCTGCTCTGCCTTGGCCCAGGTAGCGCCGGGCAAGGACTCACCAAACCACACCACAGCGGGGCGCAACAAGTTGCCACATGCGGGGCAATGGGGCGGCTCACCCGGTGCGGGGTTGTCCAGATCACATTGAGCGCAACGGCGGTTCAGCCAGCGGTTTTTTCTTAGCTCGCCATGCAGACTCAGTACATCGCAGCTGCCCGCCTGCTGGTGCAAGCCATCCACGTTCTGTGTAATCAGCGTCATGCGGCCGGGGTGCTGCTGCGCCCATTGCGCCAGGGCCAAATGCCCTGCGTTGGGCTCCACACCTGCGATCTGCGCACGCCTGTGCTCATACCAGCGCCAGACATAGGGCGGGTCCTTGCGATACCCCGCCTCACTGGCCATTTCTTCAGGCTTGAACTTCGCCCAGTAACCACTGGTGTCGTCTCTGAAAGTCGGCACGCCCGATTCAGCGCTGACGCCTGCCCCCGTCAGAACGGCAACGTGCTGCGCCTCGTGAATCCAATGACGTACGGTTGCAATGGATCTCGCCCATGTTGAAGAATTGTCAATAAGTGCTTGAACCAAGGGGGAAGTCCTTAAAAAGCAAGAAGCAACGTGAAATACTTAAGTTTCACTGCGAGACCTTACATTGCCAGAAGATATTGCAAGCAATCAGCACATGAACGAATCGGGGCGACTTTTCGCACTTCAGCAAACCATGATGCCAGTTGCCTTGGCATGGGGACTTGTTGATGCCCAAACGCTGGATTTGCGCTTTAGCAACCCGGCCCTGCAGCGGCATCTGCAGCTCAGCGGCCTGCCCTGCCTCTTTAAGCTGCAAGCATTTACACAGGCTAGGCAGGCCATTGCCCAATGCATTGAAACAGGGCAAGAAGTCAGCACCGCATTACCCGGAACCACCGGGTGCTGGCACTTCTCCCCGGTTCGCGGCGATGCGGGAATTGATGCCGTGCAGTGTTACGTGCTGCCCTCAGTCCCACTCAACCAGCCCGAGCTAGCGCCGGGACTCGGGCATGCCAACCACTTTGAAGCCTTTCTGGATCACCTGCCCTACCAAGTATGGATTGCAACGCCGCATGGTGAACTGACCTGGCTTAACCGCGCCCTGCATGCATATGCCTACGGACAAGTGCAGCACTTGAATCTGAACGACGGTATCTGGATCGATATCGTTCACCCCGATGATCTGGCCGCCGTCAACACCGGTTTTTCACGTGCACTAATCACAGGGAAATCCACGGGATACCGGCTGCGCATCAAGCAGCACGACGGTGATTACCACTGGTTTTTTGCCTCGCTCTCACCCGTCAAGAACGATGCGGGGCAGACGCTGTACTGGGTCGGTGCCAACCTCAGCATTGATGGCCTGAGGCAGTCCGAGAATCGGCTTCGCGATCAGGTCACAACGCTCAACCACCAGCTCATGCTCAAGCAGCGGGCCCTGGAACAATCCGAGACCTATCTGGCACAGGCCCAGAAGATGAGCATGGTGAACCAGCTCTCGGCTGGCGTTGTGCATGACATAAAAAACCAGCTCTTCATCACCGGCCTGCATGCTGGCCTGCTGGAAAAACATCTGGCCGATCCTGAGCAGCGCGAGCATGTGGATGTCATTCTCGACACCATTCAGAAGGCTGGCAGTCTGGCCTCGAATCTGACAGGGTTCAGCAGCCGCAAATCGATGCAGTTGGCCGCCGTCGATCCGCGTGCGCTGCTCCACGATCTGGAGCCCCTGCTGAGAAATGCCGTGGGGCAGGACGCAGGCTTGCAACTGCATATCGCCGCCAGCGTCTGGCCCATCAGCGTGGACAAGCTGTATTTTGAAAATTCGTTGATAAACCTCTGCATCAACGCACGCGATGCGACCGAAGCGCACGGCCAGATCACCTTGACAATGGAAAACGTGCTGCTCAAGCGCCCCAGCCATGTGGGCGAACATGTGATAGTCAGCGTGACCGATAACGGCATGGGCATGAACGAAGAGGTACTCGCTCGCGTTTTTGATATGTTCTTCACCACCAAACCCGAAGGTAAAGGTGCAGGTCTGGGCCTGCCCATGGTGAAAAATTTCATGGACCATGTCCACGGCTTGATTGAGGTGGAAAGCACTCCGGGTATGGGCACCACTGTCAGCCTTTATTTCCCTAGGGCCCAATCTCCGCTTGCATCACCGGACCCGCACGAGCGCAGTGCGGAAGGCAAGCAGCCAGCGATACTGCTCATAGAACCCGATCTGGACACCCGCAATGCGATGGCTCAGCGCCTGTATGAACAGAGCTACGCAGTCGTCACGGCCTACCAGCCTGAAGTCGCACTGCGCTACATCAGCAACGGCATGAAGGTGGATCTCATCATTGCCTCCGATCAAGTACCAGGGCTGATGAGCGTTGCCCAGATGCAGGAAAAGCTCAGGCTGGAGGGGCGATGCATTCCCATCATCTTCACGACCAGCGCAGCCCCCACCGAACGGCCAGAAGCCAGCGACTGCGTGGCCCTGCCCAAACCACTGGATATGGACCAGCTGGCTCGCACCGTGCAAGAGCTGCTGGATGCGAATCGGGCAGACCCGGCCGAGTCTCCGCTTGACCAGTCACCTGCCTGAACCTGCCTGAAAACGCAGACTCAGCCCTTCTCAAAAGGGTATGGAAAATGCGCCTCTGCTTTCGCAGAAGGCGCCTGTCTGGCTTAAAGCCGAGTCGAAAATCAGATCTTGGCTGTACCGACAGCACCACCAACAGCCACAGCACCTGTTGCCACACGCTGGCGCAACGCCTCGTACAGGCAAACACCGCTGGCCACGGACACATTCAGGCTCTCCACCGCACCCTGCATGGGGATGCTGACCAGCGCATCGCAAGTTTTGCGGGTGAGCTGACGCATACCGTCGCCTTCAGCCCCCAGCACCAGCGCCGTAGGGCCAGTCAAGTCCACCTGGTAGAGGTGCTTGTCGGCATCGCCGCTGGTACCAATGATCCAGATACCGCGATCCTTGAGCTCCTTCAGGGTGCGGGCCAGATTGGTGACCATGAAGTAAGGCACCGTCTCAGCCGCGCCGCTGGCCACCTTGGCCACGGTGGCGTTGATGCCAGCCGCATGGTCCTTGGGGGCGATCACGGCGTGAACGCCAGCGCCATCGGCCACACGCAGGCAGGCGCCCAGATTGTGAGGATCGGTCACGCCATCGAGCACCAGCAGCAAAGGTGCCTTGACGCCGTCGGCCTCAAGATCTTCCAGCAGCTCATTGAGCGTACGCGTGTCCTTGATTTCTTCCACGCGGGCAGCTACGCCCTGGTGACCATGCGAGCCAGCCAGCTTAGCGATACGCAGGGCATCGGCTTCGATCAGGCGAACACCGGCTTCCTTGGCACGATCCAGAAACTGGCGCATGCGCGCATCGCGACGCGAGGACTCGAAATAGACTTCGACGATGGATTGGGGGGCGGTCTTCAGACGCACGCCGACGGCGTGAAAGCCGAAAAGAACTTTGGGGGACGACATAGGGCCACATTATCCTGGCCTTTTCATCAAGCATGGCGCGCGCAGGGCCATGCCTGGGCTGGCGGCTGTGTTTTTTTATTGCCGCTACACTGCGCGCCCAAAGGACAAAGCCGCCACCCATCAAGCAGCACCCACAATATTTTTGCCGGGTGCAAGTCTTTACATGACACGCAGAGGTCGTCCCGCTGCGCAGGCACAGATCCGCATCTCTGACCACGAAAACGGCAGGTCCCCCTCTTCACCATGTGCATGCATGGCGAGAGTTGCCCTTGCCACCACTCACCCCTCCACAATAAATACTCAGCATGCTCAACGCTTTGCTCGACAGGCTTAACCGCACCAGTCTGGTGCTACAGATTGTGATTGCCCTGGTTCTGGGCGGCCTCGTGGCTTGGCTCGCGCCAGCTGCGGCCCAGCCAGCCTCCCTCTTGGGCACGCTGTTCATCTCAGCCCTCAAGGCCGTCGCTCCGATACTGGTTTTTCTGCTGGTGATTGCCGCCATCAGCAACCACCGCCCCGGCCAGGAGACGCAAATCAAGCCCGTCATCTGGCTGTATCTGATTGGCACTCTGGCTGCGGCCTGCGTGGGCGTTGCCGCCAGCATGCTGTTCCCCTCGGTCATTCACTTTCGTGAAGCACCTGCCGCGCAGGGTGTTCCCGGCGCCATCAGTACGGTACTGATGAATGTACTCAAAAGCGCGTTCGACAACCCCGTCAACGCCTTGCTGCAGGCCAATTACATCGGCATTCTGGCCTGGGCCATTGCGCTGGGTGTTGCGCTGCGCCACGCCAATGAAGTCACGCGCACCGTGCTGGATGATCTGAGCAAGGGCATCACCCGCATCATCCAAGGCATTATTCGACTGGCTCCTTTCGGCATCTTCGGTCTGGTCGTTGCCACATTCTCTGAAGGCGGTCTGGATGCACTCAAGGACTATGCGCACCTGCTGACCGTTCTGGTGGGTTGCATGCTGTTTGTGGCACTGGTGGTCAACCCCGTCATCGTCTGGACCCAGACCCGCCGCAACCCCTACCCGCTGGTGCTGACCTGCCTGCGCGAAAGTGCTGTGACGGCCTTCTTCACCCGTAGCTCGGCGGCCAATATTCCCGTCAATCTGGCTTTGGCTGAAAAGCTCAAGCTTGACGAAGATACTTACAGCATCTCCATCCCGCTGGGCGCCACCATCAACATGGCTGGTGCGGCCATCACCATCAGCGTGCTGTCGCTGGCCGCTGCACACACCTTGGATATTGCAGTGGATATTCCTACCGCCATTTTGCTGTGCGTGCTGGCATCCATCAGCGCCTGCGGTGCCTCAGGCGTCGCCGGTGGTTCGCTGCTGCTGATTCCGCTAGCCTGCAGCCTGTTCGGCATCTCTAACGATGTGGCCATGCAGGTTGTGGGCGTGGGCTATGTGATCGGCGTGATTCAGGATTCGATCGAAACCGCCCTTAACTCCTCCACCGACGTACTATTCACCGCCGCCGCCTGCCGCGCTGCCCAGCGCAAGGCCGGTGAAGAAGTACCCAGCATCTAATGCAGATTTGATAGCTGCAAGCGCATACTGCATCTAAGCAAAAGGCCTGTTTGACACAGGCCTTTTGTGTTTTCAGGGCATCAAGATCAAACCGCCTGACCGGCCTCAATCGTGATGCTGCGATCGCACTGCGCAGCAATCCCTCGGTCATGCGTGACCAGAATCAGGGTCGTTCCGCGCTCGCGGTTCAGGGCGAACATCAGCTCCATGATGGTCTGACCGGTGGCGAAGTCCAGGCTGCCCGTAGGCTCGTCCGCCAGCAACACAGCTGGCTCCACCACAAAGGCCCGAGCCAGGGCCACGCGCTGCTGCTCCCCGCCCGACATCAGCTTAGGGTAGTGATTGAGACGCTGGCCCAGCCCCACCCGCTCCATCATCTGTGTGGCGCGTGCTCTGGCATCGCGCTGGCCAGCCAGCTCCAGCGGCAGCATGACGTTTTCTAAGGCGGTGAGATTGCCCAGCAACTGAAAGCTCTGAAAGACAAAACCCATCTTCTGCGCCCGCACCGCTGCACGCTCGTCTTCGCTGAGCGCAAACAAGTCCTGCCCTTGAAGCTGAACCGTGCCACGGCTGGGGGTATCAAGACCCGCCAGAATCGACAGCAAAGTGCTTTTGCCCGAACCCGATGCGCCCACAATAGCTACGGTTTCGCCCGCAGTGAAGCTCAGATTGATATCCCGCAAAATATCCAACACGCCGGTGGAGTCGCTGACCGACTTGGACAGTTGCTCAACCGCAATCAAAGGAATGGCAAGAGTTTTGGACATGAATCAATTGGACAAGAAAAACACCAAGGGCAGCCGCCAGAACTTTGCACTGCCGCGTCGTCACTGTATCGCTGTTGCGCTGATGCTGGCAATTTCGGGGACTTGCGGTACAGCCACCGCCGCATCTCAGGGCAAATCCAAAGAAGCGTCCGTGCCTTTAAAACTCGGCCCGGTGCTGGTGCTGGGCGATTCCCTCAGTGCCGAATACGGGCTGACCCGCGGCAAGGGCTGGGTGCAATTGCTGCAGCAGCATATGGACGATGAAAAAATCCCGCGCAAAGTGGTCAACGCCAGCATCAGCGGCGAAACCACATCCGGCGGCAGGTCACGACTGCCATCGCTGCTGACCCAGCACCAGCCGGCGCTGGTGGTGCTTGAGCTGGGCGGCAATGACGCCCTGCGCGGACTGGCGCTGCAAAGCACGCAGAGCAATTTGCAAGCCATGGTCAAAGCATCAAAAGACTCCGGTGCCCAGGTGCTGCTGGTGGGCATGCAGGTGCCCCCCAATTACGGTACGGCCTACACCGAGCAGTTTGCCAGCATGTTCGAGAAAATTGCCAGCGAGCAAAAGCTGCCGCTGGTGCCGTTTCTGCTCTCTGGCTTTGGCGATGCGCCGGATGCCGCGCAATGGTTTCAGTCAGACCGGATTCACCCCAACGCCAAGGCCCAGCCACTGATGCTGGGCAATGTCTGGCCCAAACTCAAGCCACTACTGAAATAAGAGCCGCGGACTCAGTCGCCACCGCTACCGCCGCCATCACCTCCACCGTCGCTGCTGTCCGAGCAGCTTGAGTGTCGCTTTCAACACCACCTGAGCCGTTGAAGTAGCTGTCATTGAAGACATCGCTGCCATCATCGCGGCTGCTCGATAAAGTCCAGCTCTGGGACGCGTCTGAGCCGCGCCCCATACCTGCGGGCTGCGGCGTGAAGACTTTTTTCAACCAGTTCAAAAACTCCATGGCGTTCTCACTTTTCTGATTCAGGCGGCTGCATCGGCTTTGGCCTTCACTTCAGCGCTGACGCTAGAGCGATAAGCATGCCAGCTGGCGCAGCCCAGCACCGGCCCCACCACAATCAAGCCCACGCTGTAGAACAAGAAAGATACGGCGATCAGCACAGTGATGATCATGCCCCAGAGCAGCATCACCCCCGTGTTGCTGCCCACCACGCGCATGCTGGTGATGCAGGCCGTCAACGCATCGGTATCCAGATCCAGAATGGTGGACAAAGACACCACCATGCTGGAAAACACCAGCCCCGCAAACACGGCGCCGACGGCCGTGTAGACCAGCAAAAACTCCCAGTTTTCGGGCCGCAGCAGGGTCTGCAGCATATTGGCGGTGGTGGGCATGCCCGTATCAAAAGAAATAGCAAACACCACCATGGCGGCACGGCCCCAGAGCATTTCCAGCACCATCAGCACCATGACCAGCATGCCCATGCTGGCCAGGTGTGAGTCCCAGCAGGTCAGCGACTCGGACAGCTGTGGCGATTTACCCTGCTCCAGCTGCTTGCTGACGTAATACAGGCCCATGGCCATAAAAGGCCCGACCAGCAGACAGCCGCTAGCCATGGACATCACATACTCAGGGCTGGCCCTGAATACCCAGACCATCATTCGCGCCATGCCCCAGAAGCACAGGCCATAGAACAGCGCAATGCCCGGTGCCCTGCGCACATCGTGCAGGCCTTGCGCCAGCCACTGCCAGGGGTCGGTCCAGCGCAACCGCTGTATCTGCAGATTGCCGGACTCCGCCTTGACTTCGGATACAGGGGACGCTTGCATGCGAGAACCTCCTTGTGACCCGTGCGCCGCAGTGCTGCGTGCACTTGATGAGTACAAGTTAACTGCTCACGCTTTAATCGGCATTGCGGAAAGCCCGCATCCACTTGCCTGCGCGCCAATGATCAAAACAGAAGCGGCCAGCGCCTGTATCTGCTGAATTTCAGGCATGAAATGCCCTGAAATCAGCCCGTAGAAGGCGCTGACCGCTTTTATTTCAATAGCGAATCAATTGCTTTATCGCTTTAAATTCACTTTAACCAAAGGCTTTGACCAAGGCCTGCGCTAGGTCAACCTGCAGATCGGCCGCATCTTCCAGACCAATGGCGAAGCGCACCACCGTTCCGGGCTTGATATGCGGCGTAGCGCGGCTGCGCATTTCTGGCAGTTCATAGGGCACAACCAGACTGACCGGACCGCCCCAGCTGTAGCCCAACTTGAACAGGCGCAGGCTGTCGCAAAAGCGGTCAACCGCCGCCTGGTCAAAGCGCTCGTCAATCACCACGCTGAACAGGCCTGCGGCCACGCCTTCGGCGTTCTGACCCTGAGCGCACAGCTGCTTCCAGTGCGCATGACCCGGCGCATCAGGCATAGACGGGTGCAGCACCTGGGCCACGGCGTTTTGCGTGGCCAGCCACTGTGCCAGCTGACGCGCGGCGCGGTCTTGGGCGTGGTAACGCAGGCCAATGCTGGGCAGGCTGCGCAGCACGGATTCCGCATCATTGCCGCTCACGCCAAGCCCCATGCGCATATGGGCCAGCTTGATGCGCATGTGCAGCGGCTGGTTGCGCGTGATGATGCTGCCCATCAGCACATCGCCGCCGCCACTGGGGTACTTGGTCAGCGCATGGGCGGTGACATCCACGCCCAGGCTGCCGTCGCCCAGCAAGTCAAACGGGCGAAAGGCCAAACCTGCGCCCCAGGTATTGTCCAGCACTGTAGTCACGCCTTTTTCACGGCAGAGGCGCACCTGGGCGATGAGGTCAGGGAACTCCATGGTGACAGAGCCCGGTGCCTCCAGCCACACCAGTTTGGTAGCGGGCGTGATCTTGGCGGCCAGATCCTCCACATTCATGGGGTCGAAATACTGGTGGGTGATACCGAAATGGGCCAGCTCACCCTCGGTCAGGGTCTTGTTGGGGCCGTAGGCGTTGTCAGGCACCAGTACTTCATCGCCAGTCTTCAGCAGCGCCAGCGACACCGTGGCAATGGCCGCCAGACCGCTGGGCACCAGCAGGCATTGCAAACCGCCTTCAAGCGAGGCCAGTCGCTCTTCCAGCGTATAGGTGGTGGGCGTGCCGTGCAGCCCATAGGTGTAGCTGCTCTTGTCCAGCCAGCGACGATCGCGCATGGCCTGCACATTCTCGAAGTACACCGTCGAGGCTTTGTGCACCGCAGTCAGCGGACCTTCAAAATCCGCCGGGGGTTTGTACGGATGGTGAATCAGATGGGTGGAGAGCTTTTGATCGGCTTGGGTCATGAAGCCATCTTAGCTGCCACACAGACGAAAAAAAGCCAGAGGGCTTGCGCGCTCTGGCTTCATACGAGACGGTAGCTGAAGAGTATCAGCCAGCCTTCACGGTCAGATTGTTGTTGACCGAGGTCACGCCCTTTGCGGCCTTGGCAATATCGCCAGCCTGTGTCTTGATCGCATCCGTGGGCACGGTACCCGACAGGGTCACAGCACCGCCTTGGGTGTCCACATTGATTTGCAGGGCGCTGATTTCAGGGGCCTTGATCAGATCGGTCTTGACGGCCGCGGTGATGCCGGCATCGTCCAGTGCAGCACCAGCCTTGGTAGCGCCTTCTTCAATCTTGTTGCCTGCTGCATCAGCGGCGTTGCTGACTTTCTCGCCAGCCTTGTCCAGTGCATTTGCGGTGGCATCGCCAGCCTTGGCAGCACCGTCTTCAATCTTGCTGCCGACATTTTCAGCGGCTTGCTGGGTCTGGGAGATTGCAGAGTCCAGCTTCTGGCCTGCAGTCTTGTCATCCGACTTTCCGCAGGCAGCCAGACCAAAAGACAGAGCAGTAATGGCAAGGATTTGTGCAGAACGCTTAAAAAGTTGAGTCATCTCTATTGCTCCCTTATTTCTTACATAAATTTGACGTTTAACTTTAACGACTCAATATTTGCCCCCTCATACGAACTGTTCGCACATGACCGTAGGACAACTCTGATGCCGCCTGTGGAAATATGCTCGTTGACAGCCTGAGCAGCAATAGTAATTAGCCTGACATTTCAGACTTCTGACTTCGCCCTCACGCGTGGATGCCGCACAAATGCCAGCCCAAGTAAAGAGCCCAGCACCATAACAAAGCAGGCAAAAGCGGTCACAGCCACCTGGATGCCCCAATGATCGGCAATCCAGCCCACCGCCATCATGGGTAGCATGGAGCCCAGCAAGCCAATGGTCTGATAGGTGGACAGCATGCCCGCCCGGTTATCGGGCCGTGCAATGCGGCCCACCATGGTCATGCCCGCCAACATGCACATGCCGTGGCCCAGTGCGGTCAAGCTCACACCAAGAACAAACAGCAAGGTTGATCCTTTGTGCAGATTCACAACCAGCATGCCGTTGCTGACCACCAGCAGCGCCATACCGGTGAATCCGCAGCGGTGCAGCGCCAGCCGCTCAGCCACCAGCTGAATGCAGGCAGACACCAGCAAGATGACTGCAATTGCGGTGCCAATAACGATCGGGCCGCTCCACGGAATCATCTGCTGCAAGAACAGCGGTGCCATGGCTGCATAAAGCCCAAAGACACCAAAGGCCACAAACGGGTAGCCACAGGTCAGGACGAAAGCCAGAGAGTCATCACGCGCAGGCCAGGTCAAACGGGGCCTGCAATCTTGCCAGCGCAGGCGACTGGGTGCTGCTGCAGCCTGTAATGCAGATTGCGGCAGCTTTAGCAAAGCGATGGCTGCGACACCCGCGCAGCCCAGCACCAGTGGCGCTACATAGGCCATCATCAAGGGCTGATGCAACCACTGCCCGGCCATGCCGCCAATCAGCGGCCCCAAACCAAAACCCAGTACATTGAGAAAGCTGGCCACCATGGCCACGCGCTGAGGGCGCAGCCCGGTAGATCCACTGGCGGCCAGCACCGTCAGCCCCGTGGTAGCGCTGATGGTGATGAGGCTGGAGGCCACACCCACCATGAAGCGACCCACGATAAGACTGGGCAGATTCCACGCCAGCATGGAGATCAGAGTGCCCACCAGCGTCAGCAACAAAAAGCACAGCAGCACGCGCTGAAAGCCAATGCGATCGGGCAACCGCCCCAGAAACAGCAGCGCACACAGGCCACCGCACATATAAAGCACATAGATCATCGAGATATCGCTGGCCCGCAACTGCCAGGCCTGCTGGTACAGCGCATACAGCGGGCTGATCAGCGCCGCCCCCATGACACCGACCACCAAGGCGAAGCCCACCCACCAGGCAGAGGCCTGCATGGCTGCGGTGCCTGCCTGCCATGTATTGCTTTGCGGCATTGTTTGTCTCTTTGATGAGGCTGTCAGGCACCGTCAATGAGCCATCGAATGACTCTGCGCGCATGCTCTGCAACCACTTGCTTGCGATGAAAACATTATCTGCAGCAGAGCTTTGGCATGCATAGACCAAACAGAGGATATAAGCCTCCAGCGCTTATTCATCATGCGTATAGAGCTATGTTTTCAGAAGCAAGAATGTAGCCATCAAAGCCAGAATAAACACCAAAAGCTATACTTTGCGGCCTAATGACAGCAGGATTCCCCGGCATGAGCCCGAATGCTTTTTTGCGCCCTTTGGTCTGTTTGAGCCTGCTTGGCCTTGCCGCCTGCGGCAGCAGCCCCCCCTCCCCCACCGCTGCGGCCAATGCGCCCTCATCCTCGCCAGCCACCACGGCATCTGCGCCCCCAATCAAGATTGGTCTGGCTCTGGGCGGTGGTGCGGCCAAGGGCTTTGCCCACATCGGCGTCATCAAGATTCTGGAGGCCAACGGTCTCACCCCTTCGTTTGTCGCAGGCACCAGCGCAGGCAGCGTAGTGGGTGCGATGTATGCCAGCGGCATGAATGCGTTTGAGCTGCAGGAAAAAGCCGTGGCACTCGACGAAGCCAAGATTCGTGACCTGCAGTTTTCCTCGGGCGGCCTGGTGCTGGGGCAAAAGCTGGAAGACTATGTGAACGAGCAAGTGCAGCGCAAGCCCATGGAGCAGTTAGCCAAGCCCTTTGTGGTCATCTCCACCCGCCTTGAAGATGGCGAGCGCACCGTGTTTGCACGCGGTAATGTGGGTCAGGCCGTGCGTGCCTCCAGCAGCGTACCGGGAGTGTTCCAGCCCGTGACGATTGGCAAGTATCACTATGTAGACGGCGGCATCGTCAGCCCCGTGCCCGTGGATGCCGCGCGCAATCTGGGTGCCGACATCGTGATTGCCGTAGACATTTCCAACAAGGCCAGCGGCAAGACCCCTGCCAACATGCTGGGTGCGCTCAACCAGTCGATTGCCATCATGGGCCAGAAGCTGGGGCAGGCTGAGCTGGCGCGCGCCGACATCATCCTCCGCCCCAAGGTGCTGGACATTGGCCCGGCCGATTTTGCGCAGCGCAGCCACGCGATTGTGGAGGGCGAGAAAGCCACCACCGCACTGATGCCGCAAATCCGCGAACGCATTGCCCAGCTGCAGGCAGAACGTGCCAAGGCCATGCAGATTGCACAGCTCAAGGCGCAGGAAGCCAAGCATCAGGAATGCCTGAAACAGCGCTCCAGACTGCAAAAGCTGTCCGGTATGGTTGGCATGAGTGATGACTGCAAAAAGCCCTGAGCCAAGTCGCCTCATAAAAAATCCCGCGCCATGCGGGATTTTTTATGAGGGAAGGCTTTTTAAAAAGCGTCTTCTTCCATGTGGGCACAAGTCATATCCCGCGCCTTGACCACCTGCAGCCATGCGCCGATACGCGGAAGCTCGTAGTGGAAGAAGTAGCGCTGCGCCGCCATGCTGCCACGGTGGGCGGCAATGGCCAGCCCGTCGTCCTTGGCCAGCACGGCCAGTGCCACATCCAGCCAGATCCAGCCCAGCACCACATGGCCAAAGGCCTGCATATAAGGCACGGCATTGGCCAGCGCTTCCTGCGGGTTATCCGTCGCCCAGGCTGCCTTGGTGGTGGAGCCCACATCCGCCAGCGCTCGGGCCAGCTGATTGGCATAGGTGCTCAGCTTTGCCTGCTGCAGCGCCTTTTGAATCGTGGCATTGATGCGCGTAGCCAGCAGTTGCAGGCCTTTGCCGCCCTCCATGATGACTTTACGGCCCAGCAAATCCATGGCCTGAATGCCATGCGTGCCTTCGTGAATCATGTTCAGGCGGTTGTCGCGCCAGTACTGCTCCACCGCAAAGTCACGCGTATAACCATAGCCACCATGAATCTGAATGGCTAGAGAATTGGCCTCCAGACAGAACTCGCTGGGCCAGCTCTTGGCAACCGGGGTCAGTACTTCCAGCAGCAGCTTGGCCTCTGCCGCCTGCTCACTCTCACCCGTGTTCTGCTCATCCACCAGTTTTGCGCACAGCAGGTTCAGCGCCAGCGCGCCTTCGCAATAGGCTTTTTGCGCCAGCAGCATGCGCTTGACATCTGCATGCTCAATGATGCGCGACTGCGGCTTGCTTGCATCCTTGCCGCCGCCACCAATCGGGCGACCTTGCGGGCGGCTTTGCGCATATTCCAGACTGGCGTGATAGCCCGCCATGCCCAGCATGGATGCAGCCATGCCGATGGAGATGCGCGCCTCGTTCATCATGTGGAACATGCACTTGAGACCCTCGCCGGGCTTACCCACCAGATAGCCAATGGCTCCGGCCCCATGGCCGTCCAGCCCGCCACCCTGCTCGCCGTGCACCGGGTACTTGCCTTCACCAAAATTGAGCAACGTATTGGTGGTCCCGCGCCAGCCCAGCTTGTGGTTCAGACCTGCCAGCGCCACATCATTGCGCTCTCCGGTCAACTGACCTTGGGTGTCAACCAGCTTTTTGGGAACGATAAACAGCGAGATACCTTTGACGCCGGGCACAGGCTTGCCATCGGGGCCGGGAATCTTGGCCAACACCAGGTGCACGATGTTTTCGGTCAGCTCATGGTCGCCGGCGCTGATCCACATCTTGTTGCCCTTGAGGCGGTAGCGTGGCCCCAGCGCTTCGGTTTCAAAATCAGCACCATCGGGCTCGGCACGCGTGGCGATATCGGACAGGGACGAGCCCGCCTGCGGCTCAGACAGAGCCATGGTGCCTGCCCAGCGGCCGTTGAACTCATTGGCCGCAAACACGGTTTTTTGCAACTCCGTTCCGTGGGCCATGATGGCGTTGGCATTGCCCGAGGTCAGCATGTTCGAGCCAATGCTGATCGAAGCGGCAGCAAAAAAACAGTTGGCTGCCGACTCCACCACATAAGGCAGTTGCATGCCGCCAATTTCATAGTCTTGCGCGGCGCTGAGCATACCTGAGTCGGCATAGGCCTCGCGGGCGTCGTAGGTGCATCGGGGCAAGATGACTTTTTCGCCATCAAACTGCGGCTCCTGCGTGTCTACTGTGCGATTGAACGGCGCATATTTCTCACGGGCAATGCGCTCGCAGATGTCCATTACGGCATCAAAAGTGTTGCGCGAATGGTCAGAAAAACGGGGGCGACGGCTCAACTCTTCGGCCTGCAGCCAGTCGTAGAGCAAGAAATCAATGGTGGAGCGCAGGCGCATATCAACATTCCATCAAAAACTGCTGCAGAGCTTTATCAGTCAGCGCTTGCAGCTATCAATTTCAGTAAATAAAGGCCCATAAAAGGCCGCACCCTTGCGGGACTGCGGCCTTGGGCAGTGTTTAAAGAACTTCGAAAACAGCCGCTGCACCCATGCCGCCGCCGATGCACATGGTCACGCAGACACGCTTGGCGCCGCGGCGCTTGCCTTCGATCAGAGCGTGGCCCGTCAGGCGCTGGCCCGAGACGCCATAGGGGTGACCCACGGCAATCGCACCGCCGTTGACGTTCAGCTTGTCAGCAGGAATGTGCAGGAAATCGCGACAATAGATGACCTGCACCGCAAAGGCTTCGTTCAGCTCCCAGAGGTCAATGTCATTTACCGACAGGCCTAGTTTTTTGAGCACCTTGGGGATGGCATAGATGGGGCCAATACCCATCTCGTCAGGTTCGCAACCAGCCACCGCAAAGCCCAGAAAGCGGCCCAGAGGCTTGAGGTCCTTGCGCGATGCATAGGCTTCACTGACCACGGCGCAGGCGCCAGCACCATCCGAGAACTGGCTTGCGTTGCCTGCCGTAATCACACCGCCGGGCAGCGCACTGCGCAGGCCGCTGATGCCTTCCTTGGTTGTGCCTTCGCGAATGCCTTCATCCTGGCTGACGGTCACTTCCTTGGTGATCATGCCGCGCACCTTGTCCACCACGCCCATCACCGTTTTCATGGGAGCGATTTCAGCTTCGAACAAACCGGCTGCCTGCGCGGCAGCGGCTTTCTGCTGGCTGGATGCACCGTATTCATCCTGCGCATCGCGGCTGATGTTGTAGCGTTTGGCGACCTGCTCGGCCGTCTGCAGCATGTTCCAGTAGATCTCGGGCTTCATGGCAGTCAGCTCTGGATCAAACGCCATGTGCGGATTCAGGTGGGGCTGCACACAGGAAATACTTTCCAGTCCACCGGCCACCAGCACATCGTTTTCGCCCGCGATGATGCGCTGGGAAGCCAGCGCAATCGCCTGCAGACCCGAGGAGCAGAAGCGGTTGATGGTCAGGCCGGATGTCGTCACCGGCAGGCCGGCGCGCACGGCAATCAGGCGTGCCACGTTGCCGCCGGTCGTGCCTTCGGGCAGCGACATGCCCATGATCACGTCTTCGACTTCAGCGCCATCGATGCCGGCGCGCTCCACGGCGGCCTTGACCGCATGGGCGCCCATGGTCGGGCCGTAAGTCATGTTGAAAGCGCCCTTCCAGCTCTTGGCCAGCGGGGTACGGGCGGTAGAAACAATCACTGCGGATGTCATGTTCTGTCCTTTGATTCTGGATAATGCGTGGCTTGGCTCAGCTGAACTGCTTGCCTTCTGCAGCCAGTCGGGCCAGCAGCGGCGCGGGCTGCCAGAACTTGGCATCGTCATTGGGGTTCTGGGCAAAGCGACCCATGGCCTGTACCACGTTGAACAGGCCCACTTCGCCGGCGTAATGCATGGGGCCACCGCGCCACAGAGGGAATCCGTAGCCGGTCAGATAGACCATGTCGATATCGCCGGACTTGCCTGCAATGCCTTCTTCCAGAATGTGCGCGCCTTCATTGACGAGAGCGAACACCAGTCGCTGCACGATTTCTTCATCTGAAATCTTGCGCGGCGTAATGCCAAGGCTCTTACGGTGCGCATCAATCATCTGGGTGACCACATCAGACACCAGCGCATCGCGTTTGCCGGGCAGGTAGTCGTACCAGCCCGCGCCCGTCTTCTGCCCGAAGCGGCCCAGCTCGCACAGGCGGTCTGCGCTGGCGCTGTACTTCATGTCTGGCTTTTCCTGGTAGCGGCGCTTGCGAATCGCCCAGCCAATGTCGTTACCGGCCAGATCGCCCATGCGGAACGGGCCCATGGCAAAGCCGAATTTTTCAATGGCCTTGTCCACCTGCTGCGGCGAAGCACCTTCGTCCAGCAGAAAACCGGCTTGGCGCGAGTACTGCTCGATCATGCGGTTGCCGATGAAGCCGTCGCACACGCCCGAGACCACCGCCGTCTTCTTGATCTTCTTGCCCACCTTCATCACCGTGGCCAGCACATCCTTGGCCGTGGCCTTGCCTCGCACCACTTCCAGCAGCTTCATCACGTTGGCGGGGCTAAAGAAATGCATGCCAACAACGTCCTGCGGGCGCTTGGTGAAGGCGGCAATCTTGTCCACGTCCAGCGTGGAGGTGTTGGACGCCAGAATCGCACCGGGTTTGGCCACCGCGTCCAGCTGCTTGAACACAGCCTCCTTGACGCCCAGCTCTTCAAACACAGCTTCGATGATCAGGTCGCAGGTTTTGAGGTCCTCATAAGCCAACGTGGTGCTCAGCAGCGCCATGCGCTGGGCATACTTGTCTTCCTTGAGCTTACCCTTTTTGACCTGCGCTTCGTAATTCTTCTTGATCGTGGCCACGCCGCGCTCCAGCGCCTCGGCCTTGGTCTCCAGAATGGTGACGGGGATGCCAGCATTCAGGAAGTTCATGGCAATGCCGCCACCCATGGTGCCTGCACCGATCACGCCCACAGTCTTGATGTCGCGCACCGGCGTATCGCCAGGCACATCGGCGATTTTTGACGCAGCCCGTTCGGCCATGAACAGATGGCGCAGCGCTCGGGACTCGGGCGTCATCATCAGCTGCATGAAAGCTTCGCGCTCGGCCACCATGCCGTCGTCGAACTTCTTGGTGGTGGCGTTCTTCACGGCTTCCACGCAGCGCAGCGGCGCCGGGAAGTTCTTGGACATGCCCTGCACCATGGTGGCTGCAAACTCGAAATAGGCATCGCCCTTGGGGTGTTTGCATGGCAGGTCACGCACACGTGGCAGGGGGCGCACCTCGGCGACCTCCAGCGCAAAACCCTTGGCCTCGGCCAGCAGGGTCTCGGCCGAGGCGGCCATCTTGTTGAACAGCTTCTGGCCCGGCTGCATGGCCAGCATTTCGCTCATCACGGTCTCACCGCTGACGATCATGTTCAGCGCTGGCTCCACACCCAGCGCACGCGGCAGGCGCTGCGTGCCGCCGGCTCCGGGCAACAGACCCAGCTTGACTTCAGGCAGGGCCACGGCCGTGCCGGGCGCAGCAAAGCGGTAATGACAACCCAGGGCCAGCTCCAGCCCGCCGCCCATACAGACGCTGTGGATGGCGGCGATCAAAGGTTTGGTAGACAGGTCCAGCTGCTGGATGACGGAAATCAGATGCGGCTCGCGGTAGGCATCTTCCTTGCCGAACTCGGTGATATCGGCTCCGCCCGAGAAGGCCTTGCCAGCCCCCGTGATGACAATGGCTTTCACCGCTGCATCTGCCAGGGCCTTGTTCAGACCATCCACAATGCCGCGGCGTGTGGACAGCCCCAGGCCATTGACCGGCGGGTTGTTCAAGGTAATAACGGCGATGGCACCGTCCACTTTGTATTCAGCAGTCATGCTGTTGTCCCCTATGCGATAGAAAAGAACGATCGTGCGTTTTTGATTGTAGGAATTTCCGGGCAATGCGCCACTGCGGTTTGTCCCGACCGAGACAAGCAGTAACCAA
Organism: Comamonas sp. 26; assembly: GCF_002754475.1. Classification (NCBI taxonomy): domain Bacteria; kingdom Pseudomonadati; phylum Pseudomonadota; class Betaproteobacteria; order Burkholderiales; family Comamonadaceae; genus Comamonas; species Comamonas sp. 26. The sequence continues at coordinate 2,521,971 of NZ_PEFL01000001.1, forward strand.
GTCCTGGCAAAACCCTAAAACAACCACCCTCCAACCCAGAAACACCAAGCAAGGGCCGCCCCGCAGCAAAGATGTCGTCCCCCTCCCGCGTAGCGAGAGAGGGGGACGGCGCAAAGCGCCTCAGGGGGACCCTTCAAACCTCCAGCCACTCCTTGCGCACTTTCTCATTGGCGCGCAGGCTGTCCGGGGTTCCGTCAAAGACGATATGGCCATGGCCCATGACCAATGCCCGGTCCGAGATATTCATGGCGATGGTCAACTTTTGCTCAATCAGCAGCACGGACACGCCTCGGTCCTTGATCTTTTTGAGGTACTCGCCCACCAGCTCGACGATTTTTGGAGCCAGACCTTCCGTGGGCTCATCGATGATGATGAGATCGGGGTCGCCCATGAGCGTGCGGCACAACGTGAGCATTTGCTGCTCGCCGCCAGACATCACGCCCGCCTCGGTGTACTGGCGCTCTTTGAGCCGCGGGAACATGTTGTACATGTCGTCAAAACCCCAGCGACTACCTTTGCTCTTGCCTTTCTGGCCCAGCATCAGGTTCTGATGCACCGTCAGGTTAGGGAACACATCGCGGCTTTCAGGCACATAGCCAATACCCAGATGGGCGACCTCGTAGGCTTTTTTGCCTTTGAGATTCTTGCCCTTCCAGTCAAGAGCGCCCTCCCAGTGCACCAGACCCATGATGGCCTTGGCCGTCGTGGAGCGCCCCGAGCCATTGCGCCCCAGCAGCGCCACAATTTCACCCGCATTGACCTGAAAGTCCACGCCATGCAGCACATGGCTTTTGCCGTAATAGGCATGCAGATCATTAATCTTCAGCATCTCAATGCCCTCCCGCCTGTTGATCTGCCACGGAAGAACCCAAATAGGCTTCCTGCACCCGCGCATTGGCCCGCACCGCCTGTGGTGTGTCAAAGGCAATCACCTCGCCATAGACCACCACGGCAATCTTGTCCGCCAGCCCGAAGACCACGCCCATGTCGTGCTCCACCGTCAGCAGCGTTTTGCCTTCCGTCACTTTTTTGATGAGCTGGATGAAATGTGCGGTTTCGCTGTTGCTCATCCCTGCCGTGGGTTCGTCGAGCAAGATGACGCTGGCACCGCCGCCGATGGTGATGCCGATCTCCAGCGCGCGCTGTTCGGCATAGGTCAGGTTCACGGCCAGCGTGTCGCGCTTGCGGTGCAGGCCAATCATCTCCATCAGCTCATTAGCGCGCTCGTTGGCGTCATGCAGATTGGAGAGAAAGCGCCAGAAGCTATAGCGATAGCCCAGACTCCAGAGCACGCTGCAGCGCAGGTTCTCAAACACCGACAGCTTGGGAAAGATGTTGGTGATCTGAAAGCTGCGCGAAAGGCCCATGCGGTTGATCTCGAACGGCTTTTGGCCGTTGATACGCTGACCGTGCAGCAAGATGTTACCACTGCTGGGCTCAAAGCGGCCGCTGATCAGGTTGAACAGCGTGCTCTTGCCCGCACCATTGGGGCCGATGATGGCAATGCGCTCGCCCGCATTCACGGCCAGATTGGCACCGCGAATGATTTCAGTCTTGCCAAAATTTTTGCGCAGGTCGCGCAGCTCCAGCGCATAAGGTTTGCCTGCTGACTGAGTTGCTTGCGCAGTTGGTTGATGAATGGCAATGCTGGACATGGATCAACCCTCCCCTTTCTTGATGCTTTCTTCTATCGCTTCCTGGATCTGGCCCCAGCGGCGCGCCGTAAAGCGACGCGCGGTCTCCAGCAAGCCCAGCCCCACTACAAAAATCACAATGGCGACCGTCCAGGTGGCGGCAACGCTGGTGTCCAGCTGCGTGCCCATGAATGGAACCATGGAGCCCATCGCTGCGTTGAGCTGCATGTGATAGATCATCTCGATCAGCGAAGCCGCGCCAACCAGCGTGATTGCGCCTGCCACCAGTACGCCCAGATAAGGCTTGATCAGGCGCTTGAAGTGGCCGAACTTGGCAACGCGCAGATTCATCATGATCAGGCTGGCTACGCCGCCGGGTGCGTACATGACCATCAGCAAAAAGACCAACCCCAGATACAGCAGCCAGGCCTTGGTCAGCTCAGACAGCAGCACCGAAGCCAGTACCAGCAGCACAGCGCCGATGATGGGGCCGAAGAAGAAGGTGGCACCACCCAGGAAGGTGAAGAGCAGATAGCCGCCCGAGCGCACCACACTGACGCTGTCCATGGCCGTGATGATCTCGAAATTGATAGCAGTCAACCCGCCACCAATACCGGCAAAAAAGCCCGCAATGATGAAAGCGAAGTAGCGCACGCGCTGGGTGTTGTAGCCCACAAACTCCACACGTTCGGGGTTGTCACGCACGGCGTTCAGCATGCGGCCCAGTGGCGTGCCGGTGAAAGCGAACATGGCTGCCGTACAGACAAAGCAGTAGGCCGCAATCAGGTAGTAAACCTGCAGACCCGAGCCAAAGTCCAGCCCAAAGAACTTGCTGTAGACACGGTCGGTAGTGATGCCGCCCTCGCCACCAAAGAACTCTGGGAACATCAGCGCCATGGAAGCGACCAGTTCACCCAAGCCCATGGTAATCATGGCAAAGGTGGTGCCGGACTTTTTGGTGGTGACATAGCCAAACAGAGCTGCGAAGAACATGCCCGCAATGCCGCCCACAATGGGAATAAGCACCAGCGGAATAGGCATGGCACCGGCTGCGGCCTTGTTCATGGCGTGAATGGCCAGAAACGAGCCCAGGCCCGTGTACACCGCATGCCCAAAGCTCAGCATGCCGCCCTGCCCCAGCAGGATGTTGTATGACAGACAGATGATGATGAGGTAGCCAATCTGGCTGAGCATGGTCAGCGCCAGCGAGCTGGTGAAGATCAGCGGCGCCACGATCAAGGCCAGCGCAAACAGGCCCCAGATCAGAATGCGCCCGATATTCAGGGGCTTGAAGCGGTAATGAGCCTGCGTCTCGCCCTTGTCTGCAGCAGAAGAATTCATGGAAGTTTTCGCAATTGAAGACATGGCTTAATCTCCTCTCGTGCCCAGCAGGCCCTTGGGGCGGAAGATGAGAATCAGCACCAGGAACAGGTACGGCAGAATGGGCGCGACCTGGGACAGTGTCAGTCTCAGCACAGGCCAGCCAAAGGTGGACTCATTGACCGTCTGGCCCATGGAGGTGAACAGCCCGGCCAGCGACCAGTCCAACGCCACGGCAAAGGTCTGCAGCACGCCAATCAGCAGCGAAGCGACAAACGCCCCCGCAAGCGAGCCCATGCCGCCCACGACCACCACCACAAAGATGATGGAGCCCACCGATGCCGCCATGGCAGGCTCGGTCACATAGGTGTTGCCGCCCAGCACGCCCGCCAGCCCGGCCAGCGCGCAGCCGCCGCCGAACACCATCATGAAAACGCGGGGGACGTTGTGGCCCAGAGCCTCGACCATGTCGGGGTTCTTGAGTGCAGCCTGAATCACCAGTCCAATACGGGTGCGGGTCAGCAGCAGCCAGACCGCTACCAACATCAGCATGGCCACCAGCATCACAAAAGAGCGTGACTTGGGGAACTGCGTGCCGTACAGAGTGAACAGCGGGCCTTGCAGTGCGGTCGGCAGCGCATAAGGCACGGTGCCGCGGCCCCAGATCAGTTGCACCACTTCCAGAATCAGGTACGACAGGCCGAAGGTCACCAGCAGTTCTGGCACATGACCGTATTTGTGCACGCGGCGCAGGCAGTAGCGCTCAAACAGAGCGCCCAGCACGCCTACCAGCACGGGGCACAGAAGCAGTGCAGGCCAGAAACCCACAATGCCGCTAAGCGTGTACGCGAAATACGCGCCCAGCATATAAAAGCTGGTGTGGGCGAAATTGAGCACGCCCATCATGCTGAAAATCAGCGTCAGGCCCGAGCTGAGCATGAAGAGCAGCAGCCCGTAGCTCACGCCGTTGAGCATGGATATGGTGAAAAATTCAGGCGTCATCGACAAGCCTTTTTCTCAAAAAAGCAAAGAGATTGCTGCAGCCCGGCACCTGTTGGGCTTTTTTTATGGATGGCGCACCGGCTGCAACACGAGGGTGATGGCTCAGCTCGGGCGCTTCATCTGGCAGCTAGTGGGCGTGCTGGCCACATAGGGCTCGTAGTACTTCACCGGCGCAAAGGTGTAGCCGGTGTTTTCCGCGTCATACGGGAACTTGCCGCCAGCCTTTTGCCACTTGGTGATGTACAGGCCTTGCTGCAACTGGTGGTCAGACTTGCGCATCTCCACTTCGCCATTAAAGCTCTTGAGCTTCATGCCCTCCAGCGCGGCAGCGACCTTGACCGGGTCGGTAGAACCCGTCTTCACAAAGGCGGCATCCAGCAAGGCAAACACGTGATAGATGGAGCTTTGCGTGAGGTCGTCGCTGAACTTCTTCTTGAAGCTGGCCATGCTGGCCTGAATGGGCTGACCCATGTTGTAGTGGCCATAGGCCACCGTGTAGACCTTGCCATCAGACGCTGCACCCATGGCCGTGGGCGAACCAGCGCCAAAGGCATAGTAGGTAAAGAACTTGACGTTGTTCAGACCTGCATCATTGGCGGCCTTGATGAGCAGCGACAGGTCGGCCCCCCAGTTGCCAGTAATGACGGTATCGGCACCTGACTGCTTGATCTTGGCGATATACGGGGCGAAGTCACGCACCTGCGCCAGCGGCGAAAAATCATCACCCACAATTTGCACATCGGGGCGCTTGGCTTTGAGCAGCTCCTTGGCGTACTTGGATACCTGCTGGCCGTGGCCGTAGTTCTGGTTGATCAGATAGACCTTCTTGACCTCGGCATCGTCCTTCATGAAGGTGGTCAGCACTTCCATCTTCATGGAGGTATCGGCATCGAGGCGGAAGTGCCAGTAGCTGCACTTGCTGTTCGTCAGATCAGGGTCAACGGCGGCATAGTTGAAGTACAGCAGCTCCTTGCCCTTGTTGCGGTTGTTGTGCTTTTCCAGCGCATCCATGATGGCCAGCGCCGGGCCAGAGCCATTGCCCTGCGCGATATAGCGCACGCCCTGATCCATGGCGGACCGCAGTGCGGCCGTGGTTTCTTGCGGGCTGAGTTTGTTGTCCAGCGCCACCACCTCAAACTTCACACCCGAGGCATTTTTTTGATTGAATTCTTCGGCCAGCAGCTGAAAAGTCTTGAGCTGATTGGTCCCCACCGCCGCCATCAGGCCAGACAAGGGATCAATCCAGGCCAGCTTTACCGTTTCGCCTTTTTGAGCCCAGGCACCACCTGCGCTCACCGCCATAGCCGAAACGGCCACTGCACGCATAACCCATTTCATACTTGTCTCCTTACTCTGTTTTTGCTAGTCAATGACGCCAATCTACCGGCCGGTAGACTTTTCCCCTTGGGGGAAAGCCTTAGTAACTATCACGCAGGCGACTTTCATGGCGGTTTTCGGGCCGTTGCCGACACTTGGGTGACACATGCAGAAATCTGCGCCGTGATGTGAAACACCCGTCCACATGCAGCGCCTCCAAGACAGAGACAAAAAAGGGTGCCGCACGGGCACCCTTGGCATCCCTGTCGCTCAGGCTCAGGAAGGTCGTTTCATCTGGCAGCTGGTGGGCGTGCTGGCCACATAGGGCTCGTAATACTTCACCGGCGCAAAGGTGTAGCCCGTATTCTCAGAATCCATGGGGTACTTGCCGCCCGCCTTATCCCAGCGCAGGATGTACAGGCCCTGCTGCAACTGGTGGTCGGTCTTGCGCATCTCGACCTCGCCGTTGTAGTTCTGGAACTTCATGCCCTCCATGGTCGCGGCGACCTTGACCGGGTCGGTGGTCTTGGCCTTGGCAAAGGCCTGGTCGAGCATGTTCAGACCCGTGTAAACGGTGCCGGTATACATATCGTCATTGACCTTGGCCTTGAAGCCCTTGACGATCTTTTCCATGGTGCCCGGCATGTTCAGATGGCCGTAGCCCACCATATAGACCTTGCCTGCAGCAGCTGCGCCCATGGCAGTGGGCGCGCCCGTGGCAATGCCGTAGTAGGTGTAGAACTTGACGTTGTTCAGACCCGCATCGTTGGCTGCCTTGACGAGCAGCGACAGGTCAGAGCCCCAGTTGCCGGTAATCACCGTATCGGCACCGGACTGCTTGATCTTGGCCACATAGGGTGCGAAGTCACGCACCTGGGCCAGTGGCGAGAAGTCATCGCCCACAATTTCCACATCGGGGCGCTTGCGCTTGAGCATTTCCTTGGCGAACTTGGAAACCTGCTGGCCGTGCGAATAGTTCTGGTTGATCAGGTAGACCTTTTTGACTTCGGGCACGTCCTTCATGTACGTGGTCAGCGCCTCCATCTTCATGGAGGTATCTGCATCCAGACGGAAGTGCCAGTAGCTGCACTTGCTATTGGTCAGATCAGGGTCCACTGCGGCGTAGTTGAGGAACACCACTTCCTTGCCCTTGTTGCGGGCATTGTGCTTTTCCAGCGCATCCATGATGGCCAGCGCCGGGCCAGAGCCATTGCCCTGAAATACATAGCGCACGCCTTGATCCATGGCTGAGCGCAGCGCAGCCGTGGTTTCCTGCGGGCTCAGTTTGTTGTCAATACCAATGATTTCGAACTTGACGCCTGAAGTGCTGGCCTTGTTGATCTCTTCGGCAGCGTACTGCAGACTTTTGAGCTGGTTAGAGCCCAGCGCAGCCATCAGGCCCGAAAGCGGATCAATCCACGCGACCTTGACGGTCTCCCCCTTTTGCGCCATTGCAGTTCCCGCGCACGCCAGGATCACCGATGCCGTCAAAGCCTTGTATGCAAACTTCATAGAGCGTCTCCATTGGTGTTTATGAGCGAGGCTCAGACTAAGCGGCAAGCCCTTCATTGCCGCCTGGGGGTTGCCCTAGCGCATATCACTTTGGCGACTTTGGGACATTTCTGACGTCCTGAGTTATCAAAAAACATAGCTGCTTGCGCATACAGATAAAGCGCTGCAGGCCTTTATCTCTCAAAGAATGGCAAAACCAGTGTCTCAGCTGCGCCTAGAGCGGCAGTTGGTTTTCCGTCAACGGCAGGCCATTGGCAGCCGTCAGCACCTGCGGCTCAGGCAAGCCCTTGCCCTCCAGCTTTGGGGCGACCTCGTCCATGAATTTGTCAAAGCTCAGCTTGCGTGCCTTTACACGGAGCAACAGTTCTGCCACCTCAGGAATCTGATCCACACGCGCACCGCCGATCAAAGCCAGACACAGATAGTTCAGCAGATCACGCACCCCAGTGAGTCCATAAAGGCGAGCAAACACCAGTTGCTGGCGCACAAACCAGTGCATGACCAGATCGCTTACCCAGCAGGACTGCCAGGACTGCGGGTCCCAGCAGACCCGAAGCGGGCGCATCCAAGGATTGGCAACAACAGGCAGGCGACTTCGGCTGAACACTGTGCATGGCAAGAGCCCAAAACGAAACGGCCATCATCGCATGATGATGGCCGGGGGCTGCAGGGCTCCATGCGCACAGAAAAGCCGCGCTTAAAGCGTAGGCAGCTTGTAATCCTTCAGTTCCTCACGCAGACGAGTCTTGAGCATCTTGCCCGTGGCACCAATAGGGATAGCCGCCACAAACACCACATCATCCGGAATCTGCCACTTGGCGGTCTTGCCTTCGTAGAACTGCAGCAATTCCTCGCGCGTGACATCGGCACCCGGCTTTTTGACCACGGCAACAATCGGGCGCTCATCCCACTTGGGGTGCGGCATGCCAATACAGGCGGCCATGGCGACAACGGGGTGGGCCATGGCGATGTTTTCAATATCGATGGAGCTGATCCATTCGCCACCGGACTTGATCACGTCCTTGCTGCGGTCGGTAATCTGCATATAGCCGTCGGCGTCGATAGTCGCCATGTCCCCGGTAGGGAACCAGCCATGGCCGTCAGCCCCTTGCACCAATGGGCTGCCGCTGCCTTTGTAATAGCTGTCGATGATCCAGGGCCCACGCACCAGCAGGTCGCCATAGCTCTTGCCGTCCCAGGGCTGATCTTCACCGGCGTCGTTGACAATCTTCATGTCCACGCCAAAGATCGCGCGGCCTTGTTTCTGGCGGATCTTCATCTGCTCTCCCTTAGGCAGATCCTGGTGCTTGTTCTTGAGCGTGCACAGGGTGCCCAGCGGACTCATCTCCGTCATGCCCCAGGCATGCAAAACCTCGACCCCATAGTCATCCTGGAAGGCCGTAATCATGGCGGGCGGGCAGGCGGAGCCACCAATCACCGTGCGCTTGAGCTTGGAAAAGCGCAGGCCGCTAGGCTTCATATAGCTCAGCAGCATCTGCCACACTGTGGGCACACCGGCGGCAAAGGTCACGCCTTCGGCCTCGATCAATTCGTAGACCGACTTGCCGTCCAGCGCCGGGCCGGGGAAGACCAGCTTGCAACCCGTGAGCGCGGCCGAATACGGCAGGCCCCAGGCATTGACGTGGAACATGGGCACCACTGGCAGTACCGAGTCGCGAGCCGACAGACACATCACATCAGGCAACGCCGCTGCATAGGCGTGCAAGACGCTGGAGCGGTGGCTATAGAGCACCGCCTTGGGATTGCCCGTAGTGCCGCTGGTGTAGCACATGCTTGACGCCGTGTTTTCATCGAACTGCGGCCAGTTGTATTGATCGGACTGGTCTGCAATCCAGCTCTCATAGCTCACCAGCCCCGGAATACCACTGTCTGCGGGCACCTTGTCTGCATCGCACAGCACCACCCATTGGCTGACCTGCGGGCACTTGCTGTGCACGGCGGCAATGATGGGCAAAAAGCTCAGATCAAAGCACAGGGCCTTGTCCTCCGCGTGGTTGATGATCCAGGCAATCTGCTCAGGGTGCAGGCGCGGATTGATGGTGTGCAGCACCCGGCCCGAGCCGCTGACGCCAAAGTACATCTCCATGTGGCGATAACCATTCCACGCCAGACTGGCCACCCGCTCCCCCTGCGCCAACCCCATTGCGTCCAGCGTATTGGCCAGCTGCCGCGCGCGGCCTGCCATGTCCTTATAGGTATAACGATGGATATCCCCTTCCACACGACGGGAGACAATTTCCCCGTCGCTATGGTTGCGGGCGGCAAACTCGATCAGGGAAGAAATCAGCAGTGGCTGGTTTTGCATCAAACCCAACATAGGCACGTCTCCTGGATATCGTTGTGGTAGTCGGCAGCCATCCTAGCGCTAGCTTTGCAGCCGTCACCCCAGAGCTGTCACCAATGCGTAATGGAATCGACGTTTCCCCGCATCCTTCCTATGAAGGATGTCGAACGCCTCAGGGAAAGACCTAGGCATTCGCCAGCACTGCGCCAGGCTATTGACTCAGGTGTCCAAGGCCTCTGCCAACAACCCTGCAAGCTCTGGCTTTGCTGCGGCTCAAGCACAATGACTGCATGAGCGAATCCACTGCCCCGCAATGGCACAGCCCCGGCCGATTCGAAGCCCTGGGCCCGGCATTTTTCACCTATCTTCAACCCACGCCCGTACCGGCACCGCACTGGGTCGCCACCAGCGCCAGTACCGCGCAGCTGATGGGACTGAACCCCGCATGGCTGCGAACCGACGAGGCACTTCAAACCCTCAGCGGCAATGCGGTGCCAGCGGCTGCGTCCGACGACCACAAGCCGCTGGCCAGCGTTTACAGCGGCCACCAGTTCGGCGTCTGGGCCGGGCAGCTGGGCGACGGCCGTGCCATCATGCTGGGCGAGACTGAGCAAGGCTTTGAAGTCCAGCTCAAAGGCGCAGGCCGCACGCCCTACTCGCGCGGTGGCGATGGCCGTGCCGTGCTGCGCTCATCCATTCGTGAATTTCTGTGCAGCGAAGCCATGGCTGCTTTAGGCATTCCCACCACCAGAGCCCTGGCGCTGACTGGCTCCCCCCTTTCCGTGGCACGCGAGACCCTGGAAACGGCGGCCATCGTCACCCGCGTGGCCGAGAGCTTTGTGCGCTTTGGCCACTTCGAGCATTTCGCCGCGCGCGACATGCAAGCACCGCTGAAAGCGCTGGCCGATCTGGTCATTGACCAGCACTACCCCGAATGCCGTACCGCCACACCGCTGCAAGGCAATGCCTACGCCAACTTTCTGCAGGCCGTGAGCGAGCGCACCGCCCGCCTGCTGGCCCAGTGGCAAGCCGTGGGCTTTTGCCACGGGGTGATGAACACCGACAACATGAGCATTCTGGGCCTGACGATTGACTACGGCCCCTTCCAGTTTCTCGATGCGTTTGATCCCGGCCACATCTGCAACCACAGCGACAACCAGGGCCGTTACGCCTTCAACCGCCAGCCCCAGGTCGCCTACTGGAACCTGTACTGCCTCGGCCAAGCCCTGCTGCCGCTGATTGGCAGTGAAGAGCTGACCATTGCGGCGCTGGAATCGTACAAAACCGCCTTCCCCGCGGCTTACGCCACGCAAATGCTGCGCAAGCTGGGCCTGCCCGAAGATGCGGAGGGCACAGCGCCTGCCGATGGCCGCTTTGCCCTGCTGGTCAACCCGCTGCTGCAGATACTGGCCGACAACAAGGTGGACTACACCATCTTCTTCACGCGCCTGACCGAAGCCGTGCAGCAGGCACAAGATGCAAACATCGACTTTGAGCCACTGCGGGACATCATTCTGGACCGCGCCACGTTCGACGCCTGGTCGCTCACCTATTCAGAGCAGCTAGCGCAGGTAGATCAAGCGCAAGCGGCCGATTTGATGCAAAAATCCAATCCCCGCTTCGTGCTGCGCAACCACCTGGGTGAAACCGTGATTCGCGCCGCACAGGGCGGCGACTTTGCGCCGGTGCGGCAAATGCTGGCCGTGCTGCAAGCACCTTATGACTCGCACCCGGCCCACGCAGACTGGGCCGGCTTCCCGCCCGACTGGGCTACCACCATTGAAATCAGCTGTTCATCATGAGCTTTCCTATCCAGAAAACCGATGCCGAATGGCAAGCCCTGCTGCAGGAAAAAGGCGCCGAGCCTGCTGCGTTTCAGGTCACCCGCCACGCCGCCACCGAGCGCCCCTTCACCGGCAAGTACGAAAAGTTCTGGGCCGATGGCAGCTACCACTGCGTCTGCTGCGGTGCCAAACTGTTTGACTCGCACACCAAGTTTGACGCCGGCTGCGGCTGGCCCAGCTTTGATCTGGCCGTACCCGGCGCAATCACGGAAATCACCGACCGTACCCACGGCATGGTCCGCGTGGAGACCGTGTGCAGCAGCTGCGGCGCGCATCTGGGTCATGTCTTTCCAGATGGCCCCACGGACACAGGTCTGCGCTACTGCATGAACTCAGCCTCTCTGGATTTCCACAACGACGCTCAAAAATAAGAGCTGCCAGCGCTTGATGTGAAAGCGTTTGAGCCTGTCCTGACTCAAATCACTTCTCAAGCGCACCTCTTGGTTATCTTGGTTTTGATAGCTAAAACCGCCCGCCACTCAAGCCTTTGACGCAGGTATGGCTGGCTCTTTGGTGCATGATGACTATTTACCGCTGCACCGGGAACCTTGCCCGGCTGGCGTACTCTGAAATACCAGAACGACTTACATTTCGCGCATGAAGCTGCTGATTGATTTTTTCCCCATCATCCTGTTTTTCGTGGCCTTCAAGGTCTGGGGCATCTATGCCGCCACGGGCGTGGCTATTGTGGCCACCATTGCTCAGATCGCTTATCTGCGCATCAAAACCGGCAAGATCGAGCCCATGCAATGGGTCAGTCTTGGCGTGATTGTGCTGTTTGGCGGTGCCACGCTGCTGGCCCACAACGAAGACTTCATCAAGTGGAAGCCCACGGTGCTGTACTGGCTCATGGGCGCTGCTTTGCTGTTTGGCCAGCTGATCTTCAAAAAGAACCTGCTGCGCTCCGTCATGGGTTCGCAACTGCAGCTGCCTGATGCTGTCTGGCTCAAGCTCAACTGGGCGTGGACCGCTTTCTTCGCCGGCATGGGCGCCCTCAACCTCTGGGTGGCCTTTAACTTTGACACCGATGCCTGGGTCAACTTCAAGCTGTTTGGCGGCATGGGCCTCATGGTCGCCTTCGTCATTGCGCAAGCCATCTACATGAGCCGCTACCTGCCCCAGGACACCACTCAAAACAACGGCGAAGCCAAGGACAAGCAGCCATGAGCGTCACCATCAGCGCCCCCGCCATGGACGCCGCTCTGCGCGAACGCCTGCAGCCAACCCAGCTCGAAGTCATTGACGAAAGCTACCAGCATGCCGGCCATGCTGGAGCCAACGACAGTGGCGTCGGCACCCATTTCCGCATCCGCATTGCCTGCCCCGGCTTTGACGGAAAAAGCCGCGTAGCGCGCCATCGCCTTGTGTATGATGCGTTGCAGGACTTCATTGACCAGGGCGTTCACGCCATCGCCATTGAAGTTTTATGACATCAGGCTCCGCAATGCGGAGCCTGTTGCATATGGGCTGAACTAATTCACTTTTTTCAATCAAGACTCGAATGAGCATGAATCAAAAGCAAATGGCCCGCATGGTGGGCGCCGCAGTTCTGGGCTTTGCCGCCCTGTCCGCATCGGCACAAAACGTGGCCATCGTCAATGGCAAGGCCGTTCCTCTGGCCCGCGTCAACGCACTGAAGGCACAAATCGAAGCCAGCGGCCAGCCCATCGCCCCCGAGATGGACAAGATGATCAAGGACGAAGTCATCGCCCGCGAAATCTTCATGCAAGAAGCCAGCCGCCGTGGCCTGGCCGCCTCTGATGCCTACAAGCAGCAGATGGAAATGGCACGCCAGACCGTGCTGATCCGTGCGCTGTTTGAAGACTTCCAGAAGAAGAACCCCGTGACCGATGCCGAAGCCAAGGCCGAGTACGACAAGTTCGTGGAAGCCAATGGCGGCAAGGAATACAAGGCCAGCCATATCCTGGTGGAGTCCGAAGACCGCGCCAAGGCCATCATTGCTGAAGTGAAGGCTGGCAAGAGCTTTGAAGAGATCGCCAAGAAGGAATCCAAGGACCCCGGATCGGGTGCCCGCGGTGGCGACTTAGACTGGGCCAACCCCAACAACTACGTGCCCGAGTTCACAGAAGCGCTGATCAAGCTCAAAAAGGGCGAACTCACCGCAGTCCCCGTGAAGAGCCAGTTCGGCTGGCACATCATCCGCATGGATGACGAGCGTCAGGCTGAAATGCCCAAGTTTGAAGACGTCAAGCCTCAAATCATGCAGCAACTGCAACAAACAAAGCTGCAGCAATTCCAGGATCAGCTGCGCAAAAGCGCAAAAGTCCAGTAACATGCTCTTACGTCAGCACTGAAAAGAACTGGCCAGACCATCACCAAAGCCCGCGTCAAGCGGGCTTTTTTTGTGCCTGTTGCAGTGCTTATTGCACTGGGTTTGCTACAGATTCCATAGCTTCAGGCGCTTTCTCAGACTTGACTGGGTGCTTTTCGTTGGCCTTGCGCGGGCGGCAATTAGGTGGCTTCAACGCGGCGCTTGCCGCAGATTTGTCATCTTTTTGAGCATCGCCATTCGCACCGGGTTTTCTGCCCTGTTCCTCATCGACCAGCGGGCACAGCGGTAATTTCGCCTGAACTTCAGGGTTTTGCTGCGGCGCAATATCTGCCGTTGCAAGCGATTGTTCAGCGGCATTCGGTGTGCCCTCGCCAGCACTGGAATCGCGCGCCTTGGCTGTTGGTGCCATTCTTTCCGAGCGCTCCATGGACGGCGCTATGGATGATGCAGGTGCCGCCATGGGAGGCGTAGCGTTTGCTACCGCTGGTGCAGCCTGTTCTCGCACGGGCGCTTGCACTTTTGCTTCAATATCCATAGCTGCTGGCGCTTTATCCTCAGGCGCTACAGCCCGATTTTCCTTTGATGGTTGCACCACTGAAGACTGGTGCGTTGCCCTGTTGGTTATCGGCGCGACCTCTGCGGCTTCCGATTGAGCGGCATCTACCGCTGCCGGGTTTGGCTCAGGGGATAACACTGGAGCTGGCGCAGCCTGTTCAGCCACCACAGCAGGGCGTGCATCCGGCTCCACGCCAATGCCTTTGTCTGATCCATCCCACCAGGCCGCGTGCTGTAGCATCAACCAGCCGACCAGCCCGACAGCCGCCAATCCGCCCAGCGCGTGGCGCAGCCAGAAGCGGTCGTTGGCGGCAGGCTGGCTCTGTGGTTTTGCGCTCTCTTGCGATGCAGCGGCTGCGCGCTGTTTGGCGCGGGCCAGTATGGCAGCGCTGCTTTGCGCACTGGGGCCACGGTCATCGGCCACGGCTTGCTGATACAGCTCGCGCAGCACATCGGGCTTGCTGCCTTGCTCTGATTCAGGGGTGATGCTCATGCCAGTTCCTCCAGCGCCGCGCGCAGCTTGGCACGCGCGTAGCGCAGGCGGCTTTTCGCCGTTTCTTCGGCCACGCCGGTGGCCAGGGCAATCTCGGTCACCGTCATATCGGCCTCCACCTGCAATAAAAAACACTCGCGCTGCTCGGTGGGCAACTGCGCCAGCGCGGCCAGCAGGGCATGCGCCATCAGCTGGCGATCAAGCTGATGATCAGGCTCAAAGCCCGAAGCGGCAAACAGGCTGTCGGCCAGCCGCATGGATTCTTCCGTATCTGCTGACAGGCTGATGCCGGGCCGCAGCCTGCGCCAGTGATCGACCAGCCGGTGGTGCGCCATGGTGAACAGCCAAGTCGTGAACTTGCTGCGCACTTCATAGCGCGCAGCGTTGTCCACCACCGCAAACCACAGGTCTTGAGTCAGGTCGTCGGCCAGCGCCCCATCGCCCGTGTTGCGATAAAAGTAGCGCCACATGCGCAGCCGATGGCGGCCATACAGCTGCTCAAACGCTGCGGCCTGTCCTGCTGCATAGCTTTGCATCAGGACCTCATCAAGGATGGCAACTGGTGCCGGCGGCTGTTCGGACATTCCCGCGATTATGCAAACTTCGCGGGCATACCTCTACGCTCCTGTTTCAGCAGTCTTTAGTTACGGGGTGGATCAGGCACAAAACCTGAGTCAGCGGGAAAGGCGCTTGGCGAGCGGGTGACCGGCGGGCGTGGCCGGGGTTCACGAATCACACCCTTGGCCACCAGGTTCTCGTAGCTGTCGTAGCGGATACGTACCACGCGGCGGGGAGTTGCTGTATCGGCTTCAAACTCCGTCTGCTCGACCTGAGAGCTCTCCACCGCGCCATGTCCAGTCCCCAGCGATGGTGCTGCTGAAGGCGCGCGCTTGGCCATGCTGCTCTTGTTGGCCGCATTCGGAGCGGCTTCATCAGCAGTTGCGGCAGAAGACTCTGCGGTAGCCTTGCCAGTCGACCGAGACTCATAGACAGGGCCTTCGTAGACGATGGGCTCTGGCAGCTTTTCACGGTATAGCGCCACACCAATCACGCCCACATCCTTGGGGCGACCCGTACGGCTGGCATAGGACATATCGCTTTGCGAGAAGTAAAACGCTGCGACGCTCTCGTTGCTCTTGCGCCAGCCTGTCACGTCATAGCTGTCTGCCGCATCCAGCACATAGCCATTTTCAGCACGCGAGCTGGCCGTCTTGCCGTTGACGGCATTGACACCATCGACGCTGACGACCGCCATGATGCGGCGACCTTCCAGACTGCGAACGCGCACCG
This sequence comes from Comamonas sp. 26, assembly GCF_002754475.1. Taxonomy (NCBI): domain Bacteria; kingdom Pseudomonadati; phylum Pseudomonadota; class Betaproteobacteria; order Burkholderiales; family Comamonadaceae; genus Comamonas; species Comamonas sp. 26. The sequence continues at coordinate 2,537,536 of NZ_PEFL01000001.1, forward strand.
CATAGTTGGCGCCGGGTCGGCCCGCCACCCACAGCTCGCCCCCATGGCGGTAGATGGGCAGTACGCGGCCCGTAGCGCGCTCAACGATGCTGACTTCTGCCACCTTGCCTGTGTCTGCACGCGGCGACAGAGCGCTGGCTGACCCCACGGCAGCCGCGAGCGCGGCGTAGAGCAATGAAACACGCAGCAAACGACTGCGAGTCATAGAAGAGGCGGTAGCGGTTTGGGCCGGGGTTTGAGTGGCGGTGCAATTAGAGAACATGGACGTTATCTCCTGAAAATTCAGTGGCGACAGACTTGTCATCCACTGAAACGCAGCAGCAGCGCCAACGGGGTTAAACATCGCGCTCTTTGTTTGCAAGTATTTGCAACACAGCTTTGACCGGTGACCAAGGGGCTCGCACAGCCTTCTCTGGCACAATCGCCCTCGCTAGGGGTGTCCTGACGACAACAAGTCAAGGCTGAGAGAGTCCCTTTGAACCTGATTGCGCAGAGCCACTGGCTCTGCCCGAGATCATCCTCGCGCAGGGAAGCTGTCCAAGGTGTCATGCCGCGGCACGCTATGACTTCAATAGCTATCTGCGCAACCCACACGGCCCCTGCTTCGTTTTTCTGGCGGAGCATTCATGAATTCTTCCTCTTCAACACCGGCCAATCAGGCCCTGTCCCCCTTGGCCGCGCAAGACCGCGTCTTCGTCTGGCGCGACCATGCCTCGCTGTGGTTCAGTCTGGGCGTGGGCCTGCTGGTCATGCAGATGGGCGCCTATCTGCTGCCCGCGCTCAGCCCCCTGCAGGCGATGATGGCGATTGGTCTGGGCTCCGTCGTCGGCGCTGGCCTGCTGGGCTGGGTGGGCAAGCTGGGCTGCGACAGCGGTCTTTCAAGCGCGGGGCTGATGCACAGCGTTTATGGCCGCAACTTTGCGCGCCTGCCGATTTTTCTGAACATCATCCAACTGCTGGGCTGGGGCAGCTTTGAGCTGGTGGTGATGCGCGACGCCACCGTGGCGCTGGGCAAGCAAAGCGGCGCCATGACGGCGGCTTACTGGCCATGGCTGGCCACGCTGATCTGGGGCAGCGTGATCTTGCTGCTGATGAGCGGCAACATGACCACGCTGGTGCGCCGCATCATCTCGCGCGTTGCGCTGCCGCTGGTGATTGTGTCGCTGCTGTGGCTGAGCTGGCAGTTTCTGGCCATGGCCAGCAACACCGGCTTTGCTGTGCTGCTGAGCCGCGAAGGCACAGGCGGCATGAGCATGCTCAGCGCTGTGGATCTGGTGATTGCCATGCCGATTAGCTGGCTGCCGCTGGTGGCCGACTACGCCCGCCATGGCAAAAGCGGTAAATCTGCGCTGACCGGTGCCTGGACGGGTTTTGCGCTGGCCAATATCTGGTGCTATTCGCTGGGTGTGCTGGTGGCGCTCACGCTGCCCAGCGAAGACCTAGTCACCGCCCTGCTGCTGGCCCAGGGCGGCCTGATCGCCCTGTCGCTGATTTTGCTCGATGAGGTGGACAACGCCTATGGCGATGCCTACTCGGGCGCCATGTCGGCCCACAGCATCTTGCCCGCGTGGAGCATTCGCCGCTGGGGCCTGCTGATTGCAGCGCTGTGCACCGGTCTGGCCATGGTGCTGCCCATGCACAGCCTTGAGCCATTTTTGCTGCTGCTCAGCTCCTGCTTCGTGCCGCTGTTTGGCGTGATGCTGGGACGCCTGGCCTTTGGCACCAATGCCGTAGAGCTGATGCGTGACGCACCCGCTGTGCGCTGGGATGCCGTGGCCATCTGGGTGCTGGGCATTGCCTTCTACCACCTGCTACCGCTTTTGAGCAGCGCCATGGGCTCGGCCCTGCCTACGCTGGTGCTGACATTTGCAGCTGCTGTGGCCACCCGACAGTTGCAACATCGTGGTCAGCCGGTGCAGGCTTGACCATCAAAAAACATAGCTGCAAGCGCATACACATCAAGCGCTTGCAGCAGTTTTAGCTTGATTACTTGGCGCCAGCCGCCTGAAGCAACTGCGCCACGGCCTTCTGGCCGCGCTGGCGGGCATGGGCCAGTGCCGTCACTCCATCCTTATCAGGCAGGTTCAGGTCAGCCCCGGCCTCAATCACCGCTTTGATAATGGCCTGATGGCGCGGGCCACCGTCACTCAGCACCACAGCCTCCACCAGACAAGTCCAGCCCAGCCGGTTGACATGGTCCACATCCACACCGGCCTTGATCAGCGCTAGCGCCGTCTCCACATGGCCGCGCTCGCAGGCCGGAATCAGGGCTGTGCCGCCATAGCGGTTGGTACTTTTAAGGTCCGCGCCGTATAAGAGCGTCATGCGCACAATCTCCAGCCGCCCCTGCGCGCCGGCCAGCAGATAGGCGCTGTCCTGCATCTGGTTCTTCAGATTGGGACTGGCACCATGCAGCAGCAATGAGCGCGCCACTTCGATATGGTTAGCCGCCGTAGCCAGCAGCAGCGGCGTATTGCCCCGCCCATCTTGCACATCCACCTCAGCGCCCTGGCTCAGCAACTGGCGCACCTTGACGGCATCGCCGTCGCGGGCGGCCTGCAGCAGCAAGGGGCCGAGCGACTTCACATCAGCACTTAACGCACCCGAACCCGGCTGAGCGTCCGGCACAGCCGTCTGGGCCGCTGTCGCCTCAAGCGGCGTGGACAAAGAGGCCGCCACTGCCAGCAGGCTCCACAACTTGATCATGAGCATCCTTTCCGGGTTTCACCCTGTTCAGCCCCTGTCAGCTTTCTACAGGAACTATAGCTACCTACGCAAGTCTGATGCGGGTTAGAACCACTTTCAGCAAGAAAAGGAGAATCTGCCCCGTGCTCTGTAACCCAAGCCGCACAACGACCTGGATCCGTAAGGCTGTAACCTCCGCAGCCAGTTCAGCCTTGATTGCGCTGACCGGCCTCAGCACCAGCCTGATGCCCGCCGCCGCCCAGGCGCAGGAGTTCGTCAGCATCAAGGGCAATAGCGTGAACGTGCGCGAAAAGCCCAGCACCCGCTCCTCCACCCAGTGGGAGCTGAGCAAGGGCTACCCGCTGCAAGTCACCCAGCGCAAAGGCCAGTGGCTGCGCGTCAAAGACTATGAAGCCACGCTGGGCTGGGTCCACGCCCCGCTGACCAGCAAGAGCCCGCATATGGTGGTGACGGCGCGCACGGCCAATCTGCGTTCAGGCCCCGGCCAAAAGCACGGCCGCGTGGGCCAACTCAAGCAGTACGAGGTGCTGCAGACGCTGAAAAAGCAAGGCGGCTGGGCCCAGGTGCAGCGCAGCAACGGCCAGAGCGGCTGGGTCGCCAAGAGCCTGGTCTGGGGCTGGTAAGCCAGCGCCCACCCGGACAAAAAAGACAAAAGGCCTGCAATGCAGGCCTTTTCGCATTGGAGAGAAATCAGCCTTGCACAATCCGCTGCGCACGCGGTGCGTAGCCGTGGTTCAACGGGCCGTGGCCGTGGCCGGTATAGACATCAGCACCCGCTTCAATCGCGCCCAGAATATAGCGGCGCGCCTCGGTCACCGCCTGCGCCAGCGGCAGGCCCTGAGCCAGAAATGATGCAATGGCCGACGACAGCGTGCAGCCCGTGCCGTGGCCGTTGTGGGTCACGATGCGCTGCGACTGCAGACGCAGATAGTCGCTGGCAGACTGACCCTGCAGGCCCAGTACATCCATGACCACATCGCCATTCAGGTGCCCGCCCTTGAGCAGCACTGACGGCGCGCCCAAGGCGAGCAAATCTGCCACCGCGGCATCCAGCGCCGGAATTCCGTCAATGCTGCGGCCCAGCAGCAATGCGGCTTCGTCCAGATTGGGGGTGATGACCGTAGCCAGCGGAAACAACTCCTTGACCAGCGCCTGCGCTGTCTCCGGAACAATCAGGCGGTCGCCGCTGGTGGCAACCATCACCGGGTCCAGCACCACATTGGTGAGCTGGTGACGGCGAATGGCGTCGGCCACCACACTCACCACCTCAGGCGTTGCCAGCATGCCGATCTTGACCGCATCCACGCCAATGTCGCTCACCACGGCATCAATCTGGTCACGCACGGTGTTGAGCGGAATGCCGTGAATCCCAGTCACGCCCAGAGTGTTCTGCACGGTGATGGCGGTAATGGCCGTCATGCCATAGCAGCCCAGAGCCGCGCAGGTCTTGAGGTCGGCCTGAATACCGGCACCGCCGCCGCTGTCCGAGCCAGCAATGGAGAGCACGCGCGCATAGCGCTTTTGGGAGGAGCCGGAGATGGGGGAAGAAGCAGTCACTGTCATGGAGAAAAATTATCGCCCATGCGCATGATCAATGCGCGGTGTTTACGGTTGTGCTGTAATGCCCGACGGACGAAACAGGGGTGTCCTTCAGGCAAAACAGCCTGCGCGGACTGAGAAACACCCTGAGGGCCATGCCCTCTGCACCCGATCCAGATCATGCTGGCGTGGGGAGTTTCACAAGCTGCAAAGCATGCCGCGTTTTGTCCTGCACATGGCTGGGGTTCATGTGCAAGGCTGAAAAACGAATTGCACATGTCATTGCTACAAGCTTCTTCAAAGATCGCCATTCTGGGCGGCGGCCTCATGGGTCGCCTCCTGTCCTTGGCGCTGGCCCAGCGCGGTCACTCCATTGATCTCTATGACGCTCATGGCCCGCAAGGCGATGGCGCTGCCGCACGCGTGGCCGCTGCCATGCTCGCGCCGCTGGCCGAGTCGGCCATTACCGAGCCCGGCGTGGTGCGCATGGGTCAGCACGCGTTGAACCGCTGGCCCGAGCTGATCGGTCAGCTGAACCAGCCGGTGTTTCTGCAGCAAAACGGCACGCTGATTCTCTGGCACCGCCAGGATCAGAGCGACGCCGCACGCTTTTTTGGCCTGCTGGAGAAAAACCGCCGCATCAACCCCAGCCTGCCGGCCATGGAAGAAAAAACGGGCGCTGCGCTGCAGGAATGCGAGCCCGCGCTGCAAGGCCGCTTCAATCAGGCCGTCTATCTGCCCGGTGAAGGCCAGTTGGACAACCGCCAGCTGCTGGCTGCGCTGGTGGAAAAACTCAGCGCTCTGGGCGTCAACCTGCACTGGGACAGCCCGCGCGAGCTGAGCGACTTCCGCCCCGGCGAAGCAGGTCAGCCCGACTTTGTGTTTGATTGCCGGGGTCTGGGCGCCCGCACGCAGTGGAAGGATTTGCGCGGCATTCGCGGCGAGGTGGTGCGCATTCATGCGCCTGAAGTCACGCTAGCCCGCCCCACGCGCTTGATTCATCCGCGCTACCCCATCTATATCGCGCCCAAGGAAGATCACCTGTTCGTCATTGGCGCCACCGAGATCGAGTCCGACGATATGTCGCCCGCCAGCGTGCGCTCGACGCTGGAGCTACTCTCCGCAGCCTACACCGTACACCCCGGCTTTGCCGAAGGCCGGATTGTGGAGATCGCCACCCAGTGCCGCCCCACCCTGCCCGATAATCTGCCCGCCGTACGCCTGATGGCCCCGCGCACCATGGAAGTCAACGGTCTGTACCGCCACGGCTTCATGATCTCGCCCGCCATGCTGGACGTGGTGCTGGAGCTGGTGGACCACAATGACTCGCCACTGGCCCGCGAATTTGATGTCGCAATCCACCGCGCCTAGAGCACCTGAGCCTGAACTTTGGCGCACAGCACTTGCACCCGCAGCGCGCACAAGCAATGCGGCGCATGGGTTTAAGTTAGCGCCAGCCTATTTTTTCGTTGTAAAGCCATGAAGATCACCCTCAACCAGCAAGCCACCGACCTGCAAGCCAACGCCACCGTGGCCGATGCGCTGGCGCAAATGCAGGCCAAGCCCCCATTTGCCGTGGCGGTCAATACGATTTTTGTGCCCAGGACACAGTACGCGGCTCACAGGCTCAACGAGGGCGACAAGATGGAAGTCATCTCCCCCGTCACCGGCGGCTAAAACCGACAAGAACAAATCATGAACACCAAGACTACCGACGACGCACTGGTTCTCTACGGCCAGCGCTTTGAAAGCCGCCTGCTGCTGGGCACTTCGCGCTATCCATCGCCAGCGATTCTGGAAGCGGCTGTTGAGCGCTCCAAGCCCGCCATGGTCACCGCTTCGCTGCGCCGCCAGGGCAGCAATACGGCCGATGCCGCCGAAAACGGTGCCAGTTTCTGGGAGCTGCTGCGCAAGCTGAACGTGCCCGTGCTGCCCAATACCGCTGGCTGCATGACGATTCAGGAAGCCATCACCACGGCCCAGATGGCCCGTGAAGTGTTTGACACCCCGTGGATCAAGCTGGAGCTGATCGGCGACGACTACACGCTGCAGCCCGATACGCTGAACCTGGTCGAAGCCGCCTCCATCCTCATCAAGGACGGCTTTCAGGTGCTGCCCTACACCACCTACGACCTGGTGCTGTGCCAGAAGCTGGTGGACGTGGGCTGCCAGGCCGTCATGCCCTGGGCCGCGCCCATTGGCACGGGCCGTGGTCCCGTCAACCCCTACGCCATGCAGATGCTGCGCGAGCGCCTGAAGGTGCCGCTGATTGTGGATGCCGGTCTGGGCCGCCCATCGCATGCCTGCACGGTGATGGAGTGGGGTTATGACGCCGTTTTGCTGAACACCGCCGTCGCTCTGTCTGAACACCCCGTGGCCATGGCCGGAGCCTTCTCGGATGCCGTCAACGCCGGTCACGCTGCACACCGCGCAGGTGCCATGGCCGAGCAGAACTCCGCCCAGCCAAGCACGCCCGTGCTCGGCACCCCTTTCTGGCATCAGGAATAAAGGCTACCGTCATGGACTCCGCAGAAATTCAGGCACTAGTGCAAGCCCTCATTCACCAGCATGGCGCGGCCTTTGGCGCACAGCGGCACAACGATGCCAACTCGGTCGAGCTGACACCTCAGCCCGTGCCGCCTGCGCTGCGTGGAGAGCCCGCCTATCTGGCCGCGCTTGAGGCCTGCAGTGCGCTGGGCTTTATTGCCGTGGATGCGGAGACTCTGGCTCAAGCCTGGCAGCGCCAGAGCGAGCGCACCAACCAGTTCGACGTCACGCACTGGCCCGATGAGCCGCGTGACTTTGGCCTGAGTGGCGCTGACCCCGCGCTGGCCTTTGCCCACTGCCCACGCAATCTGGGCCTGTACGGCGTACTTCCCACTGCCGAATGGGTGGGCCGCATGGCCCGCGCTGGCGTGCCCACGGTACAGCTGCGCTTCAAGTCTGATGACAAAGCCGCTGTGGCCCGCGAGATCAAGGCCGCTGTCGATGCAGTCAAGGACACCGGCGCACACCTGTTCATCAACGACCATTGGCAGGCCGCGCTGGATGCGGGTGCCTACGGCATCCACGTCGGCCAGGAAGATCTGGATGTCATCGGTCATCGTGATCTGGAGACCATTCGTACCTCGGGCACGCGCTTTGGCGTCTCTACCCACGGTTACGCCGAAATGGTGCGTGCCCATGCCGTGCAGCCCAGCTATATTGCGCTGGGCGCGGTCTTCCCCACCACGCTCAAAAAGATGGCCACTGCGCCCCAAGGCCTGGCTCGTCTGGCCGCTTATGTGCGTTTGATGAAGCAGTACCCGCTGGTTGCGATTGGCGGCATCTCTGAAGACATGTTCCTCGCCGTGCGCGCCACAGGCGTGGGCTCAGTCGCCGTGGTACGTGCGCTGGTCAATGCGCCAGACCCGGAAGCTGCTGCCAAGCACTTGCTGGAACGCATGCAGGCCGCCGCTTAAAAACGCAATTACTCCCAAAACAATAGCTGTCAGCGCTTGATATATAAGCGCTGACAGCTATTTCCATTTAAAACTCCGAATGCCCGCTGCCTGCGGGCATTTCTGTTTCAGACATGCCGAGAAGCCCCTCGTCATCTGGGTTTTCTACATGGGCGCAAGCCCACTACGCAGTACAAGTGGACGCACAGGTGACAACCCTGAGCCTTACAACCCCTGCAGCGCCGGTCCCACACGCGACAATGGGCCGGTTACCAGTCACGCATAAGACAGAACATGGACGAACCAATTCTTAGTATTGAAGAACGTGAGGCGATCAACTCTGGTCGCTGGTTTTCATCCCTTTCGCCCTCTTTGCGGCACGACATTCTTCGATGCGCTTACGTCAAACGATACAAAGATGGAATGCTCATCTGCGCTCGCGGCGAACCGCCCGAGGAGTGGATTGCCTGCGCACGTGGTGCGGTGCGAGTCAGCTCCACCTCCATCACGGGCAAGCAGATCACGCTGACCTATGTGGAGCCGGGAATCTGGTTCGGCGATGTGGCGATTCTGGACGGCGACAAACGCACGCACGATGCCTATGCCCATGGCGAGACCACGCTGATGTGCGTCTCCAAGGCGGACTTCAAGCGCATTCTTTCCCAGCATGTGGAGTTCTCCGAAGCCATGCTGCGCCTGAACGCGCGCCGGGTTCGCCAGCTCTACGGTCTGGTGGAAGATCTCAACACCTTGCCGCTGCGTGCGCGTCTGGCCAAACAGTTGCTGCACCTCACACGCAGCTATGGCGTGATGAGCCTGTCGGACAGCAGCGAGATTCGCATCGGTCTGCATCTGGCGCAGGAAGAGCTGGCACAGTTGCTTGGCGCATCGCGCCAGCGTGTGAATCAGGAACTCAAGTCCATGGAGCGCGAGGATGTGATTCGCATCGAACCGGGCGGCCTCATCGTGCGCGACCGGGCCACGCTGCTGCGGATTGCCGATACGGATCATTAGATAGAAATCACCCCCTGAGCGGCTTTGCCGCTTCCCCCTCTCTCTTCGGGAGGGGGACGATGCCATCGCCGCGAGGCGGCTCTTGCTCGGCATCCCTCACCTCGGTCGTGACAGTTTTCACGGCCCGCGTCTTTCTCGCTTCTTTGCCGCGTTCTGCGGCAACTCCCTCCCCTTTCACGCATTCGCTCGCTGCGCTCTGGCACAGCTCGGCGGCTTGCGTGCGGCCATCACAAATCGAACAAAGGATTGAACCTGCATGAGCACTTTTGACCATTTTGTCGGCACCCGTGCGGTGTCCGATCAGCATGCTTTTGATATCGAGGTGATGACCGCCTGGCTAAGTCAGCATGTCCAGGGCTTTGAGGGGCCACTGCAGGTCGAGATGTTCAAGGGCGGCCAGTCCAACCCCACCTACAAGCTGGTCACTCCCGGCAAAAGCTATGTGATGCGCGCCAAGCCCGGCCCGGTGGCCAAGCTGCTGCCCTCAGCCCATGCGATTGAGCGCGAATACCGCGTGATGAAAGGCCTGGCCGGTACCGATGTGCCCGTGCCGCACATGTATGCGCTGTGCGAGGACGAGTCCATCATGGGCCGCGCCTTCTACATCATGGAGTTTATGGAAGGCCGCGTGCTCTGGGACCAGTCCCTGCCCGGCATGACGCCCGAGCAGCGCGCCGAGATTTATGACGAGATGAACCGCGTGATTGCGGCCCTGCACAGCGTGAAGTTTGCCGATCAGGGTCTGGCCGACTATGGCAAGAGCGGCAACTATTTCGAGCGCCAGATTGGCCGCTGGAGCAAGCAATACGTCGCCTCCGTCACCCAGCCCATTCCCGAAATGGACCAGCTGATGGCATGGCTGCCCGCCAACATGCCCGCCAGCGCTAGGGATGAGAGCCGCGTCTCCATCGTGCATGGCGACTACCGGCTGGACAACCTGATGTTCCACCCCACCGAGCCACGCGTGATCGCCGTGCTGGACTGGGAGCTGTCCACGCTGGGCCACCCGCTGGCCGACTTCAGCTACCACTGCATGAGCTGGCATATCCCGGCCGAGCTGGGCCGTGGCATTGCGGGGCTGGATATTGCCGCTTTAGGCATTCCTGCCGAGGCCGATTACATCCGCCGCTACTGCGAACGCACGGGCCTGCAAGACATCGCCACGCTGCACCGCGACTGGAACTTTTACCTGGCCTACAACATGTTCCGCATTGCGGCCATTTTGCAAGGCATTGCCAAGCGCGTGGAAGCCGGAACGGCCTCCAGCGCACAGGCCAAGGCCTCTGGCGACACCGCCCGCCCCATGGCTGAGCTGGCCTGGTCCTTCGCCCAGCGCAGCTAAGTTTTTAACCACGACATTTTTTCGTCTGACAACAAGGAGCACTCATGGACTTCGACTACGCGCCCAAGACCAAGGACCTGCAGCAACGCCTGCTCAAGTTCATGGATGAATACATTTACCCGGCAGAGAAAGACTATGCCGCCGAACTGCTGGCCAACACCGCCGCCGGCAAGCGCTGGACGCCGCTTGAGACCATTGAAAAACTCAAGCCCAAGGCCCAGGCCGCCGGTCTGTGGAACCTGTTTTTGCCCGTAGACAGCGCCGAAGCCTCGGGCTACCACGGAGCAGGCCTGACGAATCAGGAATACGCACCGCTGGCCGAAATCATGGGTGCCGTGCCTTGGGCCTCTGAAGTCTTCAACTGCTCGGCGCCCGACACCGGCAATATGGAAACCATTGCCCGCTACGGCAGTGCCGAGCTGAAAGACCGCTGGCTCAAGCCTCTGCTGGAAGGCAAGATTCGCTCCGCCTTTGCCATGACGGAGCCTGAAGTCGCCTCGTCAGACGCCACCAATATCTGCACCCGCATTGAACGCCAGGGCGACGAATACGTCATCAACGGCCACAAGTGGTGGATCTCCGGCGCAGGCGACCCACGCTGCGCGGTCTACATCACCATGGGCAAGACCGATCCCGAGGCCGCCAGGCACTCTCAGCAGAGCATGATCATCATCCCGGCCAATGCCAAGGGCATTCGCATCGTTCGCCCGCTGAACGTGATGGGCTATGACGATGCGCCCCACGGCCACATGGAGATGTATTTTGAAAACGTGCGCGTGCCCGTCGGCAATATCCTGCTGGGCGAGGGCCGTGGCTTCGAGATCGCTCAGGGTCGCCTTGGCCCAGGCCGCATTCACCACTGCATGCGCCTCATCGGTCTGGCCGAGCGTGCGCTGCAGCTGATGTGCAAGCGCGCCAGCAGCCGCACCGCTTTTGGCAAGACCGTGGCCCAGCAGACCGTAACGCAAGAACGCATTGCCGAGGCGCGCTGCAAGATCGACATGGCCCGCCTGCTGACGCTCAAAGCCGCCTGGCTGATGGACGTGGCCGGCAACAAGGTAGCCCGCACCGAGATCGCCATGATCAAGGTGGTCGCACCCAGCATGGCCTGCGAGGTCATCGACTGGGCCATGCAAGTGCACGGCGGCGGCGGCATGTGTGATGACTTCCCTCTGGCCTACGCCTACGCGGCGGCGCGCACACTGCGCTTTGCCGACGGCCCGGATGAAGTGCACCGCAACGCCATTGCCAAGTGGGAACTGGGCAAGTACGGCAGCTATGGCAAGAACGCCGAAGTGCCGGTGACACGCGGCGGCTAAGTTTCAGCCCGCGCTTGAAAACGACCCCACATGCCCATGGCAGCGGGGTTTTCTTTTTTCCTGGATGGCCCTGCCGCTATCAATCAGGAAGCTGCTTGCGCTTGATCTGAATTGAATTCACTCATAAAACCATTCAATATCAATATAAATAAAGCGCAAGCAGCTTCTCTATTAATAGCATCAAGCCTGCCAGACCGGCTTGCTATAGTGGCCCGATGAAGCTTGCCCACCGACTGCTGACCATCGCTCTGGCCGCATGGTGTCTGCTGATCTCCTCGCTAGTCGCTGCACAGACGCCATCCACAGAGCCGCTGCGCGTGGGCTCCAAACGCTTTACCGAGTCCTACATCCTGGCCGAAATACTGGCCCAGACCGCGCAGAACGCAGGCGTCAAAACGCAGCTGCGCCAGGGGCTGGGCAATACCGCCATCGTTTATGAGGCTCTGCGCTCGGGCCAGATTGATGTCTACGCCGAGTACACCGGCACGATTGCGCAGGAAATCATCAAAGACCCAGCGCACAGAAATCTGGTCGAATTGAACCGCGCCCTCGCGCCCATGGGCCTTGCGGCGAGCGTGCCGCTGGGCTTTAACAACGGCTATGCGCTAGCCATGCACCGAGACACAGCACGCAAGCTTGGCTTTAGCCAGCTCAGCGATCTGGCCCGCCACCCCGAGCTGCGCTACGGCCTGTCCAACGAATTCATGGGCCGCGCCGATGGCTGGAAAGGGCTGGCCCAGCGCTACCAGCTCAGCGCCACGCCCAAGGGGCTGGACCACGGCATTGCCTATGAAGCAATTTCCCAGCGGCACATCGATTTGATGGACATCTACACCACAGATGCCAAGATTGATGCTCTGAAGCTGCAGGTGCTGCAAGACGACAAGGCCTACTTTCCGCATTACGACGCCGTGCTGCTGTACCGCACCGACCTGCCACAGCGCCAGCCCACCGCATGGGCCGCGCTGCAGTCATTGCAAGGCCGCATCAACGAAGCGCAGATGATTCAGATGAACGCACAGGCTGAGCTGCAGGGCCAGAGCTTTGCCAGCATTGCCCGCCAGTTCCTCAGCGGTGCAGCGCAGCCCTCGTCGATCCAGTCTCAGACCCGCAGCTTTGCAAGCCAGCTTTGGCAGCGGCTGGTGGCCGACGACCTGTGGCGGCTGACCGGCCAGCACCTGCTGCTGGTGCTGGTTTCCGTAGGCATTGCGGTGCTGATTGCCGTGCCCGCAGGCATTGCGCTGTTTCCGCATACCCGGCTGCGGGCGCTGGCGCTGGGTGCTGCGGGGGTCATGCAGACCATTCCCTCGCTGGCCCTGCTGGCCGTACTGATTGCCGCAATGGGCGCTATTGGACGCGCACCCGCACTGGTGGCATTGACGGCCTATTCCATACTGCCCATTTTGAGCAATACCTGCGCGGGTCTGGCTGAAGTCTCACCCGGACTGCGCAACGCCGGGCTGGCGCTGGGCATGTCCCGCCCTACGCTGATGCGCTGGATTGAACTGCCCATTGCCATGCCCACGATCACTGCAGGCATACGCACCGCCTGCGCCATTGCGATTGGCACGGCCACCATTGCCGCCTTTATTGGCGCTGGCGGACTGGGAGAGCGCATCGTTACCGGCCTGGCCCTGAACGATAGCGCACTGATGCTGGCAGGAGCCCTGCCCGCCGCCGGGCTGGCGCTCATCAGCGAACTGGGGTTTGAGCTATGGGAGCGCTCGCTGCGCCGCAAGCGGCGGCAGCGCTAGGCTCGCAAGCCCCGGCACCAACCTTAAAAAGTCTCCCATTCGTCATCACCTGCCGTAGTGCTGGCGGGTTTAGGCTTTGCAACCGGCTTGCTGGCAGACAAAGCCGCCGGGCTGGCTGCTGCTTTACCAGCAGGCTTGATAGAAGGCCGGGCCTGAGCAGGTGCCGTCATTCGCACGGGTGCTTTGCGAAAATGGGCGGCCGGTGCCAGAGCTGGCATGGCCTGAGCGTCGAGCTTGAAGAAGCTCACGGTCTCAGCCAGCGCTGCCGCCTGTCCGCGCAAGGCGTCCGTCGCTGCAGCCGCTTCTTCCACCAGCGCGGCATTCTGCTGGGTCATCTGGTCCATTTGCGTGACGGCTTGCGTCACTTGCTCAATGCCCGAGGTTTGCTGGTGGCTGGCCACCGAGATCTCACCCATGATGTCGGTGACGCGGCGCACGCTCATCACGATTTCATCCATGGTTCTGCCCGCCTCATCGACCTGATTGCCGCCCTCTTGCACCTTGGCAACAGAGTCATCAATCAGCTGTTTGATCTGCTTGGCGGCCTCAGCCGAGCGCTGAGCCAGCGTACGCACTTCAGACGCCACCACGGCAAAGCCGCGACCTTGATCGCCTGCACGTGCAGCCTCCACCGCCGCATTGAGCGCCAGAATATTGGTCTGAAAGGCGATGGAGTCAATCACGCCAATGATGTCCACAATCTTGCGCGACGAATCATTGATAGCCGACATGGTCTGCACTACCTGAGCAACCGTGGCACCGCCGCGCACGGCAACCTGCGATGCAGCGGCAGCCAGCTGATTGGCCTGCTGGGCATTGCCCGCGTTTTGCTGCACGGTAGAGGTCAGCTCTTCCATGGAAGCCGCAGTCTGCTCCAGCGAGCTGGCCTGCTCTTCGGTACGCGAGGACAAGTCTTGATTACCGCTGGCAATCTGACTGCTGGCCGAGGCGATGGAGTCTGTGCCCTGACGCACCTGACCCACAATACGCTGCAAGCTGGTGTTCATATCCTTGAGCGCCTGCAGCAGCTGGCCCACTTCGTCCTTGCTTTGCACTGTGATGCTTGCGCTGAGATCGCCTGCCGCCACGGACTGTGCTAGTTTCACGGCCGATTCCAGCGGACGCGAGATAGAGCGTGCAACCACTACCGCCAGCGTCACGCCGATGACGAAAGAACCGAGCAGCAAAGCCATCACCCACCAGCGGGCCGCTGCATAAAGGTCGTCACCCGCCTGATTGGTTTCCTCGGTCGCCTGGGCGTTGATATCGGTCAGCGCATCCAGACGCGTATTGATTCCGCGACTGATCTTGAGCGAATCGCCCCGCAAGATTTCGCTGGCATCATCGTTGAGCAACTGGTGCGATAGATCCACCACTTTGGCCGTCTGCACCGCATAGGCTTTGAGATCCTCACCAATTTCCGCCAGCAGCGTCCTTTCCTTGTCGGTTTTCACATATTTCGAGTAAGACTGCTGGTTCTGGAGCAGTTCATCCCAGAGTTTGGGCATGCTCTTGTCATAGACCGCCATCTCCTCGGTCGACTGCGCGATCACATGCTGCATGGTCTGCGAACGATAGCGCTGCAGCTGATAACGCATGTCCTGCAGGTTCTTGGCTGCCGGCAGCCACTGACGTGCCAAATCGGTAGCCGTGGCATTGACACGCTCCATCTGGACCAGGCCATACAGACCCGATACCGCACTGATCAGCAGGATCAGCACAAAAGACACCAGCAGCTTGTTGGCCAGCTTGAGATTGCGAAAGAAGTTCATGGGAGATTGGGGGCCCGGGCGACCTGCAAGGTCTGGCACCTGCGAGAGAGGGAAAGTGGGAAAGCGGTCCAAGAAAGCACGTGCACACTGCGCGCGCCAGCGAATTCTATTCAGAATCTGTTACTGCCAGTAACTACACCCATGAATAAAAATGATGGAGGTATCAGGGACATAGCTGGGCTAAAAAGAAGCTCCGATAAAGCGCTCGAAAACCTTGTCAAAGGCCATTGCATCCCCAAAGCCGCCCGGCATGAGAAAATCAACAGTTATTTATCAACAAGAACACTACGGATTCACCATGGAAGCAGAACGCGTCAACTCTATCGGCAACACCCTCCAAGATCTGTCCGAGCGCACGGCAGATCTCCGGAGGTATCTTTGACTACGATGCTAAATACGAACGCCTGCGCACAGTAAACGCCTCGCTGGAAGATCCTGCCGTCTGGAACGACCCAAAAAAGGCACAGGAGCTGGGCAAGGAAAAGAAGTCGCTCGACAACGTCGTGTTGACACTGGAAAAGCTCACCGCCGAGCTGGCTGACAACGCCGAGTTGTTCGAGATGAGCAAGGAAGAAGGCGATGACGCCGGCCTTGAAACCATCGAAGCCGAAACCGCCAAGCTCAAGCCGCTGATCGAAGAACTCGAATTCCGCCGCATGTTCGGTGGCGAGGCCGATCCGCTGAACTGTTTCATCGACATTCAAGCCGGTGCCGGTGGTACCGAAGCCTGTGACTGGGCCAGCATGCTGCTGCGCCAGTACCTGAAGTACGCCGAACGCAAGGGCTTCAAAGCCACGGTCGAAGAAGAGACTCCAGGCGATGTGGCCGGCATCAAGAGCGCGACCATCAAGGTTGAAGGCGAGTACGCCTATGGCCTGCTGCGCACTGAAACCGGCGTGCACCGCCTGGTGCGCAAGAGCCCGTTCGACTCGTCCGGCGGCCGCCACACCAGCTTCTCGTCGCTGTTTGTCTACCCCGAGATTGATGACTCTATCGAGATCAACATCAATCCGTCTGACGTGCGTACCGACACCTACCGTGCCTCTGGCGCCGGTGGTCAGCACATCAACAAGACCGACTCTGCCGTGCGCCTGACCCACATGCCCACAGGCATCGTGGTGCAGTGCCAGGATGGCCGCTCGCAGCACAGCAACCGCGATGTGGCATGGCAACGCCTGCGCTCGCGTCTGTATGACTACGAGATGCGCAAGCGCCAGGAAGAGCAGCAAAAGCTCGAAGACACCAAGACCGATGTGGGCTGGGGTCATCAAATCCGCTCCTATGTGCTGGACAACAGCCGCATCAAGGACTTGCGCACCAACGTCGAAGTCTCGGCCACCCAGAAGGTGCTGGACGGCGACCTGGATGTGTTTATCGAAGCCTCGCTCAAGCAAGGCCTCTGATCCTCGAAAGGAATCGATATGCTGCAACTGCGTGACGGGCAAGCCCCGGCCACCGCCATTTACCGCGCCGACTACGAGGCTCCGGCCTGGTGGATCGACACGGTGGATCTGACTTTTGACCTGGACCCGGCAAAGACGCGCGTGCTGAGCAAGATGCGCGTGCGCCGCAACCCCGATGTGCCAGCTCAGGCTCTGCGCCTTGATGGTGACGAGCTGAATCTGGCCCGTGTCATGGTCAACGGCGGTGGGACCTCGTTCAAGATGGACGGCGACCAGCTGGTACTGGAGAACCTGCCCGAAGGCAATGAGCCTGTGGAGCTGGAGATCTTCACCACCTGCTGCCCCGCCAAGAACACCAAGCTCATGGGCTTGTATGTGAGCGAGGACACTTTCTTCACGCAGTGCGAAGCAGAGGGTTTCCGCCGCATCACCTACTTCCTGGACCGCCCTGATGTGATGGCCATGTACACCGTCACACTGCGCGCCAGCAAGGCCCAGTACCCGGTGCTCCTATCCAACGGCAATCTGGTGGATTCCGGTGAGCTGGAAGATGGCCGCCACTTTGCCAAGTGGGTCGATCCGCACAAAAAGCCCAGCTACTTGTTTGCACTGGTCGCTGGCAACCTCGTCGCACGCGAACAAAAGATCAAGAGCCGCGCTGGCAACGAGCACCTGCTGCAGGTCTTTGTGCGCCCCGGCGATCTGGAAAAGACCGAGCACGCCATGAACTCCCTCATGCACTCTGTGGCATGGGATGAGGCGCGCTTTGGCCTGAGCCTTGACCTGGATCGCTTCATGATCGTCGCCACCAGCGACTTCAACATGGGTGCCATGGAAAACAAAGGCCTGAACATCTTCAACACGAAGTACGTTCTGGCCAGCCAGGCTACTGCCACCGATACCGACTACGCCAATATCGAGTCCGTCGTCGGCCACGAATACTTCCATAACTGGACGGGTAACCGCGTCACCTGCCGCGACTGGTTCCAGCTCTCGCTCAAGGAAGGCCTGACGGTCTTCCGCGACCAGGAATTCAGCATGGACATGGCAGGTGCCGCATCGGCCCGGGCCGTCAAGCGTATCGACGATGTGCGCGTGCTGCGCACCGTGCAGTTCCCCGAAGATGCTGGCCCCATGGCTCACCCCGTGCGCCCCGACAGCTATATCGAGATCAACAACTTCTACACGGTCACGATCTACGAAAAGGGCGCGGAAGTCGTGCGCATGCAGCACAACCTGGTGGGCCGCGAAGGCTTTGCCAAGGGCATGAAGCTGTACTTCGAGCGCCATGACGGCCACGCGGTAACTTGCGACGATTTCTCGCAAGCCATTGCCGATGCCAACCCCGAATCGGCGCTGGCCCAGAACCTGCAGCAGTTCCGCCGCTGGTATAGCCAGGCCGGAACGCCCGTGCTCAAGGCCGTGGGCCAGTACGACGCTGCCGCTCAGACCTACACGCTGACGCTATCGCAAAGCTGCGCCCCCACCGTGGACCAGAGCGAGAAGCTGCCTTTTGTCATTCCCGTGCAAATGGGTCTGCTCACGGCCGCCGGTCAAGCCATTGCGCTGCAACTACAAGGTGAGGAAGCCGCTCAAGGCACCAGCCGCATGCTGGTTCTGACCGAAGCCGAACAAAGCTTTGTCTTCACCAACGTGCCAGAAGAGCCTGTGCCATCACTGCTGCGCAGCTTCAGCGCCCCCGTGGTGCTGGACTGCGAATTCAACGATGCCGATCTGCTGACCCTGCTGGCACACGACAGCGACCCATTCAACCAATGGGAAGCCAGCCAGCGTCTGGGCCTGCGCTACGCTCTCAAGTCCATAGCTACTCCGGCTGATACAGCAAGCGCTAGCGGCCAATCTGGCACTGAAATTCTGCCTGCAGATTTTGTGCAAGCCATGCGCCGCGTGCTGCAAGATGACAAGCTGGACGCCGCTTTCAAGGACTTGGTGCTCACGCTCCCGTCCGAGAGCTACATCGCCGAACAGCTGGCCGAGGTCGACCCGCAACGCGTGCACGCCGTGCGCGAAGCCATGATCTTGCAACTGGCCACCACGCTGCAGCCCGAATGGGAAGCCACATGGGAAGCCAACCGCGACACCGGTGCCTACACGCCTGACCATATCAGCGCAGGCCGCCGCGCCCTCGCCGGTCGCTCTCTCTCCATGCTGTGCCTGAACGCCGCCCAGACAGGCGATACCATCTGGCCCGGCAAGGCCTACCAGCGCTGCAAGGATGCAGGCAACATGACCGACCGCATGGCAGCTCTGGCTGCTCTGGTCTACAGCGCAAGCCCCTTGGCAGAGCAGGCACTGCAACGCTTCCATGCGCTGTTCAAGAACGATGCGCTGGTGCTGGACAAATGGTTTGCCCTTCAAGGCGCTGCCAGCGACCGCGGCGGCAATGTGCTGCCCGCTGTCCAGGCACTGATGAAGCACCCTGACTTCCAGATCAAGAACCCCAACCGCGCACGCAGCCTGATCTTCAGCTACTGCAACAACGCTGGCGCCTTCCACCGAGCTGACGCCGCCGGTTATGCCTTCTGGGCCGATCGCGTGATTGAGATTGACGGTTTCAACCCCCAGGTTGCCGCCCGCCTCACCCGCGTGATGGACCGCTGGAAAAAGCTGCCCGAGCCCTACCGCGCCGCAGCCCGCACAGCCCTTGAGCGTGTAGCCGCCAAGACCGACCTGTCCAACGATGTGCGCGAGGTGATTACCCGCGCTCTGGCGGACTAACAAGTACCCCTGAGCCGCGTCGCGCCAGGGGCACTGAAATGCAGATCATTAGCAGATGCACACCCCATCAAAGCATCTGCTCGTATTTTTAGGAGTTGAACCATGAAGAAGAACATTAGCCTGACCCGCTACCTGGTCGAGCAGCAACGCGTGGACGGTCTCATCCCCGGCCAACTGCGCCTGCTGCTGGAAGTGGTGGCCCGCGCCTGCAAACGCATCAGCTTTGCCGTAAACAAGGGCGAACTCGGTGACGTGATGGGCACTGCCGGCAGCGAAAACGTGCAAGGCGAAGTGCAAAAAAAGCTGGACATCATCGCCAACGAAACACTGATCGAAGCTAACGAATGGGGCGGCCACCTGGCAGCCATGGCCTCGGAAGAAATGGAAGGCATCTACGTGGTGCCCAACCGTTATCCTCAAGGCGAATACCTGCTGATGTTTGACCCACTGGACGGCTCGTCCAACATCGACATCAACATGTCGATTGGCACCATCTTCAGCGTACTCAAGAAGCCCGAAGGCCACCCCGGCGTTCATGAAAGCGACTTCTTCCAGCCCGGCACTCAGCAAGTCGCCGCCGGTTACTGCATCTACGGCCCACAGACCACTCTGGTGCTGACCGTGGGTGACGGCGTTGCCATGTTTACCCTGGATCGCGAGCAAGGCTCCTTCCTGCTGGTCGAAGAGAACGTCAAGATCCCGGAAGACACCAAGGAATTCGCCATCAATATGTCGAACATGCGCCACTGGGACGAGCCTGTGAAGCGCTATGTGGACGAAGTGCTGGCCGGCAAGGAAGGCCCGCGCCAGAAGGATTTCAACATGCGCTGGGTAGCAGCCATGGTCGCCGACGTGCACCGCATCTTGTGCCGCGGCGGCGTCTTCATGTACCCCTGGGACAAGCGCGAACCACTGAAGCCCGGAAAGCTGCGCCTGATGTACGAAGCCAACCCCATGAGCTGGCTGATCGAACAAGCCGGCGGCATGGCCACCAACGGCCGCGAGCGCATTCTGGACATCCAGCCCACCCAGCTCCACGAACGCGTCAGCGTCGTCCTCGGCTCCAAGAACGAAGTGGAACGCGTAACCCGCTATCACCTAGAAGCGGACGAAAAAGCGCTATAATTTTAGACTAACGCCGGTGTAGCTCAGTCGGTAGAGCAGCTCATTCGTAATGAGAAGGTCGGGTGTTCGATTCATCTCTCCGGCACCAAGTAGACAAAGAAAACCCCGCTATCTAAACGGTAGCGGGGTTTTGCTTTTTCCGGGGTATGTAAGGGCGGATGTAAGACGATTTCGGCAATGCCGCCCAGCGCCAGCAACAAAAAACTCTCGCGCGCGCGGGCGATGCATGCGTCAAATCAGGCACTCAGTGCGGGGATCAGTCCCAAGTGCTCAGGTCGTGAGCGTATTCATCGCGCTCTCGAATCCAACCATCGTCATCTGTGCGCAGGGTCTGGACTGGCGCAGCCTTGGGAGACTTCCAAGAGTGGCGCGCGCTGGCTCTTTGCTGTGCTGCGCGGGCTGTGTGCAATCGGTCGTGGCGCGGTGCTGTCCGTTGGGTGCGGTGGCCCACTACAGTCCATAGCTCTGTCAGTGAATTGATGGTGTTCGGGTGCTTTTTTGAAGGCGTGGAATGTTCAATCCCTACACAGGATAGGGTTCGATGTTTCCCCCCCTCTTTTTCAATCCCTATTGGGTTCTGTTCAATCCCTATGGAGTTTGGCGCAGGCTTGTCCTGGGGAGTTTTTTTCGATGGCCTGATGGTGTTTACATCAATGCCCAACCCTTGCATGGCTGCCGTCGGGTCGCGTTCGATAGCAGCCACCAGAACGGGCCATAGCGGCCCATTCGCCACAGGCAGGCCCAACGCCTCGCATCGCTGCAAAACTGCGGCAATGGCCCATTGCTTCACCACCCCCGCATCTTCGCCCCAGCATGTTTCAAGCCAGCAGGCCCAGCCACCGTAGAAAAGAACTGTTCTCGCAAACGCTTGAGCGCTACGCGGTCGATAGGTGTACTGCCAACGTGTGCGCCATCTTTCACAGGCAATAGCAGCGCATGCAGATGCTTTGCAGATTCGTCACAGTGAATAACGGCACTCAGCACAGGCAGGGACAAGGCACCCCTCAGCCACGCTAAGCACTGCACAAAGTAGGCGTCAGGGTCGGCAATTTCAGTCATCTGCGGCAGACTGAAAACTGCCTCGATGGCTTGACAGTGGTCGCAGCGCAGTTTGTCCATGTTTACACCCACGGCAGTCAGAAGGTCATCCGCTAAGGCTTGCACTTCAGTAGCGGACTCAGGCCCGTGCAAAACGATGTTGCCGTGGGTACGTGTCGGGTCTATGCGACCAGTAGCACCTTGCTCTGCCTGAATCTCGCGCAGGTTGTGGCGGGCGGCCTCCAGCAGAGTGCAGGGCTTGCGGCCGTTCACGCGGGACAGGCCGATACTCTTAACGGCAAAGTGAGCGATGCTTTCAGCCATGCAAAGCCTCCCCGTTCTCGAACATCTCACGTTGAGTGGGATGTAGCTTGCGTGCTCGTGCTTTGTTGATTGCATTGGCGCGGCGGTAGGCGTGAGCAGCCTTTGCACGCAGGGCTGCGCGGGCCTTGCGAACCTGGATACACCACGCATCAGCACCAGCATCTCGGGCCTGCGCGATGATGCTTTGCGGCAACTTGTACGCGGCAACAATCACGGTCCGGCCATCGCTGCAACCCGTGGCGCGCTCGTCGCTATTTATAGGCCAGCCGTAACGGTCGGTTAGGTAGTGCACATGCGCAGCGGCGCGCATTGTGCCCAACTCGGTCATGGTGTCGCCTGCGGTCAGGACTTCGCCTGCCAACATACGGGCCAGGACTTCAGCACAGGCACTATTCAAGCGCTGCGGATATGAGAAACTGCGCTTGTTCGGGGCGCTCGGGTTTTCTTTGGAATGCTCGGGCGTTTTCATTTGCCAGCCCTCCCCCATTGAAACCATCGGGACGGGGCGGCGCACCACGCGCGCAGCAATAGATGATTGATGGCGGTCTTCATTCCGCTGCCCCCAGCACGCGCTTCAATTCGCTAACCGGCCAGGCTAGACGGCCATTGATGCGAATTGGGCGGATAGGGCCGTTTTCCATGCATGCCCAAGCCCTTAGCGTTTGCTGCGCTCGGTTCAGGTGATGAGCGGCGCAGGCTGTTTCAACGGCGTGGCGGGTTTCGCAGTCAAGCGGGATGAAATTTTCTTGCCTAGCAGGCGTAAGAAGTTTGGGCATGATTGCTCCAGAAAATCGAATAGGCAAGCCACAAGTGGCTAACTTTTCCAATTTCCGCAGCGTGGTAGCGACCGCAGGTTATCGCGGTGTCGTCATATCGCAGACGGCTGGCGCATAACGTCAATGACGTATGAACTCACGCTTCCTAATGCCCATCTGGCGAGGCACCCTAGTTCAAGGGGTTGTGGCTTTCCACAATGTCATCACTCATTGCAAGCGAGTTACTCAGATGTTCTGAATCATACATCAGCACTCATCTTGCTTCAATTACCAGCCACTACGCGCAGCTTGCCCGGCTCTTGGGTACTGTCAAATTTCACCTCGGCTTGTTCAAGTATGTGCGCTTCAATACATTCCAAAAACGGGCGCAGGGCATCAATGCTGCGCGGTCTGTAGCCCTCAGCGGTTGCGCTTGGCTTGTGACCCATCACTTGCGCGATAGCCCCAGCAGGCGCCCCGGCAGCCTCACCCAGCAGCGAAAAGGAACGGCGTAGACCATGGATAGTCAGGCCCTCGATTGCAGCGCTTTGCAGAGCTTTGGCATGGCTGGCACGAGTGTCGGTAATGCGTCCAGCCTTCCCCGTGCTGGCAAACACATACTGCCCCACCCTCGGCAACGTTGCCAGCATGTGCGCCAGGTATGCACTCAGGGGAATGGTTCGGGTGGCGTCCACCTTGTCGGCAATGGTCAGCTTGCGCCACTGAAAATCCACATCGGCCCATTTCAAGGCGGCCATTTCCTCACGGCGGGCACCCGTCAGCAGCAAGGCACGGAGATAGACGCTTGCGGTGCGGTTGTTCAGTTGCTCCACGCCAGCCCACCAGCCGGGTACCTGAGCGGCTTCCAGGGCGTCGGTGCGACGTGTGTTGCTTGGCAGGGCTTCCACGATGGCGGCGGCCTTGCCAGCATCGCGGTCTGTCAGGTTCCGATACTCCGGGCGGGCAGCGCACCAGCGCA
The DNA here is from genome assembly GCF_002754475.1 of Comamonas sp. 26. Lineage (NCBI taxonomy): Bacteria > Pseudomonadati > Pseudomonadota > Betaproteobacteria > Burkholderiales > Comamonadaceae > Comamonas > Comamonas sp. 26. The sequence continues at coordinate 2,560,785 of NZ_PEFL01000001.1, forward strand.
TGAAGCCCCGGAACATCATCAAAGCGCGGGCGGCTTGGTGCTTGCCGGTCAGGGCTTCGCTGTCAAACCAGCTTTTCAACGTGTCCTCATTCACCCCGGCCAGCGGCAGCGCCAGCAGCGGATACAGCGGCCCCGGCCTTGTCACGCCCTGTCCTCGCTTTTTTTGTTCACCGCCAGGGGCGGCCATCGCTTCAAGGTCAGCACGGTAGCGCGGCTTCCATGCCTCTTTGCGCTTGGGTTTGCCGTTCTCCAAGTACAGCGGCCAGATTTCCCCCACGGTCACGGCCTGGGCGACGGCGGCGGCCTGGGCCTGCTCTTCAGCGAGGGCGGAGGCCAATGCCTCACGCTTAGGTGTGCGCGGGTCGGTGCCTTCATCAATCAGCCGTTGCAGTTCTCGGGCTTTGGCTTGCGCTTGGGGAATGCCCCAGGCATCAGGGCTGCCAATGGTTATGCGCAGGTCTTTGCCTTGATACACGCCTTGGAACACGTAGGCGGGTTTCCCGGCAGGCGTCATACGTAAGCCAAGGCCAGGGACTGTGCTGTCCCACAAAAACGCCTGTTTCTTGTCGAGCGGGCACTTGAACCCCGATACCCGGCCAGCGGTGAATGCAATCTTTGCCATGCAGTGCCCCTTGCGGTCTTACATCGGCCAGGATGTAAGGGCGGATGTAAGACAATTTTCTAAAAATCAATCAACACAGCCGAATGATGATTTCGCATGAATTCATTCTAAGCTATTGTTTTTTATTGATTATAAAGAGAATTATCAACAGAACCGAACACTTCAAAACAGGCCTATCCCATCATTCGTAATGAGAAGGTCGGGCGTTCGATTCGTCTCTCCGGCACCAAGTAAATAAAGGAAAGCCCGCTATTTAAAAGATAGCGCGCTTTTTCTTTTTCTGTTACGTGTAGCCACTGTGTAGCCACTGGTACATAGTTTTGCACCTGCAGGCACGCGGCGCAGGCGGCCCGGCTTTGACACCATCAATCATGTGCTTGGTGCACGGGGAGCCCACTTGGCAAGAAAGCCAATCCATGCCTGAGCGCTGGCGCAGGTGGATTGTGGGCGCGGCTGCATAGAAAGGCATGAGACCATGCACTCCGGTTGAGCCGCCCACCTTGCCTGTTATGACTGGCCAGTCCGAAAGCATCGACAGACTGCGATCGGCCACAAGCTGCCATTGAACAAAGACAGAAGAAGTCACTCAACCAGCTAAATGCCTTAGCTTGCGAAATGCACGAGTGCTTAGTTGAACCTCACTCATGAGGCATCAACTTGCTCTCCCTGTTACGAAGTGCCGACTAAGCGCAGTTAGTCCTGAATTTCTTAAAGCTAGCTTCTCCCGAATATCGTCCCAATCCAGGAACATCGCTATGGACTCAACCTGTCCTTGGGGATTTAACTTGAATGCAGAGAGGCCCGTAGTTTCACCATTGTTTTCAGTTGCGTACCTAGAGATTTGGGCGCCAACCAATTGCCGCGCCTTCAAAACGTGATCAGCGATGTGACTGCGTACCAGCATATGAAGATCACCTATGCATTGAAGGTACTCTCGCATGGCAAGGGTTAGCAGAACTTTCGCAGGCATTTCATCAAGAATCTTGCTTTTGAACCCACCATCTACTGCAAGGTAGCGCTGCTCTGCGTATGGTTGAACTGAAACCTCTAGACCCTCGCTAACACGTTTGACGCCCTGAGTTACGCTATGTACCGCAAGTCCACAGTGTTGGACATGATTGCGTAGGGCCTCCAAGAAACGATAACTAAAGAACTTGTCGTAATGTTCTCTGGTACGCAGCTTGAATTCACTTCGCGCCTTAGCCGGATCTGCAGCGCAATCCGCTAATCGCTGAGGCGCCTGATCAAGGTAGAGCCGCGTCGCTGTTAGTAAGTTGACGACGCGCCGATTGATAGTCGAGCGTAGTTCGAAAAAGTCTTGATAGTCGTTGAGGTTTCGAATGGCATTGCTAGCTGATGCGGTGAGCAGTTCCCTTTCGACTTCGACATAGTTTCCTAAAAGGAGGTCATACGACTCTTCAAGCTCAAAAGCTGCCGTAAGCGCGGTGCGGGCTACTGCGAGTTCTTCAAACAATTCCTCATTGATCGGCAGTTTCGGCGCATGACCAATGATTTTTTGTTGTAGGTACGGAGTCATGAGGTTCAGTGCTATGTAAAACGCTTCAACCCACAGACCGCATGCGTTGCCTGCGGTCGAAATTGATGCGTATTTCGGTTGAATTGAACGCCTGTGCTGGTTGCGGCTCACCGGTCTGCTGATTGTGCCCGACGGAGTCCGGTGATAAGTTGTCAGCGGCGGACTGCAAAAGCAGACACTCAGTTTTCGGCATGAGCAGTGAGGTCTGCTGCAAGACGTCCGCTTGATTAAGGCTTGGGCGAGCCCGTCATAAGGTCCTCGATCCTGAGGTAGGCATTAATGCTTTCCAGAATCTTCTTTGCCTCAGGTTCGAACTGTACTCGTTGATCGTTGAAATCGTTCCATATCCCATTGGGATTGAACTTGCGCATGTCCCCTGCCCTTGGGAACTGCTTTGGCATTTCACGGGAAAAATTTCCGACAACGCTCCCGACTAATGTCAGATTTTTGTGCGCTTTGTTATGAAACTCTCCGATCATGTCACGAAGAGACTTCGGCAAGATAGGTGATGCAGCAAGCTTTTCAAGTTCCCTAACTTGGTCATTAAACTCCTTCGTGTACTCGACGAGTGCATGCTCATATTCTTGCCAACGCGCGAGAACGATCGCAGGGTTGGTGATTGGCTCAGACGCCACCTGGTCAGGCATGGCGGGGTCAGTAGGCTGGACTTTCTCAAAGTACTTTTGCATGTGCTCTGCCGAAACGATGCCACCTACGAGCGGACTATAAAGTTTCTCTCTTTCGTCTACATCGACTTTGATTTCGTTCGGGAAGAATTCGGAGACGTATGCGTCTGCCATTCGCAAAGCGTTCAGGGAGACGATTTTGTCAAGGTCGAAGGAATTCAAGAAATCGGATTCTGACTTGTTCTGAAAGTAGAGAAGGATCTCCTCGAATGCCTTCAACTGAAGCTTGAAGGTTTCTGTTCGAATAGGGGCGAACAGAGTTTTTCTGGCCTGTAGGTAAGAGAGGACAGTGATAACAGCGACAACAATGAAGAAAAAAATGTTGACAATGTTTTTCAGTGCTTCGATCCGCTCCATGCTCCCCCCTATTAATGCTTGCAAACACTATAGCCTGCATATAGCTCAGGTAGGAGGACCAGTGCTGTACATCACCAAGGGTGGCTGAGTGACAGCTTTGTAGTTTTGATGTGGGCGGCTGGTCTGGGTCGTTCTGCGGCACTCGCTCATGTGTCGATTGCCTTCGGAGACCAGATCCAGACGGCTTCAAAGTTGGTTCCGACGAATTTCGCCGTAACACCGCCTATCAGCATCCAAAACTAGAGCCACGTTATCCGGACACGCTTGCCCGCTGCGTCCATGGCCTCCATGACATCACCACTTGAGCCGGCAGGAATAGCCAAACGCACCAGCGCACTTGGCCTGTATAGCCCGCGCCCCTCACTCAACACCCGCTTTTCCTTCATCAGCACACGCAAACGGTCATCAACGGTCGTCTCTGGTAGTTGCAAATCTTTCAGTAGCGCTGCGCGAGACACACACACAAGTAGTCCGCCTGGCCGTCTGTGCAATCGCCATAGCGCATCCATCACCATTGCTGTCGTTGCGCCATGAGGTAGCCGCTTGCCCGCCGTCTTAGCCATGGGAAAACTCAGAAGTTAATTTCATATAACTCACTGATATTAATGTCATTTCATCCCATCGGTTCTTATCAAATCTCAGAGCGTCACCCCTCTAGGGTTTGTCTTGAAATCTGCCCACCTTGACACTCCGTTCCGTGTGCACTTCCATGTAATCGCACGGCAATTCACCAAAGGCCACGGTGAGGAGCTGTGCATCGACTGGGCAGAAAAATGTTTCAAACGAAGACAGACTCGAACCACAAACGCCGCACGGCGAATAGCTCGCTCTCAGTAACGACGAAGCGCCCCACTGCGTTGATCCCGAACTTTGATGAGCTGCCTGATTCCGCGTTAGTGCGTCAAGCGCAGTTGGTGCGCGACCCCAAAAACCCAACCCGCCCTGCGCCGCTGCCGTTTTCTCCTTCCACCTTCTGGCGCAAGGTGGCCGCAGGGGAATTTCCGAAGCCTCTCAAACTGGGCGAGCGCATCACGGCCTGGCGCGTGGGCGAAGTGCGTGCCTGGATCGAATCTCAGGCGAACTCCGTGCAGGAGGTCAAGCAATGAATGCACTTGCTAAACCCACTCTGGCCCAAGCAATACATCACAGCGCCGACACATTCCGCGAGACCATCGAGCCTCAGCAGTTTCCTGATCTTCTGACGGAAAAACGCCCGTATGTAAACACTGGAATTGCCGCCCACTGGGTGGCCAGCCGCCGCGCTGCGCCCTCGCCCACCACAGGTACCTGTTCAACTGCATTGCCACCGAACCAACGGCGGGGCTTCGTGCAAAGAGGTTGGCAGAGATGGGGCGTTATGTAGCTTCTGATGCGGCTGAGCTGGCTGACTGCGTGCATGCCGACATGCTCAAAGCCATCAAGCAAGGCGGTGCAGCATGACCACCAGCACCACCTCCTCCACCCAAGCCGAAGGCTGAATCATGAATACGAAAAAATCCGCTGCCAGCAAGGCAGTGAAGGCCGCCGCATGTCTGAAAGAGCCCGCCAGCACAGTGGCCCTGCCCTCCATGAAGCAAGCGATGCTGACCGCCGTGGCGTTGATTCAGCAATCTTTAAATGGCTTGGAGCTCGTTCGCATCCATGACGAGGAATGGGATGAGCGCGATGTGGATGTGGACTACGCAGTTCGACTGGTCCATGAATGCTTGGACAAGCTGCGCGATGGATTGCCTGACGAAAGAACCATTTTTGACCATCAATGGTTCACAGCGGGCGCCATCATCAATCTGTGCGTGAGCGCCTTAGTGCTGCGCCTAAACGAACTCAACAGCCTTGCCATCTCTGTTCTGGGTAATGACGACAGCCGGGATACCAGCGAGATGCAGAAAATTTTGACAGGTGACGCCGTATGAGCAACAAAAACACAACCACTGAACTGAACCCTGAGAACTGGCCCACGGGGTACATCCATGCTGGCGCTGCTTTGCACCGCATCATTGAGACCCAGGGGAAAGCGGCCGCTTACCTGCCGGAGAACTCCCACCTAGTGCGGGAGCTTGCCTATTACTGCCCGCCCCACCTGGAGCGCCAGACCTTTGATTTCTTGTTAGAGCTGCACTTGACCGAGGGCAAGAGCGCGGATGAAGTGGCTGAAGAAATGGACCGCATTCTGGCCTTCCGCTTCGGCACCTTCGGCTCAGTGGCGGTCACCCTTGAGGCACACGGCATGGATGACTGGCTGACTCTTGAAGAGTGTTTGGAGTGCCTGCAGAGCATTCCCGGCCTGCCCACAGCCGAGCTGGAAGCCCTTATCAGTCAGGCCCAAGAGGCCGAGCGCCACAAGAATTACACCGAAGCTTCCTACCTGATGAAGTTCATCGCGGCACAGCAAGGAAAAGAAGTGCTGGCGCTGCCTGAGCACACCACGCTGTGGGACAAGATGGTGCTGAACGCACCGCCCGAGTTGATCGAGGCGTTTGCGCAAGAGGCCCAGGCCATGGGCCTGATGCCCCCGGTCACCCATGTGGACGCCCAAGGGCAGCCCGTCTTTAGCCTGGAGCAGATCGCCAATCAGCTGGGCACCACGGTGCAGGAACTGGAGGAGCACATGGAAGAGCGCTCCGAGCTGAAAGGCATGCTGCAGTCTGGCCCGGCTTACCCGCTGCACTAGGGGTTGAGGCATGGCCAACGGGCGAAACAAAGGCGCCAAAGGTGATGCCGGCCGCGATGCTGGCGGGTTTATCGCGCTCCCCTGGAGCGTGGTGGACTCGCCTGCATACGCGACGCTTTCTATGCATGCCCGCTGCCTTCTGATCGAAGTTTCGCGCCAGTTCGTGAAAGACAACAATGGGCGACTTTTGCTGTCACGCGCATACATGGAAACACGCGGCTGGAAATCCTCCGACATGCTGACAAAAGCAAAGCGAGAGCTCCTGGCCACGGGCTTTATCTACGAGACCGTAATGGGGCACCGCCCCAACAAGGCCAGCTGGTATGCCGTGACCTGGCGTGTGCTGGACAAGCACCCCGGGTACGACGCTGGCGCTGCTGAGGGGTTTGTGCGCGGGGCTTATCGGTTGGGGGTGGGATAAGGCGTCCTTGCCGAGCCTATGTGATCTGGGCAGAGATTACAAAAGGCTCGGTAAACCCAATTCAGGCACTGCCCAACTGCAAGCAGAGAATGGTCTGCTTGACATGCTCCTGCAAGTCATCCAGACCTCGCCAGCCAAAATATTGTTGCTTCGTATGGTCCCAGTATCCTTTCAGCTCAACTTGGTCATTCGTAGGTACATATTTGGCACTGTTAAATGCACAGGCTTGTGCCAGCATGACTGCCAAAGTCTGTAGATGGCTAGAACGAAAGCGATCTGACTTGATGTCCGGCATACCAGAGACGCCTAACAGGCCTGCGATTACATCTGCATCTGCACGATTGCTCAGTATTGAATCCGAAATGTTAGGGTGAAAGCAAAACACAAAAACGCCAAAAATCCGCAGTTGCTGATAGCCCCATGTAACGTTGCTTGCCAAGCCTTTGCTGAGCTGATGATAAATCTCCAAATATCGTAAAAATGTCTCCACTTCGCGCAAAGATAAAGCTCTGTGCCGAATAAGTTCTTTAGCGAACTCAGAAACACCATTTCTTTGCTCAGTTAAATCAGTCTGATTCAACGATTCACTAATCCCCAAAAGTCTCGTGAAATGTTCGACTGATACAGGCACCCCATCAGACACATATCCTTGACGGCCCAGCACAAAATCCGGCAAGCGGAAACTAAATTTCAAGAATTTGTCAAGGTAGCGTTGTGCATCGACTTGGTGACCATATCGGTGATTGATGGCCGCTTTAAGCTGACGTGTGTTAGTCACCAATACGAATTGCAGACCTTCGACGTTGAAGGTGTGCTTGATCACTTCCAGCATTTGCACCGCAAAATCGGGGCGACAGCGGTCAAGCTCATCGATGAAGATGACGATGGGGGCATCCTTCGCGATGCTTTCCAACGTAGCCTGCAGTGCCTGCAGATTTTTTTGAGCCTCCTCATGATCTTTCAGCAACGCCTTGACTGAGGCGTCCACTACTTGCTTGGAAGCTTCTTGGAGACTTTCCTCTAACCCATCTGCCAAGTCACCTGTATTTTGCTTGAGGACATGGGACAGAACTGCTTTGCCAACAGTGGCCACGGCAAAGCGCGCCACTGGCATCGCCTTTCTCCGCAGTGCGTTCTTCTGGTCACCCTCTGGCAAAAGGCTCAATACCCCAGATAACACTGTCAGCAGTGGATTGTCGGCATGGTCTGCTTGGAATGCATCCACGTACAACAAGCGATGGTGATCATGCTCAGCCCGAAACTTGTTGAGGAGCTTGTGGCAGAACTCGGTCTTGCCTGTTCCCCAGTCGCCATCGATGACCATGGGAGAGACGTCAATGGGAGCTGTCAGGAGCTGAATGACTTTTTCGGCAACCTGCACGCGCCGAAACTCATCGCGACCATTCGCGCCGTTGAAGGTCAAAGTGGTGAGATCTGGATGATTCATCTGAGATTTCTTCTTGAAGTTATTGCACAAGCCGCCTTTGATCAAAGGCAATCTGGAATTGGTGGTCAGGCGAGCAGCATTTACTGATGCCGAACTGCTGCCATGGCGCAATTCGCGAACTGCGTTTTCGTCGTTCGCGAATTCAGGCCTTGTGGTGCGGCGCATGCGCCAAAGCTATCCGGTTTCTGCCTGCATTCTTGGCTTGGTATAAGGCCATGTCGGTGCGTTGCAGCAGATCAGCTGGAGTTTCGCCCTGCTGCCAGCAGCCGACGCCCAAGGAGAGAGTGACGCTGCCGACTTGCGCATGCTCGTGGCCGGCGATGGTTTTGCGAATGCGTTCTGCCAAATTGCGCAGGGACTGCTCTCTCGAACTGGGCACGATGATCAGAAATTCCTCGCCGCCCCAGCGCACTATGTGCTCTGTGCTTCGCACCGAGCGACGCAGCAGGCGCGCCACTTGTACCAGCACCTGGTCGCCAACAGCATGTCCAAACTGATCATTGACCTGCTTGAACAGATCAATGTCGCACAAGATCAAGCCGTAAGGAGTGCTATTGCGCTCGGCGAGGCTTTGGCAGCTTTCCAGCTCATACCGGCCTGCACTGCGATTAAGCAGTCCTGTCAGCTCATCACGATAGGCCTGTACGCGCAATTCCTGCTCACGCTGGACCAGATTGCTGATGTCTTTGGAGAAGCTTACATGGTGGGTGATGTGCTGCCGGGCATCACGCAATGCTGAAATGCTGTGCTCTGCATGATAGATCTCTCCATCTTTGCGTTTGTTGATGAAAGTGCGGCTAAAGCTGTCTCCACGCTGCAGCTTCTCACGCAGTTCCGAATAAAACTCTGGGGTGTGAGAGCCTGAACGCAGCATTCTTGGCGTGCGCCCCAGCACTTCTGCTGCGCGGTAGCCGGTTTGCCTTTCAAACGCCCGATTGACAAATACCAGGTGCTCAGTTTGATCGGTGATCATGACGGGTGCATTGGTCGCGTTGAGCGCATGGGCCATCAGATCGCGTTGTTTATCGCTTTCAACCTGTTGAGTGACGTCTTGCTGTACTGACACATAGTGTGTGATGTGCCCATCTGCATCGCGCACCGCCGAAATGTTCCACGAGACGTAATAAGGGGCTCCATCTTTGCGATAGTTGACCGCAAAGCCCTGGAAAAAGCTGCCGTCCATCAGGCATTGGCGCAATCGACTGATGACCTCTGCATCGGTTTCTGGCCCTTGCAATATTCTGGGCGAGCGCCCCAGCAGTTCTTCGTGGCTGTAGCCGGTCATGGCGCTGAAGGCGGCATTGCAGTAGATGATGACCGGGCCACTGCCTGAAAGATCCGCATTGGTAATGACCACCGCATTGAATGCTTGGTCCACGGCCGCTTGCAGCAATTGCGCGCCGGCGACGTTTCGATTATCTGGAGGCGAAGGCGCGTAACAAGTATCCATGGAGTGATTGTCAGGGTTCAGTATTGAGTTTCTGAATCAGCGCCTATTCCAGTCAAGATGGGCGCGGGCAAAGTAGAAGACAAGGAAAGGAGTTCGCCTGAAATGACATACCCACTCAAAGAGCCACGCAAAGAGCAGGATCCCAAACCTGATCCCATAGACCCGCCGACCGATGTGCCGCCAGTTGAGCTACCAGGCGATCCGGTGGAGCAGCCCAACGTCTAGTTGTAAAAAAACCCGCTTCTGCGGGCTGCCGGTAGTTGCATTTTTCGTTTAGTGGCAGTGACGCGTGCCTGTCCGATGGTCGGTATGGCAACCTTGTCTATCTGTTCCACCCGAGTGTGCATAGGCTGCTCCTGTGATCAGAAGTGCCGCAGTGATCAATAGTGCTTTCATGTTTGCCTTTAGGAGGAGTGATATCCCTAAAAGGGATCAAGAGTAGGCCAGCATAAATGTATCTGTTTGTTTTGAAAAGAGATGCATCGGTTTTAGCAACCACTCTTGATTGGGATCAAGGAGCCGTGCTAAGCGGGTACATCCATTTGCTGGAGAGCATCCAAAGTGAGACCATGACCACATCAAAGCACTTCAAGGAGAGCGGCGATGTCTACCCTCATGATGCAGATGGTTGGTCTGTGGATTCTGGCCATGCTGGTGGCGTGGGTGATCAACGAAGTGAGAGATGACTGGGCGTAAACGCCTGATTGAGCATCTCGGGACTGGGGCATGATTGCAGAATGGAATTTCTTCTGCAAATCCTGTTTGCTTGCCCCAAATGCTGGCGCATCTTTGGCGGACTGCTTGCCTCTGTGAGCAGCTCTTTTCTGTTTGCGGGTCTGGCGATGATGCGCCGTGTCGATCGCATTGAAGCCAGAGCAGGCACCTCGATTGCTCAGCATGTCGAGCAAGCGCTGGCATCTGTACCCCTGCCCACTACGGCGCTGGGCTTTGCCTTTGCAGCTTTTTGCGTAGTTTTGGGCCTCGGGCTGGTCAGCCTGAGCAAGCAAGTCGAGAAATTTTGAGACCAAAAAGTCCACATCAAGTGAGCAAGCACAAGGGCATCTCTTTCGGTTCCCCCTGTAGGGTTTGCTGAGCTATTGACTGCTGCTGAAAATCCGCGCATGAAACATCAGCCGGAATCAGTCATTCGCAACACCTCAGGCAAAGACGGCACCCCGCGTAACAAGAAGCGCAGCCCGTCGACGGCTACGCAGGACGAAATTCTGGGCGCAATGCAAGAGCTGTACGCTCTGCATCAGGTGGTGACTCGCGATGCACTGGCGACAGCAACGGGGTACAAGCTCCACATCCTTGATGACCACCTTGGTAAACTCGTTGAACAGGGCCGTGCCAGCCGCGTGCGGGCTGGTGTCTATGTGCCGGTGATTGAATGGGGGGAGCCACGCGCTGTGAGCGTGACTCATTTGCACGGCGGCCTGTCCAAAATCGAAATTGGCGACGAGGTGCTGCAGCTACACCCCGCTGAGCGCCGCATGCTCGCATCGCTGCTGGTGGGTGATGCAGTGCAGTATTCCAATATGCAGGCGGGCCACGACGCCAACCTGCTGGCCAACGAGTTGTATACGGCCCTCAGGATGTTGAGGCGACAAGAGACCAGAGGTGGGCAACGTAACCCTACTGCAGCAACCCAGCTCCCATCGATGAGCGCGGCAGCTGTTCACCTGGCAGAGCAATTTGCCGAACAAGGCCACGGCACCGCGTAACCCCGCTAGGGTTTCCACTTTTAGTTGCCAACGTGAAAACTTGCAGGTATGGCAACCGGCAAGCACGAAACCAACTTCACACCTGACAAGGCCTCTCCTGATTGGGAGGCTATCAAGCGCGCGTACTGCGGCACCTTGGATTCGGCGCGCCAGATTGCGCGCGCCCACGGCGTCTCACACACAGCGATTGCAAAAAGAGCTGCAGCAGAGGAATGGCAACGCCCTGAAAAGGCACCATCCCTGGCTACTGCTACGGGCTCAAAGCCATCGCCTGCCAAGAAGCAAGGACCAGCGCCCGCTCAGCCAGCCCTGATCACTCCAGCCGAAGGCGCGGCCACCATTCCCAGCATTCACCAGGATCAACCAACTGGTCTCTTGCATACGGCGCAGCTGGTATTGGACGGAACGCTCGGACTGGCGGGTCTTCTCGGCCAGAGCCTTGATGCTGGGGAACACACGGGCGCCGTCATCACTGGCATGGTCGGCCAGCGCCAGCGCAAGCAGCATCTCTCCGCCGCCATTGGGGTAACGCTCAAACACAGCGGTCATCACCTTGATGCTCATGCGGCCTCCCCGGAAAAAAAGGACAACGCCTTGCAAAGGTCTATGCTGAATGTCTGGACATACACCAAACCAAAGGGGGTCGATATGGACCACCATTCATTACCGGCATCAGTCGTAAGCGTCATCTGGTTTCGCGAAGCTGAATTCGACGCAATGAAGCTCTTGATGACCGACGGGAAGACAGCATTCACGTCATATGCCGATTGGTTGAAATCGGCTCGCCTGGGAGAGCAACACCAACGTCGAGCTGGGCATAGGTTGATACGCGCCACCATCCACCCAAAAGAGTTCAAGAGTTGGTGCAAGTCTCGCCACTTAAACTTCGACGCAAGCTCTCGAAAAATGTTCGCCAACTGGTATGCACAAGAAGAACTCTTGAACACAGGCACATAACGCAGCTCACGACCGGGCACCTCGTCATCGCTGACTTTTGTCAACACCGCCTGCTGCGATGTGCTCATGTTCTGTAGGGACCAGCAGGTTTGTATGGTGATTGCGCTCATCGTTCAGACCTCGCGATTCCAGCGGGCTTGCCTGCGGCGTTCACGGCACGGGCAGCCTGGCGCAGCTTGCGCAGCACCTCTTCAGCCTCGGCAATCTCGCGCTCGATCTGAGCCAGCTCGTTATCCGAAATCACTCCGTCCTGCATGGCTTCAATCACGGCCGTGGTGATGTGGGAGGTTTCCACCACCAGCTTGGAAACCTTAGCCACCGGGCTTGGCGCTTCGCCAGCAGGCTCAGTCACCAGCTCAAAGCGACCACCGCACTCCTGGGCAACCAGCGCGGCGTAGTCATGGCAATGCGCCATGCCGACTTCGCAAGTCAAGCGAGCAATGACCAAGGCATCAACAGCACCCAGCTTGTGGGAGGCCGCACCGGATAGCTCCTTGCGCAACACTTCGCCAGTCTTGCCAATACGGATGGCAACCACTTCGCGGCCACCGGGAAAGTTATCTACGCTGCGGCGCAGGGCATCAAGAATGCTCATGTCCGGATCTCCGAAAAAAGGACGTTGCGGGCTGGGCCGCTCGAAAAGACACTGCCTGCATGCAAACAAAAACAGGCCAGACGAGAGGAAAAGGTGCCCGCCGCACCCTGGGCTATGCTGGAAGCTCCTACACAACCAGCCTCTGGGAGGGCGGACAAGAAAATGGACTGGACAGCTATTGGAGGCATTACTGCGTCAATCTCCGCAGCTCGAGACATTGCCAAGGGATTGAGCGCAACCCGCGACGCCAACCTCATCAACGAAAAAACCTCCGCCCTTTTGGAGCAATTGCTCAAGGCTCAGGAGGGTCTTCTTGCTCACAACACCGCTCTTTTGCAGCTCCAGGACGAGTACTTCAAAGCCAGCGAGAAACTGCGAAAACTGGAAGAAGCCGCTCGCGAACGTGGTCGCTACTCGCTTGTCGAACTCGCCAGCAGGCATTTCGCGTATCGAGTGAATATCAGTCATATCGGTTTGCCGATTCTTTATAAAGCGGTTTGCCAATATCGGAATTCCGTATGCTCACAAACATGAACACCGACTTTGGAAAACGTCTCAAGGAGGCTAGGAAGCACGCTGGCTTGACTCAGCAACAACTGGCAAGGAAAGTTGGCATCGGGCAGTCAACCATTGCTGAGCTTGAGCGCTCTGGACTTGGCTCCAGTCACGTCACCGCCATCGCAGTCGCCTGTGGCGTTTCCCCGTTCTGGCTTGCAGACGGTAAGGGTTCCATGCTCTCGGAGGCAAATACATCACCAGGACCGGAAATGAAAGGCATGTATCCACTCCTTTCAGAAGTTCAGGCGGGAAGATGGACTGAGCTGTGCACAGGATTCCAGTCGTCTGACGCTCAAGACTGGCGCCCATCCACCAAGAATCTTGGCCCTTGCGGATTCATGCTGCGAGTTCGAGGCAGGTCGATGGAGAACCCTGGAGGCTCCCCGAGCTTTACCGAAGGAATGATTCTTCACATCAATCCAGACATTGACCCTCTACCTGGTCACTTCGTCGTTGTCCGTCGCAGCGCTACTGACGAGACGACGTTCAAGCGCTACCTCCTTATTGAAGGGGCACCCTATCTGGAAGCCATCAACCCAGATTGGCCCAAGGACGAAAAGTATTTAAAGCTCATGCCAGGTGATGCGTGGTGCGGAGTTGTCGTTGATGCGTCTCTTGGCGGTCTAATTTAATTCTTAGCTCTCGCTATCCAACATTTCAAGCATGACTCCTTACGACAAGCAATTCATCGAGCAGCGCCTTGCCGACGTGGCAGAAGACATCAATGCACTCATAGCAATATGCGGCGGCCGTCAAAAGTTCTCGCCCGGGGACAAGGAGCAGGTTCGCTACGGCTACGAAAACCTCAAATCGAAGCTGAGAGGACTTGCAATCCATGCTTTCGGAACGGAGGAGGGTCGCAACTTCTGCGATCGCGCTGGCGGAGATGTGCTTTCCGCACTGACAGCCAAAGTAAGTGACTCACCAGAAGAAATCACGCGCTGTCTGCACAATTCCCTAGACGAGGTGTCCTATCGACTGGATCGACTGTCAAAGTACGCCGTGGCCGATTGACGAGGCGCATCCTGTGGATTGCGCTCAAATAGTAGCGACTCGAGCGCAATTGCGTTCTGCATTCCTGTGGCAGCGAAGTGCTTCAGTGACTCTAGGCGACGATCTGCCGACACCTCAGCGTCAACGCGATGCAAGACCCAGATTATTGCGTCTAAGCGGCCCAGCACTTCTTCCAATTTATTCTTTACAGCCCAGCGCTCATGTTCAGTCTCAGGGCCGACCCATACGCAACATTGAGTAGAAGGCAGCAACGCCTTATTGCTCGCAGCAAGCCCGCCATCAGCGGGCTTTTTTTCGTCTGTGTGGTGTGTGGTCATGAAGAAATTATTGCACAGCCGATTAATATTATCGGAAAACCGCTTGACTCAATTTATCGGAATGCCGATACTTCACCCATCGCAGCAACAAACCGCTGCGGTGGGTGCCAAGTGATCGAGCCGCGCGCCACGGGTCTTTAAAAATCAGCTGGTGTGATTGAGGGAGGCGGTCTGCATGACTGGATCTGGCCGGCTAGTACCCGGCCTGTCACTGGATTCGTTGCCCGAGAGCTGCATTGCTTACTCAGACGGAGCGCGTCCTTACATAGCGGTGAAGGTAGCCCAGACCCCTCCTCCAATCACATCAGCCTATATAGAAGCAAGAGCCGGAGAAATCCGGCGCGCAGTGCAGCGTCTCCAGCCCCCAAAGCGGGTACACGGAGCAAGGTCGGCAGACCGAGGAAAACTGGGATTTCCGAGAGCAGAAAAGCCCTCTGCGCAAGCAGCGCTAGCCCCTAAGCGACATCAGGGGCACAAACCAGAGCCTTGTGCGTATGGTTGCGGTTTGGTCTTAGTCATAAATTAGGAACTACACTTACGCCCCCATTTGTTTGGGAATGCAGAATCTTGTTAGCTTGTTGCCATAGACGAGCGGGGAGCTTATAACCATGACGTCTTCACTACCATCGCTGGCTGAGCTTATGAGTTTTGATTTGGATAATTTTGAAAAGAACTGTCACGAGGACGGCGGCCGTCATTGGTTAGCCCACCAGTTCATGTCTGAACTTGGATACGACTCGTGGCCAGCCTTCCAAGGCGTATTGCTCAAAGCCCAAGCGACGTGCGCTCGACTAGAGTTAAGCCCGTCCGAGGCCTTTATTCCATCGACCATCATTGAAGACGGTCAACAAGTTAAAACATACAAACTGACCCGTTTTGCTTGCCTGCTGACAACGCTACATGCGGACGAGCGTAAGCCTCCAGTTGCCGCAGCCAAAGTGGCGCTTGCTGGATTGGTTGATCAAGTAATTGCAGCTCAGATCAGTCAGCAGAATGTTGGCCGAATTGAAGCGCGTGAAGATTTGAAGGCGGCGGAGCTTGGAATGAGTGCTGCCGCAAAGTTTGCCGGGGTTCAAAACGGGGACTACGGACTCTTAAGGGATGCAGGTATTCGCGGTATGTACAACCGCAGCCTAAGAGATCTAAAGGCATTGCGCGGCTTGAGCGACAAAGATACGCCCTACGACCATATGGGGCTTACTGAGCTTGCCGGTAACCTTTTCCGGGTAACGCAAACATCCGAAAAGCTGCGAACACAACCAAATGTTGGCCTACCAACAGCAAAAAATACAGCTCAGACAGTTGGCGCAGACGTGCGAAGAATAATGATAAATAACAGTGGCATCGCCCCAGAGGCGTTGCCACCAGCCGAGGATATTCGAAACGTTAAACGCGGACTGAAGCAAACCGCAAAGGCCATGGGCAAGCTCGACAAACCCACCAAGAAAAAGTAGCTGCAGCTCAAACACGCCCGGCCCAGTAAGGGTCTTCCTTTTCCTGCCACCCCTTGAGGTGGCTTTTTTGCGCCTGGAGATCCTGAAATGTGAGTGAGTTGCCTGCATGCGGCATGCATGTGCCTTCCCCCCGCAGGGCTTTAGCGGGGCCAAAACAAAAGCGTCTTCAGTCGAGGGCGCTTTTGTTTTTTACAAGGAGCCAAAGCATGGGACTCGATATTTCCGCCTTCAAACAGCTGACCAAGATTGATTGTGTCTTTGATGCTGAGGGCGAACCCATCCACCCTGAAACGCGCGAAGCGCTGGATTACGACTTCCGTGCACATGTAAACCCAGACTTCCCTGGTCGTAACGGATCGATAGAGAACCTCGCAATCTACCGCGCTGGCGACAGCTTCGGCTTTCGCGCCGGTGGATATGGTGGCTACAACGCATGGCGGAACGAACTTGCGAAGCTGGCTGCGTACCCTGCGAAGCCATTTGACCGCTACAAAACGGGTGATGTTCAGCAGAGGCATGACCAGGGCGCATGGGAGGCTGACTCTGGTCCATTCTGGGAGCTGATCAACTTCAGCGATTGTGAGGGCGTGATCGGCGCTGAGGTTGCCGCCAAGTTAGCCAAGGACTTCGCGGATCACCAAGAAAAAGCTGATGCACATACCGATCTGCGCTTTCTCGAAAGCTACAACGAGTGGCGCAAGGCTTTCGAGATGGCGGCTGATAACGGTGCCGTCGACTTCCACTAACAAATCAAGAAACTCCCTGGCGCGGCTGCCAGGGCCATCCGGCGTGACCACTCTAGCGAGGTCGTTTGATCTTTGGAATTAGCCAGAGCAAGCGGCGATTCATGGACTTCGGCGCGGCCTCCGCGTCGTTGGCGAAAGTGGTCACACCAGATGGCGCAGCACCTTTTATTAACCTAAGTGCGCATTTTTTCTGCTTGACCCTCATCGGGCAGAAATAAGCTGCGCCATCTACCCTTACTTCCACTCACTTCGCAGTGAGTTCGCCAGCCTCGCGCTGGCTTTTTTCTCAGGTGAAGCAGTTAGTACCGCGAATTCCATCGGTCATCGGAGCGCCGATCTGGCTGGCCTCGATTGTTATCCCTGCGGTCTTGGTTGTTGTCATACCGGCCGCCGCGATCATTGTCGTAGCGACCACCGTGGTCATGTCCTCGATCTCCATATGGAGGAACCACACATCCACAAAGTGATGCAACGATGGCGGCAACTGCCGCGAGAGCAAATAGCTTTTTCATAGCAACCCCTTGTTAGTGGTTGCACCCAGTCTATGCCCACCGGGTCCAGAAGGGACGATTATTTTTGGAGGTTTGTCATGAATGCACAAGTTCCGCTATACAAGCGGTCGACGGACAACCCTATTGCGGATGCGTAAATCTGAGAAGATGATTGCGACCGCGCCGATGAACTGCAACAAGAGGCCGAGCGCCAAGCGCCTCTAATCATCCAGCCCAAGCTTCAGGCCATCAGCAAGCTTGGAGGCTGGTCAGCAAGGCACTGCCGGGATAGGCAACTAAACGCCGTACAGCGCCCTTGGTGCAGAGGATGACGATTCTCTAAGCGCCTTTTTCGAGCTGGTGACCTGCCCTTAGGCTCGGAAGCTGCAGCAATACATGACTGTTTGGCTTGCCAAGCAGCCGCCGCTAGTTATTTATCTTGATTTCCTGAGGGATCTTCAATGACACCTATCGCCGCAATCGCAGCACACCCTGCATGCGCTGAGTTCAAGCTTCTGGAGCTTCAGGCCCAGGTTGACTGCCTCAAGGCGTACATCTACTGCCTCTTCCCCATCCCACTCCCGCCCGAAGCTTTGCGTGCTGCGCTCATGCCAGACTCCGAACACAGTGCCGATGCTATTTGAGGTGTTGATTTCCGCGCAAAATTGCCCCGCTGGAAACGCGGCGGAAATCTCAAACTGACCCAACCTTTTGCCGAGCCAGGGGGCTTCCTCCTCCCTCTATTACTTCCCCAGGCATGCCCCGAAAGGGCATCGACTCTTTATTCAAGCCCGCAGCAAACGCTCGCGGGCTTTTTCTTTGCCCACAGGAGATTCCATGCACTCACCACCCACGACCACCCCTGCACCCAAGCTGCTGCTCGCAGCGCAATGGGCGCTCACTGGATTCGGCCTCTTCTGCCTGGTCGGCGCGGCCGTGATCATCGCGACCACCCCTGAAGCTTGGCCGCTCTGAGCATCAATCAATTTCTATAGCTACTCACGCTTTATTCATAAGCGTTAGAGGCAAATTTATGCACTTTAAAGACGCTTATGAATTGGTGAAGGTCTTCGGGCCGCGCGCAACCGCAAGCACCCTGAGCAGAGCAACCGGAATTTCTGCTCGCACCTTGAACCGCTTGGCGACAGAGAGCGGCATCACCCTGCGCACATCCATAGAACCCATCACAGGAATTGAGCACCTGCCAGGCCTGCCTAACTTCACCGAAAGCCGTGCATGGCGCGGCGGGACTGTCCACCGCATTGATTTATCCAAGGCCGGAGACAGCCCCGGCTATCGCTCCCTGCTCATTCACCAATCTGGCGTGCAAGGCCATGAAGATGAGGACGACAACGATGACTAAAGCCCTTTACGCAATCGCTCTGGCGATCCTCTCTGTGACGCTGCTCCTGATGTGGTGCACCAGCACAGCTAATGCAGACACCGAGCCCGATGGACCGAATGCACCGCTTGGCGCGATCCGCATGGCCGCCCGCGATGCCTTTGTCTGCCCCGGCATGCATGCCGAGTGGCTGGATGATCACACCATCCAATGCCTACGCGAAAAGCCCTGAGTCGCTACCAGCCAAGCACCTCATCGACACCCTGCTGCAGGAGCTGTAGCGCTACAGCCACCAACACAGCGCGTGCTACCTGCTATCGAAGGAAATAAAATAAGCAGATGCCAACTCAACGAGCCATGCAATTGCAGTTATTTTCTGTGCAGCCTCAATGCTGTAAGTGTTGGTTCTAAAGCGGTTTTTGTTTCAAAAAGAGAGTATCGTGAAGTAAGCAGTCATTTCTGAGTGCTTATTGGATCGGAGGCTTGTATGAAAGCCACAGTTAACAAGAATTTCAATGCCCGCACTCGCAAAGCCGGGCATCCAGACGTCGATAGCCATTCAGTCTCTCATGATGACTACTCCCATACGCCTGATCACCCTATCCAAAAGGGCCGCTTTATTTTGAGTGATCTTGTTACAAATAATATCCCATCACCTAAAGCCTCTCAAGTAGGGATGAAAATCGTGGGGAAGAAATTTCTGAGCGAATAAGCGGAAGGAAATTTGTATGTTTTCAATACCACTATCCAGGGCCCACAATCTTTGGTCGAATCTGATGCATACGCTATTCCCTTGGGCGATAGCTTTTCCAAGCCTTCCAGAAGAGGAAGAAACGAATGTTAAATTGGATGAGGTCGTGGTAGAGAAAGACCATCAAATTAATTGTGATGCGCAAGATAATTAGATCATTTCGTCTCACAAGCGATAAATAAGCCACCTACGGGTGGCTTTAAAACGTAAAAGGCGTACTATGGAAAGCAGAGATTTCAACAATCCCCTTGCTAAATTAGAGGTTTATATGTTACCCGTATCGAAAAAACAATCATCCGATAAAAATCCTGATTCCAAAGAAATTGATAGCACTACAGTGCCTACTGGCGACTTCGTTTATTGCCCAGAAATATACGAAGCCAGATGCCCTAAAAGTGATCATAAAGAGCCGCAAGTGCGCATCAAGAAATCTCGCCTAGCGCTACGTAGCAAAGCGACTGAAGAAGACTACCGAGCCCGTTCGTCTGTCACTCTCCACCTTTAAGCTCGGCCTGCAGATCCTTGCTTCTCCTGTTACGTCAATTTCTTGCTCACATAGCAGCTCTATTCAAGCACCCGAACAACGAATGCTGCATGTCTTCAAAAGTTCTTCCAAGATAGTTTTTCACCTGACTGCATAGCTTTATTTCAGATCATTTCTGAAAATTAACTGTTCCGATAAAAACCATATTTATAAAATTTCACGATAACACTTTGTTTAAATCACTCACATAGTGATAGCAAACAAAGCTTTCTCAGGCTAGTTAAAAGCAGGTCAGCTCCAATTCGATACAGCTCCAACTAACGTAATTTTTTGTGTGAAAAAGGTTTTAATTTTTAATCAGGCGTATTCTTCAACCATGGGAGTCAATTACGACAGCCCTAAAAAATCGGAGGTCTTTATGTCCTTCATTAATAGAAATACGATTTTTTTCAAGGTACGTAGACCACATCTTTTTGATATAGACAACTACCTTATTACAGACAAATATTTCACTTCACCGTCAAATGACGATCCAATGAGTGAATCACCAGAATTTGATAAATTATCTATAGGTACCGTAAAAAGATCACAAATTCCAAAAAAAATAATAAAACCTTCAAACGAGTAGTTAATTAAGGAACCAACTAAATACAGGAGGCCTCATGTCTTACATAAACTCTCAATGTCAAGGTTTTTGGTGCTCAATTAAGAAAACTTTTTACGGTATCAACAATAGAGACATCCTTCCAAAGAATCAGGAAAAGAAAACTCCCACAGACGAAGAAAAAAAAGATCAGAAGCTTGAAAAGCCAATCTTGATCCAAAAACAACGGGAGCTTCACAGCAACGTCACTTAAAAGTGATGTTGCATCAACGGTGCTAACAGACGGTCTGTCGTGAGCACTACCACCAGGACATCGCTCCACAAAGAATACCCACACCGTGGCTCCTTTCAAAGTGACACCTGGATCCATAGCAGGTCTTTCCGATTTGCTCTCAACCTCAAGGAGTATTCACCATGACTCAGCAAACCAATCCACAAAGCACAGCAACCCAACAAGGCCAATCCCCAGCAGATCAACACCAAAAAGACAAGCAAGCACAGCAGCAAGCCCCAAACCAGCAACAGCCTGGCCAGACTCCTGTGCAAGAACAGAAAAAGCCTGCACAGCAGGGGTGACAACTGTTTCTCTGCTCTCAACAGAGCCTGAGACAACCAAAACGATCAACGTGCTTCGTTCTTGGAACCTCTACTGGCCCATGCAAATGGGGCAGCAGCTAAAAAATCCAAATCTCAGTCAGCAGCAATGCAAATGCAATAAGCGCCAACCAGGCTCACAACCCTTGACGCAAATTAATGAGCAAATGCACTGACCCATGACTATCAATTAGAAGACCCGCATCACGCGGGTTTTCTATTTTGAAAGACCACAGCACTTGCCTGCATCTGCTGCAGCACCGCAGCCGCCTGCTGCGCGCCATGCAGAACGAAGCAGCGAGCACCGCAGCCCCTTCGACTTCTACACAAAACTACTTCCAAGCCGATCTGCAGCAAGCGCAGCGCGCTATGAAATTTGTAAAGAGAAACCGCTATGCGCACCCGTTCCATAGTGATTTTCGGGCCTCAGGTCTGCGGCATTCGAGGCTGCATGTTTGCTTAGGTCAACGAAAATTCAACTTGTATTTATGTAGATGTGGATTTAATACATTCACTTTGGCAACCGAAATAGGCGTCAACCAGCTGGAAAACAGCAACGGGCAACACTTTGAGGAATAACAAAATCGAAGCAGAAGACGCTTTTATTTCGTTCAAATTGATAGCGCACTGTAGCCGACCGTCACACTTCATATCTGAACGCTCGAGCTTTGACTACAGCTCATGAAATTTACGTCGCTTACTCTGTACTCTCCCTTGTTCAATAAGGATTTCTTATGAGAGTTCAAAAAGCAAGTGCTGCAGAGCCTCCAAGTGATATAAGCCGAATACTTGATGATTTGCGGGACGTTCTGGTCTCAAATGGGCATGATGCAGATCCAGCAACATCATTGCTTTTCAGCAAGGCTGCATCCACCTTGGAAAAGGTGAAGGCAGCTTCTGCCAACGCCATTGGTCAATCAAAAGCCCTAGCTCTGGCGACCGACTCCTATGTTCATGCGTCTCCTTGGCGGGTAGTCGGCGGAGCTTTGGCTGCAGGTACGCTACTCGGATTTGTACTCAGTAGAGGTAAAGCCGATTCAGCCGCAAAAAAATAGGCGCTTTCTACTCACCCAGCAATCCAAAGGATTGGCATTCAAAGCTGGATGTTCAGTTCCAGGAGGCAGGTTAAAACCTACAGATTGTTGGTATTTACTATGTAAATGTTTGCGTTAAACCGGTTTTCCCTATGAGATTGGCGTAACGTAGGGACAAGGCAATTGGTCAAGTAACCTGCCTGTATAGATCCGAAACCTACAGCGCTCAAATCGATTGAGTGGCATGAATTTTCCAGATTTCAGGTGCAGCCGGAAATCGCGCGAAATAAAAGATAGGCAAAAACGTGGCGCAGTCAACTGACCATTTAAGCGAGCTTTCTGCCTTTTGTGCTTGCTTAGGCTTAGCCCCTTTTCTGAACTGCTTTCTTTTCCACTGAAGCAAAGCCGCTCCTTGAGGATTGTAAAACGAACAAGACCGGAGATTTAATGCAACGTAAAGATCAAGCAATCACTATTGCGCCAGCGCCACAGGCGCTTCAACCAGATATCAACAGTCACTCGATTTCTCACGATGACCATGCACGGACGCCGAATATGACTATGAAAAATAGCGATGTGGACATCAACAATCCGGATGCAAGGTCAACGCAATCCTCCAATGTCATGCAGCTGGAGGCAGAGCATGGTTGGGATGTATATCCAGATCGGATGACGTAAGGAGTTTTTATGTATGAACTTTCTCTACGCAAAGTTCACGGCTTCTGGGAAAACCTCAAATACATATTTTTCCCTTGGGTAAAAGTAGTTCCATTAACACCTGAGATGAATAAGGAACTACCCAAAAAGGAGAGAAAATATGAGCCAAGTGAGTCCTATAGGTCAAGACGGCCTTTGAACAACGTAATGACCACACTTGCTGTTATTGGCGTTGTAGCCGCTGCGTACTTTGCTCACCGGTACGGCGTATTCTGACAAAGATCCAAGCTCCTATTTCCAGGAAGAACGGCTTGGAAGAAGACCGTTCTCACCTGAAACCTAGACTAGCCCGCCACTGAGCGGGCTTTTTGCTTTCTGGATCCCCACGCTCAATAACATGCTCATTTACCAACTGGCCATGTACCGGCAAGGCGATCTACAGGTGCAGGAGGATGTTCGAAAACCGACTGTCTTTGCCGAGTGCGACGCCACACAGAAGCGCTCAGAGGTTGCCCATCCTCGCGACAGCTTAGCAATCAAAGCCAGGAAGCTAGCATCACTTCAATATTCGACCGCATCTTTGCAAGCGTCGCTTTGAAGCGCTTGCCCTCCTCAGCCAGTTTCTCGTAATCAGCGTCTTGCTTGCTCTTGAGGGCCGCGAGATACAGCTCTAACTTTTCGCGCTGCCTCACTACCTGATCCAATAGCCTCTCAGCTTCTGCTTGATCAGCAGCGTTCGCACTCATTTTCTGCACACGCTTCATCAGCACATCGATATGAACCAATTCCGCTTCAGACTCGCGAATGTGTCTTTCAGCCATCTGCTCTATCGTTTCCATCACGGCCTCCTTGCAGTCAGCACACTGCCTTGCGAATCTGGTTAATCAGTATGAGAAGCCCGTCTCCTTGAGAAAAGAGCAGGTCAACACTGCCGTTCATAACGGTACAGCAACTAGCCTACCGGTGCAAAGAGATCCGTTGCCAGACACTATGTCTCTAAGTGCCATCACAGGCGCAAAAGCACACGCACAAAGCGTCTCTATACCCCCTCACCTCACTTCCATACCTAAACGGCCCGCCACTGAGCGGGCTTTTTGCTTTCTGGAGCCATGAAACCTGCGTACTACAACGAAATCGACCAGTTCGCGGCCCAGATGCTGCGCAATCTCATCGTCGCCGGACACATAGCGCCTGGCCATTTAGGCTGTTTCGTAGTGATTGCCTCAATCCGAATTTGCTCCCAACGCCAAAGTCAAAACCCACTCTTCGGAGCACTCTCCAAAAGTGGGTGCGCGCCATTCCTCGATCTCGTCATCCCACACCTTCGCCAAGTCAACGACCTTCAACTCCCTGAAGATGACCAGAGCCTGCTCGGCCTGGTCTCGGAAGATAGGCAGCGGAATGATGGACTTCCGCTGAACCAACCGAGCCTCCCAGTCGGTACATGCAGTTGTCCAATCCATATCTAAACTTTCTTACCGTTTGCGGCCGCCAATTTCGGCGGAGCAGCCGGTGAAAACCGGCTGGCGATCTTCTTGGCTGCTGCAGCCTTCTCTTCCTTCTTGCCTGACTCACCCTTTTTTGGGCGGCAGTACGGCGCCGCCAGCGTGGCAGCCTGAATCCGGCGACCGCGTTCCTCAGTGTGATCGCGCATCACCTCAAGTAAGTAATCCAGCGGCATGAGGTAGCTGAGATCTGGCGGCGACTCTGGTTCAGCAGGCGGCTGTTTGCCGAATGGCCACTTGGGATCATCCTTGTATCCGTTTGCGTCAACCTGTGGAGGCGCAGCTTTTGGTGCACTTGACTTCACCTCTTCAGGCTGCTTTTTTGGACGGCCAGCCCCGGGCCACGCGCCACCTCTAGGCATAAGCGGCTCCTTTGAATTCTTTGATTTCTTTGAATTCCACCCCAGAATTTATTCATACAGGGGGAAATTTTCTGCGCGTGCGGAACAGAGCGGTCTAGAGGCAGGAGGGCTCCAAGGTTTTGATCCCCCCTCCCCTTTGCCACTGCCCTCAATTGCCGTCGGACGGGCTCAGGCTGCTCCATTGGAATAGCTCCAAGCCTTTGAGCTCTATAGCTCTATCATTCTCCCAACGCAACCAAGGAGCGCACATGCAATACGCGATCTTCGATACTGGCCCCGGCTTCCTCCAATGGATGGGGGAGGCTGCTGACCCAATGGCAGCGATAAGGGAACTGCATGCTGAGTCCGATGAGTACGACAACGATGAACAAGACCCATCAGAACCATTCATCGTGGTGTATCAACTGACAGACCAAGAAGTGACATCACTTGACGACCTGCTCTCCAAAGGCGAGCATATCTATCAAGACTTTGAAGATGAAGGCCACGAATTCAGCCTGTCCCAAGTGCGCCAGATCGCAGCCTCATAGCCTCGACTCTTCGCGCTGCTTGTCCCTGCTGTGGTGAATCGCACACAAAGGCTTCCAATTGCTGCGCCGCCAGAACAGCGACTGATCGCCACGGTGTGGGATGACGTGGTCAACCACCGTGGCTGCTGTCACACGACCCTCTGCCTCGCACATCACGCACAAGGGGTGGGAGCGCAGGAACCCGGCCCGGGCCTGCTGCCACTTGTAGCCGTAACCGCGCTGGGCAGCCGTCTGGTCACTGGTGCGCTAGCTCCCAGCCTGCATCGTGGGCACGCGCCTGGTGTCGAGCACTGGCAGCGATGACTTCAGGGTTTTGAGCTTGGCCATGGAGTCGACATGCGCTCCGCCATTGCGGGAACGGAAACCCCAAAGTACGAACAAGGGTTAACACCTATTAACCTCTGGTGCGCGAAGATCAGACTGGAATCACTCACAAGAAGCTCCATCCAGAGAGAGATCAAGACTGAAGTCCATTTACACCCTCTACTATCGGTAAGTTTCAGTGAGTGAAGGGCCTACCTAGTAGGCCCTTTCTGTTTTTGTCACTGGCATAGGTGCAGCCACGGGAGTGATCCGTCCCTAATGCAATGTGCGTAATCGTCGGGCATGCTCGATGGCAGCGAACCGGGAATAAAAAAGCCACCAAGGCATAACCAAGGCGGCTCATCGGGAGAGGCGGGATAAGAACGCTACTGCTTTGCGTATTCGAACTTAGGCAAGGCCTTCAACGCATCCTTTGTCGCACCAGGAAGCGTAATTTTCTTGTTTTCAACTTTGAAATTCTTCACTGGGATGGCAACGTCATGCTTACCCAAACCTAAGAATCCTCCTGCACCCACGATCGCATACGAAATTGAGCTATCTGGGGCAACGATGACGTCATCAATCTTGCCAATCGTTTTGCCTTCTTCGTTGTAAACGCTTTTGCCCAACACCGATTTCTTAAGGCTCCAGCCAGTCGCAACTACTTGGACTTCGGTCGCTGTGATGCCGATAGTGGCCGTCCCCGCTACTGGTTGAGCAAATGCAGCACCACTGAAAACTGCTGTCGCCATTGCGCAAGCCAAAATTCCGGATTTACTAATCATGTAGCACCCCTTATTTCTTCTTGACGACGTCGTGAGCAGCCTGTTGAAGATCACCGACCGCCTTCTGAGTTTTACCCGCAACTTGCTTTGCAACGCCTTTGACCTGTTGAGTAGGGCTATCGATGACTTCTCCAACTTTTTGCTGAACTTTGCCAGCAACCTCTTTGACAACACCTTCAACCTGATTCTTGTTCATCACAACTCCTTAAGAATTGAGTCGCAATTGCGACTGAAAAGGAACACTAACCATATTTAGAAACGAGACATTGGAAGCATCAGCTGAAAACCCGGATCAAGGTAGGCCGTCTCTTACAAGCAGCTAACGAAAAGCCCCAGCACTTGAGGCTGGGGCTTTGGAATTGGCGCCAGGGGTTAAGCCATCTTTCAGTGCTACAACCTGACCCAGCGATAAGCATCTTGCCTCTGCAATATGACAGCTAGATGGCAAAAAGCCCCGACCGTTTCCGATCAGGGCTTATTGGTTGCGAGGGCCGGATTTGAACCAACGACCTTCGGGTTATGAGCCCGACGAGCTACCAGACTGCTCCACCTCGCGATATTTCGCGTCGGGGGCCGGCCACCATTCCTAGGCGCCAGCGTCTTTCCCCGACTAGTCTATTGTCGCACACATGAATAAATTCACAGCATGTGCAAAATTACAGTACGCAACCAAGTCGGTCAAGGTCGAAATCAACAAAGCCCTCAGGCGAACCTAGCGGGCTTTTTTGTATTTGGTCACGCCTCTGGCTACCATCAGGCAACCAGGGCGCACGACTCAGTGTCGTGGTAATTAGTCGCGGTTGTGGCACGCTATGTCAAGTGCTGCAAGTACCGTGCGGAATAAATCGACCAGAAGGCCCGCAGTCCATGTACCCGCCCTTCATTCCAATCGCGGTTTGACACTCGTAGGCGGCGGCGCGCTGAGTTCGGATGCTCCTTTTGAGGGATGTAGATCGCGAACAGGACTCGGCGAAACTGCATAGGTACGACTTGCAGCGTCAGCTGTACTTGACGCGCATTCCAGTCGGCAATAAATGGAATGATTGGCTCGTCGTTGCGGCTAGCCACTTGTGGCGAGCGGTACTTCCCCTCGGCGCTGGCGCAGCGCTGTTTGTGATAACGGTCTTGAGCCCAGCGTCCGTACTTCTCCAGCAGCTCATCAGCTAGCCGCAGCTCAGAGGGCACATTCAAATTCAGGTCTCACTTCATCAGCCCCTCTCCTTCTGTAGTCTTACGTTCCAAATGGTTATTTGCGAACGATTCTCAATTGCGTTTATCATTCATCCCATGGTGCAGCAAATTGCTGTTCCAGCTCTTCATCGTGGGGCGCTGACAGGCAAGGGCCTGAAGCGTTTTAGCTAGCCATCGGCCCTCTCCTACTAGCCAAGCCTTTTTTCCACGATCGACACTCTCAGCTTCCCAGCAGCCTCCGCACAGTCACATTCAGTGCGTCGAGTTCTCCCATCTTTTTGATTGCCCACATCCGGCGCTGACCATGCCAACCCATCAACGGGCCACGGTGACAGCTCTCGCACAAGGCCACGGCCGTGTATTGCTGGCGCTGCTCGATGTGGTGGGCCTCGCTGGGCCCAGGTTGATCGCAGACACTGCAGGGCAGCTCCTTGACCGCTGACAGGTGCGCGCGCTCTTTGTCGTTTAGTCGATTCAGCATCCAGCGCCCTCCTTGAAGTCCTGCACGTCCAGGCCTAAATCCAGCGCCAGCCCGTGCTCAATGCGGGCACCCCGCGAGCTGCGCCAGCCGGGCAGCATGTAGAGGCAGTCGCAAGCCGAGATCTGGCGAAGCGACATGCGCATGTAGCCCTGCCACGTGCCACAGGCCGGTGACGGGTTCTCGGCAGGGTTTTCAACTTGATGGCCCTGAGCACGCAGCACAGCGGCGGCGGCATGAAAGGCCGGGTAGTTGAAATCCGGCAGGCCGCTCATGGGCCCGGCGAGATAGATACGCTTCACCACCATGCGCGCCCCCTGTCCTCTACAGGCACCAGAAAGCCGTAGTCGTTAACCACGTAAACAGTGCGTGCGCCAACCTCCACCAGGTTCTCGCAACGGTCGCGCATCCAGATGGTCTGCAAATAGCGACCGTCCGGCAGTCGCTCCAAGTCGGGGAGCAAGGTTCTCATCGGTGCCAATGGGGTTTGCTGCTTGCGCTGGCCAGCCAGCGGCACGACCGCGCCAAAGAATGCAGGATTCAATGCCCGGGTCATTTGACGATCCTCACTTCCAGACCCAGCATGGCCTTCATCAAGTGGCGCTTGAGCTTGAACTCGGGGGTCAGCACGCCCTTCACGTCCTCGATGACCTCTACACCTTTCTCCACGTAGACGAAATCTGCGACGTAGCGAATGGCAGGCTTGGCACGGCTGGCGTCATGGAACTTGACCGACTTCACCAGCTCATAGGCCACTTGGCGGCGCAGGCCGCTGATCAGACCTGCAGCCTGCAAATGGCACAGATGAACCCAGCGGCGATGCTCGGCGCGGCTATCGAATTCGGTGCCGTCCGCGGCCACAGACTTTTTGTTGCCGTACTTGGGGACGGCTTGCTTTGCGAACATCAATGTGCACCCTCCTGCTGACGGCGTGTGTTCAGGCCCAAGGCCTCCTTGGCATCTTTCAGGGCGCGGTAGCTCACGGTCTTGTCCCCTGCATCCGAGCGGGTCATGATCTTGCGAGCCCAGTCTTTGCCATCACCGTGGGGCTTGATGGGCACCTCCATGCGCTGAAATGTGGGTGCGGGCAGCGCCAGCAGGCCAGCTTCTTCGGCGTAGGTCTTGCGGGGGGTGGCTGCTTTGCACAGAGCCTCGAACTGCGGCAGGCTGGGCGGAAACTCGGGGTGAAAGTCCGCAATGCGGTCGGCAGCAGCTTCGATCACGTCCGGCGCGTACTTGCGCAAGGAAGCGCCCCAGACCTTGAGCGCGGCCAGCATGCCAACGTCCTGGCCCTGCCCATCCAGAGCGCCAGAGCCAAACTTGCTCAGAAAGGCAGTGCCGTAAGAGCCCTGCATCAGCAGGAACAGCTTGGCAACAACGCTGCTCACAGCCTGAGACTCTTCGCGACGCGGTGATGCGGCCACGTGGGCCAGTTGTCCGATGGATTTCATTGCAGGCCTCCCAGGATGGCGGCCATCGCACCAGCGTGCTTGCCACCAGCTGCAGCGGTAGGCGCCATGGCTGGACGGCGGGTTGCCGGCATTTCGGTTGCACGGCGGATCCAGTTGCGCCAGGTCGCGCCCCAGTCGGCCTTGCGCCCGTCCTTGCCGGCCTTTCCGTGCCAGTGGTCAGCAAACATCGCGGCTTGGCGGCGAATCTCGTCCTCGGTCAAGGCCGGATGTTCGGCAATGGCCCACTCACCCCAGCTCTTGGGCAGCTTCCAGTCATCGGGCAAGCGTGTTCCAGTCGCGGTTTTACCGGTCGTCCTCGCTTGGCTTGGCGGAGCCGCAGGCGAAGTGTCACGGTCAGCACCACCTACAGCCTTTAAATTGTTAACTGTCTCTTCTTTATCTATATCTGTATCTGTACGCGTGACATCTGTACCCGTCACGCGTGACTCACCCGTGACTTGCTCGTGACCACCTTCTTCTCCCTCTGAGCCAGCGTCTTTTTTGCGCTGGCGCTGGCGGCGTTTACGATCAGCTGCTGTGGTGTCGACATCGCTGCGCATCTGCAACGTTGCCCACTTGGAGGGCTGCAAGGTGGCCTGTTCGATCAGCCCAACTTCGGCCAGGCGGCGGGCAACCTCTTCCAGGCTGCGAACATCCAGGCCCAGCTTCACAGCGACCTTGCGCATCAGCAAGGCAGGGGCATCACCCTTGTCCAGCAAGCCCTCGCCCTTCAGGCACAGCAAGGCCACAAAGTGCCAACGATCCTCAAAGGCCAGCAGCTTGAGCTTGTCGTCATCGACCATCCGCGCATAGGTGCGGAACCATGGGAGCTTGCTCATCGTTCAGACCTCGCGATTCCAGCAGGCTTGCCTGCGGCGTTAACGGCACGGGCAGCCTGGCGCAGCTTGCGTAGCACTTCCTCGGCCTCGGCAATCTCACGCTCGATCTGTGCCAGCTCGTTACTCAGACGGAGCACGTCCTTACATAGAGGTGAAGGTAGCCCAGTCCCCTCCCACAATCACATCAGCCTATATAGAAGCAATAGCCGGAGAAATCCGGCGCGCAGTGCAGCGTCTCCAGCCCCCAAAGTGGGTACACGGAGCAAGGTCGGCAGACCGAGGAAAACTGGGATTTCCGAAAGCAGAAAAGCCCTCTGCGCAAGCAGCGCTAGCCCCTAAGCGACATCAGGGGCCAAACCTGAGCTTTGCGTACATGGCTCAGGTTTGATACCTTCTGGCAATGGCTCCCCGATGAGTATTCCGGTTGAGCTGACCGCCTGTGCCTGCCATCATTGACCAGCCCGCTTGTTGTGACAGGCAGCAATCGGCCAGTAGTGGACAGTTGCCGTGCGCCTCCGAACGACTGCTTCGGGCTTTATGAGCGGTCTGTCGCATGATGGCAGACATGATGGGGCAGCGCGACAAACCGAGGGTATCCATCAGCGGCCCTTCGTGTCGGCCAACAATCGACCCACAAGAGACGGTCGTACTTCTTGGAGGCGGCCATTCCCGGCGAGTGGAATCGCCATCGGGAACGTGCAGGCAATACGCTCGACGCGCGATCGCAACGTCCACGGCTACTTCGGCATCAACCTCGATGTGTGTCGCATAACATGCAGGCAGCACTACCAGATTTTCTCTAGCGACTGCCCGCAGTGCGCCAGGATGCCTACGATGAAGACCGCAACGACTATGGGATTGGGATGGAACCATGACTGACCGCAGGAAGCCTCCGACATTCACCTTGCCGCATGGCGCCCTCAATCAGGCTCCCGACCCGCTCATCGTCGTCGCTACCAGCGGAACAGGTGGAGACATATTGCCCTTCATTACGCTTGGCCAGGGTCTCATGGAACGCGGACACCGCGTGTTGATGCTGGTGCCAAAATTTCATGAGTCCGTCGTTCTGGGGGCAGGATTGCCTTACCGAACCTTCGGAACCCATGGCGAATGGCAAGTACTGCTGAATGACCCAGACCTTTGGGATGAACGCAAGTGTTGGGGTGTGATCTGGCGTGGACTGGTGCCTCACCTTGGCGCCCTGCGTCAGTTCCTGCAGCAGTTTCCCGCCAATGACTCTTGCGTGGTGTTGAGCCACCCGATTTTGATTCCGATGGTAGCGTTGGCAAGGTCTGTTCGTCCAGACTTGCACATTGTTGCCTGCCACCTGGCTCCATCCAATCTGTGCAGCAGTCACGACATGCTGGCCGCTGGATCGTTGTGCATACCCGGTTGGATTCCGATCAGTTGGCGGCAGGCGCTGTGGAAACTGGTCCACAAGGGCTGGATTGATCCGGTCACCTTGCCCAGCCTCAATGCCGCGCGAGGTCAAATCGGGCTGCCTCCCGTACCGCATTTTTTTGAGCACATATTGACGGCGCCAAGTGCTTCGCTTGGATTGTTTCCAAACTGGTACGCGTCCGTTCAGCCAGATTGGCCGGAATCTTTCTCGGAAGGTGAGTTTGTTGGTACCGCTGCGCAGAGCAAGGCGGTGCTGTCGCCTGAGTTGGAGGAGTTTCTGTCCAGCGGCGCCTCACCGATTGTTTTCACCCCTGGTACTGGGCATCAGCACGCAGCGCGGTATTTCAATACCGCGCTGAAGACGTTGAAGCGGCTTGGTCGGCGGGGACTCTTTGTCACCCCCCATGCTGCGCAACTGCCCGATTCACTGCCATCCAGCGTCATGTGGCAAGCACATGTGCCTTTCGCTTCGCTGCTACCACGCGCAGCAGTGGTGGTGCACCACGGTGGTATTGGCACAACTGCTGACGCCTTTCGTGCAGGAACTCCTCAACTGATCGTGCCATTCGCCTACGATCAGTTCGACAACGGTCTTCGTGCCAAGCGACTGGGTGTCGCCAACGTACTACTGGCAAAGCGTTTGTCTGTCCGGCGAATGCAAACGCGACTGGCCCATTTGCTTGTCTGCCACGATGTAGCACAGGCATGTTGCACCATCGAGCAAAAAATGGATCAAAAACACGAATTTCCTCGGTTGTTGGATCGAGTTGAAGCCGCGCTCTTCGGGGCGGTGGCAAGCCGAAGCTGACCGACAGCAAGAACGAGTCGGCCACGAAGCAGTGATGCTTCCCCAGGATGTGGCTAGAAAAAATCGGCGCGTCCATTCCGACGCCGTGCCGCTGGGAGCCTGTCCCAGCACATGCTTGGCGTACGTTTTTTCGCTTGCTGATGCCGGCCACAGAACCTTCTGAGAATCGTTCCTCAATTCTTAGGCCTCGAACGGCAGGTCCGCAGCAAACTGGACACCGACGATCGAACGTCGGATCTTGGCCGACAGATGACACCCCGCACCCGTCGACTGCCTGTCCTGAACCGGACGCTCAAGGCGCAGCCCCGAAGGTCAGCTTTGCGGTGCTGCGCTCACAAGTAGCTAGGCCCGGATTCGGTCACTATCGGTCTTTCGCAGCTCTCGATTGAGTAGTCGCTTGTTCAAGAAATTGATTTTCCATGCCGAGATAATGAAAATTTCTATAGCCTGAATCATTTATGGAGTCACTTAAATGAATAAAACACTTGATTTCGTGTTGGCTGACATGGCCCCACTCAGAGTAAAGCCCTCCAACTATCCAGAAGAATTTGCGCGACGCATGGGTGGACGCGATAAGCGGCCAATTGGTGAGCTATTTGGGTTGACTCAGTTCGGAGTCAACTTGACAACATTGCACCCTGGTGCAGTCTCGGCACTTCACCACCAACACTCACTACAAGATGAGTTTATTTATGTGTTGTCTGGGGAGGTCGTGCTCCATATAGGTACTAAAGAGCACGTTTTGAAGTCCGGTATGTGTGCTGGCTTCAAGGCCAATGGGAAAGCGCATCATCTTCACAACTGCTCACAGACAGACGCAACAATTCTCGAAGTCGGTAGCCGAGTTGAAGCTGATCAAGTCAGCTACCCTGATGATGATTTGGACGCCGTAATGGATGCAAAAGGTCAGTGGTCCTTTGAGCACAAGAACGGTCAGACGTATTGAGTCCTGAACGACCCAAATGGGTCGTTGCTGGCCTACGCGAACGACCGCTGGCGGGAAACTTAGCCTTGTAGCGTTGACGCACAGAATCTGGCACCAGGGAACGACTGCTTGCGTCGGCAGCAGAGACATTGGGCGCCGAGGCCCGAACGACAACTACGGGTCGATTGCAGCCGCTGGTCAACTCAAGCATGAAAGTCAGCTGCGAGCGGTATGACGGTCAACGATGGCCAGCGTTCGCAGATTTATTGAATCGCCCTTGCCCGCCCATTGCGGGCTTTTCTTTCCTAGCCACCCTCTGCGGTGGCTTTTTTGCGCCCGGAGATTTTGAAATGTGAGCGTTTAGCCAGCATGCGGCATGCATGTGCCTTCCCCCGCAGGGCTTTAGCGGGGCCATCCGGCATGACCACTCTAGCGAGGTCGTTTGATCTTTGGAATTAGCCAGAGCAAGCGGCGATTCATGGACTTCGGCGCGGCCTCCGCGTCGTTGGCGAAAGTGGTCACACCAGATGGCGCAGCACCTATTCTTTAACCATAAGTGCGCATTGCTTGCCTGACCCTCATCAGGCAAACTGCTGCGTCATCGCCTTTTCTTGCCGGGCCTGGGAAATCTCCTCCCTCCCTCACTATTACTTCCCCAGGTATGCCCCGAAAGGGCACCGGCTCTTTATTCAAGCCCGCAGCAACCGCTAGCGGGCTTTTTCTTTGCCCATCGGAGATTGCATGCACCTCACCACCGACCACCAGCCCATTGACGACGACCTCGTGCGGCGCCTACGCGAAAAAGGAGGCCTGTGAAATGGCCGCACATCCGCACCATGCCCGTCGCGCCAGCCCTGCAACAAAGCTGCTGACCGCCCTGCATTGGGCGCTTGTCGCGGTCGGCATCTTCGGCCTCACCGGCGCGGCAGCGCTGCTGATGGCCTCGACTCCAAGCGCTTGGCTCCTCTGAAAATCAATCAACTTTTATAGCTACTCGCGCTTTATTCATAAGCGTTAGAAACAAATTTATGCACTTTCAAGACGCTTATGAATTGGTGAAGGTCTTCGGGCCGCGCGCAACCGCAAGCACCCTTAGCAGAACAACCGGCATTTCTGCTCGCACCCTAACCCGCTTGGCGACAGAGAGCGGCATCACCCTGCGCACATCCATAGAGCCCATCGCAGGGATTGAGCACCTGCCAGGCCTGCCCAACTTCACCGAAAGCCGAGCATGGCGCGGTGGGACGGTCCACCGCATTGATTTATCCAAGGCCGGAGACAGCCCCGGCTATCGCTCCCTGCTCATTCACCAATCTGGCGTGCAAGGCCATGAAGATGAGGACAACGATGACTAAAGCCCTTTACGCAATCGCTCTGGCAATCCTCTCTGTGACGCTGCTCCTGCTGTGGGTCACTTCCCCGGCGCAGGCCAATGAGGAACCGAGCAAGCCCCCAGTGCCCGCCGGCGCAATCCGCATGAGCGATCTTGTTGTTGGATCTTCTCGTTTCTTAGATCCTGATCCGCATTCTTTTCTATCTGGTTGAGATCCGGGTCGATCCCTTCCTCGTTAACTGCCGGTTGCATCGCACATCCAGCCAACATCAAAGCAACCGCAGCCAGTGCAATTAGCTCTTTCATAGCAGCTCTTTCAACAAGTGCTGCTGACAGCCTATTCCTGTCAAAAAATATCTGTGTAAGGCGATGTTCCCCTTACAGGTAATCGTCGACTCAACAACACGCCCGCCTCTGCGGGCTTTTTCTATTTCTGGAGCTCAGATGTTCAAGAGCATGATCACGTTTGCCGCGAGAGCTACTCAGCGCCAGCGGCCACGTATCAACTCAGCGTTGATATCAAAGCAGCAGCCATAACAGCTCCTGCACGGCCTAAAACAAGTACTCCAACAATGTGAGTCCACGAGGTGGCTCGTCGTGCTCTAAGCCATAAATAGCAATCTTTTTGCTTTTCAATGTTGTACACAAACAAGCCAGTATCTAGTCTCTTCTCAATAACTGACAGCCCGTGCTTTACCTCCCATTGCTCTAGCATTCTGCGTGTTCGATCATCGAGTGCCATACCTAATCCGTTGTGAAGTGAACCGAGCGAATCAGCAAATGTAACAATATGTTTTTTATTGCAGTGAAATTCCCCCATCAACTACCTGTCCTTAATGATCGGGATTTTTCATTGGAGACTTCCGGCAGCATTGCTTTCGTGGACCACAACACTGAACCCACAACTGCACTCTTTGCACACTTAAAGGCAGCTTTTGTGGAATCCTAAAAAAGGGGAGTGTCAACTTCACGACAGTTGCGCTCAACATAATCTCTGAAGCTTGATTCAAATCACGACATAAGAGAGATCTAATGGAGTTCCTAGGCAATCAAAGTGCTCAATTGAGAGCGATGAAGGTACAACTTTTGGCGCAAGACGCGCTTATTGTTGCAATGATCGAAACGCTGGATGACAAGCAGTTAAGCACTTTGCAAGCCAACTTCCATCAGCGCGCTGAATCAGTGAAGGCCGACGTCTTGAACTCAATGGCAACTGATGCGCTATATGAGCACCTGCTGGACCAACTTGAAAAGTATTCACAAGCAGTAAGAGCGCGCAACTAACCTTTTGCGCTACTTATATCTGCCCGCCACTGAGCGGGCTTTTTGCTTTCTGGAGCCCTATGAATCACACACAACCGCCAAAGCGCTGTGGCAGTTGCGGCGCGCTGGTACCGCCAGATTTCAAAGAAGGCCAGGGACAAGCGCTGCCCTGCGGCCACTGACCACCCCCCAGCCCACTGCCGTGGGCTTTTTGCTTTCTGGAGATCCATATGACAAGCACCACGATTGCTACAGCCGCACGCCTGCTGCGCGACAACGCCGAAGAATTGAAGCAGGCCCACACCCTAGTGAATGGTCGACATGCGAAGGCGAGGTCAAAGCCGTCTATGACGAACACATGGCCGTAGCCACTGCACTTGACGCCATCCCCCGCCAGCGTCTCCACCAGATCCAGGAGCCGCCCACAAAGACAGAGGCGCTTGCGCACTACAGTCAACAGGCGATTCTCGCCATGGGTGAAGCTGGGGCATCGGCCGTGGCAGTGCCAGATGAAGCACAAATCAAAGCGCTGATGCGGAAGCATCGGATTTGGATTGAGCACTCCACACTGTTCGAGGATGACGAGCCACCGCGCGAACTTCGCGCAGTCCAGGCCGAGCAGCATCAGTTTGAAGCCTTAGTTCAGGACTTGATCGCGCTTGCCACTACCGCCCAGGCAACCCAGCAGACACAAGGAGGCGAGCATGTCTAAGCGAATGGCAGGAAAGCGCTGGTTTGAAGCATTGGGACGTAGCCATGCCAAGTACGCACGCCTTTCACGCATCACCCAACACGAGCAACGCGATTGGCCTCAATGGGCGCGCGTCGCATACGCACGCGGTGTTCTATTTCAAACATGGCGCCGCGCGTGAAGACGATCAAAAACAGCACAACCCCGAGCCCCGCCACTGAGCGGGGTTCTTTTTTGGAGCTACGCATGAACCCAGCGGTTCTTGATGCCTGCTGCGGCGGTCGAATGATGTGGTTCGACAAAGCAGACCCACGCGCCGTGTTTGTAGACCAGCGCCGCGAAACCATCACCGTCACCGACAACTCACGCGACAATGCGTCTGGCCAGCGCGTGCTGCGCATCGATCCCGACTGCCTGATGGACTTCCGCGCGCTGACCTTCCCGGATGGAGCCTTCAAGCTGGTGGCGTTTGATCCGCCTCACGCCTCACCCGGGCTCAGTTGTCTCAGCGTCTTGGAATCCACCGCAACTCCTTGAATGCCGTCATCGCTGGCGTGATCGGCCATAGGCCACACATGGCAGCCCTCAATGCCTGGGCGGCTGCAGCAAAGCGGGAAGCCCGTGCGGTCATCGGTCTCCATGCCAAAACCCTTGCCAAGGTTCAAGTGCGCGTGCTGGCTATAGCCCTCCACACCGCACCACAGGCATGGCAGTTCTGCCACCAGCCGCCGGTAAGGTTCGCTCTCGACAACCTTCTCTTTAAGCACCGTAATACCCGTGGTGCCGGGGCGCGGGGCCATCGAAACATTGGCCGTCAGCATCCCGACCGTTGCGCGAGCGCTGTCGAGCTGGCGCTGGGCGCGCTCATGCAGTCGCACATCACCGCTTGCAGCTTGGCTTGGCTCACAGTGGTGGCCCTCGCCCTGCTCGTCATGGCGCCCGGTGCCGCGAGACTTGAAGCCCTTTCCGGGGTTCATGGGGGTACGGCGCATCAGCATGTAGCCTCCGCAAAGTCCACCGCCTCCAAGTCAAAATCCAGCGCCAGCCCATGTTCAATTCGGGCACCACGCGAGCTGCGCCAGCCGGGCAAGCGAGATCTTTCCGTAAAAATGGCCCTGGGACAGGGCCGAATTTGGAAAGATCTATGAGCATCAAATCAAGACGTAAACACAGCGCTACCTTCAAAGCCAAGGTCGCACTCGAGGCGGTGCGCGGTGAGCGCACCGTGGCTGAGTGAAGTCCACCCCAGCCAGATTGCAGATTGGAAGCGGCTACTGCAGGAGCTGGCTGCCGATGTCTTCGGTGCAGCGCTGGCTCCCGCAGCACCTGCGGTGGATCTCAAAAAGCTGCATGCCAAAATTGGACAGCTGACCTTGGAGAAGGATTTTTTGCACGGTGCGCTGAGCAAGGCGGGATTGCTCAGCGACAAGCGATGATTGACCGTCGCCATGGCCTGCCAATCAGTCGCCAGGCACAGCTCATGCGCATCAGCCGAGGCTCTGTCTATTACCGCCGCAAGCCACCATGTGATGGCCAAGTGCAGTTGATGCACAGCTTGGATGCTTTGCATGTGGCCCATCCCTTTGCAGGCTCCCGCATGCTCAAAGGGCTGCTGCAGCGTCAGGGGCATTGAGTGGGCCGCAGGCATATACGGACGCTGATGAAACGCATGTGCATGACACCGCTGTATTGCAAGCCCCGCACCAGTGCGCGTCATCCGCAGCACAAGGTCTATCCCTATCTGCTGCGCAACAAGACGGTCACGCATGTCAATTAAGTCTGGGCCATGGACATCACCTATGTGCGCATGCATAAAGGCTGGCTCTACCTGTGCGCCGTGATCGATTGGTACAGCCGCAAGGTGCTTGCCTGGCGGCTGTCCAACACCATGGATGTGGAGTTTTGCGTGCAGCAAGTGCAAGAGGCCATTCCCGCTGGGGAACACTTGCCATCTTCAACACGGATCAAGGTAGCCAATTCACCAGTGATGCCTTCACCGCACAGCTCGGGCGCCATGGCATACGCATCTCCATGGATGGCAAGGGGGCTTGGCGTGACAACGTCTTTGTGGAGCGCCTGTGGCGTTCCATCAAGTACGAAGAAGTCTACCTTAAAGCCTATGACAGCGTGCGTGCCGCACGCTGTGGAATTGCGAAATACGTGCAGTTCTACAATTCAAACCGCCCTCATCAGGCGCACAACCAAGCCACCCCTGATGAAGCGTACTTTGCAGCATTGCCGTTTGCACCAATGCAAGCTGCATAGCCCCGAGGGTCTCGCTTAGGCACTGGGTTGAGTTGTTCAAACCACTGGGACCACTTCTCGTTGGGCGTGTTCGGTGTCGGCGGAAGCAAAAAAGCCTTCGAAGCGGACCTAGGCGGTATGTGCTGGCCAATAGCCGGTAAAAAGCAAACTTACTTGCGAGGAATGAGATCGAATACTCTTCCACCGCCATTGCGGATCATCACCAAGCCTTCAATAGTTCCCAAAACGGTGCTACCACCACTGGACAGTGATCTGAGTTCGTTGCCAGTGATGTCACCATCGTAAAAAGGCGGGCTCTTCACAGCATTGAAAAAGCGCCCGTTGTGGAAGTGGCCTACTTCTATTGCTGGATGCTGACGATCAACAACATCGTAAATAATGCTTACTTGCATACCCCCTCCTTTTTTGACAAGACCGAGCGTAGAAGCGGACGCCAAGAAGAATATTTCATGATTGTCAAAAATCTTGAATGAAAAACATCAGACGCATAGCCAAAAACTAAAAATCACAGACGAACCTTGCGGGCTTTTCTTTGGGCGTACGAATCCATATCAAGCTACGCGCACCGATACGGGCTCAGTGCGAATCGTGCCAAGCGCCGCCCAGAGTGATGCGCCCCTTGTGCAAGGTGCCTGATCATCGGGCGTGCTCAGTGGGGGAGGAAACAAAAAAGCCGCCGCAGCGAACCAAAGCGGCAATTGACAGCTTTCGGCTGAGGCTGTGTGGAAACGCATTTTTGCCGAGTCAGCTCTCGGTACGCCACTACACCACAGCCGGTCTTTGAATGGCATCCCTATTTTGGGAACGTGGCTGCACCAAGCCGCTTGGGAGCCAATCTGTGCCGCTTTGCAGCTAAAAAATGAGCCACAAAGGCTTACGCCGGCACAGATCTCACCGCTTGCATCATGTTTTTCGCACCCAAGATGCGCATCACACTTTTGAAGTTGTAGGCCAGCACATGCAGGCTCATTTCAGTACCCACATGGGCCAATGTTTTGGTCAAGAAGTGGGTAGAGCCCATCCAGTGCTTGAGCGTTCCAAACACGTGTTCCACCGTGCGCCTGCGCACTGTCATGGCATCTGTTCTCGTATTTAGCCGCTCCTGCATGCGCTCCAGAACATCTTCATGCTCCCAGCGGCGAATGCGTCTGTATTGGCTCGTGGTGCATTCGTTCTTTCGAGGACAGCCAATGCAGGCACTGCTCCAATACACCCCCACATTCATGCCACTGCGCTCTACCGTGTTGAAGCGGTGAATCGCAATCTCGCCAGCAGGGCAGCGGTATTCATCTGTTTCAGATAAATAGACAAAGTCAGACTTATCGAAGCGGCCATCCGCCTTGGCATTCGATGTCAGCGACTTGGGCACAAACGCCTCAATGCCAGCATCCTCACAGGCTTTGATCTCAGAGCCACTGAAGTATCCGCGGTCTGCCAGTGCCTGCAGGTTTTTTACAGCCATTTCCTGCTTGGCAGCTTGTGCCATCTTGCTCAACTGCGCACGGTCATTGCCAATGTTGGTCACTTCGTGGGCCACGATCAGATGGTTTTGCGTATCAACAGCAGCTTGCACGTTGTACCCCACAACCCCTTGACCTTTGGAGATCATGACGCGTGAATCAGGGTCCACCGTGGATATTTGTCCATCAGGCTGCTGCTTGAGTTGCTCTTGTACTTGCTCCAGTTTTTGCATCTGCAAGCGCAATAGCTCAATCTTTTCTTTCAGGCCCTTGGTTTTAACATCGACCTCTGCAGGTTGTGTGCGGTCTGCAGTTTCTAGCGCATCCAGGTAACGCTGAATGCTTTGCTCAATCTGACGTTTACGACCTTCAATCTTGCCGTTGCTGAAGTTGTTGTCGCCGTTATTAACCGCTTTGAATTTACTTCCATCAATCGCAACGATCGCCTGGCTAAAGAGCTTGAGCTCTCTGCAAAGACCAATGAAGTGGCTGCAGACCTTGCGAATGCCAACCCCGTTGTGATGGCGGAAGTCCGCAATCGTTTTGAAGTCTGGTGCCAAGCGCCCTGTCAGCCACATCAACTCCACATTGCGCTGAGCCTCCCGCTCCAGCCTACGGCTGGACTGGATGCGGTTGAGGTACCCGTAGATATAAAGTTTGAGAAGAACTGCAGGGTGGTATGCCGGACGACCTGTGCTTGCAGGCGCAACCCTGTTGAATCCGAGAGCCCGCAAGTCCAGCTCATCAACGAAGGCATCTACGACTCGCACGGGATTGTCTTCACCAATGAAGTCATCCAGGCACTCTGGCAGCAGCGTGACCTGATCTCGACATTCACCTTCGATGAAGCGCTTCATATGGCATCGACCCCAATACAGATGCCAAGATTTTAAATTTGAGCAATCGTCAAGGCAGTGTTTTCACACAGCCTTATATGGACACCGCCCCGAACGCAAGGTCTTCATTTCATGTGACGCCATAACAATCGGCTGCAGTCTTATATCCGGCCTTGTTATGCAGTCCGAGGGCTGCGGGCCCTTATATGGACACCGCCCCGAACGCAAGGTCTTCATTTCATGTGACGCCATAACAATCGGCTGCAGTCTTATATCCGGCCTTGTTATGCAGTCCGAGGGCTGCGGGCCCTGATGGAATTCGCCAAGAACATCCTCATCTCGGTCACGCGCTTTGAGGCGCACGGCTGTGTTCAGGTTTGTGTTCTTGCGGTCCGACCTGTCTTGCCATCACATTGAATCGACCTTCGCAACCAACCGATGCTTTGTGCATCTACTCCCTACGCGGGCTTCACGCTCACAAAATCCCGTTGATATGCTTGCCCTCGCGCCAGAATCGCCCAAGCGGTACGAGCAATCTTGGCCGCGATGGCAACGGCGACGACATTGGCTGGTCTCCGCGCTTGTATCTCCTGTTGCCATGACGTCGGCTCCTTGG
Source organism: Comamonas sp. 26 (assembly GCF_002754475.1). NCBI lineage: Bacteria > Pseudomonadati > Pseudomonadota > Betaproteobacteria > Burkholderiales > Comamonadaceae > Comamonas > Comamonas sp. 26. The sequence goes on from NZ_PEFL01000001.1 coordinate 2,602,340, forward strand.
AGTGATACATCACCGATCTCGCCCCATGAATTAGCAAGGTGCGTAAGTACGGATCTCCGCGCTTGGAGATTGAGCCCATTCGCACTTTGCCTCCTGTGCCGTTTTGCCTCGGCACCAGACCCAGGAACGCTGCAAACTCCCGTCCTGACTTGAACGTCTTCGCGTCGCCTATCGTTGCCACCAGCGCAGTTGCGGTCAGCTTTCCGATGCCGGGCACATCCGCAATCGCGCGACAGGCCTGGTCTTGCTTTTGCCAGACGGCTATTCGCGCTTCGATCTGATCAATATCTTGTTGCAACCTATCGATGCGGGCGAGTTGCTCATGTAAACAGATAATCAGCGTACCGGGCAACGTGCTTTCAAGCTCTTGCATACGGGTTTGAATCTCTTTCAATCCAGCGACACGCCCCGCTCTGAATGTGGCTCCAAACTCGTAGAGCAATCCGCGCAGTTGATTCACTTGCATGGTTCTGACCTTCAGCAGCAACGTACGCACGCGATGAAGGCTCAGAGCTGCTTGTTGTTCTTCAGACTTCACTGCCACTGTGCGCATGCCCGGCTGCTGCACCGCAGTCCAGATCGCGTGCGCATCTGCTGCGTCGGTCTTGTTGGTTTGCACAAAAGGTCGAATGAATTTAGCGTGAAGCAATACAGCTTCATGACCTAGCGTCCTGATCTTGCGTGCCCACCAATGGCTGCTCCCACAAGCCTCCAGAGCTACGCGCCCCGGCATCCGGTTGACCAAGAATTTAATAAGCTCTTCTCGGGTAAATCGACGGTTCATGATCTCGCCGGTGTCAGGTTCAACCCAATACAACTGACACATGTGCTTGGCGATATCCAGCCCATAAATAATCGTATTCATGTCAGACCCCAGTCGAAAGATCAGATGGAAACGCTACTGTGACACGTGGCCCGAAATGTGGTGCTGCACTGCTGTTTGAACTGGCGACAGCAAGAAAAAGCGGGCGGTGTCCATGCCATCTCGGCTGACAGCAGACAAAGGGAAAAGCCCCAGCGATTGAGGCCAGGGCTTTGGAATTCGCGCCAGGGATTAAGACATCTTTCAGTGCTACGACCTGACCCAGCGATGCGTATCTTGCCTCTGCAATATGACAGCTAGATGGCAAAAAGCCCCGACCGATTCCGATCAGGGCTTTATTGGTTGCGAGGGCCGGATTTGAACCAACGACCTTCGGGTTATGAGCCCGACGAGCTACCAGACTGCTCCACCTCGCGATATTTCGCGTCGGGGGCAGGCCACCATTCCTAGGTGCCAGCTTCTTCCCCGACCAGTGAATTGTAGCATACATGAACAAATTCACAGTATGTACAAAAATCCAGTAATCAACCAATTCGCTCAAAGCGAAATTAGCAAAGCCCGCTGGCGACCCTGACGGGCCTTGCTGAATACGCATGGTGCGAATTACTTTTCCGACGCGTCGTGAATCGCTTCTTTCAAGTCCCCGACTTTCTTCTGAGCAGTACCTTCGACCTGCTTGGCAATACCTTTGGCTTCCTGCTCAGGGCTATCAATCAGTTCACCGAAATTCTCCTGCACCTTGCCGGCTGCATCCTTGAGAGTACCTTTAACTTGATCAGTGTTCATCTTGAGCTCCTTGTGTGAGAAGCCGCGAAATGCGGCGACCCATGAAAGATAAGCCATGTGCCCAAGCAAGGCCGTCAGTGTAGACGGCCGCTCTTTGTGGTGCGCTCTCTTACACATTAGCAATTCCCAACATCTAAGGGCAATAGACGGCTGGGCACAACAGAGCTCACAGATTCAGCAATCTCTCTCGGCATACGAAAAAGCCCTGACCGTTTCCGATCAAGGCCTTATTGGTTGGAGGGCTGTATTTCAACCCATGCCCTACTGCTGATGAGCCCGACTATTTCTCAGAATACTCTGGTTATGGAAAGACTATTTATTGCTTAGCGTATTCAAACTTTGGTAGCGCCTTTAAAGCATCCTTCGTTGCACCATAAAGTGTGATCTTCTTCGCATTGACCTTGAACTGACTGACTGGGATTGCTACTTCATACCTTCCCATTCCCAAAAAGCCACCAACACCAACGATTGCATAGGAAATAGCGTTGTCTGGCGCAACGATCACATCATCAATCTTGCCCACTGCTTGGTTCTCGTCATTATAGACAGGCTTGCCCAAAACCGACTTCTTCAAGCTTCAGCCTGTGGCGACCGCTTGAACTTCACTCACTGTGACCCCTAAGACTGCAGTACCCGCGACTGGCTGTGCCATGGCAGATGTCAACCCTACGGTGGATATCAACACACCCGAAAAACTAACGGCCACAATTGCTTTAATGGACAGCTAGACTCCTAAGTTACTCCTAAAGGAACCCCAATCTAAGCCCATCAGGCAATCCTCCTTGTAAGACACTTTGAAGCCAACTTGTAGGCGATTCATTCGTTTCAGGTAAGTTGAGGTCTGATGCTTTGCCGTCGCCGCGGGGCTTGATGGGCACCTCCATGCGCTGAAATGTGGGTGAAGGCAGCGCAAGCCGCCTCTTCGGCATAGGTCTTGCACGGTGTCGCAGCGGGGCACAGAGTCCTCATTCACCAGTCTGGCGTGCAAGGCCAGAACGAAGAGAGCGAAAACGATGACTAAAGCCTTTTACGCAATCGCTCTGGCGGTCCTCTCTGTCACGCAGCTCCTTCTGTGGGTCACCTCCCCGACGCAGGCTGAAGAGGAACCCAGCGATTCACCCTCGCTCGCTGGCACTGTCCGCCTAGCTGCCCGCGATGCCTTTGCCTGCCCCGGCACGCATGCCGAGTGGCTGGATAGCAAGACGGTCCAGTGCCTCAAAGAAAAGCCCTGACGCCTTGCTGCTCACCTACCTGTTCTGAACGCCATAAAAAGCACCGTCACCGTTAGTCCAGCGACGCCCATTGTCGTCAACCATCCAGCCATATCGGTCCCCACCCATGTTCATTGAGCCCATGGACTGACTGGAAGACTGGCTCGAACCCTGATCCGGCATCGACCCAGAACTACGCCCCGGCATCATCGAACAACCCGCCAGCATGCTGGCAACTGCCGCAATTAAAAGTAGCGCTTTCATAGCAACTCCTTCAGAAAGTGGAGTCCTGCAGGCTACTCCTGCTGAACCCCCCGCCTGTAAGTGCTTGTTGCTTATCCCCTTGCCTACACAATTCGTATAACTGCCCGCACTCAAGCGGACTTTGTTTTTCTGGAGCTCCAATGTTCAAGAGCATGATCATTTACCGCATTGCCGAGAGCTGGTAAAACGATCTGCTGGTGCTGGCTGATGCACTGCAAAAGACAGTCTTTGCCGAGTGCGGCGCCACACGAGAGCACTCCGTGGGCTGGGTGTCCCAGGAAGCAGACACCCCGATACGCGAGCTTAGCCGGAGAAGTCAGCTGTAAGCGAGGTCCAGGAACTGCTGCTGCCGGCCACAAGTAGACGTTGTCTAGGTAGATTTAGGCGTATGCGAGACTCTTCTTGTTTTGTGAGTTCTACCAATCAATGAATTTTGTCATTCGCCAAGCGAGAGCATCCGATGCAGAAGCGGCAAGCCGCCTTGTCACCGGTTTGGCTCATTACTTCCTCTCCGATCCGAATTCTGCGGGGGTCCGTCCTTTCATGGCGAGGCTCACACCATCCTCTTACGCTGAGCGGCTCAGTTCCACGCAATTCAATCACTACATTGCAGAGGACTCAGTGGGTCTTTGTGGTGTTATTGCACTTCGCGATGAGTCGCATCTGTACCATCTCTTTGTTAGAGCAGATGCCCAAGGACAGGGCGTCTCTCGCGCACTTTGGCACTATGCCAAGGCACAGTCGAAACATTCGACGTTCACTGTCAACTCATCCCTTTTTGCAGTTCCGGTATACGAACATCTTGGCTTCGTTGCCAAGACTTCTCCGCAGAAGTCCAATGGTTTGGTATTCGTGCCGATGGTCTACTCCCGTGACTAATCGATGAGGCTTACGTCGAAGCGAACTGTCATGTGCATCCTGAGCGTGTGATGTCCCGCACCGTTGAGCGCCAAGTGAATGAGCTGCATATCCGAGCAGCCATATTGAATCGATTCACAGAGCTGGGCCGTCCTCAGACGGCAGCCGTGGCATAGCCACGGCTGGGGCTTGGGGTGTCTCGCACCAAAATGTATTTGTGCAACAACGCCGGGTGAAGGCGAGTGGAAGTGCAAAAACACGGCCCTGAGCGCCGACGTCAGTGGCGCAAGCTGCATATCGGCATTGACGCTCAAACGTTGCAGATACGTGCGATTTGCGTGGCCAGCAATGGTTGCCCAGATGTTGGAGCATGTCCCTGGTAGCGAAGCTGTACTCAGCCTTACCGGTGATGGAGCCTGTGACACCTAGCCGATTTATGAAGCAGCCCTCCAAAGAGGTTCCGTTCCCATCGTTCTCCCGAGAAAGAACGCACGAATACGCAAAGGCATCGCCTTTGCGTATCGGAATGCGGCTATCGCCGCATGCAGACACTTGGGCCGAAGGATATGGAAAGTGTGGAGTGGTTACCACCAACGCAGCTTGGTAGAGACCAAGATGAACTGCATCAAAGACTGAGCGAGCGGGTGACATCCAGAACCTTTGAGCGGCAAGTCAATGAACTGCACATCCGCGTACTCGTCCTCAATCGGTTCACTGAACTAGGACGTCCGCAGACGATAGTCGTGGCTAGCTGCGTCTGGGGTCAGGGCATAACTCAGCCTCAGACGGATTTATGCAACAACGCCCCACCATGCAACAAGCAGCACATCGCTTTAGGAACTTGGAGCTTCTTCACACTTGGAAATCCTGCGAAAGCACATGGTGAGGGGGACACCCTAGCTCCTGCGCAGCAGATAAATATCCATGATCCAGCTGTGCAACTGGCGGGCCTGCTGGCGCTTGGCGCTGATGCTGTCCTTAATCTCTGCCAGTCGCCCCTGCATCAATATTTGCTGCGGCATGCCCAAATAGGCACCCCAGAAAATATCGATATCAGGCTCTGTTAACTGCTCGTAAGAAGACTGTCCATCAAGCATTACTACCAGCGTATTAATGCCCTGCGGCCAGCCAGATTCGCGCAGTTGCCGCCCCGTTGTCACCAGGAATGGAGCGCCGATTTCATTGAGCGCAATGCCATGCGCGCTACACAGTACCTGCATGGAGGTAATGCCCGGCACCACGTGTACCTGGGCCTTGTTCAAGCCCAGTCGCGAGGCAATGCGCAAGGTGCTGTCGTAGAGAGCAGGATCGCCCCACACCAGCAGCGCAACGCGGCCCGAGCCGACAGGTAGATGCGCCTGCAGGCATTCATTCCAGCGCTGGGCAATAGCGTCATGCCATTCATCGACCTGCTGGTCGTAGTCATCGCCCTGCTGACGGCGCACAGGCATATCGAAATGCGCGATGCGCTGCTCCTGTACGCCCAGGCTCTGCAAAAGCGTCAGGCGCACCTGCGCCAGCTCGGCCTTGCTGTCTTCCTTGTGCGGCAGCAGCACCAGATCCGCCTGCCCGATGGCCTTTTCGGCCTGCCGCGTGATGTGATCGGGGTTGCCAGTCCCGATGCCAATGAGAAACAGCTCCAGCATCAGTTAGCCTCGGTTCCAGAGGGAAATCTGGGCTCGTCGCCACGCGGGCGGTAGCGGCGGTCATAGTCATCGGCATAGAGGCGACTCAGGCCAAAACCCTCCTGACTCAGCGTACGTCCCACCAGAATCAAGGCGCTGCGCTGCAATGCATTGGCCTGAGCCGCTGCAGCAATCTCCCCCACCGAGGTGCGTACCACCCGCTCATCGGGCCAAGAGGCACGCCAGACAATTGCCGCAGGGCAATCGGCCCCGTAGTGGACCAGTAACTCCTGCTGCACCTGTTGCGCCACATGGACCGACAGGTGAATGGCCAGCACCGCCCCTGTCGCGGCAAAAGCGGCCAGAGTTTCACCATCGGGCATGCTGGAAGCTCGCCCAGATGTGCGCGTCAGCACCACCGACTGGCAGGATCCGGGCAAGGTCAGCTCCGCCTCCAGCGCTGCAGCTGCTGCGCTGAACGAGGGCACACCCGGCGTCACCGAATACGGAATCTTTAGCTCGCGCAGGCTGCGCAATTGCTCGCCCATGGCTGACCAGATGCTGAGATCGCCCGAATGCAGGCGAGCCACATCCAGACCTTGTGCATGGGCTGCGGCCATCTCGGCCACGATGTCTTGCAGCGACATCGGCGCGGTGTTGATCAAGCGCACGCCTACTGGGCAATGCGCGAGCAGCTCGGCGGGCACCAGAGAGCCTGCGTACAAACACACGGGGCAGGAAGCCAGTAAATCGCGCCCTCGCACCGTGATCAGGTCCGCAGCGCCGGGGCCTGCGCCAATAAAGTGAACTGTCAAGAAATAACTCCTGTTTCAAAGGAAGGGGAAGCCGGCGCAAAGCCCGTCACACAGGCAATCGCCAGCGTGGCCTGTCGATCTGAGGACACAACGCGCGGCAAAACAAACTGAATGTTTGGCGGCACAGGCAAGGCATCTGCTACATATTCAGGTGCACATAGCCCTTGCTGCATAAACGTTTCAACCCCAATTAAGCTCAAAGCCTCAGAGACGCTACCGCAGCCAAAACGCTGCTGCACGCGTGCAGACGCGGTCGGCGTGGTGACCAGTTGAATATCGGTTTCCTTGCACCGCAGCAACTCGGCGTCAGGCGTTTGCTCAGCCGCCCAGGCCGCAAACTCGGCCCAGGCCGGAGTCTGCGCTCTGGTCTCCAGCAAGGCATGAGCCCATGGCCCAGGCCTAAGCTCTGCCGCAGAAAGCGTCTGCAACGCCTGCGACCAGCAACTGGCAAAAGACTGCTGCACCGCACTGGATTGGAAGCCCCAGCCAGCGACCAATCCCATCATGTCTGCCATACCCACTGCACCACGGGTCTGGCAGCTTGCCAGGACTGCATGCGCCCTAGCGGCACGGCTTCGCTCCATTGCAGCTGCAGCAGTTGCCCGCCGTGCTGGCGATGCAGTTCCATGAGCAGCGCCTGCGTTTCCAGTGCCACGGCATTCACGACCAGTCGCCATGGAGCATGCAAACGCTTGCGCAAGGCGTTGAACAAATTCAGATCGAAACCGCCACCAACAAAGACCGCCTGTGGCTGCGGATCAAGCTTATCCAGCAGACTCAAGGAATCGCCATGAACCACCTGCAGCGGCACCGCATAGCGCTCGGCATTTTGCTCAATGCCCGCCACCCGCGCCGCATGCTGCTCCACGCAAACTGCCCGACCACCGGCCAGACACCACTCCACCGAGACCGAGCCGGAACCCGCGCCCAGATCCCACAGACATTCACCCCGGCGCGGTGCCAGCGCTGCCAGAGTCATGGCGCGCACGGGGCTCTTGGTGATCTGGCCGTCATGCACAAACTGGTCGGTGCTGCGGCCCGCCACCTGGACAAAACCATGGCCACCGCGTGCTTCGAAGGCCGCAGCAACCGGGGCCGAAACAGGATCGTCGCCCAGTTGCTGAGCGAGCTGACTGGCAAGGCCTTGACGAATCTGCTGCACCTCGCTGCCCGCATGAGAAACAAGCCACATGGGGCTATCACCCCAGCCTTGCTCTACCAGCCAGAGCGCCAGTTGCCGAGCCGCCGGGCCGTCTCGCAGCAAGCAGATAAAACGCTGGCCCTCTGCCAGCAAGGTAGTCAATGTATCCAGAGGCCGCGCGTGCAGTCCCAGACAATGGGTATGTTCTTGTGACCAGCCCAGATCTCCGGCAATCCAGGAAAACGTCGAAGGCTGCGGATAATTGCGCCACTCGCCCACTTCAAGATGCTTGGACAGCGATGCGCCCGCGCCGAAATGAAAGGGATCGCCTGAAACAAGGACAGACACTTTTTCCTGGTGACGCAACTGCAGTACGGGCTCCACATCAAAGGGCACGGGCCAGCGACGGCCCCGCAATCCGACCTGCCCCAGTGCCAGATGACGTGGACTGCCGAACACCACGCTGGCATCATCAAGCGCCTGCCGGGCGGCTGCACTCAAAGCATCGCGCCCGGATGGATGTATACCGATTATCGAAAGCCACGGATTGGCCATGACCCAAGTTCTCCTGTTAGGCGGCACGTTTGATGCCTATCTCTTGTCCACCCGCCTGCATGAAGCCGGTATCCAAGCCATTTATTCGTATGCCGGTGCCACGCAGACTCGCCGTCAACCCGCCCTGCCCAGCCGGGTGGGCGGGTTTGGCGGCGTCGAAGGCTTGATGACCTATCTTCGGGAGCAGCAAATCAGCCATGTGATTGATGCCACCCATCCGTTTGCCGCGCAGATGAGTCGTAATGCCATTTCCGCCTGCGAGGCGCTGGGTGTTCCGCTGCTGTCCATGGAGCGCCCGGCCTGGCAAGCCCAAACCGGTGATCAATGGACGCATGTGCCCGATATGGCCGCCGCCGCTGCAGCGCTGCCCCCCGGGCACAAAAATGTTTTCCTGGCCATTGGTCGCAAGCAGTTGTCGGCCTTTGAGGGCAAGGCCGCACTGCATCACTTTTTGCTGCGCGTCATTGACCCGGTGGATGTGGCTCTGCCTGCATCCAGCTGCACGTTGTTGATTGCGCGTGGCCCGTTTCAGCTGGAAGACGAACTGGCTCTGCTGCGGCAGCACGCCATAGCCTGCGTGGTCAGCAAAAATGCGGGCGGCACAGACACCTATGCCAAGCTCGAAGCAGCAAGGCAGCTGCAGATTCCCGTCATCATGGTCGAGCGCCCCCGCTTGCCGGCGCGCGAGAAATGCGAGACTCCGCAGCAAGCCATGGAATGGTTGAAGCGTTGGCACTGAGCGTCAGCGGCTGTCCGCCACTCCATAGCTGCGCGGCGTATAAACATAACGGCCCACCTGCCGCGTCTGGCTGTTGCCCACAATGACCACGGTGCGCATATCGGCCATCTCGGCCCGCACATCCTGCAGCGGCAGCACGCGCAGCGTTTCATCGGCATGACTGACATTGCGCGCAAAGCAGACCAGGCGCTGGGGCTCGCATTCATCTCTTAGAACCCGCAGTGCCCTCTCAAAGCCCTCGGGCCGAGATTTCGAGCAGGGGTTATAGAAGGCCATGGCAAAGTCGGCTTGCGCTGCCAGCCTGATGCGGCGCTCGATCACCGCCTCAGGCTTGAGGTTGTCTGACAGGTTGATGGTGCAAAAATCATGGCCCAGCGGGGCACCCAGTCTTGCAGCCGCTGCCAGCATGGCTGTGATGCCAGGTTGCACATCAATATCTACGGCCACCCAGCGTTCCAGCTCTTCGGGTCCTGCATCATCCAGCACCTCGAACACCGCGCTGGCCATGGCAAAGACACCCGGGTCGCCCGATGAAAGCATCAGCACTTTCCGGCCTTCTGCTGCCAGATTCAAGGCGCTGCGTGCACGCCCAAGCTCTTCACGGTTGTCACTGCCATGCAGGGTCAGATGGCCGAGACCCGACAGACGCTCTACATAGGGAAAATAGCCAAACGCATCTGTAGCGCCAGCAATAGCAGTGCGCACGCTATCCGTCAGCAGCGTATCGGCTCCGGGCCCCAGGCCTACGACGCAAAGGCTACCGCGTTGTGTTGCAAGGTTTTCCATAGACGGCCCTTACATGTCATTGGCCGGGCGTCGCCCCTGCCCATGAACAATCACGATGGCAAAGTACGGGCAACGCTCGGGCGCATCGCGCAAGGGCATGACTTGCTGATCCGCCATGGTGCCGTTGATCACCAGCCAGCCCTGGTCAAGCTTGCCCAGCTCGGTCAGCAGTCCGCGAATACGGCCCAGGTGCCGCCCCACTTTCATGATGACCAAGGCGTCAGATCGCTCCATGTGCTGACGAAGCTGCGCGTCGGGCAAGGTAGCAGGCAGCACGCTCATGACGTCGTCGCCCCAGGTGACAGGAATCCCCGTCGCATGCCAGCACCCCACCATGCCAGGAATGCCCGGCAGAACCTCGACAGGCACCACGCCGGCCTGACGCAGACGCACATACAAATGCATGAAGGAGCCGTAGAAAAACGGGTCGCCTTCGCAGAGCACCACCACATCTTCGCTGCGCGTGAGTTCCGTCAGCCTGGATTGCCAGCCTAGATAGAAATCCGAGAGCTGCGCGATGTAGCGCGGATCGTCGTGCGGAATTTCGGTGGTCACCGGGTACTCCATCGGGTACTCGGTCACCTCGGCATGCAGCATGCCATTGACCAGTTGCCGCGCCTTGCCAGGGTGACCACGCTTGCGAAAGAAGGCCACATGCCGCGCATTGCGCAGCAGCCGGTCGGCCTTGACGCTCATGAGTTCCGGATCACCGGGGCCCAGTCCCACGCAGATGATTTTTCCGCTATTCATGGCAGCCCCCTTCACTCGATCACGCTGGCCAGCGCGTTGACGGCAGCCACCGTGATGGCAGAGCCTCCCAACCTGCCCTTCACCACGGCAAAGGGAATGCCTCCCCATTGTTCCAGCGCATCCTTGGACTCTGCTGCACCCACAAAGCCCACGGGGCAGCCGATGATGGCCGCCGGACGCGGGCAGTCAGGGTCTTGCAGCATATTGAGCAGATGAAACAGCGCAGTGGGGGCGTTACCAATGGCCACAACAGCCCCGGCCAGATGCGGCCGCCACAGCTCCAATGCGGCAGCGCTGCGGGTGTTGCCCATCTGCTGCGCCAGCTCGGGCACCGCGCCATCGTTCAAGGTGCAGATGATGGGATTGCTGGCGGGCATGCGCTTGCGCGTGATGCCTTCGCTGACCATGCGGGCATCGCAAAGAACGGGAGCACCACGCTGCAGCGCCGCCTCAGCCACCACCGCAAAGTCGGGCGAGAAGCGGATATGCGCAGCCAGCTCGACCATGCCTGCGGCATGAATCATGCGGCAGGCCACACGTTCTTCAAGTGCGGTAAAGCGCTTCAGATCGGCTTCGCGGCGAATGATGGCAAAGGACTGCCGGTAAATCTCTTCACCTTGGGTTTCGTATGTGTAGGTCATGAATGAGGGTCGAAATATGGCTCGGCTCTTGACGCAATGCCTGAGTCGAAATTTGAGAAAACGGTTGCCGGGGCAGGTTCGGCCAGCTCAGATTCAGCAGCGCTTGCCCTGAGTCACCGGCTGGTGCCTCGGTTGCAATCAAGACTGCCGTGGCCTCCGGCGAAAGCGCACAGCACTTGGCACAGCCGCTGACATGAACATGGGCCTGAGTCGGTACATGGGGTGCCAGCATCAGCGCCAGCTCCCGCGCCGCAAGCAATGCCTGAGTGCATTGCGGTGCCCCAGCGCAGGCGGAAACCCGCAAACGGGAATCGCTTGCCTCAGTGATCCAGTGCGCGGGCGAGGAAAACTGGGCGGCAATGGCCTCGTCCTCGCAGAACAAGGAACGCCATGGCGTCACGCGTACCTCCGTCTGTGGCGACATGGCTTTCACGGCCTCAAGCAAAGCCGCCGCGCTGATTCGGCCCATGGGCACGCCGATCACACGACCGGCCTGCTTCAATCGACCAGGCAGGGCCGCAGCACCTGCAACCATGCAGCCAGCCTTGAACTCTGCACGTTGCAGACACGGCAAATTCAACGCACGCAGCGGCAGCAGCTGGCGCAAACGAGTGAAAGTGGGGGTGGGCATGGGCGCAATAGCTGTGCGCTCTTTGGCAAACCACAGCGCCACCGCCAATGCCGCCGCGACCACTTCGGATGCGCCGTCAAACGCATACCAGCCAGATTGCTCGCCCAGCGCCAGTCCGTAGCGCTCGTCCGCCGTCACCCAGACGGATATATCGGCGGCAATACCCCGCATGCGGCGCTGTGCATCATCCACCGCCAGGCCAAATTTGCTGGGCAAAGCCTGCACTCCCTGACTTTTCAGGGCATTCGGCGAGAGTTGAGTAATCACTGCCTGCGACAGCAACAAGGCCAGGGCATGGGTCAAATCCGCACGCTGATAAAAAGGCGTGCAATGCACGGCCGGAGCCTGATCGGCATCGGCGTCTGCAGGAACCAGTTGCGCCTCAACCAGTCTTGAGTGAACCAAGGGCAGTTGCGCTTGGCTAACGCCGCGCAACTGCACGTTACCCAGCCTGGTCATCTCAATCTCGGGATGGGCACAGGACAGCGACAGCTCGGCCAGCACCGTCCATTGCTGGGCGCTGATGGATGCACAATGCGGGCGCACGCGCACAATCCAGCCGTCCTGCGCCTGCATGGGGGCCCATACCGTCGGGCACCAACCCTGTACTTTGATGGCGGCACTCTTAGACATAGATGCCCTCGCCCAGACTAATTCTCTGTGCCTGCCAATGTTCGGCCAGCGCCTGACAACGCTGCAGCCGCAGCTTATCGAGCTCCAGATCAACAATCGTGCAACGATCCATACCCTGCGGCTTTTCGGGTAATTGCGCAAAACGCCCATCGGTCAACAGCCAGACATGGGTCAAACGATCGGTTTTCTGGATGGCTGGCGCGAGCAATTTCAACCCAGACTCCAGAGGCGTTCCGCCGCTGCCGCCCAAAGGCGCAATCCAGCGGTCATTAAAGGCCTGAGCCTTACCGGGCTTGGCCAGCCAATAAGCGCCCTGGCCGCCAAAGCTGATCACCCCGACATGCTCGCGATCGCGATACGCCTGCTGCATCAGGGCCAGCAAACAGCCCTTGGCCCGGGCCAGCTTACCGGCAAGCAGCATGGAAGCCGACATATCGAGCAGCACCAGATGCACAACGGCAGAGCCGGTGCCATGCCTGCGATAGCGAAAATGCTCTGAAGCCAAGGATTGCGCACCTTTGCACGCCAGAGTCCTGACCCAGTCCATACGCTGATGATTGATGGCTTGCGACCGCCCTTTCAAGACAGGGCTCAGTCCGCGCCCTGTTCTGGTTTTACCGGGATGAACAGGACGCGTCAGGCTTTTTTTGTGTGTAGCGGCCTTAGCTCTTTGATGGATTGAATCCCAACTTGCTGCGGCGCGGCCATGCCGCCCCAGCCATCGGAGTTCGCAGCACCGCCACTACCCTGTGCAGCATCGACCGACGCTGCAGGCGGCTCGGGTTGGCTCTGGGCTTGCGAATCTTCGGGCTGCGACTGCGGCTTTTCAGCAGGCGGAACCGGTGGGTGAACCTGAGGATGACGGCGATGAGCCAGGGCCAGCTCTGCCACCTTGGTCACATCAGAACCGGCCACCTCGGCGCGGCCCTGCAAAGCCGCATGTGCACGAGCGGCACGCAGCATGACCAGATCGGCGCGCACCCCCTCGACTTGCGCCTGCTGGCAGAGATCGGCCACCTGATCGAACACCGATTCAGGCCAGCTCACCACATCAAGCCTTGCTCTGGCCTGAACAACATTAGCGGCCAGCTGTGCTTGTGCATCGGCATGACGGGCGACAAACAAGGTCGGATCCGCATCAAACGCCATGCGGGTGCGCACAATGCGCTTGCGGGCTTGTGCATCAGGCACGTTAGCCAGACGCACAAAAAGGCCGAATCGGTCCAGCAGTTGCGGGCGTAGCTGGCCCTCTTCCGGGTTCATGGTGCCCACCAAAGCCATCCGGGCCGCATGCTGATGCGATACACCATCGCGTTCGACGCGATTGATGCCGCTGGCACTGACATCCAGCAGCAGATCCACCAAGCCATCGGGCAGCAGATTCACCTCGTCCACATACAGCAGGCCCTGATGCGCCTGAGCCAGCAAACCGGGCCTGAACTGCACTTCGGAATGCTTGAGCACGGCCTGCAAATCCAGCGAGCCCTGCAGCTGCTCTTCGGTCGTACCCAGCGGCAGGTTCACAAAGCGGCCTGCGGGCAGCAGATCGGCCAACGCACGGGCCGCCGTGGACTTGGCGGTGCCGCGCGGCCCTTCTACCAGCACACCGCCCAATAACGGGTCTACCGCCAGCAGCAGCAAAGCCAGCTGCAACTGAGGCTGGCCTTCAATCGCCGTGAACGGGAAACACGGCATCTCGTTTTTGGGTGCAGCGCTCATCGCATCTCCAGCATCTGCTCGGTCTGCAGCAAATGCTGCTCCAGCATGGGTTGATAGTCAGCGGCGTCTTGCCACAAGCCACGCTGAATGGCTTCCAGCAGGCGCTCACACATGCCTTGAAAGGCCTGCGGGTTGTGCTTTTGCATGAAGGCCCGGGTGTGCTCATCGCTCACAAAAGCATCGGTGACGCGGGCATATTGGTCATCGCGCACCACACGGGCCGTGGCGTCAAAGGCAAACAGATAGTCCACGGTGGCCGCGATCTCAAACGCACCTTTGTAGCCATGGCGCTTGACGCCATCTATCCACTTGGGATTGGTCACGCGAGAGCGCACCACGCGGCTGATCTCCTCCTGCAAGGTGCGCATGCGCGGCGATTCGGGGTTGCTGTGATCCCCAAAGTACAGGGCCGGCTGCTGGCCGCTGAAATGACGCACCGCCGCCGCCATGCCGCCCTGAAACTGGTAGTAATCGTCAGAGTCCAGCAGATCATGCTCGCGGTTGTCCTGGTTGTGCACCACCAGCTGCATATCGGAGAGCCTGCGCACAAAGGTCTCCGGCACGGCCGTGCCGTCATCCTTTTGCCCATAGGCATAGGCGCCCCAGTTGCGATAGGCCGTGGCCAGGTCTTCATCGCTGTCCCAGTTGCGCCCGTCTATCAGACCCTGCAAACCCGCGCCATAGCTGCCGGGCTTGGCACCAAAGACACGCATACCGGCCTGATGGCGGGCATCTGCCTGCTCCATGCCCTGCGCGCTCAGCAACTGAGCCTCACGCAGCACGCGCGCCCGTATGGGGTTGGTGAACTCGTCCTCGTCCTCCAGCGCCGCGACCTTCTGCACGGCGGCATCAAACAGGCGAATGACATTGGTGAACGCATCGCGAAAAAAGCCGGACACACGCAGCGTCACATCCACGCGCGGACGCCCCACCACCGACATGGGCAGTACTTCGAAATCACTGACACGCCAGCTGCCGTCCGCCCAGGTCGGGCGCACACCCAGCAAGGCCAGGGCCTGGGCGATATCGTCGCCGCCGGTGCGCATGGTGGCAGTGCCCCAGACCGACAGGCCGATGGACTTCGGATATTCGCCATGCTCTTGCGCATATTTCTCCACCAGCAAATTGGCGGATTTCAACCCCAGCGTCCAGCTCGTAGGTGTGGGGACCGAGCGCGTATTGACCGAGAAAAAATTGCGCCCAGTGGGCAGCACATCGGGCCTGCCACGCGTGGGGGCACCGCTGGGGCCCGCCGGAACAAAGCGCCCGGCCAGACCGCGCATCAGCTGCAGCAACTCCTGCGGACCGCATTGATTGAGACGCGGGCGCAGGTCTTGCTCCACGCGCTGCAGCACCGCATGGGTTTGAACGAAATAAGGCTCTAGCGCTTTATGGACAGGCGCATCACGCTCCAGTATCGATAGCGCAAGCAGCTCCAGTCGCTCGCGCGTATCGCCGGTATTGCGCCAGCTTTGCTCATCCATCTGCACCAGCAATGCTGGGCGATTACCAGTCCATGGCTGCGCCCAGTCGGCATCCAGCGGATCAAAGTCAGCACCCAGCTTCAAATCCTGCGCCAGGGCGCGAATCAGGCTGGCATGGCTGCCCTTGCCATTGCCCACGGGGTGGCGCGCCAGCGCCAGCAAGGTGTCGCGCTCCAGCCGGTCCTGCGGCGAACAGCCAAAGATATGCAGCCCGTCGCGTATCTGGCTTTCCTTGAGCTCGCACAGATAGGCATCGGTCTTGTTGAGCAAAAGCTGCTCGTCCTCTTCCGATCGCGGCGCAGCCAGCCCCAGATCCTGGTGCAGGTCGTGCGTCACGATATGCTCCAGAATCTGCTTGCGCAGGAGCTTGGCACGCCGCCCATCCAGCGTCACGGCTTCGTAGTACTCGTCCACCATGCGCTCCAGATCACGCGTCGCGCCATAGCTTTCGGCGCGCGTCAGCGGCGGCATCAGGTGATCGATGATGACGGCCTGGGCACGGCGCTTGGCCTGCGTTCCCTCACCCGGATCGTTGACGATGAAGGGATACAGATGCGGCATGGGCCCAAAGACCAGGTCAGGCCAGCAGGTCTGTGACAGCGCCACGCTTTTGCCCGGCAGCCATTCCATATTGCCGTGCTTGCCCACATGCACAAAAGCATCTGCGGCCCATGCGCTGCGCAGCCAGAAGTAAAACGCCAGGTAGTAGTGCGGCGGCACCAGATCGGGGTCGTGGTAGCTGGCCATGGCATCGAGCTGGTAGCCACGCGCGGGCTGTATGCCCACAAACACCTGCCCCAGACGCAGGCCCGCAATCATGAAGCGGCTGTTGCGCAGCATGGGGTCTTGCTGGGGCATTCCCCAGCGTTGCAAGATGGCCTGCCGGTTTTCATCGGGTAGGCCATCAAAAAAGCGTTGATAGCTCTCCAGATCCAGACTTTGCCAAGCAGGCCGCAGCTGCCAGGAATCCGGATCGTTGGTAACACCATGCTGCAGCGATTCCATCAGCGCATCGCCATCGGCAGGCAAGGCATCCAGCGCATAACCCTGGCGCTCCAGCTCCTGCAGGATTTGAATGACCGAGGCCGGTGTATCCAGCCCCACGCCATTGCCGATGCGCCCTTCCTTGGTCGGGTAGTTGGCCAGAATCAACGCCAGGCGTTTGTCGGCATTGGACTTGGCTCGCAGGTCGCACCAGCGCTTGGCCAGCTCCACCACAAAGCCCATGCGTTCTGCATGCGCCTGGTACTGCACCACATCGGACTGCGTGAGTTCGCTGCGGTGCGACAACCCCTTGAAACTGATGGCCCGCGTGATGATGCGCCCATCCACCTCGGGCATGGCGACATGCATGGCAATGTCGCGTGGCTGCAGACCATGCGCATCATTGAGCCAGCTTTGCTCGTTGCCGCCCGACAGAATCAGTTGCAGCACCGGAATATCGCCAGCCAGCGCATGATCGCCCGGGGCCTCTAGAGAAGACTGGGAAAACGCAGTTGTATTGAGAATTAGCGCCACCTGATGCTCGGCGCAAAGGCCATGCAGCATTTCCAGACAGGCCGCATCCTTGAGTGACAGCAACGCCAATGGCAAGGGGTTCAAGCCATTGGCCAGCAGTTGCGCGCACAAAGCATCAAAAACCTGGGTGTTGCCAGACTGCAAATGCGCGCGGTAGAAGACCACCAGCACCACGGGTGCGCCAGCTTGCCAGCGTATGCCCCTGTCCGTGCCCGTGCCTTGCTGCCAGTCCTGCACCGAAGCGCGCCCATCCGGGTGATACACCGAGACTGCAGGCAGCGGTCTTGGCGGCAATGGCTGCTGCTGCCCCTGCAGGAATTCGTGCCACAGATAACAGAACAGCTCACGCGCATTGGCCACACCGCCCTCACGCAGATAGCGCCACAACGTGCGACATTGCTCCTTGCTGGCCGTGCTTTTTTGCAGCAAATTCAGGTCTTCGGTGGTATCGCCCGAGAACATCACCAGCGCAATGCCTTTGCCGCGGCAAATTTCGCGCACGCGATCCGTGCCATAAGGCCAGTAGCTTTCACCGCCCAGATGGTCAATCACAATGACTTTGGCATGCTGCAGCACCTCGTCGACATACAGATCGACCGAGGCAGGCTGGCGCAAATACATCAGATTGGCCAGGCGCACCGTAGGCAACTGCTCGCCGTTCACTCCCGATTGCAGCTGCGCATACGCATCGGCCAGCAGCGCCAGCGTGGTATCCGCCGCGCTCAGAATCACGATCTGGCCGGGCGTCTGCTCCATGCTGGCGACAAAGGCTTCATCATCGACAAAGCCACCGGGTTGAACGGCAAGCAGATGCATCAGATCGCTCCGACCGACAGGGCGTTCAACTCGGCATTGATGGCGCTTTCATCAAAGTCATGACCGATGAAGACCAGATAGGTCTGACGCTCTTCGTCTGCACGCCACATGCGGTCAAAGTAGCTGTCAAAGCGCTTGCCCACTCCATGCACCACCAGCCGCATAGCCTTGCCGGGCAAAGCCACAAAGCCTTTGATGCGGTAGACCGTGTGCTCAGCCACGATCTTTTCCATGGCCTGAAACAAGGCTTCGCGCTCAAGCTCGGGCAGCTTGATGACGATGGAGTCAAAGTCGTCGTGGTCATGTTCATCATGGGCATGACCTTCTTCGTGCTCATGGTGGCCTATGCGCTGGTCAATCGTATCTTCTGATGCGCTGGACAGACCCAGCACCACATCCAGATCAATACGGCCATGGTCGGCGGCCACAATCTTGACCTGCGCGGGCACTTCCTCGCGCACGATTTCTTCGACCCGGGCGCGATCTTCGGCGCTGGCCTGATCCAGCTTGGTCAGCACCACCAGGTCGGCAGAGATCAACTGGTCTTCAAACAACTCATGCAGCGGCGATTCGTGATCGAGATTCGGGTCCTGCTTGCGCTGCGCATCCACCGCTGCCGGGTTGGCGGCAAACTGGCCAGCTGCGGTGGCGGGAACATCGACCACGGTAATCACGGCATCCACCGTGCAGGCGTTCTTGATCTCGGGCCAGTTAAAGGCCTGGACCAGCGGCTTGGGCAAAGCCAGACCACTGGTCTCGATGAGGATATGGTCGATCTCACCGCGTCGCTCGATCAGCTCGCGCATGACAGGGTAGAACTCTTCCTGCACCGTGCAGCACAGGCAGCCATTGGCCAGCTCATAGAGCTTGCCGCCCTGCTCGCCGGCCTCGCTCAATTCATCCTCGCATCCAATGCCACAGGCGCGCAAAATATCGCCGTCAATGCCCAGCTCGCCAAACTCATTAACGATCACGGCAATGCGGCGACCGTTGGCGTTTTGCAAAATATGGCGCAACAAAGTCGTTTTGCCGCTACCCAGAAAGCCAGTCACGATGGTGGCGGGGATTTTTTGGCTGTTCTTCAAAGCTCTACTCCTGAAATTCAGTTTGAGACGAAGCCGCTGGTTCTTGCTCGTTGTCTCAGCGGCAGTACCGGCTTGCAGTGCATGTGACTCACTCAGGCTCATGCGCTCTTGAGGAGCCACGTGGCTTGTCGTCAAAGGCGCGCAGCTCTGCCGCAAAGCCTTTGATGGCTTGCGCTACAAGGTATGGATGAGTGCTGCGCTGCCTATGCGGGCCAAAGTCATGGGGTGACCATCAGCAGACGCAGAGGTACGCCGCAGATCTCGCAGAAAACGCAGTGGGATGGGCTTTGCCCAGACGCCATTGAAAATGGACGTCATGCAGCGCTTTGCAGACAGGTTGTCTGCAGGCGGTTTGCCGGCTGGCTTGTTTGGATGCGTCATGCATTGCGCATGCGCTTGAATGAACTGTTCGTCCATGCTCTCCCCGAGCTAAAGGCGATAAAACCCATTCCGAGGAGCGAACGACAGCCAGCAAAACTATGAAGCGCATCAGAGTACACATAGCTTCGCCCGCGAACACCACGCCCCGTGGAACAAGACCGAGAACGAACAGGTCGGTATTCTGGCTCGCCGTCATCCAGCTCACATCACCTTCCCGGTTTTTCAAACCAGTGGTATTTCGATGTGGCTGTCAGGCTTACAGCAGCGGGGGCTGCGCCGGAATCATGAAGAACAAGCTTCACTGCACCGGACTTCCCGTTTCAACTGGCCCACTGAAAGGCCAAGTCTCCTGATCGCGTGGCCAGATTATAGAAGCGTACTCACGCAACATAGGGAAAGGCGAAGCAGTGTTACTGCACCAGATTCTTTGATGCAGCGGCAGTTACGCTTGCGGGCCATGAACACACAAGTCTTCATCCACCCGGCCCTGCAGCACATGCTGGGTTAATACCCGCTCAATATCAGATTCAGCAACCGGCCCATACCACGCGCCAGCGGGGTAGACAATCATCAGCGGGCCATGGTTGCAGGGAAACTGACAGCTGGTTTGCAGCGGTATCACGCTATTTTTCAGGCCGGGCGTATCGCGTATCGTTTTGACAAGCTGCGGCCAGAGCTGCACCGAGCCCTTGGCTGCGCAACGCGGCCCCACGCACCAGAGCACATGGTGCTGATGCTCTGGCACAACAGACCAACCCGCGGGATCGTTCTCCCAGCGGTCGTCGCCTACAACGGCAGGCACATCGGGCTGAGTCAAGGCATCTTCCACGGTACGCGCCAGCACATCGGCCAGATACGGTGTGTGCAGCAGTGGCTCGGCAAAGACAACGCGCGGGCAATGTGCACCTTCCATGCTCTGCATTTGATGAGCCCACCAGCGCATGATGAGTTTGTGCAACCAGCGGCGCAGCGAAGGCTCGTCAGGCACCATCACCGGAACAATGATGATAGTCTGCGCTTTTGCACACAGATCAAGTGCTTCGGGCAATGCGGGTTGAGAGCGGTCCACAAAGGCAGGCTGCACCAGCAAGGGTGGCCTTCCTTGTTCCGTCAAAGTGGCATGCAGGCGATCTGCCAGCACCGTCAATTCAGTGGCTCCGTTGGCATAAGCCGCGCCACGGCTCAGAAGGATGATGGCCGTGGCGGCATCGCTTGTGGTGAAGCCTTGAGTCAGTGACGTCATAACAACTCGTCCGGCAGAAATTCAATCAGTGGCTTACCGCTGCGCGGGCTGGGGCGCACCAGGGTGCGCACGCCATAGACATCGGCAATGATTTCGGGTGTTAGCACCTCTGACGGTGTGCCCTCTGCAACCAGTACACCGTCTTTGAGCAGGTACAGCCGGTCGCAATAATGCGCTGCCAGAGGCAGCTCGTGCAGCGCCGCCAATGCCGTCAAGCCCAGGCTCCGGATCAGGTTCATCAGCTCAAACTGGTGTCGAACATCGAGATGATTGGTGGGCTCATCCAGCACCAGTAGCGGTGCCTTCTGGGCCAGCGCGCGGGCCATGAGCACGCGCTGCTTTTCGCCGCCAGAAAGGGTGGAGAACATTCGCGCCGAAAGGCTTTTGGCATCCACCCGCTCCAGCGCCTGAGCGACGATATGAAAGTCCTCCGCGCTATCGCGGGCAAAAGGCGACTGATGGGGGGTTCGGCCCATCAGCACCACGTCGCGCACCAGCAGCTCGAACTCACTGGTATTTTCCTGCGCCAGTACAGCCATGACGCGGGCGTTGTCGCGGGCACTGCTGCGCCAGACATCGCTGCCATTCACTTGCACGCTGCCACTGGCGGGCTTGAGGATGCGGTAAATCATGCGCAGCAGCGTGGATTTTCCGCTGCCATTGGGCCCGAGCAGGCCGACCAGCTCGCCTTGCGCCACATGCAGGCTGACGTCGCGCACGATGTGAGTGGCCGCAGCCTGCCAGCTCAGATGGCTGGTCTGCAGATGTGCGGTTGCAGCTGATGCGTTCATGCCACCAGCCTTTCGCGTGCGTTCTTGCGGCACAGCATCCAGACAAAGAAGGGGCCGCCCAGCAGCGAGGTGATGACGCCCACCGGCACCTCTGCAGGGGCAAAGGTGATGCGCGAAAACACATCCACCCAGACCAGAAAAATGGCACCTGTCAGAGCGGCCACAGGCAGCACGCTGCGGTGCTCGGCACCCACCAGCATGCGCGTGACATGGGGCACGATCAGGCCCACAAAGCCGATTGGCCCGGTCAGGGCTACAAGCACGCCAGTGACCAGCGAAACCAGCACAAACAGCCAGCGCCGCGTGCGCGTGGTGTCCACGCCCAGCGTCGCGGCGCTTTCCTCTCCGGACAGCAAGGCGTTAAGCGAGCGTGCCTGTGTCAGAAGCAAGGCTGCGCCAATCACCAGCAGTGCTGCAGGCAGGCCCAGTTCATCCCAGCGCGTGCCGGCCAGGCTGCCCAGCGTCCAGGTCAGCACCGAGTTGGCCAGCTCGCGCTGATCGGCCGTGAGTACGATGAGACTGGTGATACCGCCCAGGCAATACGCAATCGCCACGCCACCCAGAATCAGGCGCGAGGCCTGCAAACGCCCATTGGCATAGGCCAGAAAATACACAGCCGTGCACGCAGCCAGCGCGCCGCCAAAAGCGCCCAGCGGCAGGGCCAGCTCGCCCGCAAAAGCCAGTGCACCAAAGGCAATCACGCTGACCGCTCCCACCGATGCGCCGGACGACACGCCCAGCAAATACGGATCGGCCAGCGGGTTGCGCACCATAGCCTGCATGGCGACGCCCACCAGTGCTAGGCCCGCGCCGACGAGGGCCGCAAGCAGCACGCGCGGCATGCGCACGCGCCAGACGATTTGAAATTGGGCCGATGTCCAGTCGCCGGGCTGCAAATTCATGCCCAGACGCACACCGATCTCATGCGCCGTGATCAGCCAAGCCTGCTGCGGCGAAATGCGCACCGGCCCCAGCGTGATGGCCAGCGTGAGCGACACCAGCAGCAGGGCCGCCAGCCACAGCGACAGGCGGCGGCGCTGCATCGCAAAGGCCAAGGTGGAAGGCATGTTCATGGCTGCGTGATCTTCTCGGGGTGCAAAGCGTGTGCCAGCCTGCGTGTGGCCTCCACATTGCGTGGCCCTGGCGTGGCTTCGGAGAACTCCATCAGCACGAATTTCTGCTCACGTATGGCCTTGAGTTGGGACAGCTCGGGCTTGCCGAGCAGAAACTGGCGCTTACCGTCGGCCACGGGCCTGTCGTTGTCGACGATGACAATCCAGTCCGGGTCGCGCGCAATCACGTCTTCCCAGTTGCCGCGCATCCAGCTGCTGCTGAGGTCGTCAAAAATATTGCTGCCGCCCGCCGCTTCGATCATGGCATGTGGCATGGCGTAGCGGCCCGTCGTCACAGGAATATCGGTGCCGCTGTCAAACACAAACACCTTGGGTTTTTCCGTCAAGCCTTTGAGTGCATCAGTGATGCGCTGCAGTTCGGCGCGCTGGCTGTTGACCAGTGCAGCAGCCCGCGCTTCGATATCAAAAATACGACCCAGGTTGAGCAGGTCGTTAAAGGTGTCCTCCAGCGACACGCGCTCGCGTGCGACCTGGCGGATGCAGGATTCGCTGAGCACATAGCTGGCAATGCCCAGCTCCTGCAAGCTGGCAGGCGTGATCTGCCCTTGCCTGAAGCCATAGGACCAGCCGCTGAAGACAAAATCGGGCTCGGCATTCAGCAAGGTCTCAAGGTTCATGCCCTGGCTGGAAAGATCTGGCACTTGAGCCAGCAGCGGCTGCATGGCTTTGGGGAGGCGCTGGATATCGCGCAGGCCGCCGTAACCGACGAGGCGATCCTGCAGCCCTAGCGCCAGAAACATCTCCAGCAGATTGATGCCGTGAACAACGGCGCGCTGCGGCACTTTGTCGTAGGCCACGGGCTGGTCGCATACCGCTATGGATAGAGGCACGCGCGCTGCCTTGGCAGGCGAAACAACGGCATCGATGGAGCGATGGTCAGAGCAAGCGCCAAGCACCAGACCGGTCATCACCGTCACGACAGACCGTTTCAAGAAGCCAGAAAACAGGAGCTGCTTGCGCATGTATCTATTGGATTTCATGGCGTTTCATGTCTGAATTCAAGTAAATACATGCGCTAATTGCTACTGTTTTTGAACTTCTGAAGTACGCGTTTTAGAACGAGAACTCTGCTGTCAGATCCACACGGCGACCTTCACCCGGATAGGCCTGAGCCGCCTTCGCACTGGAGACTGCCGAGTAGGTGTAGAGCTTGTCGGTGAGATTGCGCACAGACAGGCGGTAAGTGCTGCGGGCCTGCGGGCGCCAGCTCAAAGCGGCATCCCAGACGGTGTAGCCGCCGCTGAGAGCGGTGTTGGCGTTATCGGCAAAGCGGCTGCCCACTGCGCGCGCACCCAGTGATGCCTGCCAGCGACCGATGCTGCTATGCGTGGTGTAGTGGGCCCACAGATTGGCAGTATTGCGCGCCACATTGCTTGGGCGATTGCCCGATCGGTCGGCACCGCCGGCTTCGATCAACTGGTCGTATTTGGCATCCACAAAGGCGTAATTGCCTTCCAGGCGCCAGCTGGGCGAGAGGCGCATCACCGCGCTCAACTCCAGTCCCTGCGAGCTTTGCTTGCCGCCTTGCACCGACAGCTGGCTATTGTTCGGGTCGCGGGTGATGATGTCTTTTTTCTCGATGCGGTAGGCGGCGGCCGTCCACTCGCCCTGGCCTTGGGCGAACTGCTGCTTCAGGCCGATTTCGATCTGGCGCGCCGTGGTCAGCTTGAAATCTCGATTGGCGAGGTTCAGGGTCAGGATGTTGGTGACCGGGTCATGACCTTGAGAGAGCTGGCCGTAGAGGCTGGTCTGTGCGTTGAGCTTATGCGTCAGGCCCAGACGCCAGGCGGTGCCGCCCAGGCTTTTGTCAAACGTGCCGCTGCCAATCAGGTCCTTGCGGTCAAAGTCCGTCAGATCGCGGCGAATGCCGGCCAGCAACAGCCAACGGTCGCTAAGCGTCCAGGCGTCCTCGACATAGAAGTCATGCGTGGTGGCCTGAGTGCGATAGTTGGGCAGCATGGGTGAGCTATTGGGCCAGTAGCTCAGTGAAGGCTCGTTCACACCGATCGTTGCGCTGCCGGCGTAGTCGTTGCGCGCAAAGTTGAACCGTGCGCGACTCACCTCCCAGCCTGCGACCAGCTTGTGTGCGCCGGCTTGCAGGGTAGTCTCCAGACGGTTGCCGGTCTGCTCCAGATCATGGGCCAGCTCCAGATAATCCCCAGCGTGACTTGCTGCTTGCTGGGGTTGTAGCTATAGGCTTCGATATTGCGCCAGTAGCGGTCGGCCTTGAAGTGATAGAGCTCGTTGCTCACACTCCACCGGTCGTTGATCTGGTACTGCACCCGGGCACGCACGCGCTTGTCCTTGATGCGGATATCGCTGTCGTCGGTGTTGAAGTTGCGGCCCAGCAGCTCAGGAACGATGGCGCCATTGACGGTGGGCGTGCCAAAGTAGCGCGCGGGCTTTTCATCACTGATATCGGCCAGCAGCTCCACGCGCAACGCGGCCGTGGGCTGCCAGCGCAGAGTGCTCATCAGCTTGCTGCCGCTGGCACGGCTCATGTCGTGCTCGCCGTTGGTGTAGTGCCCGTAGGCATCCACCCGGTAGCTGAGGGTATCGCTGAGTGCACCGCCCATGCCCAGTCCCAGCTTGGCCGAGCCATGCGAGCCAGCACCGACCAGCACCTCGCGTACCGTCTCGCGCGTGGGCTGCTTGCGCACCACATTGGCGGTGGCTCCCACAGTACCTGAGCCATAAACAATGGAAGCTGGTCCGCGCAGCACTTCCACACGCTCATAGCCCCAGCTATTGGCAGGGTAAGGTGTGGTGGAAGACGCCACACCCAGGCGCACGCCGTCCTCCGCAATGCCCACGGAGTTGGTGCCCGTAAAACCACGTGTGCTGAAGGACAGGCTGCTGTAGCTGGTCGCAGACAGCGGCGTCATGCCCACGGTGCGGCCAATGATGTCGGCCATGCGGCTGTCGCCGCGCTCCTGCCAGGTCTGCTCATCCACATGATCCAGACTGGCTGGCAAATCAAGCGTGGCAATGCCGGTGCGGCTGCCAGAGACCGTGGGCAATGAAAGGCCTAAGCCACCTTCGGCAGTGTCGGTGACTTGAACGGTTGGAAGTTGCGCCGCAGCGACAGCGCTAGCAGCACGGGTGGCTGAGGTCTGCGTGGGTTGGGCCACGGGTTCTGCGGCCATGGCCAGTGCAGCAGGTACCAGGCCGATCAGTGCGGCAGGCAAGGTGAAGTGATTCATTCGTGTCAGTCGATGCTGACCGCCTGCCTGCTGGTGACGATATCATGCCAAGTGCATGGGCTCGCGTTGAACGAACCTGCCGCAGGCTTGTTGCCGTCACGCTGCTCCCCGCAGACGGTCGTTGCAAATGCTGGCAGCAGGGTCTGACCCCGCAACGCGCAGCGCTTTACAGGCCGGTATCCGGGCTGGCAGATGGCTTGATGCCTGCCGACTCGCCTTCCCGATGTTTCCGCGCACCTCATGAGAGGCCACGTAAAACATCAGTGACTGGCTCTTGCGCTGCAAAAGCCTTGAGTCGGTTTGATCTGCTTACCGTTGCGGGGGCAGCCAGGGCTTTACACCCTGTTCCCGTTTAACCCGGGATTGAACCCGAGCACCTGTAACATGAAATTGAAGCGGGAGCACCGAACGCATCCAATACGCCGGAATTCTTCTTCAAATCGCCGCGCAGTATATCGTAGCAACGGCCTGAGTCGGGGGCTACTGTTCGGCGCCTTTGCAGCAGCGGCTTCATCCAGCAGCGGGAAGAGCTACCCAGAAAAAGTGGCGTGCATCAAAGCAAACATTGAAGGAGCAGCGGCAAAACAGCCGCCTTCATCACGCTCATTTCATCAACACCTCTGCCCCGGCAGGAGCCAGAATTGAGCCGTGATTGCATTCATCGTCAGAATTTTCTAAATTCATAGCAAAACTGCTATACAATACGCATCTTCTAGGGGAGTCGCCAAGTTGGTTAAGGCACTGGATTTTGATTCCAGCATGCGAAGGTTCGAGTCCTTCTTCCCCTGCCAGAACATATAAAAGCCTTGATTGCTCACGCAATTGAGGCTTTTTGCTTTTCGCCGCCCGTATGGACATCTGCGATGCGAGAGCTAATGGAAGCCTCACCGCAGGGCAAACGCTCACCATCGCTCCAACACCCTTGGAGTTTGCCTATCAAGGGGCAATGCTTTATAATCCTCAGGTTTGCAGCATGGAACTTGCCTCATGCAGCATCAACGGCAGATCTCACGTTGCCTCATGCTCGGCTCCGTCAGCCTGAGTGTTTCTCTTCGGCAAGAAGCAAAGCCACCCTCAAGCGGCTGGCTCACTTGATCCAAGCTCACTCAAGCAGGATCTTTTTCATTTTTTCAGTGGATGGCATGGCCCATGTCTGGGTTTTCGCCACCGCTGACACGATATGCACAAAGAACAAATTACAGAGCGTGTCGGCAACTACATTGTGACTGCCCTCACCAACATCACCCATTCCGGCAAAGTAGCTGCAGCGGTTTCCATCCGCCGTGGTGAATATGACCGGATTTTCAGCTTTATTCGACAGTTTGATACACCGGATATGGCCAGCAAATATGCACTCGCCGAAGGGCGTTGCATGGTGCTGGAAAACCAGTTGAACTGAGTCTTTCTAAAAAGGAATTGTTTTGGCCAAAGAAGAATTGATTGAGATGCAAGGCAGAGTCGACGAAGTGTTGCCCGATGCCCGTTTTCGTGTAACGCTGGATAACGGCCACCAGTTGATCGCCTACTCCGGCGGCAAGATGCGCAAGCACCGCATTCGCGTGCTGGCCGGTGACAAGGTCACTCTGGAAATGTCTCCCTATGACCTAAACAAGGGTCGCCTGACTTTCCGTCACATCGAGCGTTCGGGCAGCGGCCCTGCGCCTCAAGGTCAGCAGCGCAAGCGCTAATCAGCGAGCAAGCGACTTGGTGGAGGCTCTGGCCACCAACTCCGGCATGGGGGCTTGCGCCACCTGCCGGACGCTGACACCCCTGAGGTGCTCAGCCAGCAGATCAACCGCCAGACCGGCGACCTGATCCAGATGCAAATTCACGGCTGTCAGCGCGGGCTCGCAAGTCCGCGCTCGCATTCCATGCGTAGCGCGTGGCAATCTTGATGTCCTGCGGTATTCTCAAGCCGATTTGATGCACATGCTGCATCACGCCGACGGCAAGCACATCGACCAAGACCAGTAATGCGTCAATCTGCGGATAACTTGCCAGCAGATGGCGAGCCGCATCGCCGCCGCCAGCTTCGCCCAGGGCTTCATCCACACGCAGCACCATGTGCTCCATTTCCATGGCATGGGCCATGTGCTGATAGGCCACTTCCGCCTGCGCGTAAGAGTCTCGTTCCGCCGCACCCAGAATCATGGCGATTTGCCGTGCGCCTTGCGCCTGCAAGTGCTCCAGCAAATGCTGTACCGAATCACCGGGGCGCAAATCGACATAGGGCACGGTATTGAAGCGGTGGCCGCCAGGCTTTCCAATGGAGACGACGGGCAAGCCACGCGCCGTCAATTCCATGAGCAGTTTGTCATTGGCCGCTGGCTCAATCAGCACCACGCCATCCACACTCATGAAGTCCAGCGAACGCTGACCTGACTCCAGCGGCGGCACCAGCACCATGGCCATGCCCTGCTCCAGTGCGCAGCCCGCAGCGACAGATGCCACTTCCATCATGAAGCCCAGACGCGACGGGCCTCCGGCGACTGCGTAAGGCATGGAAGACATCAGCGCAACCATGCGCGAAGCTTCTCCATGTCGCGACTGCGTCAGGCGTCTGGGCTGCCAGCCCAATGCCTTGGTCACGTCAGTCATCGTTGTACCGGGCATAAAAATGTCTCCTTCAGATTCATTTTTCTGAATTCTTTGCAGCGCCAAAGTCGCTATCAAGAAAATAGCTGCTTGCGCTTACCTCGTCTTCTTTTAATTTATCAAGCGCTTAAGAATTCAATGACAACAAGCGCAATCTGCTCATATTTTTGATAGCTTCATCATCAACTGGCCTGCAGCCTTTATGAGTACTGCGGCCGCTGCTCATGAATTGATACAGCATCTTTGGCGCATTGGGCTTAAGCTCGCAGCATTTTGAAACTCTGCGCCTGGCACAACCCGCCTACTGCGCTGCCCCCACTCACCATGAAACGCATCCTTGCCCTCGCCTCTATTTGCCTGCCCATTGCGTTGATCGCCACGCCCCTGACCAGCCAGGCGCACGATCATCGACATCACCACCATCACAAGCGCGAGCACAAAGAAGAGTATTGGGACGGCCAGTGCAAGGTGGAGCACAAGTGGAAGAGCAATGGCGAGTACAAGGAAAAGCGCAAGTGCAAAAACCGCCCCCACCACCACGCACCTCACCCCGTTTATATGGCGCCGCCCCAGCCCGTATATGTCACTCCCCAACCTCAGGGTCTGGTGATTGACTCGCGCATTGTGCTCAGGCCCTGAGCGCGCTTTTACTCATCCAGCAAATTCAACGCTTCGGCAGCGATCAAGTCCCAGACCAGGTGCGCGACGGGCGAAAGCTCGCGTTGCTGGCGCTTGGCCAGCATGATGCTGCGCTGCACCTTGGGCACCAAGCGCCGACTGAGCAGCACGGCGCTGTCCCCTGATTTCGCCGGTGTTGCAGCCTGCTTGCCCCAGCCCATAGGAATGGCCAGCCGCGGCACCACGCTCAGGCCCAGCCCCTGCTGCACCATGCTGTAGATCGT
Organism: Comamonas sp. 26; assembly: GCF_002754475.1. Taxonomy (NCBI): domain Bacteria; kingdom Pseudomonadati; phylum Pseudomonadota; class Betaproteobacteria; order Burkholderiales; family Comamonadaceae; genus Comamonas; species Comamonas sp. 26. Next base: position 2,631,468 of record NZ_PEFL01000001.1, read on the forward strand.
GGCCGTATGCCCCACATCCTGCACCACCGATGCGGCAGCCCCATGCGCCTGCAACGCGGCATCAATCAGGCGGCGGCTGCCTGAAGCATGATCGAGCAGTACCAGCGATTCGCCCGCCAGATCAGACCAGTGCACCTCTTTCTTGCGCGCCAGCCGGTGCGATGAGAGGCAGACCAGACAAAAGGGCTCAGCCACAATGGTCTGCGCATATAGATCCTGCTTTTCTGACGGGTCAATCACCACGCCAAAATCCACTTCACCGCTGCGCACGCTGAGCAAGACATCGCTTTGAATGCGATCCAGCAATTGGATGTTGACGTCCGGCATCTGCTGCTTGCCACGCGCAATGCACTGCGGCAGCAAATGGGCCGACAAGGTGGGGCTGCTGGCCACTTTTACCTTCCCCTTGCGCTGCGTGGCCAGTCCCTGCACCTCCTGCAAGCAGGCATCCAGATCTTCAAGCACACGTGACACACTACCCAGCAACAGACGACCCGCCTCGGTCAACTCCACCTCGCGCGTAGTGCGGTGCAGCAGTTGCAGGCCCATAGCTTGCTCCAGATCCGTCACATTGCGACTTACCGCCGGTTGCGTCAGGGCCAATGCATCCGCCGCACGACTGAAGCTGCTGCTTTCAGCAACGGCCACAAAAACACGCAATTGACGCAGGCTTACATTCATATCAAAAAATTATAGATCTATCGAATAAATCCATTTCTCTTTTGAATGTATTACGTATCCAATACGCAGCCATCACGCACCCAATTGGTGCTTTGCATGAATGGTCTGAATTCGAAATATGTCGCGCCCTCGTTTTATCCCCGATAACTTCACGCTGGCATTGATTGCCACCGTCATCATCGCCAGCTTTTTACCTGCCTCGGGCAAGATAGCCGAGTATGTAGAACTGGTCACCACAGCCATCGTCAGCCTGCTGTTCTTTCTGCACGGTGCCAAGCTTTCGCGCCAGGCGATTCTGGCAGGCATAGGCCACTGGCGACTGCATCTGTGCATCTTCATCGCCACCTTTGTCATGTTCCCAGTTCTGGGTCTGGCGCTGCGCCCGCTGCTCTCGCCCTTGGTCACTACCGAGATGTATATCGGCATCATCTTCCTCTGCACCCTGCCCGCCACAGTGCAATCTGCCATTGCCTTTACATCCATGGCGCGCGGCAATGTGCCGGCGGCGGTCTGTAGCGCTTCGGCCTCAACCTTGCTAGGCATTCTGGTTACACCCATTCTGGTCAGCTTGCTGCTCAATAAAAATGCCGAAGGCGGCGATGCGCTGCACGCCGTTGGCAAGATTGCGATGACGCTGCTGCTGCCCTTTGTCATTGGTCACTTGATGCGCCCCTTGATTGGCGGCTTTTTGCAGCGCCGCGCGTCCATCATCAAGCTGGTAGATCAGGGCTCGATTCTGTTTGTGGTCTACGCCGCATTCAGCGCTGCCGTCATTAGCGGCTTGTGGAAACAAACCCCCATTCCCGCGCTCATCGGCCTGACCCTGGTGTGTTGCATTTTGCTGGCAGTGGTGCTGGTCGTCACGACCTGGGGTGCACGTCGCCTTGGCTTTAACAAAGAAGATGAGATCACGCTGGTGTTTTGCGGCTCCAAAAAGAGCATGGTCAGTGGCATCCCCATGGCCAACGTGCTATTCCCCGCCGCATCGGTTGGTGCAATTGTGCTGCCGCTGATGCTATTCCACCAAATTCAGCTAATGGTCTGCGCTGCACTGGCCCAGCGCTATGCCCAGCGACCACAAAGCACCGAGGAAAACACAGAGGACACAGCCATTGGCGCTTGAAGTGCCACACACGTAATCCAGAAAAAAAAGGGGTGCCATCAGCACCCCTTTTTTGTCAGAGCGCATTGCCTCCAGCAAACGCCATCAGCGCATGCTGCTTGCGCAGCCACTCTTGCGCTTGCACATTCATCGTATCCTTCACCTTCACCTTCACCTTCACCTTCACCTTCAACTGAAGGCTGGCTGCGCAGCAGCTACAGCTATAGCATTGGTCAAATGCGAAATGACATTGAAGGCGGTGCGCGGTGAGTGCCTTGTTGCCGGGCTGGCGCAGCCTTAACGCTGTCGCCCATATTGTGAGCTTGAAGGATCTGCATAGCAGGGTTGACCAACTCGCCCGAAAAAGGATTTTTGCAGTTTTGCCTGGATGCCATGCAAGAGGTTATTGCCTGCTGGCAACGCCTGCGATATTTAATAGCGATCAAGGCAGCCAAGTACGTTGCGGCCTTTTTAATCGATCACGCTCCTCGGACACCTCAAGCGCCTTCAACGCCCCTGGCAATTACGCATCACTTCAAAGAAGTCCCACAAACAAAAACGCCCTGCAAATTATTGCAGGGCGTTTTAAATTTGGGGTGGCTGATGGGGCTCGAACCCACGACAACAGGAATCACAATCCTGGACTCTACCAACTGAGCTACAGCCACCGTAGAAGTTCTTATTCTACTTCAGGTTTAGTACTCTTAAATCAAATTTGAGAGCAATAAACACTGATGTTTAAATGATTTCAAGGCGTGTACCTTGAGTCATTTAAAGCACTTTGTTTGGCAAAGTGCTTTAAAAATCTGGGGTGGCTGATGGGGCTCGAACCCACGACAACAGGAATCACAATCCTGGACTCTACCAACTGAGCTACAGCCACCGTAGAAGCATCTATTGTAATGCAGAAATCAGGCCCGGAATAATTCAAACCTGATTTATCTGCCTTACTGTGGACGCGGCACCTTGATCTGAACCTTGAAGTCCTTCTTCAACTGTTCATAGTAGGCCATGACTTCCGCCATGGAAGCCCACTGCGTGAACTGCGACTTCTGCTGCTCGATCACCTGGGCATCTTGGGCTGGGCGCTCGGCAATGCGATTGATCTTGATGATGGCATAGCCAGCATTACCCAGATCAACACCTTCCCACGCAGGCAACGCATTGGTTGGAGCGCGCAGCGCTGCATCCAGCACTTCACGGGGCAGGCCCTTGGCCTGATCGCGCCCCACTTCTACCGCAGCAGGAAGTTGAGCCGTTTCAGGCTTAGCCTTCCACTCGGCCATCTTGGCCTTGGCATCTTGCTTGGCCAGTTCTGCAGACTGATGAACCACATAGAGTTGCTTGAGCTTCTCACCCACTTCATCCATAGATTGGGTATGCGCAGGGGAGTAGTTCAGCACACGACCGGCCACCAGCGTGCTTGGGGCCAGCTCCACAGCATCGGTATTGCGCTTGTTTTCCAGCGAATCAGCCGAGAACAATGCTTCCAGGAAACGCTTGTTTGCCAAGGGTCCTTGCGCACCAGGGGCAGGCTCTCGCGTCACATTTTCTGCCTTATGAATGGTCAGCTTGAATTTCTCAGCCACAGGCTTGAGGCTGTCAGACTGCTCATACACACCATTGGTGAAGGCTTCAGCAGCTTCTGCAAACTTGCGCTGCGCCTGCTGCTGCTTGAGATCTGCTTCCAGCTTAGGACGCATTTCTTCAAACGATGGCACCTTGGGTTGCTTGATGCCTGTGAGCTTGATGATGTGAAAGCCAAAATCAGACTCAATCACATCGCTGATTTCGCCTTCCTTCATCTTGAAAACAGCTTCCTCAAACGGCTTGACCATCGCATCGCGACCAAAGTAGCCCAGATCACCGCCATTGGCTGCCGAGCCCGGATCCTGCGAGTTAGCCTTTGCAAGCTGTGCAAAGCTCTTGGGATCTTTACGCACTTCAGCCAGCAATTGCGCAGCCTTGGCTTTGGCTTTTTCACGCTCAGCAGCATGCATATCCTTGCTAGCGTTGATCAAGATGTGGCTGGCACGGCGTTCTTCAGGGCCGGCCAGACGCGCTGCGTTTTCCTTGTAATAGGTGCGCAGATCGTCTTCGCTGAGCACAATGCCTTGCTGCACTGCAGCCAGATCCAGCTGCAGGTATTCCACAGTGGCTGCTTCTGCTTGCTTGAACTGGCTTGTGTGTGCGTCGTAGAAGGCCTTGAGTTCAGCTTCGGTAGGCTGCACCTTGCTCGCATAGGCGGCAGCATCAAAGCGCGCCACCTGAATTTCGCGACGCTGATACAGAGCGTTCATCGCTTGCTGAAGCTGTGCATCCGTCGCAAAGCTGCTCGACGTCACGCCGCCCAGCACCTGGTTGAGAGCCAGCTCACGGCGCAGGTTCGCCTCAAAGCCTTCGGGTGTCATGCCTTGCGAGCCCACCAAGGCCTTATAGGCTTCTGCATCGAGAGAGCCATCGGGCTTTTGCAAAGCGGCAATCGCAGGAATCTCACGCAAGGTACGCACCAATTGCGCATCCGGTGTGGTCAAGTGCATCTTGTTGGCAGCAGCCGCCAGCACGCGATCACGCACCAGCTTCTCCAGCGTCGCATAGCGCGCCTCTGGCGAATCAAGCAACTTGGCATCCATGGCCGGATTCTGCGCACGCAGTCGATCACTTTCAGCCCGGTGAGCGTTGTCCCAATCTTGCTGGGTAATGTCATGACCATCCACACGAGCCACAGCCTGGCTGGATTCGGTGAAGTAGTTCTGGTTGACCCCGACAAAAATGAAAGAGGGAATAATCAGCAAGAACAACAAGATCATGATGAACTTGGAATGCTTGCGGATGGATTCGAACATGGTCAATCTTTCTGCGGCAGCAAAAATAAAGGCGAACTTGCGTTCGCCTCATTAAGAATGGTGAAAGCCGTGCAACCCGAGTGCGCTATCGACCGGGCCTCTACAGGGCATTGAAGCACTACAGAACTGCCATCCAACCTCCACCAACAGGGTTAGGCTAATCTCACTCATTCTAACTGCGCACTTTTCAATTGCTGCAGTCGTGCAAGTGCATCGTGCGCAGAAATACCCTCAACCAGCCCCAAAGGGCGCGAATGCAAGAGCCAAACGCAAAAAGGCTTAGAAAACTCTAAGCCTTTTTGCGTTTTAGTGGTGGGCACTGACGGCCTCGAAACGCCCGTCTATTCCGTGTAAAAGTTTATAAGATTTTTACAAATCAACACCTTACGGAGAACGCCAACCCAACTCACCCACTTGGTGCAAGTTTGACCCCTTGGAGGATGCAACAGGTGATAGCTAGGGATTGGGCGCATGCCGTGCATGCGCCTTCTGACCCAGACATCGGAGATCACCAAGCAAACAGGGTATGGGTGAACAGCACGAACTGCGCACACTGGCTAAACAGGTCCTCTGGGAATCAACAGTAAGCCGCCCTGCGAGAAGCACACCCTGATCATCACAAATGGGAGAGTCGTATGAAGCGCTTCCAACCGATGCTTGCAACAGCCATCCTCCTCGGCCTTATCAGCCCATTGCTTGGCAACGCCATGACACAGGCGCACTCAAACTACAGCACACTTGGCACCCCCACGAGCAGCTACAGCGGCCAGATCACCGGCAATGGTGTCGTGCAATACGGGCTGGATACTCGGCCGCACCAGCAACTGACCGTTCAGCTCAACACCAACAACCCCAGCAGCCGCATCAATGTCATCAAGGACGGCTCTGCAAAACCGCTGTGCCAAAGCTCCGCCACCCAAAACACCTGCAGCTTTCGTACAGAGCCAGATGCAAATTACCGAGTGCTTGTCAGCCTGACACCCGAGGCCGCTCAGCGCGGCGAAAGCGCACGCTTTACGCTCACAGTCGCTCAGGGCATCTGACATGCAACGCAGATGCCAGCACCTGGTTGTATGAGTAGAAAGCCACACCAGCCATTCCTGACCAAAGGAGAGGCGCTCAAACAATCTACTTTTGATAGCTGTCAGCGCTTATTTAATAAAGGCTAACGGCTTTTTACTTGAGTGAATGGTTTGGAATATCCATTTAAACCTGCAAAAATGCGCGCAACGAGGTGTTGCATTCACAGTGCCAGGATGTGACCATGGACTCGGCACAATCGCTTTGTTTCATCGCGCAAAGAGGCTGGATATGTTCAAGCACATTCTTATTCCTACAGACGGATCAAAACTCTCTGAGGCTGCAGTGCGCTCAGGCATTCAACTGGCTAAGGAGCAAGGCGCTCAGGTGACGGCGCTGTACGTGATGCCTGACTACTCTGCCATGATCTATAGCGCTGATGCGTTAATGACATACAACGCTGCAGAGTTCGAGAAAAGCACCCAGAAGGACGCCGACAAGGTGCTGCAGTTTGCAATCGACATTGCCAAAGCCGAAGGCGTGGAATGCAAGACGGCGCGGGTGATGAATATATCCGTCAACCAGGCGATCGTGCAGGGGGCGCAAGACAGTCAGTGCGACCTGATCTGCATGGCCTCTCACGGGCGCAAGGGTATCGCCGGCATTCTGCTGGGCAGCGAAACCCAGCGCGTGCTGGTCAACAGCAAAGTACCAGTGCTGGTGCACCGGCCTCTGGTGTAGGGCTGGCGAGCGGCGGCCTAGATCTCTATGTCTGCGTCTACCATGTCCTGCACGGCAGAGCGCACGACAAGAACAGCAAACACCCCCATCGCGATCACAAGATATGTCATAGCAGCACCTTTTCTGCCAAGTCTTGCGGCATCAGATGACGGCTTCATGACCAATATAGAGTGTGGAAGTCCGCTCAGACAACCACAACATTAAGGCAATGGATGAGCTGAACGGCGATCACCAAGTACGCATGGATGAATGCGTTGCATGGGTCTTGGAACGGAAAACAGCTGCAACCCAGTCAGCGATCCATTAAGAAACGCTCACTTCCGGAGATCTGCAGGCCAACCTTAGTCATCATGGGAGACTCAAGTCCATGCCGAGCATCTTGGCAAGGCCAAAGGTAAAAAGCAGCACAGCCATAAGTGCCAGCAGGAAGATGGCCACCAGCTTGCTGCCCGTGCGTAGCAGCGCGCGCTTGTCCATCCCCTTCTTGCCTTGATCGTAATGCCACTTGATGGCAAAGAACATGCACGCGCCGAATATGAGAACCTTGAATACAACGAAGACTACGGGGATCCAATCGATCATTTGAAAATTTCCAGCCTGTGACTTGACACTGTCTATCGTGAGGAGCACTACCTCACAGATGAGATAGACAAAAACGTCAGCGACTGCCACACAAGAATGCGTGCTGCTGAACGTTCAGGGACATACTACTCAAAAGCAATTTCCATACATTGAGACAAATTGTCCCAGTCAAAACCCATACAAGATGAAGATTTGCCACTCTGGCTGCCGCGATTGGCCGCGCAGGGTGGACCCCGTTTTTTGCAGATCGCGGATGCGATTCAGACGGCAGTGGCAGACGGGTCGTTGAACCCGGGTGACCGCCTACCTCCTCAGCGCCGGTTGGCAGCACAACTGGATGTCGATCTGACGACGATCACGCGCGCGTACGATGAGGCCAGACGCCGCCACTTGCTGGAAGGGCGCGGCGCCCGTGGCACTTATGTCGCAGCGCCGAAAGTCGAATTGACCTCCATCCTCGATCTGAGCATGAATACCCCACCACCGCCGGATGGCGTGGACTTCGACGACATGTTGAAGCAAGGTTTGTCTCAAGTATTGATGCGGACAGATGCCGAATTGCTGATGACTTACCACCTGGGCGGGGGAAGCAACTCTGACCGCAAGGCTGGAGCCCAATGGCTTGAGCCGATGTTTGGAGATCTGGAACCAGAGCAGGTTGTTGTTTGCCCAGGCGCACAAGCCGCGATCGCCGCATTGATTCTTGCACTGACACAGCCTGGCGATGTGATCCTGGCAGAGCCAACCAGTTATCCCGGCCTGCGTGTCGCAACGACCCAGTTGGGCCGACGCATCATTGCGGTGGAGGCGGATAAGCACGGGATGATTCCTCAGATGCTCAGCCAAGCGTGCCTCCAGCACAAGCCTGGGCTGATCTACCTTAATCCGACATTACAGAACCCGACTGCCATCACCATTCCGCAACGCCGACGCAAGGAGCTCGCCAGCATCGCGAAGCGCGGCAATGTACGCATCATTGAGGACGACCCCTACTGGTTGCTTGCAGATGCCCCACCGCCACCTATTGCCGCGTTTGCCCCGGAACAGGTGGTCTACGTCTCAACCCTGTCGAAATGCCTGACCCCCGGCCTGCGTGTCGCGTTCGTACTCATACGTAACCCGCATGAACGCGAACGTTTTCTGGCCGCACTCAGATCCTTTGCGCTGATGACAACTCCTCTGACAGCCGCACTGGCCACGCTGTGGATCCTCGACGGCTCGGCCGCCAGATTAATGGAGGGCATACGCAAGGAGGCGAGTCTGCGCCACTGGATGGCTAGGGATATTCTGGCGGGTCGATACAGCGGCGCTGGAGATGGCCTGCATGTATGGCTCGAGTTGCCGGGGTATTGGAACTCCTCACAGCTTGCGCGTGCAGCCGACCGCGAGGGTATCGCCATCACGCCGGCGGAGGCATTCGCTACCGATAACCGATCCGACAGCGGATCCGTGAATGCGATTCGAATCTCTTTGGGCAGCATCAAGGACCGTGAACGCTTGCAGGCAGGTCTTCAACGACTGTCTCAACTGCTTGCGCGTCGGCCCGAGTCGTTCAGTGCAACCGCTTCTTACCTGCCATAACCACTCCTAAATCGAGCGCCATGCTACGCCAAGGCTTGTTGGTAAGCAACGTTTTACGGTTGGTAAGGACGACTTACGGCGACTTCATTGAAGGGTAAACGGGTAAAGAAAAAGGGCTTAGATTGCTCTAAGCCCTTGATTTCTTTTGCTTTTAAGTGGTGGGTCCTGACGGTCTCGAACCGCCGACCTACTCCGTGTAAAGGAGCCGCTCTACCAACTGAGCTAAGGACCCACTTAAACTTTTTTGTCAGTTCAGAGCATCTTTCAATGCTTTGCCCGGACGGAATTTTGGCACTTTGGCCGCTTTGATTTTGATGGACTCGCCAGTACGTGGATTACGACCGGTGCGTGCTGCTCGTTTGCCAACCGCAAATGTTCCAAAACCAACAAGCGATACTGTACCACCTTTTTTCAGTGTTTTCTTCACTGCGTCGATCGTAGAGTCCAATGCGCGCGCTGCGGCTGCCTTGGAAATATCGGCGTTGTTAGCGATGTGCTCAATCAGTTCGGTTTTATTCACAAGATGCCTCTCGAGAAATCAGTAAATGGAATGTCTCTTTTAGCGCAAACCTTGCACAGCAAGAAACCAGTCGTGATGAAGACAAAATTCAGCACTTCAATTTTGAGTATTTTTGCACTCATTTTTACTTGAAGCGGCTGACGTTCTTGATGTCAGTTCACGCTGCGCATTCCAGCGACAGGACCAGATTCTATGCGGTTTTTGAGCCGGTTCTGCCATTCAGAGCGGCTTTTTTAAACGATAGCTTCGTGTCGGCTTCACCGATTGACAAGCAGCCATAAAGCCTGCAGCCAGCAACGATCTGACATCGGTAACCAAATCACATCAAACACATCTAAAACCACGAAATAGATAGCAAAAAGCGCTTGATAGACAAGCGCTTTGAGGTGATTAGAGTCTAAATTCAGAGTCGATCCCTGATTTCTGGCAATGCTTTTTTCAGGTAATAAACCATGGACCATACGGTGAGGACGGCGGCAATCCAGATCAGCCACTGACCCCAGACGCCTGTATCCATCACGCCAAAGGCTACGCCGTCGTAGAGAAGAAAGGGAATGGCAACCATCTGCGCCATGGTCTTGAGCTTGCCAATCATATGAACCGCAACACTTTTGCTGGCTCCCAGATGAGCCATCCATTCGCGCAGCGCAGAGATCGCTATTTCGCGGCCGATGATGATCAACGCGACAAACACGTCGGTGCGCTGCAGATGAACCAGCACCAGCAAGGCTGCACAGACCAAAAATTTGTCGGCTACCGGGTCAAGAAATGCACCAAAGGCCGATGTCTGATTGAGCTTGCGGGCCAGATAACCGTCAAACCAGTCGGTGGCAGCGAACACGATGAACATGATGGTCGCAATGAGGTTGCGAGTCTGCATATCCAGCGGCGCATAAAACACCCCGACGATGAGCGGAATCGCCACTATCCGCGTACAGGTCAGCAAGGTTGGGATGGTCAAGAACATGAGCGCCATTGTGTCACGCGCAGCAGCGCACAGCGGCATATCCCGCTAGATGCACTGCTGTCACTCAGTGCAGCGCGCGGTAAATTTCTTCGGCCAATGTGGCAGATATGCCTTCAACCGTCATGAGATCTTCCACACTCGCGTCGCCCACGCCGCGCACACCGCCAAAACGCTGCAACAGACGCGCACGTTTTTTAGGGCCCACACCCGGAATTTCTTCCAGACTGCTGGAGCCCATGCGCACCTTGGCTCGCGCCGCGCGCATGCCGGTGATGGCAAAGCGGTGGGCTTCGTCCCGAATCTGCGCCACCAGCATCAGCGCGGCAGAGTCGTGGCCCAGGTAGACCTTGTCGCGCCCATCGGCAAACACCAGCTCTTCCAGACCGACCTTGCGGCCCTCGCCTTTTTCCACACCCACGATGCGTGACAGATCAAGCCCCAGCTCGGTAAACACTTCGCGCGCCATGCTGACCTGGCCCTTGCCGCCATCGACCAGCACCAGGTCAGGCAGATGGGGCTGCTTGCCGGTCAGCTCGGCACCGCCCGCTTCTCGCTGCGCATCGGCCACAGGTTTGTAGCGGCGCGTCAAAACCTGGCGCATGGCCGCATAGTCGTCGCCGCCGGTAATGCCTTCAATATTGAATCGGCGGTATTCGCTGCTCTGCATCTTGTGGTGATGAAACACTACGCATGAAGCCTTGGTGCTTTCGCCGCTGGTGTGCGAGATGTCAAAGCATTCAATGGTCAACGTATCAAGATTCTCAACCGGCAGATCCAGCGCTTCAACCAGTGCACGTGTGCGGGCCTGTTGCGAGCCCTCCTCGGCCAGCAAACGCGCCAGCTGAATATCCGCATTTTTTTGCGCCATCTCCAGCCAGATACGGCGCTGCTCGCGCGGCTGCTGCACCACTGTGATGCGCACGCCTGTCTGCTCAGTCAGCAGTCCAATCAGTTTTTTATCCACGAAGTGGCTGACGATCAGGGTGGGCGGCACGGCAACATCTACATAGTGCTGCGCAATAAAGGCTTCCAGCACCAACTCTTCCACAGGGCGCTCTTGCGCAGCGACATCAACCTCTTCCTCGCTGAAATAGACCGAGGTGGCATCACCCAGATTGACTGGAAAGTAAGGCCGATCACCCAGATGCCGCCCGCCGCGCACCATGGCAAGGTTGACACAGGCGCGGCCACCTTGGACCTTCACCGCGAGTATGTCCACATCCTTATCGTCCGCCGTTTCAATCACCTGCTGATGCAGCACGCGCGATAGCGCTGTGATCTGGTTGCGCACTTCGGCAGCCTGCTCAAACTCCAGCTGGTCGGAGTGAGACATCATGCGCACTTCCAGCTGCTTGAGCAGTTCGCTGGTTTCGCCGCGCAGCATGGCTTCGGCGTTACGCACATCGAGCGCGTAGGCTTCGGGCGAGATCAAATCCACGCAGGGGCCGCTGCAGCGCTTGATTTGATAAAGCAGACAAGGCCGCGTGCGGTTGGCATAAACCGTGTCTTCGCAGGTGCGCAGGCGAAAGACTTTTTGCAGCAGCTGAATGCTTTCTTTGACCGCCCATGCACTCGGGTAAGGGCCAAAGTAGCGGTGTTTTTTGTCCACTGCACCGCGGTAGTAGGCGATGCGGGGGAATTCCTGAAACGCCGGCTCACCCTCTTTTCCATCCCGATGCGCCACACCGGTGATCTTGAGATAGGGGTAGCTTTTGTCATCCCTGAACAGGATGTTGTACTTGGGGTGCAGCGTCTTGATGAGGTTGTTTTCCAGCAGCAGCGCCTCTGCCTCAGAGCGCACCACCGTTGTCTCCATGCGCACAATCTTGCTGACCATATGGCCTATGCGCGTCCCGCCATGGTCTTTCTGGAAATAGCTGGAGACGCGGCGCTTGAGGTTGATGGCCTTGCCTACATAGAGCAAGACATCTGCAGCATCGAAATAGCGATAGACACCGGGCAGTGGCGGCAGCGCAGCCACCTGGGCCAGCAGTTCAGCAGAGTGCGTGGAAGACATAAGCGCTATTTTCATTCGCTTTGCCTGCCAAATTTCATCAAAATAAAAACTATGCTTTTGATAGCTTATAACGCCTTATCTATAAGCGCTACAGCCTTGTTTCATTAAGAAAAGGCCTGACGAATCAGGCCTTGAATGTGGGTTACCGCTGAAGCAGCGACTTATTCCGCTTCGATTTTGGAAGACTTCACCACCTGCGCCCAGCTGGCGTATTCGGTCTTGACCATGGCACCCAGCTGCTGCGGGTTCATATAGTCAGCGCGAGCACCCTGCTCTTCGGCTTTTTTCTTAAAAGCGGGGTCTTCCACCACTTTTTTGATGTCTGCGGTCAGCTTGTCAATCACAGGCTGGGGCGTGGCCTTGGGCGCAAAAATGGCAAACCATGATGTGGCATTAACGCCCGCATAACCGGCTTCAGCCGTGGTCGGCACCGCAGGCAAGCTGGGCAGACGCTGCTTGCCCGTCACTGCCAGCACACGCAGCTTGCCGCTTTGCACATGGGGCATAAAGGGCGGCGCGGTGCCAAAAGTCAGGTCTACCTGACCACCCAGCAAATCCTGCAAAGCCGGGCCTGTCCCCTTGTACGGCACGTGGGTCATCTTGGCACCGGCCTGCTGCTCCAGCATGGCTCCCGTCACATGCTGCAACGAGCCATTGCCCGACGATGCGTAATTAAGCTTGCCGGGGTTGGCCTTGGCATAGCTGACCAGCTCGGTCAGCGTTTTCACCGGCAAATCAGCACGCACCACGATGATCTGCGGAGCGGACAGCACATTGGCCACAGGCGCAAAGTCGCCCTGCTCCCAGCTCTTGGCCTTGACCAGATGGGGCGAGATGACGTGATAGCCCGAGTACTGCATCAACAGCGTGTAGCCATCGGCATCGGCACGCTTGACCAGATTGGCGGCAATGGCACCGTTGCCACCGCCTTTGTTATCCACCACCACCGATTGACCAAGCACCGGGGCCAGTGCCTGCGCTGCCATGCGACCGGAAAGATCCGTCGTTCCGCCCGCAGCTGTGGGGACGATCAGCAGCACGGGCTTGCTGGGGTAAGCGCCCTGCGCCATAGCTGGCGCGGCAGAAAGGCCTGCAGCGGCAGCCGCCACAGCAAGCACAAAAGTTAGGCGTTGACGTTGAAATGTCATGTTGTCTCCTTGTTGGTATATCTGACAGCGCCAGCCCTTTCCCCCGAAAGCGCTGGCACGGTATTGCATCTAAGCAGACTCAGGCCTTGGCCAGAGAACGCTCTTTGATGTCTGCAAAATCTGCGGGCGGCTGGTGCAAATCCCAGCGTGTGCCGGCTTTGACGATCTGGCTGGGTGTCTCATGCCCGATCAGCGCGGGCAAGGCCCGTGCCGCCGCCACGATCTGCGCCAGATCTGTACCGGTGTCATAGCCCATGAGCTGCAGTGCATGCACGATCTCTTCGGTACAGGCATTGCCCGAAGCACCGGGCGCATAAGGGCAGCCGCCCAGCCCGCCAATGGATGCATCAAACCTGTCAGCACCGGCATCAATGGAAGCCAGCACATTTGCAAGCGCCATGCCGCGCGTGTTGTGAAAGTGCAGCGTCACACCCAGCTGCGGCCAGCGTGCCTTAAAGGCCTGCACCATGGCGTGCACCTGACTCGGGTAGGCCATGCCCGTGGTGTCGCACAGGGTGATGCCCTGCACACCCAGATCCGCAAAGCGCTGCACCCAGCTCAGCACTTCGGCCTCAGGCACATCGCCCTCCATAGGACAGCCAAAGCAGCAAGACAGCGAGACATTGACGGGCGTTGCCGCTTGCTGCGCCACAGCGATGACCTGTTTGAGCGCTTCAAACGACTGACTGCGCTGCATGCGCAGATTGCAGAGGTTATGCGTTTCGCTGACGGACATCACCAGGTTCAACTCATCGGTATGCGCATCGATGGCGCGCTCCGCGCCACGCACATTGGGCACCAGCGCCGTATAGATGGTCCCCGGATGGCGCTCGATCTCGCACATCACAATCTCGCCATCGCGCAGTGCGGGGATGGCCTTGGGCGAGACAAAAGCCGTCACTTCAATCTTGGACAGCCCGGCTTGCGACAGCGCATTGACCAGCGCAATCTTGTCCTCAGTCGCTACAAACGCGGCCTCCATCTGCAAGCCATCACGCGTGCCGACTTCGTTGATATAGATACGGCGACCCGCACCATTCCAGACATTCAAGCTATTCATTGAATGATCCCCTTGGCGCGCAGTTGCGCAATCTGCTCGGCGCTCAGGCCCACTTCGGCCAGTACGGCGTCGGTGTCGTCACCCACATGCGGCGCACTGCTGCGCACGGTGCCGGGCGTCAGCGAGAGCTTGGGCACCACGCCGGGAACTTTCACCTCAAAACCATCGCGGGTACGCTGGGTCAAGATCATCTCGCGGGCATGATAGTGCGGGTCTTCTGCGATATCTTTGGCGGTGTAGACCTTGCCTGCGGGCACGCGGGCATTGCCCAACTCCTCCATCACAGCCTGCACGGTGCGGACTCTCGTCCAGTCGCCAATCGCGCCATCAATTTCTGCCACACGGACCACGCGGCCTGCGTTATCGGCCAAATCTGGCGCATCGGCCAAGTCCTGGCGGTCAATCGCAGTCATCAGCCGCTTGAAGATGGAATCTCCATTGCCCGCCACCAGCACCCAGCCATCCAGACAAGGATAAGCATTCGACGGGGCAATACCCGGCAGCGCGCTGCCTGCGGCCTCACGCACAGCACCAAAGGCGCTGTATTCGGGCAGCAGACTTTCCATGATGTTGAACACGGCCTCATGCAGGGCCACATCAATCACCTGACCGGGGCCGCCATTCACCTTGCGGTGGTACAGAGCCATCATCACGCCCACCACGCCGTGCAAAGCCGCCAGCGTGTCTCCAATCGAGACACCCACGCGCACTGGCACGCGACCCGGCTCAGCCGTCAGGTGGCGCAGGCCGCCCATGGCCTCACCAATCACGCCAAAACCCGGCAGGTCACGGTAAGGGCCGGTCTGGCCGTAGCCGGAGATGCGCAAAATCACCAACCCGGGGTTGATGGTATGCAGCTCTTCGGGCGACATACCCCAGCCCTCCAGCGTGCCGGGGCGGAAGTTCTCGACCAGCACATCGGCCTCGGCAATCAATTTGCGGGCCACGTCCTGCGCCTCTTTCTGGCGCAAATCCAGCGCTACAGATCGCTTGTTGCGCGACTGCACCTGCCACCAGACCGATGTACCTTCTTTAATCAGACGCCAGTTGCGCAGTGGATCGCCCGCACCGGGGGCCTCAATCTTGATCACGTCAGCGCCAAACTCACCCAGCGTCTTGCCGCAGAACGGACCGGCGATCAGTTGCCCCATTTCCACGACCTTCACGCCCTCAAGCGCACGCGGCGTGGCAGTTTGCGTCGCAGGGTCTTTGATATTCATCATTGTCATTGTTTGTCTCTTGCTATGCCGCTTTGCGTTGCCCAGAGCAGCTTTTGAATCATCTTGCCCTTTAGATTGGTTCCTGCAAAACGCTGTTATGCGAGGCTGCCATCGCATCTGGGCATAGCTGGGATAATGGTCATCTCATGAAGCTGGACCCAACCACCCTGAGCCTTTTTGTTGCCGTGATGGAAGAAAGCGCCATCGCCCGCGCCGCTGCACGCGAGCACATTGCTCCCTCCGCCGCCAGCCGCCGCCTGGCAGAGCTGGAAGATCAGCTGCAGGTAGAACTTTTTACCCGCAGCAACCGCGGCAGCGTGCCTACGGCGGCCGCCTATGCGCTGCTGAACATGGCACGCGGCGTGCTCAATGACATGGATGGCATTGCCACGCAGATGAAGGACTATGCGCAAGGCGGCCAAGAAGGCCTGCGCGGCCATGTGCGAGTGATGGCCAATATCTCCAGCATCACGCAGTTTCTGCCAGCGCAGTTGCAGCGTTTTTTAAGCCAGCACCCCCATGTAGATGTACGCCTGCAAGAGCGCGTGAGCACCGATATTGCGCGCGCCGTGGCGGATAACGAAGCCGATATCGGCCTGCTCAACAACGGCAGCTACGGCAATAAAATCAGCCTGCACCCCTACCGGCGCGACCGGCTGGCCGTCGTCATGCCGCAATCCCATCCGCTATCGCGCAAACGCAGCCTGCGACTGGAACAAGTTGTGAAGCATGACCTGATTGGCATGCACGCCGACAGCGCTCTCAACCACCTCATTACCCGTGCAGCCGCAGACCAAGGCTTGCAGCCGCGCCTTCGCATGAAGGTGACGGGCTATGACGCGCTGTGCCTGATGGTGGCATCAGGCCTGGGCATAGGCATCCTGCCCGAGGGCAGCGCACGTATTTACATGGGCACGCTGCCGCTGCGCTGCATCCGGCTGGATGAAAGCTGGGCCGAGCGTCAGTTGATGCTTTGCGTGCGCTCGCAAGACGCCCTCTCCCCTGTGGCGCAATTGCTAACCAAGCATCTATGCCAGCCCGAAGAAACTCATAAAGACTAGAAGCCATGCTGGATTTTTTACCGCTGCCAGAAGCGAATGTGACGACCCAACATCCATCTCTGACCTGGGATATTTTTTGCCAGGTCATTGATAACTTTGGCGATGTGGGCGTGTGCTGGCGCACTGCAGCAGAACTGGTTGCACGCGGACAGCAGGTACGCCTGTGGATGGACGATGCCAGCGCCTTGCAGTGGATGGCCCCGCAGCCCTGGCCACAGGGTCTGAGCGTCCATACATGGCCTGCGCTGGCGGCCGACATCCCCGCTGTGATCGGCGACGTGGTTGTTGAAGCCTTTGGCTGCGAGATCCCCCAGCCGTTTGTCTCCGCCATTGCACGCAAGGCAGAGCAAGGTCGGCCTCCAGCCTGGATCAACCTAGAATACCTGTCTGCCGAAGATTACGTAGAACGCTGCCACCGCCTGCCGTCGCGCATCATGTCCGGCCCGGCAGCAGGGCTGACTCGCTGGTTTTTCTACCCTGGCTTTACCAGCGCCACAGGCGCACTGGTGCGAGAGCTGAATCTGAGCCAGCGCCAGAGTCGTTTTGCGGGTGACCGCCTTCAATGGCGCGCTGCGCAAGGCGTTCAAGCCGATGAATATGCTGCCTCGCTGTTTTGCTATGAGCCAACAGCCCTGCAGCAGTTACTTGAGCAAATACCCAAACTCAACGCCAGACTGCTGATCACCCCAGGCCGCGCTACGGCAGCTGTTCAGACACTGCCAGCCGCACAGTCATTGAACATGCAATATCTGCAACCCTGCCCGCAGCCTCAGTTTGATGAAATGCTCTGGGCCTGCGACCTGAATCTAGTGCGCGGTGAAGATTCTCTGGTTCGCGCCATCTGGGCGGGTCAGCCTTTTGTCTGGCATATCTATCCTCAGCATGACAATGCCCACCACGACAAGCTCAACGCCTTTCTTGACTGGCTGGGCGCACCCGAAAGCCTGGTGCACTTTCATCACGCCTGGAACGGCATGACCGTACCGCAAGCATTGCCTTTACTGAGTCGTGAAATGTTGGCTGAATGGGCCTTGTGCGTAAGGGCTGCACGAGAGAAATTAGCGCCTCAGGCTGACTTGATTGAGCAGCTTCAAGCTTTTGTCGCCGAAAAAAGCTAAAATCCACGTTTTGCCTCTCTGAGGGCAAGCGTACCCGGCCCGCCGAGCGATCTTGCTTATCAGGGTCGCGCCCCGCCGCGGTACACGCGGCAGGCCCCGCCGCCGCACTATTGATGCGTTGCTGTCTCAGCAACCATTGCGAACAGCTTGCCTGCCGTGTAGAGCGGCTCCAACCTTTCAAACGCAAGCAAGCCATGAAAATCGCTCAAGAAATCCGCGCAGGCAATGTGATCATGTTCGGCAAGGACCCCATGATCGTTCTGAAGACCGAATACGCTCGTGGCGGCCGTGGCGCTGCTACCGTGCGCATGAAGCTCAAGAGCCTGATCGGCAACTTCGGCACTGAAAACGTGTTCAAGGCCGACGACAAGATCGACAACGTGATTCTGGACAAGAAGGAGTGCACCTACTCCTACTTCGCAGACCCCATGTACGTGTGGATGGACGAAGAGTTCAACCAGTACGAAGTCGAAGCCGAAAACATGGCTGACGCACTGAACTACCTGGAAGATGGCATGACTGCCGAAGTGGTGTTCTATGACGGCAAGGCTATCTCCTGCGAACTGCCCACCACCATCGTGCGCGAAATCACCTGGACTGAGCCAGCCGTCAAGGGCGACACATCCGGTAAGGTGCTGAAGCCTGCCAAGATCGCTACTGGCTTCGAAGTGGCCGTGCCTTTGTTCGTGGCTCAAGAAGACAAGATCGAAATCGACACCCGCACCGGCGAATACCGCAAGCGTGTGTAATGCGGCTGCAGCTCTTGCAGCTGCTACCTCATCAAAAAGGCTTCCAGGAGGAAGCCTTTTTTGTTGCCGCTGAAAAATAGGCGAGTTAAGCCCGCACACCAGACAGTCAGCCAGCAGTCACCCCGCTCAGCACATATTCACAAAATGCGCCAAGTCTGTGCAAGACTAAAGACTCTCCATCAACCCCATCGGCAAATGACGCATTCCCTGCCTTGGCTGCAGCCTGAACAAGACTTTCCACCGATCGATCAGACTTGGGGCGAGCAGGATCCGATTCCCGGCCTACTGGCAGCAGGCGGCAGACTGGATGCAGCACACCTGCGCTCGGCCTACAGTCAGGGAATTTTCCCCTGGTTCAGCGAGGGGCAACCGGTGCTCTGGTGGTCCCCCAACCCGCGCATGACTCTTCACCCTGACGAGTTCCGGCTCCGCCGCAGTCTGCGCAAGACGCTACAAAAATTTCGCGACACCCACGACTGCGAGATTCGCATCGACAGCGCCTTCTCAGCTGTGATGCAGCACTGCGCCCAAGCCCCGCGCGATGGGCAAAACGGCACCTGGATTGTTCAAAACATCATCGACGCCTACACCGAGCTGCACCAGCAAGGCGCAGCACACAGCGTAGAGACCTGGGTGAATGGCAAGCTTGTGGGCGGCCTTTACTGCGTGGCACTGGGCAAGGCCGTGTTTGGCGAATCCATGTTTGCGCTACAAACCGATGCGTCAAAGATTGCCCTGTCTGCGCTGGTTGCGCTGTGCCGCGCCCATCAGGTTGCGCAAATTGACTGCCAGCAAGCCACTGCCCACCTGTCATTCATGGGCGGTCGCGAAATCCCTAGAGAACAATTTGCACAGACCGTCAGAGCGCAGGCTCAGTTGCCCGATATGCACTGGCAGTTTGCCCCCATATACTGGGATCAATTGCTGAGCACCTCCTGAAGTTTGACGCACCGCATCTGCAGCACCAGCCTGACCATGACGCACCCAAACGACCTACCGCTACATGCCCTGCAGTTTTATGCCACGGCAGCCTACCCCTGCAGCTATCTGCCGGGGCGACTGGCCCGTTCCCAGGTCGCAACCCCCAGCCACCAAATCCAGAATGCTGTTTATTCAGAGCTGGTCACCATGGGGTTTCGTCGCAGCGGCATGTTCACGTACCGCCCTTATTGCGACGGCTGCCAGGCCTGCGTTCCGCTGCGCATCATCAGCAATGAGTTTCGCCCTAACCGCAGCCAGCGGCGCTCGGCCACTCAGCACGGTCAACTGATTACCTCTATAAAGCGGCTGCACTACTCTGACGAGCACTACCAGCTTTATTTGCGATACCAGCAACACCGCCACAGCGGTGGCGGCATGGACAACGACAGCGTTGACCAGTACACACAGTTTTTGCTGCAAAGCCGCGTCAATTCTCGTTTGGTAGAGTTTCGTGAGCCGACCGACACCGGGGCACCCGGCGTGCTCAAGATGCTCTCGATTCTGGATGTACTGGAAGATGGCCTGTCTGCGGTCTACACCTTCTATGACCCGGAAGATCACGCCAGCTACGGCACCTTCAATGTGCTATGGCAAATTCAGCAAGCCAAGGCCATGAGCCTGCCTTATGTATACCTCGGCTACTGGATCTCGGACAGCCAGAAGATGCGCTACAAAGCCAGCTTTTTACCGCATGAAATTCGTCAAGGTGAACAATGGTGCCGCGTTGACAGGCAAAGCATTACGCGCTCACAAATTGATTGATGTTGCGGAAAAACTCGGCACATGGATATATGAGCAGATGACATGCCTGCGCGGCTATAGCACCGCTAGAATGCCTTCATCCCGCAAAGTATCTCCAACGCATGAAAAAAGACGACCTATCGGCCTCCGCAAAGCCCAGCGTCCAGGTTCTGGAACGCATGTTCACGTTGATCGACGTGCTGGCATCGCGTGAGGAAGCGGTTTCTTTGAAGGAGATCAGCGAACGCACAGGCCTGCATCCCTCGACAACGCACCGCATCCTCAACGATCTGGCTCTGGGCCGCTTTGTGGATCGCCCCGAATCCGGCAGCTATCGCCTGGGCATGCGTTTTCTGGAGCTTGGCAATCTGGTGAAGGCCCGCCTGAATGTGCGCGAGGTAGCGCTGACGCCTATGCGCCAGCTCTACAAGCAGATTCAGCAGCCTATCAGCCTCTCTGTGCGCCAGGGCGATGAAATTGTGTATGTGGAGCGCGCATACAGCGAGCGCTCCGGCATGCAGGTGGTTCGCGCCATTGGCGGTCATGCGCCGCTGCATTTAACCTCTAACGGCAAGCTGTTTCTGGCCGCCGATGATTCCCAGCAAGTGCGCGCCTATGCCACACGCACCGGCCTGCCCGGCAAGACCCACTTCAGCATTACCCAGCTGGGTGAGCTGGAGCATGAACTGGCCAAAGTGCGCCAGTACGGCATTGCACGCGACAACGAAGAGCTGGAGCTAGGCGTGCGCTGTATGGCCGCTGGCATTTATGACGACCAAGGCAAGCTGATTGCCGGCCTGTCCATCTCAGCCCCAGCAGATCGTTTGGATGAAAGCTGGGCACCGAGACTGCAGGCGACTGTGCAGGAGATTTCTTCCGCGCTTGGCTGTGCCAGTGCACGCACGCCAAACACGCAGCCCGCTGCTGATACTTACAGCCGCAGCCACCAGCAGGGCTAATTACCGGCCTGCTTCATATTTATGAGCTGCCAGCGCAATCTCTGCAAGGGCTAGAGCCTTATTTCCTTATCAAACAGCAATAAAAAAGCGCCACCTTGAGTAGCGCTTTTTTTGTGGCCTCCTTCAAAGGCCAGATGCTTATTCAGGACGGTTACCCGCGAATACGTTGTCCAATAGAGTTGCTTGCAGTGGGCATGGCTTCAATCCAGTGGCGCACTCGCTCGGCATCGGCCAGACGGCTGAACTTACCGGCAGAATCCAGAAACACCATGATCAGCTTGCGACCTGAAACCTGAGCCTGCATCACCAGGCAACGACCTGCTTCAGAGATATAGCCGGTCTTTTGCAGGCCGATATCCCAGTTGTCGCTCTTGACCAGACGGTTGGTGTTGTTGAACTGCAAAGTGCGACGCCCCACCGCGACTTCGTAGCCATGCGATGTAGAGTACTCGCGCATCAAAGGGTCTGCGTGTGCAACAGCGACCAGGCGGGCCAGATCCCGTGCGCTGGACTGGTTGCTGCTGGACAGGCCTGTGGGTTCCACATAGCGCGTGTCCTTCATGCCCAGCTGCAAAGCCTTGGAATTCATCTGCTGCACAAACTGCCCCAGACCACCGGGATAGGTGCGACCCAGAGCATGGGCTGCACGGTTCTCGCTGGACATCAGTGCCAGGTGCATCATCTCGGAGCGCGTCAAGGTCGTACCCACGCGCAGACGCGAGCTGCTGTGCTTTTCGGTATCCAC
The DNA here is from genome assembly GCF_002754475.1 of Comamonas sp. 26. Taxonomy (NCBI): domain Bacteria; kingdom Pseudomonadati; phylum Pseudomonadota; class Betaproteobacteria; order Burkholderiales; family Comamonadaceae; genus Comamonas; species Comamonas sp. 26. The sequence goes on from NZ_PEFL01000001.1 coordinate 2,653,307, forward strand.
ATCGTCTTGCGTGATGGTGATCATCTCATCCATGGGCAAGCGAGCCTGAGAAACCAGCAAACCGGTCATGAGCTTGGTCAGCGAGGCAATCGGCAGCACAGCCTGATCGTTCTTGCTGAGCAGAACCTCGTGCGTGTCTTGGTCGATCACATAAGCCACACTGCTTTGCAGAGCCAGCGGATCAGACACCGAATGCAGACCTGCCATCTGGCCATAGGACTGGCGAGCAGGCTCTACAGACGTTGCAACAGCCGCTGCGCTGGCCGCACCAGCCTTGGCCAGGCGCTTCTTACCAGAGGCTTTTTCTGATTTTTCAGCCTTGGCAACTACAGCAGCCTTGCTGCCTTTTTTACCGGCAACCTTGGCTTCAGTCTTGTCTTGCTTGCCCTTGGCAACTTTGGCACCCTTAACTTTAGGCTCAGCAGCCACCCGTGCTTTGCCTGCGGGTTCTTTAGCTGCTTTTTTGGAGGAAGCAGAGGCAGCCGCAATGGGCTTTTTAGCGTCTTTTTTGGGCGCAGCCTGTGCTGCGGGCACGGCCAGAGCACAGCTCAACAGAGCCAAAGACAACACCTGAGTTAGTTTTGCAAGGCGAAAAGAACGCAGCAGCGGCATGCGATACTCCAGACAACAAGGTGTAAGGATTTAATTCAACCAAAAAAATTGTGCAGTGACAAGCACTTGCACAACTTTCTCGATAATCTGAGTGAAATTATAAATCCTGTACTCAACCTTGTGCTGCTACAACTTCATGATTGCTATGCAATTTGTTCAAAGCGCTCAGATAAGCCTTGGCAGACGCGACCACAATATCGGGATCTGCACCCACACCATTGACCACCCGGCCATTGCGTTGCAAACGCACTGTTACTTCGCCCTGGCTCTCAGTAGAGCCGCTGATGGCATTGACGGAATAGAGCACCATCTCGGCTCCGCTCTTGACCTCAGACTCGATGGCCTTGAATGAGGCATCGACCGGACCATTGCCCTCAGAGCTGGCCTTGATTTCCTGACCTGCATTGCTGAACACAACTGACGCATGTGGGCGCTCACCTGTTTCGCTTTGCTGAGCCAGCGAGATGAACTGAAACTGGCTCTCCTGACCCTGACCACCATCGACATTGACCAGCGCCAGAATGTCTTCGTCAAAAATTTCGCTCTTGCGATCGGCCAACTCCTTGAAGCGTGTGAAAGCCTGATTGATAGCGGCTTCGCTATCCAGCTCCACACCCAGTTCCTGCAGGCGCTGCTTGAAGGCGTTACGGCCGCTGAGCTTGCCCAGCACTATTTTGTTGGCGGCCCAGCCCACATCTTCAGCCCGCATGATTTCATAGGTGTCACGCGCCTTGAGCACACCGTCCTGGTGAATGCCAGAGGCATGAGCAAACGCATTGGCCCCCACCACCGCCTTGTTGGGCTGCACGATAAAACCTGTGGTCTGGCTGACCAGTCGACTGGCCGCCACGATGTGCTGGGTGTCGATATTCACATCCAGTCCAAAGTAATCCTTGCGGGTCTTGATGGCCATGACGACCTCCTCAAGTGAGCAGTTACCTGCGCGCTCACCCAGGCCATTGATAGTGCACTCAATCTGGCGTGCGCCGCCGATCTTCACACCAGCCAGCGAATTGGCCACAGCCATACCCAGATCGTTGTGGCAGTGCACGGACCACACAGCCTTGTCGCTATTGGGCACGCGCTCGCGCAGATTGCGGATGAACTCGCCATACAGCTCAGGAATGGCATAGCCCACGGTATCGGGCACGTTGATGGTCGTTGCACCTTCGTTGATGACCGCTTCAATCACGCGGGCCAAAAAGTCGGGCTCACTGCGGTAGCCGTCTTCGGCGCTGAACTCGATGTCATCCATCAGGTTGCGCCCAAAACGCACGGCTTGCTTGGCCTGCTCCAGCACCTGCTCGGGCGTCATGCGCAGCTTTTTTTCCATGTGCAGTGGACTGGTCGCAATAAAGGTGTGGATACGGCCACGGTTTGCATCCTTCAATGCTTCGGCAGCCCGCGCAATATCGCGATCATTAGCGCGAGAGAGCGAGCAGATGGTCGAATCCTTGATGCTGCGGGCAATCGTCTGGATGGATTCGAAATCTCCATTGGAGGCTGCCGCAAACCCTGCCTCGATCACGTCCACCTTCAGTCGTTCAAGTTGGCGGGCAATGCGCAGCTTTTCATCGCGCGTCATCGAAGCACCGGGCGACTGCTCGCCGTCACGCAAGGTGGTGTCAAAAATAATGAGCTGATCGGACATGGTGGGGACTCTCTGGGTTGTGGCGCGGATAACGCCGGTTTTTATTGGAGGATTGCCGATAAAAAAGCCGGTGCGCTTTTGGCGGCACCGGCTCACAGGTCTTTTAGGCAGCGACCGCTTCTTCAGCGGCGACTGGGACACGTTGCACTCCCGAAATAATGGCGCGAAGTGAGGCAGAGACGATATTGGCATCCACCCCAACACCGTAGCAAACTTGGCTGTCGTCGACGCGCAGCTCTACATAGGCAATGGCCTTGGCGTTCGCTCCTTCGCCAATGGCGTGCTCAGAGTAGTTCAGCACGCGCACGTTGCGCCCCACTGCAGCCGACAAGGCCTGTACAAAGGCATCAATGGGGCCCGTACCTTCGCTCTCCAAAAAATACTTCAGGCCTTCCACTTCAATTTCGGCGCTCATGCTGACCACGCCATCAGCTTCACTCAGGCGGTACTGAGGTGCCTTGACAGTGTTGACGCCATATTCGCGCTGGAACAGCTCCCACAGAGCCGCTGCAGACAATTCCTTTCCGCTAGCATCCATCTCGCGCTGGACCACCTGGCTGAATTCGATCTGCAGGCGGCGGGGCAATTGCAAGCCATATTCGCTTTCGAGCAGATAGGCAATACCGCCCTTGCCCGACTGGCTGTTGACGCGAATCACGGCCTCATAGCTACGACCCAGATCCTTGGGATCGATAGGCAAATAAGGCATATCCCAAATATCGCCATCCTTGTGAGCGGCGAATGCCTTCTTGATGGCGTCCTGATGAGAGCCAGAGAAGGAGGTGTAGACCAAGTCACCCACGTAAGGGTGGCGAGGATGCACGGGCAACTGGTTGCAATGCTCAACCGTTGCGCGGATTTCATCGATATTGGAGAAGTCCAGACCGGGGTTCACGCCCTGGATATACATATTGAGGGCAACGTTCACCACATCGAGGTTACCGGTACGCTCGCCGTTACCAAATAAACAGCCTTCCAGACGGTCAGCACCGGCCATCAAAGACAGCTCGGCAGCCGCCGTGCCTGTGCCGCGATCGTTGTGGGGGTGAACCGAGATCACCACGCTGTCGCGGCGCTTGATATTACGGTGCGTCCACTCCACCATGTCGGCAAAGATATTGGGGGTGGAGTGCTCCACCGTGGTGGGCAAGTTGATGATGCACTTGTTCTCGGGTGTGGGCTGCCACACATCGGTCACCGCATCAATCACGCGCTTGGAGAATTCCAGCTCGGTATCTGAATACATTTCGGGCGAGTACTGGAAGGTCCACTTGGTGCCAGGGTTCTGCGCAGCGATATCCTTGAACATCTGGGCATTAGTGGCAGCCAGCGCCACAATCTCGTCTTCGCTCATGTTCAGGACCACACGACGCATCACAGGGGCGGTTGCGTTGTAGAGATGAACAATCGCACGGGGCACGCCTTGCAAGGCTTCAAAGGTGCGGCGGATCAGGTGCTCACGCGCCTGTGTCAGCACTTGGACTGTTACGTCATCGGGAATGCGGTTTTCTTCGATGAGCTTGCGCATGAAGTCAAACTCGACCTGCGATGCGGAAGGGAAGCCCACTTCAATTTCCTTGAAGCCGATCTTCACCAGTTGCTCAAACATCTGCACCTTGCGCTCAATGTCCATCGGCTCAATCAGGGCCTGATTGCCATCACGCAAATCCACACTGCACCATACCGGGGGCTTGGTGATAACTGCATCGGGCCAGGTGCGGTCGGTCAAACGAACAGGGGCGAAGGCGCGGTATTTGGTGGAAGGGTTTTGCAACATGGTGAGTCTCTTTTGTCGAATTAGAAGAATTTAAACCCAGCTCCAGCGACGCCCAAAAACAAAAACGGCCCGTCGCTGAAGCTACGGGCCGTGAAGTAGGTGTGTTTGTACGCGCGCGCTACTTTCTCTGCCCGATGGACATTAGTAGTAGAGCTAGCGACAGGTTTTTCATGCGAATGACTTTAACACAGGAAAAGTTGACAATGCCAGCACTTTTTGTGCAACTGCATCAATCGTCGTGCAGCCCACGCTCGTCGGGCTCATCTTTTGATGTGGACACAATGCTCACATGCTCGCCCTTGGCGCGGCGCCAGACGTAGATCACATAGCCAGAGATCGAGTAGCCGACGAACACCAGGAACAGCATGGTTGCAGGCTCGATGCTCACCAGCGCCATCAGCAATGCCACGACCACCAGCGAGACAAAAGGCATGCTCTTGGCACCGCCAATGTCCTTGAAGCTGTAATACGGAATATTGGTGACCATGGTCAGGCCCGCAAACAGCGTGATGGCAAACATGATCCAGGACAGATCAGCTCGGTCTGTGGCGTAGCCACCAAACCAAGACATCACATCGCCAAAAATTGGCACATCGCGGTGAGACACCAGCAAGGCACTGGTCAGCCAGATAAAACCTGCCACCAAGGCCGCCGCCGCAGGCGAAGGCATGCCCTGAAAGTAACGCTTATCAACAACGGCCGTGTTCACATTGAAACGGGCCAGACGCAGTGCAGCGCAGGCACAGTACACAAAAGCGGCTAGCCAGCCCCAGCGACCCAGCGGGCGCAGCGCCCATTCGTAGGCAATCAGTGCGGGAGCCGCGCCAAAAGAAACCATATCCGACAGCGAATCCATCTGCTCGCCAAAGGCACTTTGCGTGTGCGTCATGCGGGCCACGCGACCGTCCAGACTGTCGAGCACCATGGCGCAAAAAACGCCCACAGCCGCCAGTTCGAACTTGTTGTTCATGGCCATGACGATGGAGTAAAAACCTCCAAACAGCGCTGCCAGCGTGAACAAATTGGGCAGCACATAAATGCCTTTGCGCATCTTGCGCTGAGCGCCGCCTGCGTCGGCAGAATCATTGCTGTTTTGCATTAAACAGACCTCCAGTGCTTGCATGTCATGCGCATGCAGCTATTAAAACCATAGTATTTCAAGCAAAACCATCATAGCAATGCCCTGCCCCCAGTGTACCCGCCGCACACACTGCGCCCAGAATGAAAAAGGCCACCTAAACGGTGGCCTCTTGCTGGCACAAGGTCATCCAGCTTTCGCTGAATGACTCGCGTGCATTAGTTGCGGGTTTGATCAACCAGCTTGTTCTTGGAGATCCAAGGCATCATGGCGCGCAGCTGGCCGCCCACTTGCTCGATGGCGTGCTCAGCGTTCTGGCGACGACGTGCAGTCATCGATGGGTAGTTCAGGCGACCTTCGCTGATGAACATCTTGGCGTATTCACCGCTCTGGATGCGCTTCAGGGCGTTGCGCATGGCTTCGCGGGACTTGTCGTTGATGACTTCGGTACCTGTCACGTACTCACCATACTCGGCGTTGTTCGAGATGGAGTAGTTCATGTTGGCGATACCGCCTTCATACATCAGATCAACGATCAGCTTCAGCTCATGCAGGCACTCGAAGTAAGCCATTTCAGGAGCGTAACCAGCTTCGGTCAGGGTTTCGAAGCCCATCTTCACCAGTTCAACGGCGCCACCGCACAGCACAGCCTGTTCGCCGAACAGGTCAGTCTCGGTTTCTTCCTTGAAGTTGGTTTCGATGATGCCACCCTTGCCGCCGCCATTGGCAGAAGCGTAGGACAGAGCGATGTCACGAGCCTTGCCGGACACATCCTGGTACACAGCGATCAGGGAAGGCACGCCGCCGCCCTTCAGGTACTCGGAACGCACGGTGTGGCCAGGGCCCTTGGGGGCGACCATGATCACGTCCACGTCAGCGCGGGGCACGACCTGGTTGTAATGCACGTTGAAGCCGTGGGCAAAAGCCAGCACAGCGCCAGCCTTGATGTTGGGAGCGACGTTGTTGTTGTAAACATCAGGGATGTTTTCGTCAGGCAACAACATCATGACCACGTCAGCAGCCTTCACGGCGTCGTTGACTTCCATGACAGTCAGGCCGGCCTTGCCAACCTTGTCCCACGAAGCGCCACCCTTGCGCAGACCAACCACGACCTTCACGCCGCTGTCGTTCAGATTTTGTGCATGTGCGTGGCCTTGGCTACCGTAACCAATGATGGCAATGGTCTTTCCCTTGATCAGGCTCAGGTCACAGTCTTTGTCGTAGAAAACTTTCATGTCGGCTCCAGGTCTCTTATCTTGAGGGGGTTTAAAAGGTTTGAACAGGTTCGAAAAAGGGTCAATTAGACACGCAGAATGCGTTCGCCGCGGCCAATACCCGAAGCACCTGTACGCACTGTCTCCAAAATGGCAGTACGGTCAATCGCTTGCAGGAAGGCGTCGTTCTTGGACTGGTCACCGGTCAGCTCTACGGTGTAGCTCTTTTCGGTCACGTCAATGATGCGCCCGCGGAAGATGTCGGCCATGCGCTTCATTTCTTCGCGCTCCTTGCCCACAGCTCTCACCTTGACCATCATCAGCTCACGCTCGGTGTAAGAACCCTCTGTCAGGTCCACCACTTTAACCACTTCAATCAGGCGATTCAGGTGCTTTGTGATTTGCTCAATCACATCATCTGAACCCGTGGTCAGTATGGTCATGCGCGACAGTGACGGGTCTTCCGTCGGCGCCACAGTCAGAGATTCGATGTTGTAGCCACGGGCCGAGAACAGGCCCACGACGCGCGACAGTGCTCCGGGCTCGTTTTCGAGCAGGACGGCAATAATGTGTTTCATACCCAGATTCCTCTTTTCGTCGCCCTCCCCTGACACCGGTAAGTACCAGGCTCGGCGAGCAATAGATTCGTCAAAAAAACGCTATTTAAAATATAGCTGCTTGCGCTTGATAGTTAATGGCTAGAGGCCGATTTCATTCAAAACCGGCTCACGCATTACAGATCGTCGGCGCCCAGCAGCATTTCCGTGATACCACGGCCAGCCTGCACCATGGGGAACACGTTTTCGGTGGGATCGGTGCGGAAGTCGAGGAAGACGGTCTTGCTCTCTTCACGCACGATACGACGCGCCTCGCGCAGCGCGCCTTCCACATCCGCAGGCTTTTCGATCAGCAGGCCGCGGTGGCCATAGGCTTCAGCCAGCTTCACAAAGTCAGGCAGGGAGTCCATGTAGCTGCTGGAGTAGCGGCCCGAGTACTCAATTTCCTGCCACTGGCGCACCATGCCCAAGAAGCGGTTGTTCAGCGCACAGATCACCACCGGCGTGTTGTACTGCTTGCAGGTGGCCAGCTCCTGAATGTTCATCTGAATCGAGCCTTCGCCCGTGATACAGAACACTTCAGAGTCAGGCTTGGCTAGCTTGATGCCCATGGCGTAAGGCAGACCCACACCCATGGTGCCCAGACCGCCAGAGTTGATCCAGCGACGGGGTTCATCAAAGCGGTAGTACTGGGCAGCCCACATCTGGTGCTGGCCGACGTCAGAAGTCACATAAGTGTCCGCATCCTTGGTCATCTTCCACAGCGTGTCGACCACGTACTGGGGTTTGATCACGTCGGGGTTGGACATGTCGTAGGCCAGGCAATCGCGGCTGCGCCAGCCTTCGATGCTGCTCCACCACTGGCTCAGAGCACCTTCGTCGGGGCGCTGAGCAGATTCGCGCAGCATGGCGATCAACTCGACCAGCACATCCTTGACATCGCCCACGATAGGCACATCCACCTTCACTCGCTTGGAGATGGAGGAGGGATCCACGTCGATATGGATGATCTTGCGCTCTACCGACATGAAGTGCTTGGGGTTGCCAATCACGCGGTCGTCAAAGCGGGCACCTACAGCCAGCAGCACATCGCTATTTTGCATAGCGTTGTTGGCTTCAATGGTGCCGTGCATGCCAAGCATGCCGAGGAATTTCTTGTCACTGGCTGGATATGCGCCCAGACCCATCAAGGTGCTGGTGATGGGGTAGCCCAGCATGTCGACCAGCGTGCGCAGCTCATTCGTTGCATTGCCCAGCAACACACCGCCACCGGTATAGATATAGGGACGCTTTGCCGTCAGCAGCAGTTGCAGTGCCTTGCGAATCTGGCCTGCATGACCCTTTTTGACGGGGTTGTACGAGCGCATTTCCACTTTTTCAGGATAGCCCGTGTACAGCGCCTTCTTGAAGGACACGTCTTTTGGAATATCCACCACCACGGGGCCGGGACGGCCAGTGCGGGCGATGTGGAAGGCCTTCTTCATGGTCTCGGCCAGATCGCGAACGTCCTTGACCAGGAAGTTGTGCTTGACGATGGGACGCGTAATGCCCACGGTGTCGCATTCCTGGAAGGCGTCGGTACCAATGTAGTTGGTCGAAGTCTGACCGGCCACCACCACCATGGGGATGGAGTCCGTATACGCTGTAGCAATGCCGGTGACCGCATTAGTCAGGCCGGGGCCGGATGTCACCAGCGCCACGCCCACTTCACCGGTTGCACGTGCAAAGCCATCGGCAGCGTGCACAGCGGCCTGCTCATGGCGCACCAGCACATGCTGAATGCTGTCTTGCTTGTACAGCGCGTCGTAAATATAGAGAACTGCCCCGCCTGGGTAACCCCACAGGTGCTTAACACCTTCAGCCTGAAGAGACTTGATGAGGATTTCGGAGCCCATCAATTCCTGGGCGCCCTTGGGGGACGATGCTGCGGCTGCAGAGGCCAGCTCGGCTTTGGAGATTTCCATGATCAACCTTTGTGAATTTCTCTAACGAAAAACCTTCGGTGCCCTTAGCCTGAAGCCCTTGTGAGGCCGGTTTAGGACTTAAGACCACAAGCCATGGGCGTTTGTGTGTACGCCGGACCGTGATCCGTTTGCTTCTTTAAGTTGAGAACATTATCGCACTGCAACAAGACCTTCAAATGCAGTACACAAAAAAACATCAGTGGATGCGATAATCGACAGCTTTCCCACGGGCACTCCCCCGATTTTTTCCAGGGTTACTCTCTCTTGGCCACAGAACAAGAACTGTCTGCATTCCTCAAAGGCGTAGAAAAGCGCGCATTCAAGCGCAGCTATTTTCACGTCCGCGATGAGGAGGCCGCCCTGGATATCGTGCAGGACAGCATGCTCAAGCTGTCCCAGCACTATGGGGACAAGCCAATCAATGAGCTGCCCATGCTGTTCCAGCGCATTCTCTCGAACAGCACGCTAGACTGGTTCAGGCGCCAGAAGACGCAAAAAGCCCTTTTCACACATTTCAGTGATCTGGAATCCTCATCAGACGATGACGGTGGCTTTGACTGGCTGGAGACCTACGCCACCAATGCCGACGAGGCCGCTGCCCACAATGTGGAAAGCCTGACTGAGCGCAAGCAGACGCTGCAAAGTATCGAAAAAGAAATACAAGAGCTTCCAACGCGTCAACGCGAAGCATTCCTCATGCGTTATTGGGAAGAGATGGATGTTGCGGAGACCGCTGCAGCCATGGGCTGCTCTGAAGGTAGTGTTAAAACACATTGCTTCCGCGCCATCCAAACATTGAGCAAGGCACTCAAGGCCAAAGGAATCGAGTTATGAAATCCGCGCCCACATTCCTGCAAGAACAGGCTGCCGACCGCTTCGCCCGTCATATCACGGCCCGTTTGAGTGAAGGCGAGGCTTTACTCCCCTACGAAGTGACCGAGCGCCTGCGTGCTTCGCGCGAGCGTGCCGTCTCTGAACGCCGCCGCGAAGCGACAGTGCTGCACGCGCAAACCAGTGCTGCAGCATCTTCCCAGGGCAGCACCATGACCATGGGCAGCCCCAGTGAAGGCGCTGGCTGGTGGCGCGCACTGATCTCTGCCATCCCTGTGTTTGCGCTGATTGTCGGCTTGGTGATTTACAACGCAGACACTGAACAAAGTATGCTGAGCGAAGTCACCGCAGTCGATACCGCTTTGCTGACTGACGACTTGCCACCCGCTGCATACGCGGATCCGGGCTTTATTCAGTACCTCAAGACTTCAGCCTCCGCCTCAGAACACTAAACAGCCCGCCGCACCCTGCATTGATGCCTACTGAAAAGCGCTCCATCCTGAGTCCTAACAACACCGCCGCCGTCATGGCGGCGGTGTTGTTGATGACTCTATCCTGGACAGGATGCAATGTGGTGCAGCAAGTCAGACTCGCTCCAAGTGCTGTGCCACCTGCGACCATGGCTGCATCCAAGACCATGCACGTGGATCCATCCATGCGCCAGCGAGCCACGGCACAAGCCTCTGGCCCGCGCTGGGCAGAACTCAGCAGCCATCAGCGTCAAGTGCTTTCGCCGCTGGAAGAGCGCTGGCCTATGGTTGGTTCGGTACAAAAGCGCCGCTGGATTGCGCTGGCTGATGGTTTTGACAAGCTCAGCGAGCGCGAGCAGGAAAAATTGCGCGACCGTATGGAATCATGGTCTGGCCTGAGCGCAGCTCAGCGCAATCAGGCGCGCCTGAACTTTGCTATCACCAACCGACTGGCGACAGACAAGCAGGCACAGTGGGAAGCTTATCAAGCCCTGAGTGATGAAGAAAAGCGCTTGCTTGCTTCCCGCGCCGCGCCCAAAGTGGTGACAGCCGCCCCGGCTATCAAGCCCGTGGCACCCAAGAAGCTGGCGCGCATTCCTGCAGCCACAGCCACGCCCAATACGGTGCCGAATCTGCCCAAGATTCCTCCAGCCACCATTCATCACCCGCCGCCAGCCGTACCTGCCACACCCGCGATGGTGGAAACGCACCCTGTGCGCACGCCCTCCATCATTGTGGAGACCGCGCCGGTGGATATTCCACGCGCCACGCCCATCACGCTGCCGCCGCTGGATGCGCCAGCTCAAGACTTGCACTGATCTAGCGCTGATGCAGCAATCAGAGCATCAAGGTCGCTGAGTCGCCACCTACAATGCCTTCATGCAGCAAGATATTTCGATTGATGATGGCAGCTCAACACCCTCAAACACTCCTGATTTCATAGCTCCCAGCCTTCGCCGCAGAATGGCTTGCTGGCTTTATGAAGGCATGCTGCTGTTTGGCGTGGTGTTTATTGCAGGCTATCTGTTCAGCACGCTGTCCCAGACCCGTAACGCACTCGACAACCGCCACTTGCTGCAAGCTTTCATGATGGTGGTGCTGGGCATTTACTTTGTCTGGTTCTGGAGCAAGGGCCAGACGCTGGCCATGAAGACCTGGCATATCCGCGTGGCGGATGCACAAGGCCGCCCTCTGACCCAGACCCGCGCCCTGCTGCGCTATGCCGCCAGCTGGATGTGGTGGCTGCCGCCTCTGGCGGTGCTCTATCCCTTCGGCCTTCCGCCTCTTGAAGTAATGGTGCTAATGCTGGGCTGGATTCTGATCTGGGCTCTGCTCAGCCGCTTTCACCCTAAAAAACAGTTTTGGCATGACGCCTGGGCTGGCACCCAGCTGGTGCATCAAGCCCCCGCACCTAAACGCATCCGCTGATATTGTTCCGCATGACCTCTTCAACACCCGACCCCGTCAATCCCCAGAAAAGCCGCACCGGCCTTTCTCGCGTGCTGCATGCAGGCGCCTATTCGCTGGAGGGCCTCAAGGCAGGCTGGCACGAAAAAGCCTTTCAGCAAGAGGCTATCTGCGCTTTTATCATGATTCCTGCGGCCTTCTGGCTGGGCACAAGCTGGGAGCAGGTCGCCCTGCTGGCCGCAACAGTCACACTGGTTCTCATCGTCGAGCTGCTCAACACCGGCATTGAAGCCGCCATTGACCGCATTGGCCCCGAGTGGCATGAGCTGTCCAAAAAAGCCAAAGACATGGGCAGCGCCGCTGTCTTATTGTCGCTATGCCTTTGCGGCGCCGTCTGGGCTGCCGCCATTTATCACCGATTTATCGCATGACTACTCCAGCTTTCTCCATCTGCGTGTACTGCGGCTCGCGCCCCGGTACCAACCCTCAATTTACCGAAGTCGCCAAAGCCGTCGGCCGCTGGATTGGCGAGCGCGGCGGTCAGCTTGTCTATGGCGGCGGGCGCAGCGGCCTGATGGGCGTAGTGGCTGAAGCTACGCAGCAGGCAGGCGGCCGTGTGATCGGCATCATTCCTCAGGCCTTGGTCAATAAAGAACTGGCCAATCAGGCCTGCGACGAGCTGCATGTCGTCAAGAACATGCACGAGCGCAAGGCCATGATGGCCGAGCGCAGCGATGTCTTTGTGGCCCTGCCTGGCGGTATTGGTACCTTTGAAGAGCTGTTTGAAGTCTGGACCTGGCGCCAGCTGGGCTATCACGACAAGCCCATCGGCATCCTCAACGTGGATGGCTACTACGACAGCATGCTGCAATTTCTGCAGTCCTGCGTCAGCAACGAATTTATGGGTGAATGGCAGATGGGACTCATCGAGACCAGCTCTGACACAGACGCACTGCTACAAAATCTGGTGCAGAACGCGGGCAATCGACTAGATACGCCGCCGCTGCGTTCGGTCATTTAACCCCTGAACGGCTATGCTGCTGGCCCGAGGAAGACGACAGCCTTGGCTGCGCGGTGATTCACCTTAGAGGCCACCTCTATGATTAGCTCTCGCCCTCTTTAACGACCCTGAACAAAAAAGCCAGACTCAAGGTCTGGCTTTTTGCTGGGTGGGCGGCATGGCTGCTTAGACAGCGGTGTCGTCCAGCTCACCGGTGCGAATGCGCACCACGCGCTCCACGGGAGTGATGAAGATCTTGCCGTCACCAATCTTGCCTGTGCGTGCCACGCTGACGATGGCATCCACGCAGCGGTCCACATCTTCGTCCTTCACAACAACTTCAATCTTCACTTTGGGCAGAAAGTCCACCACATACTCTGCACCGCGGTACAGCTCGGTGTGGCCTTTCTGGCGGCCAAAACCCTTGACTTCTGTCACGGTCAGACCATTCACCCCACACTCGGCCAAGGCCTCGCGCACTTCCTCAAGTTTGAAAGGCTTGATGACGGCGGTAATCATTTTCATGGGGCTTACTCCTCAATAGATTGAAATCGGCAACGCGCCAGAGGCTTGGCCTCAGGCACGGAATTTGTTGGTTATCGGGTAGCGCCAGTCTTTGCCAAAACTGCGCACCGTTACACGTGGACCGACGGGTGCCTGGCGACGCTTGTGTTCATTGATTTGTATCAGACGCGTGACGCGCTCCACATCAGCGGCTGCAAAACCCTTGGCCACGATGGAGCTTACGCTCTCATTATTTTCCATGTAGTGCGTAACGATGGCGTCCAGCACCTCGTAGTCAGGCAGGCTGTCCTGATCTTTCTGGTCCGGGCGCAACTCGGCGCTGGGAGGGCGCGTAATGATGCGATCAGGAATGGGATCGAGCCCTGTGCCAAACGGGTCATGGGCATTGCGCCAGCGCGCCAGCGCAAAAACTTCGGTCTTGAGCACATCCTTGATGGCAGCAAAACCGCCAGCCATATCGCCATACAGCGTGCAATAGCCAGTCGACATTTCGCTCTTGTTGCCCGTAGTCAGCACCATATGGCCAAACTTGTTGCTCATGGCCATGAGCAGCGTGCCGCGAATGCGTGCCTGCAGGTTTTCTTCGGTCGTGTCTTCAGCACGGCCCGCAAATGTGTTGGCCAGCGCGGCCTTGAAGGTCTCGAACTGCGGCGCAATATCAATTTCTTCGTGCTGCACGCCCACACGCTCAGACATTTCACGGGCATCCAGCCAGCTGATGTCGGCGGTGTAGGGCGAAGGCATCATCACCGTGCGCACCTTGTCCGCGCCCAGCGCATCTACCGCAATAGACAGCACCAGCGCCGAATCCATACCGCCCGACAGGCCAATGAGCGCACCGGGAAAGCGATTCTTTCCCACATAGTCGCGCACGGCCAGCACCAGCGCCGACCACAAAGCGTGGTGATGGCTGAGCGATGGTTTGACTTCGCCCATCAGGCTGACACGGCCGTCCACCAGGTGGGCAGCCAACAGTGGCAAGTCTTCTTCAAAAGCCGCAGCGCGTGCGGCCAGTTGGCCATTGGCTTCTACGGCAAACGAGCAACCGTCAAAAACAATCTCGTCTTGCCCCCCCACCAAGTGGGAATACACGACAGGCACCGCATTTTCAATAGCACGTTGCGCAATCACTGCCTCGCGTTCAGCCGGTTTTCCGCTGTGGAATGGCGATGCATTGATGACCACCAGCAACTGCGCGCCAGCGGCCACGGCAGCTTGAGCCGGGCCGACATGCCAGGCGTCTTCGCAAATCAGCAAGCCAACCTGAATGCCCGCGACATCCACCACGCAAGGCGTATTGCCTGCGGAGAAGTAGCGCTGCTCGTCAAACACACCAAAATTAGGCAGCAGCTGCTTGAAATAATGGGCAATCTGCTGACCATCACGCAGCACGCTGGCAGCGTTGAACAGTTGGCCCCCATCACGCAGCGGGTGACCGATGACCAGCGCCAGACCCGGCCATTGGGCGCTGGCCGCCTGCAGTTCTAGCAGCGCCGCATCACAGGCATCAAGGAAGGCGGGGCGCAAATAAAGGTCTTCAGCCGCATAGCCGCACAGAGCCAGCTCGGGAGTCAGCAACAGGCGGGCACCGTTGGCATAAGCTTCAGCAGCGGTGGCAATGATTTTCTGGACATTGCCAGAGAGGTCACCCACGACAAAATTGCGTTGGGCACAGCAGATAGAAAGCGTCATGAAAAGCAAGCTAGGCGGTGAGGCTACCGGCGCCCGCGACAATCAGGGCATGGCCGAAAACACAATTATCACTCGCGTGCTCACCAGCGTGCAGCAGCTGGACGCACAAAACTGGAATGCGCTGCTGGCCTCTCAGTCCACGCCCACACCTTTCATGCGGCACGAATACCTGGCCGCGATGGAGCAAAGCGGCAGCGCCACGCCTGAAACGGGCTGGGTCATCCGGGTCATCACCATCTGGGATCAAGGCGAATTACTGGCCGCCTGCCCCCTCTACATCAAGACCCATTCTTACGGCGAGTATGTTTTTGACTGGGCCTGGGCCCGCGCTTACGAGCAGCATGGCCTGCCCTACTACCCCAAGGCAGTGATGGCCGTGCCTTTTACGCCCGCACCCGGCTCGCGCCTGCTGGCGCGCACGCAGGCGCTGCGCGTGGCGCTGGTGCAGGCCATACAGGAATGGGCAGAGTCACTGCAACTGTCATCACTGCACCTGCTGTTTGGAGATACGGATGACCTGGCTGCCTGCACCGCAGCAGGCTGGATGCAGCGCAGCACGGTGCAGTTTCACTGGACGAACAAGGCCTCCACGCGCCCCGAAGAATTGACAAATACGGCCTCCAGAGAAAGCATTGTCTGGCGTGACTTTGACGACTTCCTGGCCTCGCTCAATCAGGAAAAGCGCAAAAAAATTCGGCAAGAACGCCGCAAGGTGCGCGATGCCGGCGTGAGCTTCAGAGTCATGGAGGGCGACAACATCAGCACGGAGGACTGGAATTTTTTCTACCGCTGCTACGAGCGCACTTATCTGGAGCATGGCAACGCCCCCTATCTGTCGCCCGCATTTTTTGAAGCCATGGCGGGTGCCATGCCTGAGAACTGGGTGATGTTTGTTGCCGAGTACGAAGGCCAAGCCATTGCCTCAAGTTTGATAGCTGTCAGCGCCAGTAGTGCAACAACTTCAGCATCAAACCATTCAATTAACGATGCAGATAATGCGCAAACAGCTATCAATAACAGAGTGGCCTATGGCCGCTACTGGGGCGCACTGCAGCGCGTGGACAGTCTGCACTTTGAAGCCTGCTACTACCAGCCCATTGAATGGTGTATTGCCAACGGCATTACGCGCTTTGAAGGCGGCGCGCAGGGTGAGCACAAGATGGCCCGCGCCCTGCTGCCGATAGAAACGCCCAGTGCCCACTGGGTGGCCCACCCGGCTTTTGCCGATGCCATCGCCCGCTTTTTGCAGCGCGAAGGCGAAGGCATGGCCGACTATGTGCAAGACCTCAAGACACACAGCCCTCTGCGCAAAGCGTGATTTCAGGCAATGTCTGCGCCCCCACGGGCATCAAAAAAAGGTCGCCTTGCAGCGACCTTAAAGTTCAGACCTTAGGAGACATTCAGAAAGTTTCCCAATCATCTTCGTTGAGCGACGATTTGCGCTGATTGCGATTGGAAGCCGATTCAGTGGCCGCTCTGCCCATCAAAGACTGGGGGGCGGTTTGTATGGGTGCAGGGCGAGCCCCCACACGGGGAGTGGACGCCAGGCGTGAGTGAGTGCCCGAGGCCGCAGCGGAAGTGGCCGCCGCACGCGCCGTCACCTTGGCAGCCTGCTCATACATGGCGCTGGCGGGCAGCTGGAACACGGCCACAGCCTGCACCAGATCTTGTGCCTGCTTGCGCAGCGCACCAGCGGCGGCAGCGCTTTCCTCGACCAGAGCGGCATTTTGCTGCGTGGTCTGATCCATCTGCGTGACTGCCTCGCCCACCTGAGCCACGCCCTGGCTTTGCTCCTGGCTGGCGGCGCTGATCTCGGCCATCAAGTCCGTCACGCGGCGAATAGCCGAAACAATGTCCGCCATGGTGGTGCCTGCCTTGTCCACCAACTGGGTGCCTTGCTCCACACGCTGCACGCTGGTCGTAATCAGCCCCTTGATCTCCTTGGCGGCCTCGGCGCTGCGCTGGGCCAGCGTACGCACC
Organism: Comamonas sp. 26; assembly: GCF_002754475.1. Lineage (NCBI taxonomy): Bacteria > Pseudomonadati > Pseudomonadota > Betaproteobacteria > Burkholderiales > Comamonadaceae > Comamonas > Comamonas sp. 26. Next base: position 2,670,065 of record NZ_PEFL01000001.1, read on the forward strand.
TCGCCGGCTACCACGGCAAAGCCGCGGCCTTGCTCACCGGCGCGGGCGGCTTCAACCGCTGCGTTCAGCGCCAGAATATTGGTCTGGAAAGCGATGGAGTCGATGACCGAGATGATGTCTGCAATCTGATGGCTGCTGTTGTTGATGCCCTTCATGGTCTCAACCACTTCAGCCACCACCGCTCCGCCTTGGGCAGCCACTTGCGAAGCATTCACCGCCATCTGGTTGGCTGCACGGGCGTTATCGGCGTTCTGGCGCACGGTGGAGCCCAGTTGCTCCATGGACGCCGCAGTTTCTTCCAGCGCGCTGGCCTGCTCTTCAGTACGACTGGAAAGATCGGCATTGCCCGATGCAATTTGCGAGCTGGCCGATGCCACGCCTTCTGCATTCTGGCGCACACTGCGCACGGTCTGCACCAGGCTGTTCTGCATGCGTTCCAGCGCATTGAGCAGCTGGCCGGTTTCATCCTGGCGCTCCACATGAATGGCTCCGCTCAGATCACCGTTGGCCACACGGTCAGCCGCCTGAACTGCCTGCTGCAGCGGTGTGCGAATGGAGCGCACCAGCCATAGACCTGCGCCGACCGCCACCAGCACTGCAATGACGGCAGCGACGGCAAGCATGGTCACGGCGCGGTCGTAAACCGTCTCCGAAGCGCGCGTTTCGTTCCTGGCCACATCGCTGTTGAACTGAATGAGTTTTTGCAGAGTGGCCGTTGATTCGTCGTAGAGCTTGAGAGACTCACCACCCAGCAGTTGCTTGGCCTGCTCTTTGTCTCCACGTCGCGAAACGTCGAACAGCTGCTTGTTTGCCTCTACATAGCGCTCACGCTCGTGCAGAAACTGGGTGTATAGCTCGCGCTCCTGATTGGTAATAATCAAGGGCTCGTAGAGCTTTTTCGCCTGGGCCAGATGCTTTTGCAACTGCTCAAACTGGGTTTCCACCTGAGCCATATAGGCAGGCTCGTCATTATTGACATGCCGCAGCTCCAGCAGGCGCGTACGCGCCAGATCGGTATTGAGGGTGTTGATCACCTCCACGCTCGGCAGCGCATTGCCGGTGATTGTTTCCGCACTGGAGCGCATGGAGCCCAGCTGCAGCAGTGCCATTGAAACCACGGCCAGCAGCAGCACGAGCAGAACCCCGAAAGTGCCCAGAATGCGCGTGGAAATTTTGATGCTCTTCATATATTGCACCGCTCTCTTTCGGTTAAGTTTTGATAACCACTTTTTTATGTTTTGGCGCACACACAAAGAGAATTAGCCTCTTCCTTGTACGCAACTAAAAATCTTCAGTCAGGCCGCATCGACCTGGAAACAATCCTGAAACAGTCTAATTTGTTTTTAATTGTTTCCAGTCGCGTGTTTTTGCATAGCTAGAAATGACTACGCACAGGTAAGAGAGTTCCTACATTCATGTGATCGACAGCTCGTAAACACGGTCAAACAGCCGGCGCGATTCTCTGCCTTGTTACCCAGCACAGTGTCTTAAAAAAGCGAAGTTATTCACTTTCTTGATGCACATCAACAAGCCAAGTCAGAAACCATGTAAAAAGCCCCGGCTGCGCAAGCATTGCCGGGGCTTTTTACAGAGGCGAATGGATCAGCCCGCACTCGGGCCGCGCATCAGAACTGCTCCCAATTCTGATCATTCGTCAAAGCCGGCTGAGCGGTCTGGGCCGTTTTGACGCTTGTGCGCTGCGGCGCAGGAACGGCTCGCGCTTGAGAAGAGGTAGCGAAGCTGACCTTTGCAGCCTGTTCTGCCTTGGTTTTCAGCGCAGCGCCAGCAAAGCCATGCGCCTGCTGGCCTAGCTGAAAGATCGCTACAGAATCCACCAGAGCCTTGGCTTGGCGTTGCAGGGAGTCGGCGGCCGCAGCGCTTTCTTCCACCAGTGCCGCATTTTGCTGCGTGGCCTGGTCCATCTGTGTGACCGCCTCGCCCACCTGCGCAACGCCCTGGCTTTGCTCACGACTGGCAGCGCTGATCTCGCCCATGATGTCGGTCACACGGCCAATGGCGCTGACGATCTCGGCCATGGTGGTGCCGGCTTTATCCACCAGCTGTGAGCCCTGCTCTACGCGCTCCACACTGGCATTGATGAGCTGCTTGATTTCTTTGGCAGCCTCAGCGCTGCGCTGCGCCAGAGTACGCACCTCGCCAGCCACCACGGCAAAACCACGGCCTTGCTCACCCGCGCGGGCGGCTTCCACCGCTGCGTTCAGCGCCAGAATATTGGTCTGGAAGGCGATAGAGTCGATGACGCCGATGATGTCGGCAATCTGGTGACTGCTGTCGTTGATGCCCTTCATGGTGTCCACCACCTGCGCCACGACTGCGCCGCCACGGCCGGCAACATCGGATGCATTCTTGGCCATCTGGTTGGCTGTCTGTGCGTTGTCGGCGTTCTGGCGCACGGTGGAACCCAGTTGCTCCATGGATGCCGCTGTTTCCTCCAAAGCACTGGCCTGGCTCTCGGTTCGAGCAGACAAGTCCGCATTACCCTGCGCAATTTCACTGGATGCCAGGGCCACGCCATGGGCGTTGCCACGCACGTCCTGCACCACCGATGCCAGCTGGCGGCGCATCTCCTCCAGCGCATTGAGCAGCAAACCCATTTCATCGCGGCGCTCGCTGTGCACCTCCATGCCCAGCTGGCCTGCGGCCACGGCCTGGGCCAGCTCTACGGCCTTCGCAACCGGGGTGGTGATGGCTCGCGTCATGGCAATGCCCACCGCAGCAGCAATCAACACCACCAGCGCCAGCGTGCCCAGCAGCCAATAGCGGGCCAACTCAAAGCTGGATTTTTCGGCCTGCTGGGCGCTGGCGGCGCTCTCCAGCTGCAGATTCATGAACTTGCCCGTGCTCTCGGCCAGTTGGCCGAATGCCTGTTCAGACTGGCCTGCGAAGAACAAGCCCAGCTCATCGCCCATGGCGGCCTGGCTTTCTACGGTGCTGTAGTCGCCATCGCGGGCCTGCGCCAGCAATTGCTCGTGCAGCTTCAAAAACTCCGCCTTACTAGCCTGATAGCTGCTGTAGGCTTGGCGCAGCACATCGCTGTCAATCAGGCTGGCTATGATTTTTTCCTGTTCTGCAATCGTCTTTAGGCGCTGCTGAACCTGCTGCTCGTAGCCTTCGAGCTCGACCAGCGTACGTGCGGTTGAGATACCGGCCTCATGGCGGCGCAACCGGTTGTACTCAGAGCGCATGGAGGCCGCGTTGTATACGCTGGGCAAGGCCACTTCTGAGATGGCGCGCCCCGCAGAATGAATATTGGTCAGCTGAAGCCAGGCCACAAACCCCAGAAGGGCAGAGAAAAATACCAGCGTCAGAAAGCTGATACCCAGCTTGGTTCCCACGCGCCAGTCCGAAATCTTCCAACTCATGCGATCCCCTCGTGTCTGCCGATTCAGGCAATAAAAAACGCACCCGGCGTTTGCTACCAGGTGCGTTTCAAATTGTATCGGCGACTCAGGTCAAAGCCTGCTGCGCGTAAAGGTTAGAGAGCCTTTACTGCTTTGGATTAACCCTTGTATGCGGCGATGCCGTCAACGATTTCCTTGTGTGCCTCGTCCACGCCCTTCCAGCCTAGAACCTTGACCCACTTGCCCTTTTCCAGGTCCTTGTAGTGCTCGAAGAAGTGCGAGATTTGCTGCAGCACCAGATCGTGAATGTCGCTCAGGTGGTTGATCTTGTCGTAGCTGGGCAGCAGCTTTTGTGTAGGCACAGCCAGCACCTTGCCGTCGACGCCGCCTTCGTCTTCCATGTGCAGGATACCGATGGCGCGGCAAGCCACGACCACACCGGCAGGCAGGGGGAAGGGAGTCATGACCAGGACGTCCACTGGGTCACCGTCGCCAGCCAGAGTCTTGGGCACATAACCGTAGTTCACGGGGTAGTGCATGGCTGTGCCCATGAAACGATCCACAAACAGGCAGCCGGTTTCCTTGTCCACTTCGTACTTCACGGGAGCGGAGTTGGCCGAGATTTCGATGATGACGTTGAAGACGTCAGGAGTCTTGGAGCCGGGGGTCACATTGTTCAGAGACATGATGGTTGGGAGGAAGTAATACAAAAAAGCCCCGTCGGGGCTGATGAAGCGTCAGCGCCTGCGGGCCACCCCGTAATTCTAGGCGCATGACCCTAACGCGGGCATTACATGTTTGAAAGATGCGGGGCTTAGAGCGGCATCACCATGTGCAGATCCCGCCAATTTCAAGAAAAACTGCATCAAGCCCAATATTCGTATACGCAAGCAGCTATACAAATCATAGTCAATCAAGCGTGAACTGATTGCCTGCGGCGCACCGGGCCGCTGCGCAGCTCCACAGCGTTCTGTACCGACTTGCGCAGGCCCAGAGCAAAACCCAGCTCGGCAACCACGAACAACGGGCCGACGATGAGGCCCATCACATCGTCAAAAAACGCGGGCTTGCGGCCTTCGTAGTAATGACCGATGAACTGAATCACCCAGCCCACCGCAAACAGTCCCACACCCCACGCCAGCCATAGCGTGGTGGACTGCGCCGCAATCGGCGTGGCCAGGGCCAGCATGGCGGCCAGCAGCGCTGCCATGAACAGGCCATAGCGCATATCCAGCATGCAGTAATAAACCGCAGCGGCTACGGCCCCCAGCAAGGCCAGCGACAGCGGCACCCCGGCCAGCTCACCCCATTGCAGCCGGGCCAGCAAGATGACCACGGCCAGCATGATCATAGGCACACCGATGTAATGGGTGACGATATTGCGCGGGTCGCGGTGGTAATCGGCGTAGTTGGACAACTGATCGATTAGGGTTTTCATCGCTGTATCTCCTGGTCGCTTGTCCGAGCATGGTGACGCAGTATCAACCTTGCAGTCTGTCATGCCGCCGACACAAGACCTCATACCATCGCCCAAGCCCGCCCTGGCCCCCGCACCGCCGGCGCGCAAGCGCAGCTTTGAGCATGTGGGCACGAACGACCTCTGGGCCATCGTGCAGGCCGGGCGCTGGTTTCGCGGTCTGCCGCCAGAGCTGGCAGCGCACATGCAGCACATGGCCCAACCCCGCCTGCTGTCGCCCGGTGAATGGCTGTTTCGCCGGGGTGATGCGCCCTGTGGCCTGTATGCCGTTGCACGCGGCTCGCTCAGCATCTCAGGCACCGCCGCGCTGCAGGAAAACACCCGCACCGCCCTGCTCACCTTGATCGAAGCGCCCAGTTGGCTGGGCGAAATTGCCTTGTTTGATGGCGCGCCCCGTACCCATGACGCCTGCGCCAATACCGCCTGTGCCCTGCTGCAAATTCCTATAGCGCCGCTACGCGAATGGCTGGATGCCAACCCCCAGCACTGGCACCCCATGGCCTTGCTGCTGACGCACAAGCTGCGCGCCAGCTTGATAGCGCTCGAAGAGCAGACCGTGCTACCCGCCCCCCAGCGCGTCATTTGCAGACTGGTGCAAATGGCCATGGGCCACGAACAATGGGCAGACAGCACCCGCACCCACCGCGAGCTGGCCGTATCGCAAGAGCAACTGGCCCGCATGCTGGGCCTGTCGCGCCAGACCACCAACCAGATCCTGCAAGAGCTGCAACTGGCAGGCTGGCTGCAACTGAGACGCGGCAAGCTGGAGGTGCTGGATCTCCCCGCTCTCAAGGCCGCCGCTCTGACAGGGCGAACCAGTGCCAATTGCAGAACAGGTTGCTGAAAGCGCGCTGACGCCAAGCCCTGTCAGCGCCCTGTTTCTTACCCTCATTTCGCCCGCTGTCCGCTTCTTGCTGGACAAGCCTGCTATCTCTTTGATAATGAAAACAACGCCCCCACGGCGTTCATTCAAAAATCATCGCGGGCGATAGAGCTATAGACAGAACACCCATCCGTTATCGCCTGCCATTACAACGGATACCCCCATGCCCCTGTCCCCCAGTGCCAATCGCAAGCCACTGCCCATTCATATGCGCGACGTCAAATACCGGGGCTACACCCGTCATGACGGCATGTGGGATATAGAGGCCGAAATGGTCGACCAGAAGACTTATGACATCGAACTGCATGGCCACCGCAAAGTGCCTGCCGGCAAGCCGATTCACCATATGTGGATTCGCCTGACCATTGACGCCGACATGGTCGTGCATGGCATAGAAGCCGTCATGGACGACCACCCGCTGGGCCACTGCCCCGAAGCCACAAAATCCATGCAAAAAATGGTGGGCTGCTGCATCGCCCGCGGCTGGCGCCGCGCCATTGCAGACAATCTGGGCGGCGTGGCTGGCTGTACCCACCTGCGCGAGTTGCTGTTCAACATGGCCACGCCCGCCTTCCACACCGTGCTCAACCAGTTCAACACCAACGACTCTGGCGAGCCGCCGCGCCACCTGGGCCAGTGCCTTGGCTGGGATTTCAACGGCCCCGGCGTGGCCGAGTTTTACCCCGAGTTCAAGGGCTGGAAGCCGCTGACGCAGCAGCCCCAGGAAAATATCAAACAAGGCTGACTCGCAATGCCATCAAGCGCAACCAGCTATCAAATTTGATGACCCACAACAAGCCCGCTGGCGGCCCGGACATCGCGCTTGCGGCACAATCAACCCCATGGCAGAACGAGTGATTCCCTTGGTCGATGAGCGTGCGGCTTCCCGCAGCGCTGTCGTCCCCAGCGTCTTGCAAGCCCCCACCGGGTTGCTGCAAGACCAATGGGGACGGCCTTTGCGCGACCTGCGCATCAGCGTCACCGACCGCTGCAACTTCCGCTGCAACTACTGCATGCCCAAGGAGGTTTTTGATAAAAACTACCAGTACCTCCCCCACAGCTCCCTGCTGAGCTTTGAGGAAATTACGCGCCTGGCACAGCTGTTTGTGCAGCACGGCGTGCGCAAACTGCGCCTGACCGGCGGCGAGCCACTGCTGCGCAAGAACCTCGAAGTGCTCATCGCCCAACTGGCCGAGCTGCGCACACCCGATGGCCAGCCGCTTGATCTGACGCTGACCACCAACGCATCGCTGCTGGCGCGCAAGGCACAGGCCTTGAAAGATGCTGGCCTGAACCGCGTCACCGTCAGCCTCGATGGGCTGAACGACGAAGTCTTCCGCCGCATGAACGATGTGGACTTTCCTGTGGCCGATGTGCTTGAAGGCATTGAAGCGGCGCGCGCCGTGGGCCTTTCGGACATCAAGGTCAACATGGTCGTCAAACGCGGCACCAACGATGATCAGATTCTGCCCATGGCCCGCCACTTCCGTGGCACAGGCGTGACGCTGCGTTTTATCGAATACATGGATGTGGGTGCCACGAACGGCTGGCGCATGAATGAGGTGCTGCCGTCCGATGACGTCATCGCCCGCCTGCGCACTGAGTTGCCATTGATCCCGCTGGAGCCCAGCTCGCGAGGCGAAACCGCCGTACGCTGGGGTTATGCGGATGCTGCTGGCCAGCACGACCCTCAACTGGGCGAAGTGGGCGTCATCAGCAGCGTGACCCACGCTTTTTGCGGCGACTGCAACCGCGCACGCCTGTCCACCGAAGGCAAGCTGTACCTGTGCCTGTTTGCCAGCCAGGGCTGGGACTTGCGCAGCCTGCTGCGCAGCGGTGCCAGCAATGCCGAAATTGCGGCAGCCATTGCCCCCATCTGGCAGCAGCGCGATGACCGCTACTCACAGATGAGAAGCGAAATGCCACCCGATGCAACGCCCGCCAGCAGCGGCCGTCGCATCGAAATGAGCTACATCGGTGGCTGATTCACCCATCACCGCTGACCAGATCACCGGCTGCATATTGGCCGGTGGGCGCGGTGCGCGCATGGGCGGTGTGGACAAAGGCTTGCAGCCCTTTCAAGGCCTGCCACTGGCGCTGCATGCGCTGCAGCGCCTGGCACCGCAGGTCGGCGCCCTGCTCATCAACGCTAACCGCAATACCGATCAATACGCCGCACTGGGCCAGCCGCTGAACGCCAAGGTCTGTGCCGATGCCCTGCCCGACTACCCAGGCCCACTGGCAGGCTTTATGGCAGGTCTTGCCCAGTGCCAGACACCTTGGCTGCTGTGCGTGCCTTGTGACACTCCCTTGTTCCCGATGGATCTGGCCGCAAAGATGATTGCTGCGCACGGGGATGCGAGCACCGAAATCATCATCGCCCACGGCTGGGACAATGGAGATAGCGAACGCACCCAGCCCGGCCAGTCGCCCGAGCTGCGTGCCCAGCCCGTGTTCTGCCTGATCAGGGCCAGCCTCAAACACAGCCTTGAAGCCTTCATCACCAGCGGTGGCCGCAAAATTGACGCATGGACCATCAAGCACCACTGCGCGAAAGCCATGTTTGACCGCCCCGGTGATGAACAGGCCTTTACCAACGCCAACACATTGGCCCAGTTGCATGATCTGGAGCAAGTCGCTGCAGGCGCACAAGCCCGGAACCCTTAGCCCGCAAGCCAAACGCGTAAAGTACGGTGACAGCCCCATGGCGGCACCCGCTATGAGGTTTTTTCTTTGGATGCTGCTATGACCGCGATTTTTCAACCTGCCGCCACCGCCAACGCCCAGACGCTGACCACCACACAGGTGCACCAGAAACTGCAGACGTTGCTGCAACCGCTGGGCGCTGTCGCCGAAGTAGAAACCGTGGCCCTGCCCGACGCGCTGGACCGCGTGCTGGCAGCCGATGTAATCTGCCCCGTCAACGTACCGCCCCACGACAACAGCGCCATGGACGGCTATGCCTTTGCAGGCAGCGAGCTGAAAAATGCCCAGCCCGACCAGCACCTCACTCTGCGCGTCGTGGGCACAGCGCTGGCCGGTGCGCCCTGCCATGGCCATCTGGCAGCAGGTGAATGCGTAAAAATCATGACCGGAGCTGTCATGCCTGCCGGGCTGGATACTGTCGTACCGCATGAGCAGGTGACGGCCGGCGATGCCTTGATTGAACTGGATGCCAGCACTGTGCGCGCCGGTGCCAACCGCCGCCTGCGCGGTGAAGATTTGCAGCAAGACTCAGTCGCTCTGCCCGCGGGTCAGCGCCTCACGCCCGCCGCTTTAGGCCTGCTGGCCAGTCTTGGACTGGGCCAAGTCAGCGTGCGCCGCCGCCTGTGCGTGGCCTATTTTTCAACCGGCGATGAGCTACTGAGCCCCGGCGACGCACCGCGAGAAGGCGCAATCTACGACAGCAACCGTTTCAGCCTGCAGGCGCTGCTGCGCCGCATGGGCGCCAAGGTGCTTGATCTTGGAGCCATCCCCGATGAGCCTGCCGCATTGCAAGAGCGCCTGAGCCAAGCCTCATCGCTGGCCGATGTGGTGCTGACCAGCGGCGGCATCAGCGCTGGCGAGGCCGACCACACCCGCGCCATGCTACAGAGCATGGGGTGCGTGGAGTTCTGGCACATCGCCATGCGCCCCGGCCGGCCACTGGCAGTGGGCCTGCTCACTCCAGCTGCTGCCAATTTATCCGAAAAATCAGCCTTTGACGCAGGCAAGATAAGCGCAAGAAGCTCTCAAAAGCAGAGCAGTAATACATCGACTCTGCGCCCCGCCGTGCTGCTGGGTCTGCCTGGCAATCCGGTGGCCGCCATGGTCAGCTTTTTGATGTTTGTGCGTCCGGCGCTGGCTCTCCTGGCCGGTGAGCGCGCTGAGCCTGTGCCGCAGTTGCAGGCCATCAGCAGCGAGCGCCTGCGCAAGCGCCCCGGCCGCACCGAATATCTGCGCGGCGTGATTGAGCTCAATGTGCAGGGACAGGCCACGGTACGCACTACCGGCCCTCAGGGATCGGGCGTACTCAGCTCCATGGTAGCGGCCAACTGCATCATCGTGCTAAGCGATGCGTGCGGCGATGTGCAGCCCGGAGAAAGCGTCAACGTTCTGCTTTTGCAGGGCCTGATCTAAAGATCAGACTCGCTAGCCTCTCCAAATTACGCCCACGATCACTTCAGGAAGAGACTTCATGTCATACCAAGCCACCCACTGGGCCACAGAACCCACAAGGCAGGCCATCGATGCACTCAAGGGTGCGAACTTGCTGGAATTTGGCACACCCTGGTGCGGCCATTGCCAGGGCGCTCAGCCTCTGCTGCAGGCTGCTCTGGCGGCCCACCCCGACCTGCCGCACATCAAGGTGGAAGACGGCCCAGGCCGCCCGCTGGGCCGCAGCTACCGCATCAAACTCTGGCCTACGCTGATCTTCCTGCGCGACGGCAAAGAAGTAGCGCGAGTGGTACGACCCCAGTCAGAACAACAGATCGCTGAAGCACTGGCTCAAATCATCCCCTGAGGTCGTTGAACCCCCTGTGAGTGGCTTTGCCGTGGGGCCGCCTTTGCTGGGTGTCTCTCGCTTGAGTCAGCCAATTCAGCACAAGCCAGCGCAGATGGCACATCCGCCTGGCTCATCACTCCTGTCAACCATTTTTCAGCGCAAGCTCCACGCCCTTGTTGGCCAGCGAGTCGGCATGCTCATTGCCGGGGTCGCCAGCATGGCCCTTGACCCAGCGCCAGTCAATGCGGTGGCCGCTACCCTGCACCAGTGCATCCAGCTGCTTCCACAAATCGGCGTTCTTCACGGGTTCTTTGGACGCCGTCACCCAGCCCTTGGCCTTCCAGCCATGAATCCACTCGGTAATGCCTTTGCGCACGTACTGGCTATCAAGGTAAAGCACCACGTCGCATGGGCGCTTGAGGGCGGCCAGCGCCTGAATCACTGCCATCAATTCCATGCGGTTGTTGGTAGTGCCCAGTTCGCCGCCAAATAATTCTTTCTGTGCCGATCCGGCCTGCAGCAATGCGCCCCAGCCGCCAGGGCCGGGGTTGCCCTTGCAGGCACCATCGGTGTAGATCACAACTTGATTCAATTTTTTTCCTTGTTGCGCCAGATGGTATCTGGCGGCTGCTTATTGGTTACCGGTGCTTTCATGCCTGCAGGCGCGCTGCGATTGCGCCAGCTGGGGCTCATCATCCGCGTGCCCGGCACACGCTTGACCGCAACCACGCAATACACACCACCCAGCACTGGCCAGCAACGGTGACCCACACTTTCCATAAACTGCCAGCGGCTCAGCCACTGCGCACTTTGCGTGGCAGGACGATAACAGCCAAATTGCACGGCTTCGATCTCAAAGCTCAGCAATTGCAGCCAATCACGCAAACGCCAGTAGCCCACGCCCAGACTCAAATCCGGCAGATAGCCCGCGCTGCGTTCTACCCGGCGCTGCAATCCCAGCAGGCTGACGGGGTTCAGGCCGCTGATGACCAGCCGCCCCTCAGGGACCAATACCCGCGCAGCTTCGCGCAAGGCGGCATGCGGGTCGTTTGAAGCCTCCAGCGTATGCGGCATGAGCAGCAGATCGAGACTGGCCTCAGAAAAAGGCAAGGCCTCGGGCGCCGCCATCAAGACAGGCTTTTGAGGCGGGGGCTTTGTACTCTCAGTTTCACTAGCGGCCGCCCTCGCAAGCCCGGCTTGCGCTAAAGTGCCTGCTTTGCAATCTGGATTGACATCTGAAGCAGTGCCGGAGCCATCCAGCGCCAGCCAGCGGTGCGGCATACGGTTATTGCGTAGACCCTCAAGCGGCGGCAAGCCCAGTTGAAGCGCGTGATAGCCAAAGATATCGGCCACCGCTTCATCAAAGCGCTGCTGCTCCCATTCGAGGAGATAGTGCCCAAGGGCTGATTCTGTCCAGTGATGCATCTTTATAATTTTGCAGCTCATGAACCTGTTGCCCATTCCTGCCTTTTCCGACAACTACATCTGGATGATCCACGATGCAGAGCATGCCGTGGTCATCGACCCAGGACAGGCCGAACCCGTGCTGAACATGCTGGCGCAGCTGGGCTTGAAACTGCAAGGCATTCTAGTCACCCATCACCATGCCGACCATGTGGGCGGTGTGGACGCAATCCGCGCAGCCACAGGCGCTCCTGTCTGGGGCCCCGCCTACGAAGCCTTGCCTGAGCCCGTCACCCGCGTGCAAGGCGGTGACAGCATTGAGCTGCTGGGCGGCCCATGGCAAGTCATTGATGTGCCCGGCCACACCAGCGGCCACATCGCTTTTTTCAGCGCCCACACCAATATCAACGATCAAATACAGCCTGTGCTGTTCTGCGGCGACACCCTGTTTTCGGGTGGCTGCGGGCGATTGTTTGAAGGCACAGCCGCACAAATGCAGGCCTCGCTTGATGCGCTGGCCGCCCTGCCCGCCAGCACACTGGTCTGCTGTGCACATGAATACACAATTTCAAACCTGCGTTTTGCGCAGGCCGTGGAACCAAACAACCCAGATCTGGCTCAGTATCTGGATCATTGCCAGAAGCTGCGTGCGCTCCATCAGCCCACGCTGCCTTCGACTCTGCAAACTGAACTGGCCATCAATCCATTCATGCGCAGCCGCGCTGCCGATGTCATCGCAGCCGCCGTGCACCATGACCCTCAAACCAAGCCCCGGGAGCCTGCCAGCGTGCTGGCTACCCTGCGCCACTGGAAAAACGTTTTCTGATGAAACTGCTCTCCACCCTGCTGCTCACCAGCGTGCTGATTCTCACCGGCTGCGCCACCACCAGCAGCGTCGACCCCATGTATCCCGACGGCCCGCTCAAGCCTCTTGGCCAAGGCAAGGTCGGCAGCTCTGAAGTCGCCGAACTCGAAGCCACGGGCGACCTCTGGCTGCGTATCCGCAAGGGCTTTGCCATGCCCGACCTGGAGCAGGATCTGGTGCAGAACCAGGAACAGTGGTACTCCACGCGCCCTGACTACATTCAGCGCATGACGGAGCGCTCCAGTAAGTACCTGTTCCACATCGTCGAAGAGCTGGAACGCCGCGGCATGCCCACCGAGCTGGCACTGCTTCCCTATATTGAAAGCGCGTTCAACCCTCAGGCCGTCTCCAGCGCCAAGGCTGCAGGCATGTGGCAATTCATGCCCGCCACCGGCACGTATTTCGACCTCAAGCAGAACATCTTCCGTGATGACCGACGCGACGTGCTGGCCTCCACACGCGCTGCGCTGGACTATCTGCAAAAGTTGCACAACATGTTTGGCGACTGGCATCTGGCCCTTGCCGCCTACAACTGGGGCGAAGGCAGCGTGGGCCGCGCCATCAAGCGCAATGAAAAGCTGGGTCTGCCCACGGGCTACCTCGACCTGCAGATGCCAGCTGAAACCCGCATGTACGTGCCCAAGCTGCAAGCCGTCAAGAACATCGTGGCCAACCCCGAGCGCTTCAATGCCGAGCTGCCCATCATCGAGAACCACCCCTACTTTCAGGTCGTGAACCTGCCCCACGACATTGATGTGGAACTGGTAGCCAAGCTGGCCGATGTAAGCGTCAAGGACTTCAAGGCGCTCAACCCCAGCTTTCACAAGCCCGTGATCTTTGCCCGCGCCACACCGCAAGTGCTTCTGCCATGGGACAACGCCAAGGTCTTCCGCCGCAATCTGCAGGCCTATAGCGAAGGCCAGTTCGCCAGCTGGACGGTGTGGACCGTGCCCACCACCATCACCGTGGCCGAAGCCGCTCAGCGCGCCGGGCTTGGTGAGGCCGATCTGCGCGCCATCAACAACATCCCGCCGCGCATGCTGATCAAGGCCGGCTCGGCCCTGATGATCCCGCGTGATGCCAACGTCAAGACCGACGTACCCGGCCACGTCGCCGACAACGGCCAGATCTCCTTCGCCCCGGAGATCGTGACCGTACGCACCACCGTCAAAGCCCGCAAGCGCGATACGCTGATCAGCGTGGCCAGCCGCTACGGCGTCAGCGTCTCCAATCTGGCTGACTGGAACGATCTGAAATCCACCGCATCGCTGCACGCCGGTCAATCGCTGATTGCCTACCTGCCCAGCCGCGCAGCGCGCAGCGCACGCGCCGAAGCCAGCAGCCACGAGGTCACACGCGGCAGCAGCAAGATTGCCGCCACAAGCAAAAACAGCAAGGCCAGCAATGCACCTGCCGCGCGCGGTGGCAAGAGCGAGCCCAAGGCGCGTGGCGGCACACCTGCCAAGAAACGCAAGTAAGCCATCACACAACAAAAAAGCCCGCCAGTTGCAAAACCTGCGGGCTTTTTTACGGCCATCAGCCCCTCATCAAAATCATCAATTTGATAGCTGCTTGCGCTTTATTGAAAAGCGCCAGAGGCCTTTTGAACTGATATTTTTAGCGCCTGTCCACCAGCGCATGGGCAATCGTTCCCAGATCCACATATTCCAGCTCGCTGCCAATCGGCACACCTCGCGCCAGGCGCGTCACCAGAATACCGCGCGACTTTAGCGCTTCGCTGATCGCATGGGCCGTGGCCTCGCCTTCGGCGGTAAAGCTGGTGGCCAGAATCACCTCTTGCACCGCGCCATCGCAGGCCCGCTCCAGCAGCTGTTTCATGCCAATCTCTTTGGGCCCCACGCCATCCAGCGGTGACAAACGGCCCATCAAGACGTAGTAAAAGCCTTGATAAGCGCCCGTGCGCTCCATCGCCGCCAGATCGGCAGGGGCCTCCACCACGCACAACCGAGCACTATCGCGCCCTGCGTCATCGCAAATGCGGCAAATCGCGCCTTCGGTAAAGGTGTGGCAACGCTCACAGTGGTGCACAGAATTCACCGCCGAATCCAGCGCCCGCGCCAGTTGCAACGCCCCAGCCTGATCGCGCTGCAGCAAATGAAATGCCATGCGCTGAGCCGACTTGACACCCACACCCGGCAAGCGGCGCAGGGCTTCAATCAAGACATCCAGAGATTGCACATCAGACATGCGCTGTCCTTTCACTCACCAGAAAAAAGGCGATCCGGAGATCGCCTGATATTTGAATACAGTCTTTCTTGTACTGCACTCAACGCTCACATGCACCAAGCCAGGGGCAGCAAGCAAGCGCCGCCGCGCAGCGATGCTACCGCCCCCTCAGGGGGAAGCGGCAAAGCCGCACAGGGGGAGCCGTTTAGAACGGGAACTTCATGCCACCAGGCAGGCCAGGCATACCGGCTGTGATCTTGCCCATCTTTTCGCTGGAGGTTTCTTCAGCCTTGCGCACCGCGGCGTTGAAAGCCGCAGCGACCAGGTCTTCCAGCATGTCCTTGTCCTCAGCCAGCAGGCTGGGGTCAATGGTGATGCGCTTGACGTCGTGCTTGCAGGTCATCACAACCTTGACCAGACCGGCACCGGATTCGCCTTCAACTTCGATGTTGCCCAGCTCGTCCTGAGCCTTCTTCAGGTTGTCTTGCATGGACTGGGCTTGTTTCATCAAACCGGCGAGTTGTCCTTTGTTGAACATGTGAATTCCTTCTTTTGTTGAAACGCCTTATTCAGGCTGAATGGATAGGGGCTTGATGCTGCCAGGCACGATTTTCGCGCCAAAGTCTCGCCTCAAGGTTTGCACCAGCGAATTGCTTTTGACAATGTCTTCAGCAAGCAGCTGGTGCGTTTTCTTTTCAAAGGCCAGTCGACGTGCAGGAGTATCGGTCACCGGGCCCAACTCAACGTGCAATTGTCGCGCATGACCAGCCGCTTCCAGCGCAGCACGCAGACGATCACGTGAGCCCGTTTGGTTCAAAGAGCTGGAATCGACCCGCAGATGCCACAAATCACCGTCACGGGCAATCAGCTGCGACTGCAGTGCCAGCTGCCGCGCCAGAGCCGCCACGGCTTCAGTCTGCAGCAATTGTTCGACCACGTTTTGCCACAGATCACCTTCGGCCGTGCGCTCTACAGGCGCAACATCTTGAGCGGTGCTGGCATAGCCACCAGCCGACTCCTGCGCAGCAGGCTCTTCCTGCTCCATGGAAGGTATCGCGGGCATGGAGTTCATGGGCTGGCCGACATCCACATCGGCCTCATCGCTCCAGCGCCCATCATCCGCCCAGCCCTCTTCGGGCATACCCGCCCAGGCGGCTTCGCTGGGGTCCACTTCTTGCGGAGTGTCTGTTACATCGGCCGAATCCGCCATTTCTTGTGATTCCGAAGCCTCTTCTTCTGAATCTACGACCACTTCAGTCGCTACAGCAGGCACTTCAGCGGCATCCGGCGTAATCGACCGAGGCACTTCCAGCGCGGCGGCAGGAGCGTTTTGCAGCACGGCAGGTTGTGGCTGAGCGAGCACAGATTCAGCTACCAATACAGTAGCTTCATACGCTTGATTTATATGGGCTTCAGGCTGTTTTAACGCTAAAAATTCAGAGGCAGGCTCCTGCTCTGCCGCCTGCGGCTGCACGGTTGGAGCAACAGGCGAGATAGCCACGGGCGTGGCCGCCGGAGCCGACAGCCCTGCGGGCTCGGCAGCCGGTGAAGTAGCAACCAGGCGACTAGGCCTCAGCGCTGGAGTTTTTTTTTCAGCCGTGCCAGCTTCGGCATTTTCGGGCTTAAACGCCAGCAGCCGCAGCAGCGCCATGGTCAGCGCCGCATATTCGTCAGGAGCCAGACCCAGCTCCGCACGGCCATGCAGGCAGATGCTGTAGAGCAGCTGCGTCTCATCACGCGGCATCAAGCCAGCTAGGCGATCCACTTCAGCGGCTTCCGGGTCGCTGGCATCCAGGGGCATATCAGGCACGGCCTGCAGCACCGCCATGCGCTGCAGCACGGCGCACATTTCCTCCAGCGTAGAAGCAGCCGACAAGCCGTTGTGGCGCAACTCTTCAGAAGTCTCAACCACCGTGCGGCCATCACCCTGCGCCAGCGCATCAATCAGGCGAAACACATGGCTGCGGTCCACACTGCCCAGCATCTGGCGCACCGAGGCCTCCTGAAGCTGACCGCTGCCAAAGGCAATCGCCTGATCGGTCAGACTCAGCGCATCACGCATGGAGCCTCGCGCTGCACGCGAGAGCAGGCGCAATGCCTGCGGCTCAGCAGGCACGGCCTCTTTTGCCAGCACTTGCGTCAGGTGTTCCAGCACCGTCTCAGGCGCCATGGGTCGCAGGTTGAACTGCAGGCAACGCGAAAGCACCGTCATAGGCACTTTCTGCGGATCGGTCGTGGCCAGCACAAACTTCAGATATTCGGGCGGCTCCTCCAGCGTCTTCAACATGGCGTTAAACGCCGTGTTGGTCAGCATGTGCACCTCGTCGATCATGAAAACCTTGAAGCGCCCCTGCACCGGCTTGTAGACAGCCTGCTCCAGCAGGCTCTGCACCTCGTCCACACCACGGTTGGATGCTGCATCCAGCTCCGTATAGTCAGGGAAACGACCGCTATCGATTTCAGTGCATGCAGCGCATACCCCGCAAGGAGTTGCAGTGATTCCACCATTGCCGTCCACACCTTGACAGTTCAGCGACTTGGCCAGAATGCGCGATACCGTGGTCTTGCCCACGCCACGAGTGCCCGTGAACAGATAAGCGTGATGCAGGCGCTGCTGGGTCAACGCATTGGTCAGAGCCTGAACCACGTGCTCCTGCCCCACCATTTCGGAGAAGGTACGGGGCCGGTATTTACGAGCAAGCACTAAATAAGACATAGTCTTCAATTCTACGGGGCAAGGGCATGTCAACACGGCTGCACCTGAAATCTCATGCAATGAGAGTTCAGAGTGTGTCTTTTCAACCTATAATCAGCGGTGACGGGCCTCCTCGCATGGGGAAGCGGCCAACCGGGTCAGGTGGGGAACCAAGCAGCCCTAACTGTGAAACCAGTGCCGAGGTAAGGTTCGTCACCTTTCGATGGAAATCCTCTTTGCAGACAAGAGGTCATCTTCCTAGAAAAATATTTCTGAGCATGTGCGACACAACACCGTGACACCTCGTCAAATTGACAGGTGTCTTTTTGCGTTCATGACTGCATCAGCAAGATGTTTTAACAAATCGTACGACCTGCAATTGCGAGCCTCGCCTCAGTCAAAGATTTGACAGCTCAATTGAGCAATACCTGACAAAGTACAGACGCAAAAAGGGCCGCAGAACGCGGCCCTTTTAAATTTTTGATGCAGCCTGCAAAGACTGCTTCATTCGCTTAGACAGGAATACCCACCAGATCATGCCCTTGCGTACCAACGATACGCACGCTGATCAAATCACCCACCTTGTAGGTCTTGCTGGCTTTTTCAGGCGGCTGGATGTGCACCACGCCGTCAATCTCTGGGGCATCGGCATAGGTACGGCCTACGCCGCCCTTTTTGCCCAAGCTGATGGCTTTGTCGACCAGAACCTTCATGACCTGACCCACGCGGCGCTGCAGGCGCGCGGTGGAGACTTCTTCCGCCACTTCCATAAAGCGGGCGCGGCGCGCTTCGCGCACTTCTTCGGGCAGCATGCCAGGCAACTCATTGGCGGTAGCGCCTTCTACCGGACTATAGGCAAAGCAGCCTGCGCGATCAATTTCCGCTTCGCGAATGAAATCAAGCAAGTGCTCAAACTCTTCTTCAGTCTCGCCAGGGAAGCCAGCAATGAAGGTGGAGCGAATCACCAACTCTGGGCAAATCTTGCGCCATCCGCGGATACGGTCGAGGTTTTTCTCACCGGATGCAGGGCGCTTCATACGCTTCAGAACGTCAGGGTGGCTATGCTGCAGCGGCACATCCAGGTATGGCAAGACCTTGCCTTCGGCCATCAGCGGCAGCACGGCATCAACCGTGGGGTAGGGGTACACGTAGTGCATACGCACCCACGCGCCGTATTGCTTGGCCAGCTTGCCCAATTCATCGGCCAGCTCCAGCATGCGGGTCTTGACGGGCTTGCCATCCCAGAAGCCGGTAACGTACTTCACATCTACGCCGTAAGCGGAGGTGTCTTGGCTGATGACCAGCAGCTCTTTGACGCCGCCTTCAAACAGCGCTTTGGCTTCTTTCAAGACATCGCCAATCGGGCGCGAAACCAAGTCGCCGCGCATGGAGGGGATGATGCAGAAAGTACAACGGTGATTGCAACCTTCAGAAATCTTCAGGTACGCATAGTGCTTAGGCGTGAGCTTGATGCCAGCATCGCCAAAGCTGCCCGGCACCAGATCCACAAACGGGTCATGGGGCTTGGGCAGGTGGGCGTGCACAGCGTCCATCACCTCCTGCGTGGCGTGGGGACCTGTTACAGCCAGCACGCTGGGGTGCACTTCAGCCACCATGGTGGCGCCACCTTCTTTACCGGCCTTGGCGCCCAGGCAACCGGTGACAATCACCTTTCCGTTGGCAGCCAGTGCTTCACCAATGGTGTCCAGGCTTTCTTTGACGGCATCGTCAATAAAACCGCAGGTGTTAACAATGACCAAGTCCGCACCTTCAAAAGTCTTGGAGGTCTGATAACCCTCGGCGCTGAGCTGCGTGAGAATCAGTTCGCTGTCAGTCAGCGCTTTAGGACAGCCCAGCGAGACGAACCCAACTTTCGGGATACTCGTTTGCATCGTGCGATCAGAATCAGTTGATTTCATTTGATTTTTCCAGCGGCGCAGCCTCTACGCGAAAGCAGAGATTTTAAGCGAATCGCAAATTTTGGCAGGCGCGATACCATTGCCCGACTCGACGTACAGGCCGACAGTCAATGGATAGATAAACGAAAAAGGCGCTACAGCTTTTATAGCTGTAGCGCCTACATTCTGGTGGGTCCTACGAGATTCGAACTCGTGACCAACGGATTAAAAGTCCGAATCACGATCAAGCACCGGCGCGGGTTCCAACAGGTTTGTGGGAATATTTTACCATCTACCCACTCAGCATTCATGCGCCTCTTCAGAACTTATTCCCACGGCTCAGGTATTCGATAGATGCTCGCAACCACCCTCCTCGGCCTCGTCGTCGGCATCTCAGACGGCGACACCTTGACCGCCCGCAGTGGAGAACCCGGTCAATACGAACAAATCAAGGTAAGACTACAGGGCATCGACGCCCCTGAGCGCAAACAGCCATTCGGAGAGCGCGCCCGCCAAGCTCTGGCCGAGCTGACATTTCAGAAAGAGGCTGAGCTGAGCTGCGCTGAACCAAAACAGACAGGTACAAGCGACAGGTGTGCTCTGTCTGGGTCGCCCCAGCATCGGGCTGGCCTCGCACGCTTGATACCGGCCTAGCTATGGTGACCCAGGGCATGGCCTGGTGGTATCGCGCCTATGCCCGCGAACAATCACCACAGGAGCGCGGCCAATACGAATTTGCCGAGCAAGAAGCTGCGACGCGCAAAGTGGGTCTTTGGAGCGATTCGCAACCAATCGCACCATGGGATTGGCGCAAAGCCTCCCGCGAGCGTCGACAAAACCTAAGTCCGTAAACGACCCTAAGCTGACTGTTATTGCACTCAAATGCGGACAGTCTTAAAATTAGAGGATCAAACATCCAAGAGGAGGATTCGTCCCATGCGCCACTGATGCAGCCGTTGATACGGCAAATCTCCACTGCCCCCATCACGCGGGGGAGCTCTTTGCATCTTTGGAATATGTATGGCGACAACTTCCTTTTCTCTGGAGGGTGTGTCTTTCACGCTCCCGAACGGCGAGACACTTTTCTCCAACCTTAATGAACACTTTGACCTGCGTCGCACCGGTTTAGTCGGGCGCAATGGCGTTGGCAAGTCGGTTCTTGGGCACATTCTCGCAGGGCAGTTACAGCCCACCCAAGGACGATGTGTGCAATCGCGCTCGGTGCATTATCTGGCGCAGCAGGTCAGTCCACCGACTCGCGCCACAGTAGCTGATCTGGCAGGAGTACGCGGCGTGCTGGATGCGCTGCAACGCATCGAGGCTGGCAGCGTTATCGGGGCGGACTTCGATGCCGTTGGAGACCGCTGGGACATCCAGCAACAGCTTCAGCAAGCGCTTGCTCAGCATGGCCTTCCACACCTGCACGCCGATACGCTAGCCTCCGCAATCAGTGGCGGCGAATCGATGCGAGTGGCCTTGGTCGCCGCCCAATTATCCGAAGCCGATTTCCTGATCCTGGACGAGCCGAGTAACCATCTTGACCAAGCCAGCCGCCAAGCCTTGATGGACTGGTTGCAGCACTGGCAGAACGGCCTGCTGGTAATCAGCCATGACCGTGAACTGCTGGGGTCGATGGAGCGCATCGTCGAGCTGTCCACTGTGGGCTTACGAAGCTACGGCGGTAACTACGCTTTGTATGCGCAAGTTAAAGAGCAAGAGCAGCAAAATTCGCTGGCTGAGCTCGACCGTGCCAAGCTGGATCGGCGACGTGAGGAGCTATCGATGCGGGAGCATCGCGAGCGCCAGGAAAAGCGTCAAGCACGCGGAACTCGCAGCGGTAAGCAAGCCAACCAAGCAAAGATTCTGTTGGACCGGCAAAAGGAGCGCAGCGACCAATCGGTCGGCAAGCTGCATCGACAGCAAGCAGACACACGGCAAGCGCTTTCCGAGCGTGTGCGAGAGGTCGCAGCGCAGGTTGCCAGCGACTTGCATGTTCATTTGCATGCGCCAACTCACAAGGGTATCGCCCAGCGTCAGTTGGTGGCGCTAGAGGATGTGAAACTACCCTTTGTGCCGGAAGCCACCAAGCACCTCAGCTTGCGGGTGACGGGGCAACAGCGCATCGGTCTGGTGGGGCCTAACGCCAGTGGTAAGTCCACGTTGCTGCAGGTGCTTGCAGGTCGGCTCATACCTGTAGCGGGAATTTGCAGTGTCACACCTCGGCAGGCCTACCTCGACCAGCGGCTGGACATTTTGGACGCGCAACGCACCGTGTTAGAGCAGCTACAGGAGGTCAATAACACCTTCAGTGAAGGCGAACTCCGCACACGACTGGCACAACTGGGTCTGGACGCGCAAAGACTTAATGTTATGTGTAGTGCGCTCAGCGGTGGCGAGCGCCTAAAAGCCGCGCTCGCTTGTGCGCTTTATGCAGACGAGCCACCTGAACTGCTGCTGCTCGACGAGCCCACCAATCATTTAGACCTGCCATCGCTGGGTGCTTTGGAAAAACTGCTGTCCAGCTTTCAAGGTGCGCTAATCGTAGCGTCCCATGACCGAGCTTTTATGGATCAGCTTGCGTTAACTGATGTTCTTACAGTGGGTGCAGACGGATGGAAACTGATTCCTAATGAAAAATGACTGCGCTCGTTACTGGCGAGCCATGAAATGCCTGAGGCCGGCATCGCCCTCACTAATTGTTGAACGACAAAGTGCTGAGTGACCGCTTTTGTGGTGATGAGCGACAGGCAGCTTCTGGCCGTTTCCAGTCATACGCACTGGTGCAGCAGTCTGCTCTGAGACAATCGCGCTATGACCGATGAATCCCCGATCCACACAGTCCACAGGCGCGTTTGCCACACGTTCCTCCGGCACTGGAAGGCCCACAGCAACGTCTACCCCAAGCTCATCAAGCTCCCGCCGGATGAACTTAGACACTTCAATCACCTCAATTCCTTCGCCAAGCCCAATGAGATGTGGGGCGTCCCAATTGAAATCGACCCCAACACCACGGGCGTGATGATTGCGGTCGATGGGACGGAAATGCCTTTGCTCGAAGGCTATTGAAGGTAACCCCGCTACAGGGCTACTGAGTTAGAAGTTGGCGATGCGCTCGCCCAGGATGGTGGACAGCTCTTGCATCACATCGAGCTGACGGCGCATGCGAGCCTGTTCGTCGGAGTCCAACTGGCGAAAAAGGGCATTGCGCTCGATGAACTCGTCCAGCTTGCTGATTTCAATGTCCCGACACTGCTTTTCATCCAGCACGCGCTGCTGGTGGGGTGGGACTGTGCAACCAACTACCTGCCAGTCTTCGGCCAGTGTGTCGTTGATGCTCGGAGCCCAGGTGCTGACTGTCTCGTCCACGTTCTTGAGGGCAAGGTAGGCCGCATAAGGCACAAGCGCGCCCTCCCCAAAATGCTTTTTGGCCGCGCCGGTTTGCACCGGGTAGCTTGCCGCAGGCACCAGATAGATGAACAGGCCTTTGCCGTTCCAGCCCGTGCGCTGCAGTCGCTTACCTAGCTTCAATTCCTTGATTGCGTCACCGAAATTCATTGGGGGTTCTCCTTGGTTTGGGGAATCACTGGCCAGGCTGCGCGGCAGGTTGCTGCATCAGCTGCGTGGCCATCAGCTCGGATTGCCAGCTCTGTGTATCGCTGGCTGCACTGTCCGAATACGCGGTTGGGTCATGTTCACAAAGGCCGAAGCGAGTGAGCCACCCAGGTACTGCGCAAACAGCATGCCGCGCACGGCCTGGCCTTCCTCCTGGGGGTCGCGGATGTAGCTGCGCAGACCCATGGCCAGATCCTTGAGCTCGCCCTGCTCCTTGGGGATCGCGCCAATGGCAGTGTCCATCTTGCCCGCGTTCAGGCCCATGGCCCCGGCACGTGCATTGGAGTACACAAAGTTGGCCACGACCCGGCCCACATCCTGGCTGAAACCCGCAATGCCCTGGCGATGGATCATGCGTTTCATGGCGCTGTGGTTGTTCTTGGTCAGCTTCAGGAACTCTTGAAACGCCTTGTCCTGGGCCTCATTGCCCTCGGATTTCAGGCCCAGCATTTCCCCGAACTGCTCCAGCGTCTCTGGCGTCACGCCCGCAAACAGCTTGTAGGCCTCTGCACTCATGGTGCCGGTGGTGATGGTCGCGCCCTTGAATTCCTGCGCCAGCTGCATCTTGGCCAGATTGGACTCCCGCTGGCTCTCATACATGCCGAAGTATTGGCGCTCGCCATTGGCATCCACCACATCCACGGTATAGCGGCCAAAGCGCGACAGGGGCGCATAGCCCGCTTTTTGCAGATCCACGGCCGTGTCCAGACGGCGGCTGATCAGCTGCATATAGCCAGCCAGGCGCTCGCGCGAGTCAGGGTCCGCCTTGGCATCCTGCTCCAACGTATCCAGCAGCAGCTGGGCAGCGGCCTCCACAGAAGGCTGCGCCAGCACCGCGTCGCGCATGGGCTCGTACTTCTCGCCCACCACGCGCAGCATGTCGGTGCGGGCCGTCATGTCGATGGAGCGATCAATGGCCGAGCGTGCTTCGCGGTACAGGCTGATCTGGTTGGCATTGGCTCCAAACATGGATTGCAGCTCTGAATCGCTCCAGACAATACCCGCCTTGAGCATCTTGCTCTCAAATCGGGAGTCAATCAACTTTTCAAACTGGGCCAGCGGCAGGCCTTGCCACATGGCCAACACATCCGAATCGATCTTGCCGTGCTTGAGCAGCATGGCGGCCTTGTTGTGCACCGACAGATTGGCATGACGCTTTTGCAGCTCGTCCACCTGGGCAGGCTTGCCGTTCTCGTCGCGCGCCCAGGTCAGCGTCCCCTCAAACAAGGGCTTGGCCACGGCCTTGTTATCTGCGGCAGACACCGGCTTTTTGCGATCCTTGCCCAGCATGTCGCGCAGGCTTTCCACACGAGGAATCAGGCGTGGCGCAGCATCAGCCGCATCGTTGGCCAGCATGGAAACATCTTCAATGTTCTGGCTTGCTGCTTCGTAAACCGGCTTGAAGGCCGGCGCGCGCTCGCTCAGGTGGCGCATGGTGCCCACAGACTTGTCCCACAGCGAAACCTTGCCCTCATGGGTGAAGGTCTGGCTCAGCTGATCCAGGGCACTGTCCTTGAGGTCCATGAAACGCGAGCGGCTGAACATCACATTGCCATCATTTGCACTTTCGTCCAGAATAGGGCTTGTCCCCTCCATCCTGTCGCGGGTAAGCGAAGCGGCTTGATGTGTAGGCACAGTCGTGGCTCTCCCCGCTGCTGTGTCACTGGGGATTTTTTCATACCCAGTCACTATCCAAGCATTGCTGCCTTCACGCTTGGTAAGCCAAACAATCGTGTTTTGGTGCTCTACCCCAACACGAATTGTGGGGGGCAATTCGGCTCTCTGGAACTCACGCCCTTCAGCAATGGCTACGACTACCTCATCCATGAACTGGACTGCTTCAGCTTCCGTCAGCCCATCCTTGCGCTGACGCGCTTCCAGAATGTGTGACAGCCCCATGGCGCCCTTCGTGCGGCCGCTGGCTTTCACGATGCCCTCGCTGCCCCACACAAAATCGATCCAGCCCAGTCCATTGCGGAACATTGCACGATGCACGGTCGACCGCGCCCGGCTGATCGGCCAGCACGCCTGATAGCTCTGTAGCCGGGGTCAACCCAGCCGCCGCCTCTTGCGCCTGAGCCTGTGCAACATTCCAGCCGCGCACCCACTGCGCCTTGGCGACCACGCTCTTGATCGACTCCGGCGGCGTTCGCGGTTCACCAGAAGCAAAAGCCGCGGCGCCCTCACTCTGACGCTGGGCCGCGCCCTTGTGCGCCATCCCCTCCAACGCACCAAAGCCGCCGCCCATGGGGGCAGAGGCCAAGCCTTCCAGCGCAGCCTGTCCGGCCACGCCCTGCCAAGTCGGTACATCAAAGCCTTCGCCCTGCAAGGCCGTGTTGGATGCATGCCGCTCCTGGCCGCCCTGCAGCATTTCCATCGGAGCCTCTTTGGCCACGCCCGCTGCCGTAGCACGCAGTACACCTGGGGCCGCCTTCTCAGCAGCTTCAGCAGCTACGCGCCGGCCAGCCAGTCGCCGGACTGCGCTCTCAGCACCAGTGCCACCAGCCACAGCTCCCAGCGCACCACCCAAGGCAATACTCCCTGCATTGGGCCCTGCGTAGGCCTGGGCTTCATCGGCGCGTTTGCTGGCATCCGCCTCGGTCGCGCCAGCGTCCAGATGCTTTTGCTTCACGCTTTCCTGGATCTGCCCCTTGATGCCACCTACGCCCTGAGCCGCGCCCAGACCCACCTGAGCCGCGCGCGCGGCAATGGCAGGAACCGCACCACCACCAGTAAGCAAACCTGCCACAAGCGTGGGTGCAGAAGTGCCCAAAGCATTCAGCGTGGTATCAATTGGAGCTTCGGCAAAGCCGCCAACATAGGCCTTCACTTCTTCCCAAGTGCTGCCAGACTCTTCAGCCGCCTTGATGATTTCAGATCGGGCCTGCTTCTGGGCTTTACGCTGTGGCGACACCAAGTCCGTTTGCGCATCCGTGGCCTTGCCCAAAAAGCGCGATGCGGCATTGTCCGCACCGGCTGTATCCGTGAGCATCTTGACGCCTTGGGTGATGCCTGAGCCCAAAGCAATTGCCAAGTCGCCAGCCCCTCGAATCAAGCCGCGCCCAGAGGACTCATCATCCAGGGTTTCTGTGAATGGCTTCAGGCTTTGGCCAGCGGAGCTTGGTTTATCCAGCTCACCTTGAAATGGCTTGAGAGGTGAATGAGTCATCCCCCAATGACACCTCACCCCTGAGCGTTGGTCGAACCCTAGAGGGGTGCAGAAGAGCCGAACCTAGCTACTGATACATTAGTAACAGGAGGCGAGATGAAAGATACAGACTTACGTGGCGAACTACTGAACGTGCTCTATGAAAACAGAAGAGATGAGGACTTTGTGCCATCTTCCGGGAATTTCTCATTCCCGTTTTCAGATGACGACATACTCAGCATTGCTATGCAGCTCAATGAACACGGGCTGGTGAATGCAAAGGCTACCCATTACCTGGGTAGTAAAACAGCCATGCACTACTGCCACATATCAGCACTGGGTATCGATACCGTGGAATCTGGCAGCTCACCCAACCTTAGGATTAATCTTGTGCCTCAACAAAACATCACGATCAGCGGTTCATCCAACGTAATCGTAGGCAATAACAATAAGCAGTCTGTCAATCACAGCGTGCAGGAACTAGCTCGTGTTATCGACTCCAGTACAGCGACTCCAGAGCAAAAGGAAGAGGCCAAAGGCCTACTCAAGAAGTTCCTAGAGCACCCTTTGCTGACAGCTGTTGCTAGCGGTGCAGTTGGGCTGCTAGGTTAATCATGGCCAACGAAATCGCAGATGCAATCCGCAGCACTCAGAGCCTCACTGGCATCTTGCAGGAACTCAGAGGCTTTGAAAAGTATGGCGCTCTTTTGCATGCAACAGCGGACATCCAGGAGAAGCTTTCACAAGCCCTTCTCGCGAATGCGAGCAGCGCGGAGGAGAAACTGACGCTCCTGAAAGAAAAGCAGATGCTTGCCGAAGAAAACAAAAAGCTCAAAGACTGGACCGCGACAGCCCGCGATTACCAGCTTGAGAACCTTGGGTATGGGGCGTTTGCTCAAGTCTATAAGCCACAAATCCAAAGCTCGAAACCACCACATTGGGCGTGTACAAATTGCTTTGAGGATCAGAAAATATCTATCCTGCAAAACAAACCACGTGAAGGCTATAAATGCCCGCGCTGCAGTCTTGCACTGCCAGCCCCAAACCTTGGTAACAGGCATCCTGAATAAGCAGAAATTGAATTTTCTCATAGACAGGATGCTGATTCACTGGAAGGTATGGCGCGAACCCTAGCGGGGCTACCTTTCGAAAACACAGCTCTGCTACATTCCCTCACCGGAGGGAACATGCAAAAGAAGATAAGGGTGTTGCTGGGCGGCTCACTGCTGGCGCTGGTCGCCGCGCAGGCCCAGGCAGCCAACTACGCCACCTGCCTGCTGGATAAACTACCCGGCACGCAGAACGATGTAGCAGCCCAAGCCAACATGCAGGTGTGCCTGGGCAAGTATCCGGGCGGCATTGAGGCCATTATTCAAGGGCAAGGTCGCGGCCTCCTTGGCTTTAACAGTGGTGCGGAGTGCACGGCCAAGAAGGCCGGTGACACTCGCAGCAACCGCGCAGCAGTCCTGATCGGGGTCGCGTGCAGGAAGCTGTATGACGAACCCGTCAAACTCATCCCATTCAGTGGAAAGCTTGACGGGGAAAAGTAGTCGTCAGCCCACGAAGCGATTTCCCTTTGAATCCTCGTACACCGGCTTACCTCCAGCCGTCCCAACCTGCTTGGTCATACCGGGTGGCAGCGACTGAGAGCCGCCTCCAACACCACTCACATCCTGAACATCACCATTACGGCTGTTGTAGCGGATGACCGACCCAGCAGTCGTGGAGCCATCCACGTTTTTGGTCGCGGGCGTGACCTGCACCTTCCAATCCGCTTCATCTTTGCCCGCGTAAGCGCGCATCTGGCTCGCAATCGCGGCCTGCTCTTCGGGAGTCTTGGCGTTGATATAGGACTCCTGCAGTTGCCCAAGGCGCTCGGCAGCTTTGATCTGCGGCGCACGCAGGCGTTCATCACTGTTGGCGCGCTGCTGATCCAGCGTCAATCGACGCAAACCTAGCCCCAATTGGCCAGATGCCCGCGAGCTGGCTCCAGACTCGGCCAAAGCCGCGCGCCCCGTCGTGCCAGCCTCGGTCATAGCCGTGCGCTGCAATCCACCAACCTGGCGCATCTGCTCCTGCTGCAAGGCATTGGTGCCGCGCATGGCCTCCATTTCTCGTACATCCAGACCGCGCAAGGCTGCCGCGCCATTGGCTGCAGTCTGGCGATGGATGGAGCTGGCCTGCGTCTCTGCATCGCGGCGCTGCTGCTCAGGCGTGCGGCTCCACATATTGCCGTTGCCTGAGGATTGTCCGATCGAGCCCGACCACCCTGGTTGGCTGTCTGCTTCGGCACCACGCCCAACATACAACCCCAGGGCTGGCGCTTCTGATGCAGGAGCTACAGCAGGGCGCTGTAGACCGAAGCTGCCAGACTGCGCCAGCGCGCCCGCAGCTGCATCGTTTTGAGCATTAGGCTTGCCAGTGAATCCGGCAGGGAAGCCCATGCCACCGGCCTGATCGCTGTACTGACCACGCCCGTGGTTGTAGACGCCATCGACCAATTGATTGCTTGGCACAGCCGGTGTTGATGCAACAGCTGGCGATGGAGCGCCAGGATTGACCAGAGGCGGATTGATAGATCCACGGCCAGCGCCAGCCGCTGGTGTCGTAGGGGCGGCGGAGGTAGTTGAAGTGGCTGCTGCAGGAGATGTGCCACCCAATAGACTCGCACCAAGCACAGCGCGGCCAGCATTGTTTGATGCCGTCGAAGCCGCGTTCATGCTTCGACTGATTGCGCCCCCCGTTGAGGCAACACGCCCCATGCCACCGAGACCGGGCAGCGCAGCCGCGGCATTGCCAAAGTTTCGTCCCGCTTCGGTGTTGCTCCAGGCATCCTGCGATCCATCGGGAGCGGGTGCTTTGATGCCGCCTGTCGGGATCTGAGCCAGGGCATCGGTGCGCTGGGTGTCTGTCATCCCCACCGGCGCTGGCTTCGGCGTAGCGGTAGGCGCGCTGGGTGGCGCGCTGCTGAATCCGCTGTTACCCGGCAGACGGCTTCCCGGAAATGTATTGCTGGGGCTTGGGGCCGCGCTCGCCTTCGCAGCCACGCCGGACTGCTGAATCTGATCCTCCGGCGCACCGCCATTGGCGAAGAACACCTTGGGCCTGAGACCTAGTTGAGGAGCCTCCACGGGGTCAGCGGACTCCAGCATTGCACGATGCGAGCCCAGGCCGGACGCCGGCTTGGCCGTTGGCTCTGGCGGGCGCCGCCTCAGACCAAACCCGCCGTTCACCGGTGTGTGGGTGGCATCGACCACACCCTGCAGCGCCTGCTTGCCGCCCATGGCATGCACAGTGTCGGGCGGCAGTACGAACTCACCGGGCTTGAACATGCCGACGATGGAATCGGGTGCAGCATTCATGGCCATCGCGCGCTCACGCTCTTCGTAGCCTGTTGATTTGGGTGTGAACATGGTTATCCTTCACGCAAGGTATGAGCTGCGCATATTTCCGTGTGCGGCTGAATTGATTCATTACCAAGGTTTCTTGAAGATATTTTTTATGAAATTACTGCTCTACCCTTTAGTTTTCCTGACTCTCACCGCATGCAGCGCACCAGCCCCACAGCTTCCTCCAATATGCCAAGAAACCAAAGAAAACATTGAAACATTGATTAAAACCTTGGGAGCAGATAAAAAAATTCCCGATTATTACATCAAGGCACATCAGGATAATTTATCAAAAGTCACCCTCAATACGCCGCGCTTGGAAGAAGCACAAAAAGAGGGGTATTGTAAATTTTTCAACCAGAATACTCAGAGAATCTCAAGCACCCTCAAATTGAATCCACGTGGTATGGATGCTGAGATTCAGAGACTTCATGAAAAAGGCAACTTTTAAATAAAGCCCCATACGGAGCTCTATTTTTAGATACCTGCCAAGGCCATCTGCACGCGGGTGCGATTGGCGGCTGCCGCAGTGTTCACACAGATCTTGTAGCGAGAGCTGTTGCGCAGCGTGTCAAGCCAGTCCTTGCCGGACTTCCCAACGGTTTCAGTGGCGGTTTTCAGAAGCTCACGCCAGGTTGCGAAGGTTTTGTTGTAGAAGATCGAGAACACCAGATCAATGCCGATCATTGCCATGGAGCAATCACGAATGC
This sequence comes from Comamonas sp. 26, assembly GCF_002754475.1. Lineage (NCBI taxonomy): Bacteria > Pseudomonadati > Pseudomonadota > Betaproteobacteria > Burkholderiales > Comamonadaceae > Comamonas > Comamonas sp. 26. Next base: position 2,700,181 of record NZ_PEFL01000001.1, read on the forward strand.
TGCTCAGTACGTCCTCCATGACACTGACAACATCATCAGTGATATTCCCAACCACGTTATCCGGGATACTGCCAGCACCCCAGATAGCGTAATGATATCCACATAGGTTTGTTTTTCCTGTGCAGTCAACGACATAATTTTCTCCAAGATAAATAAAGATGTACTCAAGCAAGTACAAATTCATTTTTTAAAAATTATCGAATTCGCACCAACTCTAGATGGGTGCGGTTTTTTTCCTATTCCATATTCCGAACCATATTTCTGAAAAATCAGAAATAGCCAATATTCACCTGGGGTTCATCGTGGCGGGTGGAGCGGCGCATATCGGCATCAGGTCGCGCGCCGAAGTAGCCGGTAAACGTCGCCTCGGCCGTGGCCGCGCGCTGCGGGTCAAACCCATCGCTATCAGGCTGACTGAATGCCTTGTGCAAGGCCCAATAAACCAGATAGGCATGGCTGTCCAGCACGTACTCGGGGTAGCGCTGGCTATTTTGGGGGTGTGTCCAAGTTTGGGCAGACCCCGCAAACATATCGCCAAGCTGGCCGCGCAACACATCTAGGTCACGCAGCACATGGCGGTGATCTTTACCAGTCAGCTCTGCAATGTCACGGCTGCTCATCGTCAGCGGCGCGGCCGCCGGTGAAAGTGTCGAATTCACACTCATTGGCCACGACCTCCGAATTCGGGGGCCCGAGTGTGGCCTACCAGCTCCAGCAGCCCTTGGCTATGCTCATCTTCATGACGCACCTTTTCGATCACCATCTGCTTGTACGACTTGCCCCACTCCAGCACATAGACGGCATCGCGAAGGCGTGCGGAAGAGTCCGTCTGCAGAAGTGCGCAGCTCCTACGGAATCGATGGAAGGTCACTTCATCGACCTTCGTTTTCAGCTCATGGTCCACCTTGCCCAATGGGCCTGCAATGCCACGGGAAAACATCGGCGTGGACTCATCCCCGACCAGGTGGCCAATCGCGTGATCCAGGACCTCCTGCGCGTCCTCGGGAGGCAGCCCCTTGAGCGCATCCAGAACAGCAGCAAGCGCCGCGTTCTGAGCTTTGGACAGGTGCGAAAGATGCTTGATGCGTTTGGTGGAGTCAGTCATTGCCAGCCTCCTTTGCGGTGGTGGATGGCTGCGCCAGCTCTTGGGTGGCTTGAGTTTGAGTCGCGATTTCTGGCCACATCACATGCCAGTCCTCGGGATAAAGCTGCTTACGAGTCACCGTCGACACCCTCTCAACAGCTGGCGCATGCTCCTTGGGTACCCAACGGAGTCCGCTGATCCATTGGGAGACAAATGAAGGGCTGCAACCTACTTTTCTCGCCAGTGCAGTAGGTCCACCGTTCTCATCGCTTGCGCGCTTGGCTAATGCTGCATGTTTCATGCAAGTAATTTAGCACAGCTACACACAATAATAAAGCCAAGCTAAATAAAATGACTATTAGCATTGCTAACATGAAAGAATGGACTCAAGAGGAAGAAGCAGCGAATCTCAAACGCTTGCTCTCCAGCGTGGACAACAAGGCGCAATTCGCCAAGGACAACAATGTTCCTGGCGGAGCTTCGATGCTGTCCCAACACCAAAGCGGCCACCGCCCTATTGGCCTAGAAGCCGGCCTGATCTATGCCAAAGCCCTCGGAGTCTCATTGGCAGAAATAAGCCCACGTTTAGCCAAGATGGTTGAGGATGTTCCAAAGCTCACTGGTACACCCAATTTGATTCAGTCAAACGTCGAGCCCGCCCTAGAGCTAAAGAAATCAAGAAGAGTGCCAATTACAGGAAGCGTGCGCGGTGGGGATGATGGCTATCTGGTTCAGGACGTGGTGCCTGATGGGTGGGTCGAATACTGGACTGGCGACCCAAATGCCTATGCCCTGCGCATCAGGGGCGACTCCATGCACCCACGCTACCGCGCCGGTGAGTTCGTGGTCGTCACACCCAGCATTGAGGCCCAGCCAGGCCGCGATGTGGTGGTGAAGCTTCATGACGGCAAATGCCTACTCAAGGAACTCAACTGGATTCGCGGAGATGAAATCCAGCTGCTGAGCATCAACAACGGCTACGCCCCTACGACCATTCCCAAAGAGGAAGTGGAGTGCATCTGCCGAGTGGCCGGGTCAGTTGGGCCGGATTCAATGGTGTTTTAACAATCGACGGAAATCTCGGTGCAGAAAATGCTGCGACGACCTTCAGCCCAGGCCTGCGCCGAAGTCAAGCCCGCTCCGTGCGGGCTTTTTTAGGCCTGCCTACTTCTGCTCTGAGTGATCTCTGCGGAAAAGCGTCCATTCATCCATCTCTGTGCCATTGGGTAGCACACAGATGCCCTGCTCACCCTGGGGCGTTTTCTCGATCCGCAGCTTCCCGCCAATCTTGACGCAGTAGACAGAGGCAGGGTTAGCCATGCCCAGCACAGGTGAGTCAGTTGGTTTTACCGAATCTTGAGCGCATCCAGCAAGAGCCATAGTTGCGAGCGCCGCGCCAGCGCTTCCAAGTAGTTTGTTCATGGGCTGACTGTACCCGCTATGCCCAGTCGTCCCTGATCTCATTGATCACCCAGGCCACAAGCACGGCCACGATCCACAGGCCAACCATTTGCATCATGAGGGTAGACATCGCCGCTCTCCTTGAAGTGCGTGATACCTGAATACTCCTCCTTCGGTCATCAGACCGCAATCTGAGACAGCTCGCCTAGTACGGGCTTTGCATCTACAGATTCGGAGCATTGACCGGGTCACCGGGTAGCTCCGCTGGCGGCACATCGACCGGTGGGTCAATCGGGACAGGCTTGGGCTCCTGCTCTTTGCGCGGCTCTTTCGGTTGATAAGTCATGGCCAATGCCTCCTTGCCTTGCTTCTACTCCGACAAATTAAGTTGAGCAACCTTTGCCGCATCCCTCGGAAGCGCTATTGCAACCTCTTGCAGGTATGCATTTAGAAGCAATGCTAAAGATAAATTCATAAATTTATTTAGCAAGGCTGTTGACCAAATAATTTAGCAAAGCTACATTTCTTCCGTAGCAGCAAAAAACCGCTGCGACGGGTGCCAAGTGATCGAGCTAGCACCGGTTCATGCAGCCGCACGGCTGGGTAAACACAGGGCACCGCGGGCGGTAGCGGGATACAAAAGGTCGTCGGTCGCTCTAGTCAGTACTGCTCTGCCCCCCGGATTGGGATCGGCAACAGGAACATCGAAAGGCCACGCGAAATCCATCCGCTGGGTTCTATACGGCGGTGAGGCATACAGGGAGGCCAAGAGCAAGAACGCCCTCTGCGCAAGCAGCGCCAGCCCCTGAGCGACATCAGGGGCACAAACCAGAGCCTTGCGCGCAGGGCTGCGGTTTGCAGCTCCGACAGTCACTGCAGACGTTTATTTCTGATACCGTCGTTTAAGGTCATAAATAAGAGTACCGTGGATTCAGGCAATCAATCTTGATCCGCCACCATAGACCGGAGGTCTATTTGTCAGGTAACCCTATCCCTATTTCAACACCATCTTTTTGGGACACCTTGAAGCTGATGTTCTTTTTCAACGGTGGGCTCCCAGCTCCACAACAGCAAGGCCTACCTCTCGTTCCCCAAAAGCAGAACAGGGAAGAGCAGCAGCAGCGAAAGCAGTAATAGCAGATCAGCGATCAACGACCCGACGAGTACGGTTTTCTTTTACCAGCCACCCACGAGGTGGTTTTTTTGCGCCCGGAGATTGTGAAATGTGAGCGAGTAGCCAGCATGCGGCATGCATGTGCTTCCCCCGCAGGGCTTTAGCGGGGCCATCCAGAGATCGCCCAGCTCTCAAACTAGAGCCTTTCGTGCAGGGCTATGGTTTGCGTTGCTAGCACCAGATCACCTACACAGTTTGGTGCTTGAAATGCATCAACTTTGCAGTTGAGTCGCAGGACTCAGATCAGGTGGCAAATTCATCAAAATTTCCATCGCGCTTGCCCCCTCCATCCTCTGAATGACAATCCCTCCATTTGCTTGGATGTAGGTACAGACAAGTGGCTCATCTTCTCCATTCAGAAGGAAGTTACCAGCGGGAGAGGTATCTAAATCAGGCTCCGGCACCAATTCAGTCTGAGAAATCTCCTCCAAATAACCTTGAGGCATTCCCACTTCAGAGCACACCTCTATCCACTTGCTCTTCACTAATTCGTGAGCCGACTTCCAATCGGCGCAAGGTTTAGAGCGTTCCAAGTGCTTGATCAAAGCGCTGATGCGAAGCTCGAAAGTCTCCATAGCTCCCCCTTATCGTTATGTCTATGAGAAAAATTCGCGTTATTTACTTTATTTGTAAATTTTCCTGGATCTAGCGCCTTGAGTGTGATGCAAGAAGCCAGAAACACAGCATTTCCAAGAGTGACCTCAGGTAATCAAATGCAACCACTTCTTCCTATACCTATAGGTAGGTAGTACATATTCCTCTCATTTGCTTACAACAAAATTAGGTATTGTCCGTGTTCGACTACATAGCTTCTCAGTCATGACGCCCACCCTAAGAGACAGGCAGGTCATCTCGGCTTGTCGTTTCAACTGAAGGAGCTAACGCTATGTCTCAGCAACCCAATCAGCAAAACGCCAATCAACAGCAGCCCAGCCAGCAGCAGCAAAACCCCAACCAGAATCAGCCAGGGCAGCAAACCAATCAACCTGGTCAGCAGCAACAGCAAAATCCAGCCCAGCAAAAACAGCCCGGGCAGCAGCAAAAACCTTCTCATCAGTAACGCTCCAAGTGCGAAGTGCGGCTTAAAGCCGTATTTGTTCTGATTTTTTGACTACGCAGACTTAAGGGGTAAAAATGCACACCAATTCAACTGTCATCTCGTCCAATGATGTGGATGGGACCAATGTCTACAATCCGGCAGGCGAAAAACTTGGCTCCATTAACTCCTTGATGATTGACAAGATCACAGGCAAGGTGCGTTATGCAGTCATGGAGTTCGGCGGCTTTCTGGGAATGGGCACAGACCTTTATCCCCTGCCGTGGGATAGCCTCAAGTACAACCCGAATCAAGGCGGATATGTGGTCTCAGTGACCAAAGAGCAATTAGAAAGTGCTCCCCGCTACGAAGGTGGAACAGTGCCCGATTACAACGATGATTACGGGCGCCGCGTCTACGGTCACTACGGGTACCCATACCTGTAACCTGACACTCCAGAGCTCAAGACACAGCGTTGAACCCAGGTAGGAGCTTTGATCGGCATATTCCGAACCTATTCCTACTTTCAGCCCGCCACTGCGCGGGCTTTTTTGCGCTTTGCGTTCAGACGCACAGGCATCCGGCGTGACCACTCTAGCGAGGTCGTTTGATCTTTGGAATTAGCCAGAGCAAGCGGCGATTCATGGACTTCGGCGCGGCCTCCGCGTCGATGGCGAAAGTGGTCACACCAGATGGCGCAGCACCTTTTATTAACCTAAGTGCGCATTTTTTCTGCTTGACCCTCATCGGGCAGAAGAAAGCTGAGTCATCGCCTTTTTCAGCCGGGCCTGGGAAATCTCCTCCCTCCCTCTCTATTACTTCCCCAGGTATGCCCCGAAAGGGCACCGGCTCCTTATTCAAGCCCGCAGCAACCGCTAGCGGGCTTTTTCTTTGCCCATCGGAGATTCCATGCAGCTCACCACCGAGCACCAGCCCATTGACGACGACCTCGTGCAGCGCCTGCGCGAAAAAGGAGGCCTGTGAAGTGGCCACACATCCCCACCCTGCCCATCGCGTCGGCCCTGCAACAAAGCTGCTGACCGCCCTGCTGTGGGCGCTTGTCGCAGTCGGCATCTTCGGCCTCACCGGCGCGGCAGCGCTGCTGATGGCCTCGACTCCAAGCGCTTGGCCCCTCTGAACATCAATCAACTTTTATAGCTACTCGCGCTTTATTCATAAGCGTTAGAGGCAAATTTATGCACTTTCAAGACGCTTATGAATTGGTGAAGGTCTTCGGGCCGCGAGCCACCGCTCGCACCCTGAGCAGAGCAACCGGAATTTCTGCTCGCACCTTGAACCGCTTGGCGACAGAGAGCGGCATCACCCTGCGCACATCCATAGAACCCATCACAGGAATTGAGCACCTGCCAGGCCTGCCTAACTTCACCGAAAGCCGTGCATGGCGCGGCGGGACTGTCCACCGCATTGATTTATCCAAGGCCGGAGACAGCCCCGGCTATCGCTCCCTGCTCATTCACCAATCTGGCGTGCAAGGCCATGAAGATGAGGACGACAACGATGACTAAAGCCCTTTACGCAATCGCTCTGGCGATCCTCTCTGTGACGCTACTCCTACTTTGGGTCACTCCCCCAGCGCAGGCCGATGAGGAACCCGCTGAGCCACCTGCGCCCGCCGGCGCAATCCGTATGGCCGCCCGCGATGCCTTTGCCTGCCCTGGCATGCACGCCGAGTGGCTGGATAAAAAGACCGTGCAGTGCTTGAAACAAAAGCCAGAGTGATAACTGCACAGCCTCGGCTCCCACTACATGTTGCCGCGAACAAAGTATGGACCGTCTCCACCATTCCAGGTCTGCATATTGCGCCCATACATCATGCCGCCGCCCATGCTCATAGAGCCCATTGACTGACTGGAACCTTGTGATGACATCGACCCCGAATCACGACTCGGCATCATCGAGCAGCCAGTCAACGTACTGACTACTACCGCAATCAAAAGTAGCGATTTCATAAGTGGCTCCTTCAAAACGTGGAGATCTCAGGCTATTCCTGCTGAACACCAGCCGCTGTAGGTTGATGTGCCATATGCCAATAGCTATTCAAGCCATGCCCTCCCGCTTTCAAGCGGGCTTTGCTTTTTCTGGAGCTCCAATGTTCAAGAACATGATTGTTTATCGCATTGCCGAAAGCTGGCAGGGCGATCTGCAGGTGCTGGAAGATGCGCTGCAAAAGACAGTGTTTGCCGAGTGCGGCGCGACGCAGGAACGCTCGGTCGGCTGGATGCCGCCGCGCGGTGAGCAGCATGGCCCGCTGGTCGAATCGGTGGCCGGCCAATGGGTAATGCGCTTCATGACCGAGGCCAAGATGCTGCCTGCCAGCGTGCTCAACCGCAGGGTTAACGAAAAGGCTGATGCCATCGAGAAGGCCGAGGGGCGCAAGCCCGGCAAGAAAGAGAAAAAAGACCTGAAGGACGAGGCGAGGCTGGATTTACTGCCCATGGCCTTTACCAAGCAAGGTGCCATGTGGGTATGGATTGACCCGCAGGCGCGTACGCTGGTGCTCGATACCAGTGCGCAAGGCCGTGCCGATGAAGTAGTAACGCTGCTGGTGGAAGGTCTGCCCGGCTTCGCGCTGGCCCTGCTGGATACCCAGACCAGCCCGCAGGCTGCCATGGCGCACTGGCTGATGACCCAGGAGCCGCCTGCCAGCTTCACTGCTGACCGCGAGACTGAACTGAAGGCTGTCGACGAATCCAAGGCTGTGGTGCGCTACGCACGCCACCCGCTGGATATTGACGAGGTGCGCCAGCACATCGAGCACGGCAAGATGCCCACCAAGCTGGCCATGACCTGGGATGACCGCGTGAGCTTTGTGCTGACCGAAGGCCTGCAGATCAAAAAGATTGCACTGCTGGATGCAGTCATGGATGGCAACAGCGAGGACGATGGCGGCTTTGATACCGATGTGGCCATTGCCACCGGCGAGCTGTCGCGCCTGATTCCTGATCTGATCGAAGACCTGGGCGGCGAAGGTCGCACCGGCCTGAGCACCCTGCCCGCATCACTGGCTGCCAGCGCCAGCACTACCGGCCCAAAGGCCGCGCCGACTGACACAACTCCAGGCGCAAACCCGTTCTAACCACTGTCTCTTCAATCCACCAGCCCGCCATGCCGCGGGCTTTTTCTTTGGAGGCTCCTATGAGTCTGACTTTCGTGAACCACAACGGCGACCCTATCTCTCAGACCCGAATGGCAGCCATGCGAGCCCAAGGAATGGAGCTTGAGCGTCAAAAACGCCTTGCCTCCAAAGGAGACACCGTCTCGGTGCACAAGGGTTGGCGCGTTTCGGGCATCCCACCCGGAAAGCTGGAAGAGGCTAAGGCGGCCCATTAACAGCTGCGCCAAATGGCACAAAAGGCAGGCGGAAAACCGCCGGAGCCTTTTGATGAATCCGCGTGGCGTCGTACAGCCAAGCGCACCGCTTTGCGCAGCAAGCCGTACCCCCTTCAAGAGGCTGCCCTACTCTGCAAGGAGTTGGCTATCAAGACAGGCTGGCTTGATGTGCAGCTGCTCGAAATCAAGAAAATAGCTGTATGACATCCAACAAGCGACAGGGGGAGAAAATCCAAAAGCACATCTCCCCGAAGATGCGAATCTGGACTACAAAGATCAAAGATCATCCCGTCGTGACATCTTGTCACGTAACACAGCAAGATTCACTGATAGAGACTGTTAGTTGAACATCTTGCAGTTGAGTGACAAGTATTACTGTTCAGTTTCGGTTTTTAATCGAGGAGGTCTCAGCCAGATGTTCGCGAACAGTGACTACTTGATTCTCATGCCGTCGCTGGCAATGCTAGCTCTGGCGTCAGTGTTGATCCTTGCTTGGTTGATTCAACGTTCTCAGAGTTTTTTGCTATGGCAATCATGCGCATATTCACTGACTGCACTTTCACTCGGAGCACAAAGCATATTCCCCCTGGAAGTCCTCAATCACTACGCTCTAGTCATTGGCTGTTTCTACTTGCTTGGAGCATGGTGTCTTGCAAACAGCTGGGCTGAAAGATGGAAGGTATCAGCCCAACGGAATGCAGCATTAATTATTGCCATCGTCACGCTAGCTAACCTACATTACTTCAGCAGTATCGAACAAAACGTTTGGGCACGAGTAAGCTCTTTTAGCATTGGCTCTGGCCTAGTCTTGCTGCTCCCGATCTTAAAGGTCAGAGCAAAGAAAACCTCATTTGATTGGCTTGATAGGTCGCTGCTATGGCTAAGCATCATCTTCACGGCCTATACCTTCACTCGCCCCGTTTTGATATGGCTACTCGGATACACGGATCTTAGGTCGCTTCCAAAGTCGCCGTATTGGCTCTTGACGCTAATGAGCGTTCTGAGCTTCTCAATCCTTTTTACAGTGGTGATGATCTTCATTGCAATCAATGAAATCATCTGCAAGCTGCGCGAAGAACGCGATCATGATGCATTGACAAAAATTCTGAACCGCCGAGCTTTTCAAGAACATGCCCAGAAGCGTCTTGCTGACAGACGGCTTTATCCAATTTCAGTTCTGAGCTGTGATATGGATCACTTCAAACGCATTAACGACACTTGGGGCCACGAGCGTGGCGATCAGGTGCTACAACTTGCTTCGGCGACTCTTCAAAAGAATGTCCGAGAGCACGATTTGGTCGCACGGTTTGGCGGTGAAGAATTTGTGCTTTTATTGATCGACACAACTCTGCGAGATGCAGAACTAATTGCCCTGCGAATCCAGCGTGACCTCGGCTCAAATAATACAGTTCTTCCATCCGGTCCAAAACTGACTATGAGCTTTGGGATTTCACCGGTCACCAACCCTCTCCAGCTGGAACAAGCCATAAAAGAAGCCGATCAACTCCTTTACCAAGCGAAAAATGCTGGCCGTGATCGAGTGCATGTATCTGGAGTGACCTATCCAGACATCTTCATTGACAGCCCCCGCCAGCCAGATGCAGTTGCAGCCTGATATGCCTCAGCGCTATATGAATCCCTCGTAGCGAGGTTTTCACCTTACCCCTTACGGCCCGCCACTGAGCGGGCTTTTGCTTTCTGGAGCCCTATGCTTACCAAGATAGACATGAATGCCAGCTGCGCAAATTTACACAGCGGCAATGCCCTCTTTACAGTTTCGGCGTATCGTGAATGACATCGATGGAGCGTTCTTCGCTGCGTTGGAGAGCGCGATTCGGTGGACGAGGAGCGCGAACATGTCTGTATCTTCTTCACGCTGGCTGCTCGCTGGCGCACTTCTCCTGGCCGGCTCGGGTCCGGCCCTTGCGCAACATGGCGGCCATGGCGGTCATGAAGGTGGCTTCTCCCATGGTGGTGCGGCCTACGGTGGTCATTTTGGCGGCGGAGCAGCCCTTGGCAGGGGAGACCATCGTATGGATTCTGGCCGATGGGCATACCGGCCGGGTAACGACGTTCACGGCTTCAGCCGACCAGACTTTGCACGCTGGAGCGGTGGCCGCTGGAGCCAGACTTGCTGGGGCGGGCGCTGCGGTTGGTGGTGGGCTACCGGAGGCTTAGGGTATTTCTATGCTGCGCCGGTATATCCATATCCGCTGGTGGTGTCCCCCATTACGTACGCGGTGCCAATCTACGACTCGGGCGTAACCGGCCCAGTGCCTCAACCGAACTTTTCGTATTACTGCGACAACCCACAGGGCTATTACCCCGAAGCTCAGCAATGCAATACGCCATGGCAAGAGTTCAGAACGCCAGCGGATAGTCAGTGAACCTGTGCGGCTTCCGTTTAATCTTCCATCATGCCCGCCACTGAGCGGGCTTTTTGCTTTCTGGAGCACAGCGCCCCTCTCAAAAGGCCGACTCAGAGCATAGATAGCCTATACCAAGCGTACAAGGCAGCAAGCGCTATCAGTTGTAAACCAAAGAAATCTGCGATGTAAGGCATTTGAATCTCCTTTACGCGTGGCTGGTTCCGCAGAGTCCGTTTTATTGCACCGGTGTAAAGCGACGATTCCTGCTTCGTAAACCTTTTGCAGACGCCACACAACCAACACACCAGCCCGCCGCCGCAGGCTTTTCTCATTCTGGGAGCCAATATGCAAAACAAAGCAAGCCAGCCACTTATTGAAACGTTGCCAATGACACTTGGAGTGCCCTACACGGACGATCCGAGCGCGCCGCTGAATATCGAGATTCCACTGCAAGTTGCGCTACCAGATGGTCAGACGCTATATGCAGCTGTTGCCCTAGGCAGCCTGCCTTTTCATGGCCAGCAGCAAATCGTTGAGCGCATCGTCGCTGCTTGGAACGCGTTTACTGGTGTGGGTACCTCCAACATTGCGCCACCCCGCCAATGCCTGCACCAGATCCAGGAGCCGCCCACAAAGACAGAGGCGCTTGCGCACTACAGTCAACAGGCAATTCTCGCCATGGGTGAAGCAGCGCACGCAGCAGTGGCAGTGGCAGTGGCAGTGCCAACTATTGATGCCTTGCGTGAAGCAGAAGCAGCGCTGGAAGTCGCAATTGCACGAATCCTGAAGGCAAGTCCAGGCCACGCCATCAGTGTGACCAGTGAAGCCAAAGCGCTTGTTGCCGTACGTGCCGCGCTTGCCACCACCCCGGCAGCTCAGCAGAAACAAGGGGGCGAGCATGTCTAAGCGAATGGCAGGAAAGCGCTGGTTTGAAGCATTGGGGCGTAGCCATGCCAAGTACGCACACCTTTCACGCATCACCCAACGCGATTGGCCTCAATGGGCACGCATCGCATACGCACGCGGTGTTCTATTTCAAACATGGCGCCGCGCGTGAAGACAATCAAAAACAGCACAACCCCGAGCCCCGCCACTGAGCGGGGTTCTGCTTTTTGGGAGATCTCATGGCGACCAGCACCAGCACCGTGGACCTGCCAGAAGACAAGGCTTACCTCAATCACCACTTCAACTGCCCCTATTGCATATCAGCGGGCGCAACGCCTGGAAAGCAGGAGCGGTGCCCGGAGGGGCTGCAACTTTGGCAGGCCTACCGCCTCGCTACGACTCCGCAAGAAAACAAACAACCTCGCAAGAGGCTTTACAAATGATTGGATGGATATGAGTCTCTATCTCTCCCCTCAGGAGGTTGACGATCTGTGCACGCCGCTAACCCAGCGCGCAGCACAGAAGCGATTCATTGAGAAAGTGCTTGGTATCCCGGTGGCCGGCCGCCGCCCAGACGGCGTGCCTATCGTTGGAAGAGCAGTGGCAGAGGAGCGCCTGAAGCAAAAGCAAGCCACGGAAGCTCAGTCACGTGGATTTAACTGGAGAAAGTAATGGGACGCAGACGCGAACGAGCATCCGGCTTTGGCCTCCTGCCGAGAATGGAGGCTCGCCCTCGCAAAGATGGGAAGGTAACGTACCGCTATCACCCAATGGGTGGCAAACCGATCAACCTCGGCACTGATCGTGACGAGGCTGTGCGCCAAGTCCTCGGAGTCAATGCACAAGCATCGAGCCAAGGTACTGTGCGCGCACTGTGGGACCTTTATCAGCAGACCCCGAAATGGGCGGAACTCAAAGAGCGCACAAAGAGCGACTACCAAGCCTATAGCGTCAAGCTGCTGGAGGTGATGGGCGACGTGCCCGCCGGGGTCATTCGCCCAACCGACATTGCGCGTTATCTGCGAGTCGAGCGCGCCGAGGCTCCCGTGCGTGGCAATCGGGAGATCGCTCTGCTCTCAAATCTCATGAATGTCGCCATTGAGCGTGGAGAAATTGATAGCAACCCATGCAAGCAGGTTAAGAAAAATTCAGAGAAAGCACGAACTGAAGCACCAGAGCCCGAAGAGCTGCGCTCCTACCTTGATTGGTTGTTTCGTGGTGGACCCGCTAGGCGTATGCTGGCCCTTATGGCTGAGTTCGCCGCTCTCGCTGGTTCGCGCCGCGCTGAATTTCTGGAACTACAAACCCCGCAGATTGATTTGCAAGGCGACGTGATTCGTCTGATGCGCGCGAAACAACACGGCGGCAGCAAAAAGGCTGAGAGCATCACCATGGGACCTGCGATGCGCAACTTGGCTGTGCGCCTGCTTGGCTTGCCTCGCCCAGAAACCTCACTGCATGTGTTCATCAATCAGCAAGGCAATCCGCTGACTGAATCGGGCTTCACTTCTGGTTGGCAGCGGGCTATGGTTGATGCGCTGGAGGAAGGTGTAATTCAGCGCCGATTCACATTCCATGATCTTCGGGCGTACTACACGACACAGCACAAAGAGCAGTACGGAGCGCTACCCGAATTGCACGCCAGTACTGCAACAACTGCACGGGTCTACGACCGCTCAAAGATCGCAAAGCGAAACTCTTTGGGGTGATGAATATTCCCACGGCGGGAATAAAACAGAAAAGCCGCTACAACTTTAATAGCTGTAGCGGCTTGCTGATCTTGGTGGGTCCTACGAGATTCGAACTCGTGACCAACGGATTAAAAGTCCGCTGCTCTACCGGCTGAGCTAAAGACCCCTCCGCACCTCAAAAGCAATGTTTGCTTATTCAGTGGAATGACGTTATTGTAATCTACTTTTCCTGTCTCTCAGGAAAGTGACCCAATTAATTGGATTTGCGTGCTAATTGGTCCAGAACCCAGCCTGCTGCGCACTGGCCGAACGTCGCGGTCACAGCCACTACCGAGCCATAGCCGTGGCAGTTCAAGCTACCGTCACCCTCAATGGCGCAAGAGGCATCAGGCGGCGCAACCGCTTCGCGGCTGAACACACAGGTCACCCCCATACGCTTGCCATCTTTAGGCGCGCCATGCTGCTTGCGCAAGCGATAACGCAGTTGTGAGAGGAGCGGATCATGCGTGGTGGCACTGAGGTCAGCAATATCCACCAAATGCGCAAGTCGCTTGCCGCCCGCCGCACCCACAGCAATAAAGCATTGCTTGATCTTGCGGGCATGGGCTGCCATCTCAGTCTTTGCTTTGACTTGATCACAGGCATCAATCACGGCATCCGCATCTGCGGGCAGCAACTGCAGCCAGTTCTCGGGCTCCACAAAATCATCAATGCAAACCACCTGACAAGCAGGATTGATCAAAGCAATGCGATCGCGCATGGCCTCGATCTTGGCCTGCCCCACAGTATTGGTCAGCGCATGAATCTGGCGGTTGATATTGGATTCAGCCACATGATCCATATCAATCAGAGTCAAACGACCCACACCGCTGCGCGCAAGCGCTTCAGCCGTCCACGAACCTACGCCACCAATACCGACCACTACCACGTGGGCTGCACGAATGTGGGCTGCACCCTTGACGCCGTACAAACGCTCTAGCCCGCCAAAGCGGCGCTGCTGATCTACGTCGTCCGTTAAAAAAACAGCGCCGGACTGAGGCGCTGTTTCCGCTTGAGACTGCGAATGATCGGCCATCACTTGAGCGTCGCCAGCTTGGTCTTGGCTATCCCTGCAGCTTCCGAGTTCGGATAGGCCTGCAACAGATCTTCAAGCGTCTTACGCGCTGCCTTGGTGTCTTTCAACTCAACCTGGCAGTTGGCGATGGACAGAGCTGCCTCCGGCGCACGCACATGCATGGGCGCATTGGTCAAGACTGAGCGAAAGTTGGCAATGGCGTTCTTGTAGTCGCGCGTAGCGTACTGCGAGTTACCCAGCCAGAAGCGCACAGAAGACGTATAGCCACTCTTGGGCCACTGGCGCAAGAAGGCTGCAAAAGCCTGACCCGCTTCGGAGAACTTGCCCGAACGAAACAAGCCCAGAGCCTGCTCAAAGTCTTGCTGCTCGCTGCGGTCCGCAGTGAACTCCATGCCATCGACATTCACGCTGATAGGCTCGAACTGGCGCAGGCGCTCATCAAAGCCCTTGGCCAGTTCCTTTTGTCCGCGTTGCAGCTCGGATGAATCTCGCATCAGCTGCTCGTTCTGACCACGCAGCTTGGCTTGGTCAGCCTTGAGCGCTTCGATCTGCGACTGCAGATCAAGCAGACTACGGCGAGTCTGCTCCTGCGATTGCTGCAGGCTGTCGGCGCGCTGGCGCAACTCGATGATGGCGCGGCGCGCCTCGTCATCACCAAATAAAGCTGCCTGCGCGCTGATGGCAGAGCTGGCCAGCAGGCCAGCCACCAGCAGTTGCGGCAGCGTTGCGTGACGGAGAGTCAACAAAGCCTGCTTCATCATTAACGGTAGTTAATTTCAACGCGACGGTTTTGGGAAAAGGCGCTTTCGTTGTTGCCTTCCACAGCAGGCTTTTCCTTGCCGTAGCTCACGGCTTCAATTTGAGAGTCATTCACACCCAACAGACCCAGGGAGCGGCGCACAGCTTCTGCACGCTTTTGGCCCAGCGCCAGGTTATATTCACGGCCACCGCGTTCGTCGGTGTGGCCTTCCAACTGCACCTTGGCAGCAGGGTTGGCCTTGATGAACTTGGCGTGGGATTCAATCTGGGGCTGTGCATCAGCCTTGACAGAGTAGCTGTCAAAGTCAAAGTACACGATACGGCTGACGCCCTGAGGGCCGGCCTTGGAAGCTGCAGAACCAGTCAGGTCCACGCCGGATACACCGCTTTGGCCTTGGCCGTTAGCACCAGCGCCTTGGCTGGTGAGCGAGCCGTCCACAGGCTTGTCGTCGAGCTTGACACCCGAGCTGCAACCTGCGACCAGAGCCGTTACGGCCAAAGCCAAAGAAAGACGTTTGATAGTCAACATGAGATTTCTCCGAATAGTCCACAACGGACTTCATCACTAAATAAGGGGAACGAAAACTTCAGATCACTGCTTTTGGAACGGGCCCCAGTCGGGCTCACGTATATCTCCACCTGCCCCTGCCAGACGCGCCTTGATCTTGCCGTCCAGAGTCGTAGTCATGAGAGCTTCACGACCGCCCTGGATGGTGGCATACACAATCAGGCGACTATTAGGAGCAAAGCTTGGACTTTCATCCGCAATGGTGTCCGTGACGGAATTCACAGTGCCTGTAGCCAGGTCCATGACCTGCAGCTTGAAGCCACCGCCAACGCGAGAGACATAGGCCAGCCATTTGCCGTCAGGGCTGATGGCGGGCGAGATGTTGTAGGTGCCCGTAAAAGTCACGCGCTCGGCGCTGCCGCCAGAGGACGAAACTTTGTAAACCTGCGGCGCACCGCCACGGTCACTGACGAAATAGATGGTGCGACCATCACTTGAGAAGCAAGGCTCGGTATCAATACCGCTGCTTTGCATCAGGCGACGGGGCTCACCGCCCTGCGCACTGAGCAGATAAAGCTGAGAGCCACCATCACGACTCAGCGTCACGGCCAGACGGCTGCCATCAGGCGACCATGCCGGCGCGCTATTGGAGCCACGGAAGTTGGCCAGCAGACGGCGATGGCCGCTGGCCACGTCGTGCACATAGACCACAGGCTTGCGCGACTCAAACGACACATAGGCTAGTTGAGTGCCGTTTGGTGCCCATGCTGGCGAGATGATAGGCTCAGGGCTGGAGAGCGCGGACTGGGAGTTCTCACCATCCGCATCAGCAATCCACAGGCGGTAGTGCGCACCAGACTTGGTGACGTAAGCGATACGGGTGGAGAAAATACCTTTCTCGCCCGTGAGCTTTTCGTAGATGTAGTCGGCAATACGGTGTGCAACCAGGCGCAGATCGCCCGTAGTGACCGCAAAACCCTGACCACCCAGGTCCTGGCTCTTAACGACATCCCACAAGCGAAAGCGCACATCCCAGCGACCATCAGCCAGGCGGGTCACGCTCCCAGTCGCCAGAGAGTCTGCGCCCTTTTGGCGCCACTGCGCCACGTCGGGGCGCGATGTCTCATCAAGCGCCATGCCCGAGGCATCCACGCCGCGGAACTGGCCGCTGCGCTCCAGATCAGCCTGAATAATGGCGGAAATCTTCTGCGGGGCCGAGCCCTCTCCCTTGAATGGGGCAATTGCAATCGGCAACTGTGTCAGGCCCACGCCTGTTACCTCAACCCTGAACTGGGCCAACGCAGGAATGGCAGGTGTCGCAGCCAGCGTTGCCAGCATGGCTCTACGAGAAGCGCGCGGCCCTGCAGCCCAGGTTGTCAGGGATGGAAGTCGGTCAATAATCATTGGCAGCCATCTAAATTTCCGGAAGTGCCCGGTACAAACACAAGCTCGAATGTTACACACACTGACGGATTCCTGATGTAAGAACGTACTCAGTAGGGTGATCAAACGCAAGTGCCACAAAATAATCAGATCGGGAGCATGCCAGAGACTGCAACAGACTCTGGCAATACCCTCTGTGATTTTGCCGCAGGCTTGCGCTTTATATCCAAACAGGCATAGTTGGTTACAACTTCATCTAGAAATTCATCTATCGGGGTCAGCGCCAACTCCGAAAGCGCAAGCCCTAAAATTACGCGCTTATGCAAGCCACACCGCCCACACCGCCAAGCGAGGCCAACAAGACCACGCAGGCATCATCGCCAGCTCAACCTGCCACCGTCAACCCAGCCGACCTGCCCTTAATGCAGCGCCTGAAGCGGCTGACGCCTTATTTTTCAGGTCAGCGCTGGGCCTGGGGTCTGGCCATTCTGGCAACCCTGATCGGTGCGGCGACCGAGCCCGCCATGCCCGCCCTGCTCAAGCCCCTGCTCGACAGCGGCTTCACCCAGGGTTCACTTGATCTGTGGATGGTGCCCGTATTCCTGATTGGCCTGTTCGTCATTCGCGGTCTGGCGCAGTTTGCCGGCCAGTACGCACTGGCGCGCATCACCAACGACGGAATGCTGGCCCTGCGCAAAAAACTGTTTGAGCGCCTGCTGGCCGCCGATATGAGCCTGTTCTCGCGCCAGTCGGCCTCGGCCCTGTCCAACACCGTGGTCTACGAGGTGCAGACCGGTGCCCAACAACTGGTGCAGGCCATGATGAGCATCTCGCGCGACGGCTTTACGCTCATTGCCCTGCTCGGCTATCTGATCTATCTGAACTGGCAGCTCACGCTGATTGTGGCCTTCATGGTTCCTGGCGTGGCCTGGGTCATGAAGACGCTCTCACGCCGCCTGTACCGCATCACCAAGTCCAGCCAGACTGCGACTGACGAACTGGCCTATGTGGTGGAAGAAAACGTGCTCGCCCACCGCATGGTGCGCCTGCATGGTGCCCAGCAGTCACAGCAGTCGCGCTTTGGCGCGCTGAGCAGCCAGCTGCGCGGCCTCAACACCAAGGCCACGATTGCCTCTGCCGCCATGACACCGCTGACGCAAGTACTGGCCGCGATTGCGCTGTCCGTCATCCTCTGCATTGCCCTGTGGCAAAGCCGTCAAGGCGCAAGCACTGGCTCCACCGTGCAGGATGTGACCGTGGGCGGCTTTGCAGCCTTTATCTCGGCAATGCTGATGCTGATTGCCCCCATTCGCCGTATTGCCGATGTGGCCAACCCCATCACGCGCGGCGTGGCAGCGCTGGAGCGAGGCCTGTCCCTGCTGGAAGGCTCCAGCGATGAGCAAAGTGGCACTTTCAAGCCCACGGCCCCCGTCACTGGCACGCTGCAGTTGAGCGATGTGACCGTGCAGTTTGGACCAGACAAGGCCCCGGCACTGTCTCATCTGAACCTGAATGTAAAGGCTGGCGAAGTCGTGGCCCTGGTTGGCCCATCAGGTGCGGGCAAGACCACGCTGGTCAACTTGCTGCCGCGCTTTTTCTCGCCCACCAGCGGCCAGATCACGCTGGATGGCGTGCCACTGAGCGATTGGGATTTGAACGCGCTGCGCCAGCAGTTCGCCATGGTCAGCCAGGATGTTGTCATGCTCAACGACAGCGTGGCAGCCAACGTCGCACTGGGCACCGAGGTGGATGAAGCCCGCGTCTGGTCTGCGCTTGAAGCGGCAAACTTGGGCGACTTTGTACGCAGCCTGCCGCAAAGCCTGCACACCTTGGTCGGCCACAACGCCAGCCAGCTGTCTGGCGGCCAGCGCCAGCGCCTGGCCATTGCCCGCGCGTTGTACAAGAACGCGCCGATTCTGATTCTGGACGAAGCGACTTCGGCTCTGGACAACGAATCCGAGCGTCTGGTGCAAGAAGCCCTGAACCGCCTGATGCAGGGCCGCACCACACTGGTGATAGCACACCGCCTGTCCACCATCGAGCATGCCAACCGTGTGGTGGTGATGGAACGCGGCCAGATTGCAGAGCAAGGCACGCATGCCGAGCTGATTGCACTGGGCGGCCTGTACGCACGCCTGCATACGCAAGTGCGCAGCACCGCCACACCCGGCGAGGCGCAAATTTAATAGCATCTATCGCTGATAAATAAAGGGCTACAAGGCAAAAAACCTTGTAGCCCTTTGTATTTTTACGATCATCGCTCGCAATCTATCCGTA
This sequence comes from Comamonas sp. 26, assembly GCF_002754475.1. Lineage (NCBI taxonomy): Bacteria > Pseudomonadati > Pseudomonadota > Betaproteobacteria > Burkholderiales > Comamonadaceae > Comamonas > Comamonas sp. 26. The sequence goes on from NZ_PEFL01000001.1 coordinate 2,719,174, forward strand.
GCAATCACAGGGACACCAAGGAGACGCCGCCGCACAGCGAGGGTGCGTCCCCTAGGGGAAACGACAACGCGCCGCTCAGGGGTAGCCGTTACCAAGTGCCGCGTGAAGGCTGCGTGCGTCGCTCTTGCTTCAGAGCTTTGCCAAGGAGATCTGCCATGTACTGGCGATCTACCAGTTTGGCAAAGTCTGCCGCCGTCAAGTTGCGCTGATTACGCAGTGTGATGTCCGCCCCCTCCTCCAGCAGCAGCTTGACCACGGCCTCGCTGCTGTACTGGGCCGCCATCATCAGCGGCGTGGTTCCGTTGGGCGATGCGGCGTCGATATAAGCGTTTTCTTCCAGCAGCAGCTTGATGATGTCCAGCGTCTGCGGCGTATCGGCCGATGCCGCGTAGTGCAGCGGCGTCCAGCCTTCGCGGTTCACATCCGCGCCGCGCTTGATGAGTTCTTTGACCAGCTTGAGATGGCCTTTGAGGCAGGCCATCATCAGGGGGGTCTCATTTTGGCGAGAGGCCAGATTCACATTAATCTTGGGCGCTTTGAGCAGCACATCAAACACCTTGAGCGAGTCCTGGTGCAAAGCCGCCACCAAGCCGGGACGCCCACGCGAGTCCAGCGTATTGGCATCAAAGCCGCGAAAAATAAGGTTAACCATGGTGCTGGAGTTATCACTGACCAGCGCCCGCGAATAGTCCTCAAAATCGCTGGCCCAGCCCATGCTTGGCAGACCGGCAGCCCCCGCAACGGCCGCGCCCAGCCAGCGCAAGCTGTGGCGACGGTTCAATGGCGATGCGGTAGTGATGGTTGGGGCTGCGAACAGATTCATGCAGTGGCTCCAGAATTCACGGATGGCTTAGGGCTGGGTCACGCCCTTGAACAGGCGATCAAAGTTGACACTCGTGGCCTCGGCCACCTCTTCCACGGAAATACCGCGCACCTCGGCAATTTGCTTGGCCACAAACGGTACGTAGGAAGGATTATTCGTCTTGCCACGGTAAGGCATGGGCGCGAGGTAGGGGCTATCGGTTTCGATCAGCAACCGATCCAGCGGTACAAAAGCAGCCACATCGCGTAGATGCTGCGCATTTTTAAAGGTCACGATGCCCGACAGGGAGATGTAGTACCCCATATCCAGCCCGGCACGCGCCACTTCGGCGGTCTCGGTAAAGCAGTGAAAGACGCCGCCTGCCTGCGTTGCGCTATCAGCCTCACCGCACTCGCGCAAAATGGCCAGCGTGTCCGCAGAGCTGCTGCGGGTGTGAATGACCAGCGGTTTTTGCGTAATCTGCGCCGCACGGATATGGGTGCGAAAACGCTCGCGCTGCCACTCCAGGTCGGCAATCGTGCGGCCGCCCTTGCGGTCTTCCATACCGTAGTAATCAAGACCGGTCTCGCCAATCGCCACCACACGGGGTAGCGCGGCGCGATCGACCAGATCCTGCACACTGGGCTCAGTCATGTCTTCAGTATCGGGGTGCACGCCCACCGTGGCCCAGAAATTGTCATAGTCCAGCGCCAACTGGTGCACATCCGGAAACTCTTCCATCGTCGTGCAGATGCACAGCGCACGCGTGACCTTGGCAGCGGCCATCGCCTCGCGAATTTGCGCGAGATTGGCGCTCAGATCAGGATAGTTCAGGTGGCAATGCGAATCGGTAAACATAGAAAATCTCAGCCGCTGAGTTGCGGAACCGCGCCCTTCTCTCACTTCGCGGGAGGGAAACGGAAGCATCGCCAGGCGGCTTTTGCTTTGGCTACCCTAACTTGGGCAGCATCAGTTTGAAGGCTACGCGAGGTAGTTACAGAGTTTGCGTCGGTTTTTCAGAACCCAGTGAGGTACCGAGAATTTGCTCAATCTTGGCTTTGAGCTCAGCAGACTTGGCGTCTTTGGGAAACTGAAGACCGATGCCCTGAGTGCGGTTGCCAGAGGCTCGCTCGGGCGTAACCCAGGCTACGCGCCCGGCTACGGGGTAGCGCTGCGGGTCTTCAGGCAGCGTGAGCAGCACATAGACATCATCGCCCAGACGATAGTCTCGCTGTGTGGGTACAAAAATCCCCCCCTCGACGAACAAAGGAATATAGGCCGCATAGAGAGCGGCCTTCTCCTTGATCGCCAGCTGCATTACGCTGGGACGGGGGGCGGTAGTTGCGTTCATAGTGGGATTACAAAATTCTTGAAACGGCCGAGCGGCAGCACTTTATAGAGTAACACCCTGCAAAACATTCACCAAACCCGGAGGCTATGACTCAGCGTGCGGCTCTGGCCGATTTGCCTGAGGTCAATACATTGCGTGCCCGGGAGGCCAACGCCTCCATCATCAGCCCGGCATTAAAGGGGTGATCGGCCGTGCGCGCAGCCTGCACCAGCTCACGCGACCATTCGGTCAGCATCATCATGGACAAGGGCTTGCCCGGCAAATCCCCTGGTGAGAAGTAACGGGGGGTAGCTCCGCCAGCCAGCGCCATCAGGTCATGGCAGATTTTTTGCAGCGCTTCCACCGCATCCACAGGGCCAAAGACAGCCAGTGCCGCCACATCGCCCTTGGCCAGCTGGCGCGGCAACTGCGCCCAGGCTGCAGCACGGCCTGCATCACCCGCCATGCGAAGGGCATCGCCGGGGCGGCCGCCCGCAGCTTGCAGTGCAGCAGCGGCATCGGCTTCACTCATGCCTTGCGACTGCAGCCATTGCGCAGCTTCTGGCACGGCAGGCCAAGTCATGGTGTGGGCCAGGCAGCGGCTGCGAATAGTGGGTAGCAGCAGGTGCGATGCTTCGCTGGCCAGCACAAATCGGGCATCGCCTGGTGGCTCCTCCAGCGTCTTGAGCAAGGCATTGGCCGTGATGGCATTCATCTGCTCGGCCGGGTAGACCAGCACCGCCTTGCCACGACCGCGCGCGCTGGTGCGCTGGCAGAACTCCACAGCATCGCGCATGGCATCCACGCGGATTTCTTTGCTGGGCTTGCGCTTTTTGTCGTCAATATCGGCCTGCGCTTTTTCAGACAGCGGCCAGCCCAGCTCCATCATCTGCACCTCGGGCATGAGCACGCACAAATCTGCATGGGCACGCACGTCAATGGCGTGACAGCTGGCACATTGACCACAAGCGCCTTGCGCCGAAGGCTGTTCGCACAACCAGGCGCGCACCAAAGACAAGCCCAGTGCGTACTGCCCCAGGCCGGATGGTCCCTGCAGCAACCAAGCGTGGCCGCGCTGGGCCAGCAACTGGCTGCGCTGCACGGCAATCCACGGAGCTTCAGTGCCAGACTCGACAATCGGCTTGCTCATGCCTTGCTTTCCGCCGCGCTGCTCAGCCAGCCTTTGCCCACCACGGCCTGTGCGATCTGCTCCCACACCGCTTCACGGCTGGTGTTGGCATCTACGCGCACAAAGCGCTGCGGCGCTGCTTCGGCGCGCTGGGCATAGCCTTGGGCTACACGGGCAAAAAACTCGCCGGGCTGGGCTTCAAAACGATCGGGCACACGGGCTGTCGCCAGCCTCACAGCTGCCACTTCGGCAGGCAGGTCAAACCACAGTGTCATATCAGGCTCGCGCATGAAGTTTGATGCCAAACCGGCCTGAAGCGCAGTACCAGTCTGCGCCATGCGCTCCAGAACTGATAGCTGACTCCAGTCAAAACCCCGGCCTGCGCCCTGATAAGCAAAGGTGGCATCCGTAAAACGGTCGCTGATGACCACTTCGTCACGCGCCAGCGCGGGCTCGATGACCTGTACCAAATGATCGCGGCGCGCTGCAAAGGCAATCAGCGCCTCGGTCAGCGGGTCCATGGCGTCATGCAGCATCAGGGCGCGCAGCTTTTCAGCCAGCGGCGTGCCTCCGGGCTCACGCGTCAAAGTGACCACACGGCCCTGATCACGAAAGGCTTGCGCCAGACCGGCGATGTGCGAGGACTTACCCGCACCGTCAATGCCTTCAAAACTGATGAACAGACCCTTGGGTGAAGCTGTACTCACAGATATTTCCTCTAGCGCACCTCATGGTAGCGCCAGCTTGTTGATTCAAACGAGACGCAGGCATCACAAACCTGCTATCTTCAAAGATTACTGACCACGCTGGTAGCGGTTGACGGCCCTATTGTGCTCGTCCAGCGATGCGCTGAAGTGGCTGGTGCCGTCGCCCTTGGCCACAAAGTACAAGGCCTTGGTCTGGTCGGGCTGCACCGCCGCCATCAGCGCTGCCTTGCCGGGCATGGCAATGGGCGTGATGGGCAGGCCAGCGCGGGTATAGGTGTTCCACGGCGTATCTATCTGCAAGTCACGCTTGCGCAGATTGCCGTCAAAGCTCGCGCCCACGCCATAGATGACCGTGGGGTCGGTCTGCAGGCGCATGCCTATGCGCAGGCGGTTGGCGAAAACGCCGGCAATCAGCGCACGATCGGCTGCGCGGCCGGTTTCTTTTTCTACGATGCTGGCCAGAGTCAGCGCTTCATCGGCAGACTTGAGCGGCGTATTGGCCGCGCGCATGGCCCAAGCATCGGCCAAGCGTCTATCCATAGAATGCATTGCGCGGCGTAGCACCGCCATATCAGAGCTGCCCTTGGCGTAGGTATAGGTATCAGGGAAGAAGCGGCCCTCAGGCATCACGCCCACACGGCCAAGCGCTGTCATCACCGCTTCATCGCTGAGGCCGGCGCTATCTTGTTTGAGGAATTCTTCACGAGCCAGCGCAGCGCGCACCTGGCGCCAGTTCCAGCCCTCAACAATGGTCAACGCACGCAGGCTTTCTTCACCGCGCGCCAGCTTTTGCAGCAGCTCATAAGGCGTGAGGCCGGTGCTCAGCTCATAGTTACCAGCCTTGATGGCTCTATCCTTGCCCGAGAGACGAAACCACGCATACAGCAAGCGCGCATCGGTCTGCACACCGGCCTTGACCACGTTCTGAGCCACGCCACGCGGAGTGGTGCCGAGCTCGATCTCCAGCTCCAGATTGGGCGCTGTCAAGTTCAGTGGCTGGTTCAGCCACCACCACGCTCCGCCCGCAGCCAGGGCGGCCAAAAACAACAACAATATCAGTGCACGAATAAGGGCACGCACAGGCTCAATCCATAAAGACGCAGAGCGACGATCATAATTCAGCCATGACCCAGCCAAAGACGCTGCCCATGAACGGCATTACCCCCATTTCCCATCTTGGTGTGATCCGCGCCGTTGGCGCTGATGCAGCCAGCTTTCTGCACGGCCAGTTGAGCAATGACTTCGTGCTGCTCAAACAGGATCAGGCCCGGCTTGCCGCTTTTTGCACCGCCAAGGGCCGCATGCTGGCCAGTTTCATTGGCTTCAAGCGCAGCGCCGATGAGATTGTGTTGATTTGTGACCGCAGTCTGCTCGCTCCTACGCTCAAGCGCCTGTCCATGTTTGTGCTGCGCGCCCAGTGCAAGCTCAGCGACGCTACGTCAGACTTTGCGCTTTATGGCCTGACGGGCACTGCGGCGGCGCAATACCTGAGCATGGACTCAGCCCCCTGGGCACTCAAAGCCGAAGGCGAAGCCCATGTGCTGGCACTCTACCCCGCCGCAGGCAACCAGCGTGCGCTGTGGGTGGCACCAGCAGGTCAGGCCCCAGCAGGCGAGCTGCTGAGCGAAGACCTGTGGCTGTGGTCTGAAGTGCAAAGCGTGGTGGCCACGCTGTCCGCCCCTGTGGTCGATGCCTTTGTGCCCCAGATGCTCAATTACGAATCGCTGGGCGGCGTCAACTTCAAAAAAGGCTGCTACCCCGGCCAGGAAATTGTGGCCCGCAGCCAGTTCCGCGGCACACTCAAGCGCCGCGCCTATCTGGTGCATGCCGACAAGGCGCTGAGCGTGGGTCAGGAAGTCTTCACCGCCGAAGACCTGGAGCAAGCCACCGGCACCGTGGTGCAGGCTGCCGCTGCGCCTGAAGGCGGCTGGGCTGCCATCGTTTCCATGCAAATTGCATCGTCCACGCGGGACGACCTGTTTGCTCATGCAGCGCTGGCAGAAGACCAAAGCGCCGATGTGGCCCACGGCGTGGCGCTGCAGGTGCAGCCACTGCCTTATGAGTTGCTGGCAGACATCTAAGGTTTAAGCCAACTCCAAACCATGCCAAGGCCCAGCCTTGGCATTTTTTTTCCCGCTGCCACTACACTTTTACGCATGAGCATCACGTCACCAGACTCTCGCCGTCGCTGGCTGCTGGCACTGGCCTGGGCCTTGCTATGCGCACTGATGCTGGCTCTGCAATGGTGGCAGGCCCACGCCCAGCAGCAGCGCGAACAGTTCCAGCTGGCTCAGACTGTGCAGCGCCAGATGCTGGAGAAGGTAGCCCAGCACAAAGCCCATCTGACGGCGCTGACGGCAGTGGCACCACTGCAGGCCACCGAAGAGTCTTCTGCACTGAGCCGGGTCGCTCAGTCCATCAAGACCATCTACCCACGCATTCAGGAGATTCAGCTCGTCACCCCGGCCACAGGCAGTTGCCTGGTTCCGGCCGTGGCCCAAGCCGCTGCGCCGCTACAGGCTCGCGCGAGCACCAGCCTGCCCGACGAACAACATACGGGCGACTACCTGTTCATCAAAAAAGTAGCATCTCCCGCAGACTGGCTATGCGTTCGCATCCATTCCGCCCACTTGCTGGATGAACATACCCTGCCCGCCAACAGCGGCCTGCGCATCAGCCTCAATGGTCACACACTGCTGGATCCCCCTCCCCCACTGCAGCAAGCGCGGGTCTTTGGCCAGTTCACACTGGCCGGTTACGACCAGCCGCTTGAAGTGCAACTGCTCACCCGCCCCCAAAACCTGCTGAGCTGGAGCATGGTGCTGATCAGCGTTCTGGTCAGCACGCTTTTGGTGGGCGCGGCCAACCTGATCTGGAAAAGCCGCCAGCAAGCCAGACGCCACCAGCAACGCGCCCAGTTGCTGGCGAATGAGGCACAACTGGCCCATGCATCACGTGTCAACGGCATGGGCGAAATGGCATCTGGCATTGCCCATGAACTGGCCCAGCCCGTCACGGCCTTGCTAAGCCAGAGCCAAGCCGCCCTGCGCGCCCATGAGCTGGGCAAGCCCGAGCTGCTGGTCACCGCCCTGCAGGCCAATGTGCGCGAGGCAAGGCGCGCCGGCGCCATTCTGGAGCGCATGCGCGGCTATATCAGCAACGCGCCCAGTCAGCCCCAACGGCTGGATTTGCCTCAGGCCGTCAACCAGGCCCTGCTGCTGCTTGATGGCCCGACCCGCCAAGCCGGTATTGCACTGCGCTGGCAGGCACCGATGCAGCCCTGCTGGGTCTGGGCCGATCCGGTATCACTGGAGCAAGTGCTGAACAATCTGGTGCGCAACGCACTGGATGCGCTAAGCCATGCCGCCACACCCGATGCCCACGTTGAAATCACGCTGCGCATAGATGCCAAGCAGGCTCTGCTAATCGTGCAGGACAACGGCCCCGGCGTGGATGCGGCCACCGCCCAGCGCATGTTTGAGCCCTTCTTCACCACCAAGACCGATGGCATGGGGCTGGGCCTGCCGCTTTGCGCCACGCTGATGGAACGTATGGGCGGCAATCTGGAATATGTTCACAGCCCACGCGGTGCATGCTTTGTCATGCATTTGCCGCTGGCTTCTGACGAACTCACTGCACACCCATGATTTATTTGATCGATGACGACCCCTCGGTGCGCGAAGCCCTGAACTTGTTGCTGCAGACCTATGAGCTGCCCGTCACCTGCTTTGAGTCGCCTGCCGACTGCCTGGCTCATCTGGACCGCAGCCAGCCCGGCATTCTGATTACCGATCTGCGCATGCCCATGATGTCCGGCCTGCAATTACACGAGCAGTTGATGGCCCAGGGCGTGGACTGGCCCACGATCGTGATTACCGGCCACGGCGACCTGCACGCCTGCCGCCGCGCCTTCAAGGCCGGGGTGACCGATTTTCTGACAAAACCCATCGAAGAGCAGACCCTGCTGCAGGCCATTGAATCTGCGCAAACCCGCCTGAACCAGCAGGCTGAACGCAATGAAGCCCGCCAGAGCCTGCGCAGCCTGACCGAGCGCGAGCGCGAGGTGCTGGAGCTGATTACCAAAGGGCTGGGCAGCAAAGAAATTGCCGCCGCACTGGATATTTCAGTACGCACGGTAGATACGCACCGCGCCAAGCTGGCTGAAAAACTGGGCACAGGATCAGTGGCCGAGCAGACCCGGCTGCTGCTGACGGCTGCAACCTGAACCCCATCGCACTCCGTAGGATTACCGATAGCCATCCGTTGCTTTGCGAATGGGCGGCCAGGGCGGCAATCCCTAAAGTTCATTCATCGCTTGATCACCTCTGATCTGAGCCGATCCTCAAGGAGCTTTGACATGAACCAACGCCTGCTGAACACCGCCAAAACCGCCCTCTGCGCCCTCACCGTCACCGCCGCCATGGCTGGCGCGACTGCTGCAACGGCTGCCACCGCATCCACCCGCAGCATTGCCAGCGCTACCGCCGTGCAACTGGCCCAGCAGACCGTGGCCGCCTGCACTGCTGATGGCTATAACGTCACCGCCGCCGTGGTCGACCGTTCTGGCGTGCTGCTGAGCTTGGTGCGTGCCGATGCCGCTGGCCCCCACACCACGCAGGCCGCAACGTCCAAAGCTTTTACCTCGGCCTCGTCGCGCAACCCCACCAGTGGCATTGCCAAGGCCATTCAGTCCAACCCTGATGCAGCTGGCATGGCCAATATTCCGGGCTTTCTGGTGCTGGCTGGCGGCGTCCCCGTCAAGATTGGCAACGAGACCATTGGCGCCATTGGCGTAGCCGGTGCCCCCGGTGGTCATCTGGATGAAGCCTGCGCACAAAAGGCCATCACCTCCCTGAAAGACCAGCTGCAATAACCAGCGGCAATAAGCGGCAAGCCGGGAAATAGCCCACAAAAAAGCGGCCCCATCATTTACTGATGGGGCCGCTTTTTTTAGTTTGACCTCAAAACACACCGTAGCGATAAGCGACATAGGCCGCTGCGGCCACTCCGATCAGGCACAAGATTGTCATAACTCGGCTCATCGCTCACCTCAATTTTGAGTAGAAACAGGCTCTACCGCTTGCACCGCAGACGCAAACAGCTATCAATAACAAAGTATCAAAGCACTTGGCGCATGGTGATATGGGGAATGCCCGCCTCTTCATAGGGCTCACCCACCGGCGTAAAGCCTGCGCGCAGATAAAACTTCTCGGCATGACGCTGAGCGTGCAGCACGATTTCTTTGTCGCCACGGTCACGCGCAGAGGCGACCAGGCTATCGAGAACCATGCGGCCCCAGCGGCCACCACGCACGCTGCGGTCCACGGCCATGCGGCCAATGCGTGCCACGCCCGGTGCATCGCTGACCAGTCGGCCTGTGGCCACAGGCTGGTTCAAGCCGTTAAACAGCACCACATGGCGGGCCACAGGGTCAAACTCATCAATCTCGATCTCACGCGGCACGCCCTGCTCGCGCACAAATACGGCCAGGCGCAGGCGCTCGGCATCGCGCCCCAGATCGTTCCAGCTGCCGGATCGCAAAGTCACAACTTCCTGCCCCGCTTCATACGCGGTCAACAGGTCGCGCAGTGCCTGCGGCACGGGCTTGGGAGCCTGCGTGGCGGCATCGGCAAACACATAGACCAGCTCCACCGTGTTGAGCAGCTCCATGCCGCGGAAGATACCCGCCTCGAACTGCAGCGAGGTATTGCCCTGCTTGACGCAGCGAATGCCCACATCCAGCACATCGCCCAAGGTGGCAGAGCCGTGAAAGACCGTACCGGCCTTTTTCACAAACATCTCGCCGCCCAGCGATGCAAAACCCGTCTCGTAGGGAATGGCCAGCTGGCGCCAGTAGTTGCTGATGGCCACATCGGCGTACATCAGGTAATGGGCGTTGAAGACGATCTTCTGTGCATCCACCTCGGCCCAACGCACCTCAATACGGGTAAAGCTGCGGAAATCCTGTCGGTTCATATTGCTTTGTCTCTCTCGGTTTAATTCAGTCCAAATGCACTGCGCAAAGCCTGCGCCATATCCTGATGGGCTTGCCGCGCCTCGGCAATCACACGGCCCATCTTGATGAATTCATGGGTTACACCCTTGTAGATTTCAAGCTCTACCGGCACGCCAGCCATGCGCAGCATGTCGGCATATTCAACGCCCTCATCGACCAGCGGGTCGCACTCGGCCAAGCCTATCCATGCAGGTGCCACATCATCCACATCAGGGGCCAGCAGCGGCGCAAAGCGCCAGTCTTCTCTGTCCCTGGGGTTGGCAATGTATTGCGCAAAAAACCAGGTGATGGCGGGCTCTTCCAGGACCAGTCCATAGGCATAGCGGCGGTGTGAGTCCGTATCCTGGTGCGCAGTGGTTCCGGGGTAGATCAGCAATTGCAGCGCCAGCTTCAGGCCCGCATTGCGTGCCTCAATTGCACAAGCTGCAGACAAGGTCCCGCCCGCGCTGTCACCGCCCACGGCAATGCGACTGGCATCCGCACCCAGACCAGCGGCATGGGCAGGCAGCCACTGAAGCGCATCCCAGGCATCGTTATGGGCCACGGGAAATTGAAACTGGGGAGCCAGTCGGTAATCCAGCGACACCACCATGCAGCCCGCCAAATGCGCCAGCTGGCGGCAAAGCTGGTCATGCGTAGCCACGCTGCCCACGGTAAAACCGCCGCCATGCAGATACAGCAGCACGGGCAGGCCAACAGCAGGGGCTTCATCCCGCATCACCGGGGCATACAGACGTGCAGGCAGCAGTGCGCCATCGCGTGCAGGTATCTGTAAATCTTCTACACGCGGCAAGGCTTGCTTGGGGATTTCAAGCACGCCAGCGCCAGCCTCATAGGCCATTTTTGCGGCATCGGCTCCCAGTTGGTGCATGGGGGTTCGCGCGGCTCGCCCCATGCGGCGAAGCACATCGCGCATGGAGTTTGTCAGGCTGGCAGGTAAAGCCGCAAAAGAGTCAGGCATGTTCACGATGGATTTTGACAAAAACACAGGCAGGCATTGTGAGGTGCAGACCTCAGCGCTGCATGTCGCCAATTATTCCCCGTAAATCATGAACCGCAACGGGGCAGTAAATCACCACTCAACAGCCACCGCCGATCAATATCAAGGGCATCTTGATGCCGTCTTGATACCGCAGCTGCAAATCTCTACCCGCTCTTGACGGGTGAATTTCTACATTTCTTCCATCGCAACAGGGCGCAATGCAGCGCCTGCGGGAGGAAATGCAATGACATACGACTGGATCGCCACCTTGGCCGTGCTGGCAGCACTGGGCCTGTTTGCCTATTTGGGCTATGCGCTGCTGCGCCCCGAGAATTTTTAAGGGGCTGCCATGCAAGTGCTGCAAGACATCATTTTTGTGAGCCTCACCGTGGTCTGCTTTGTCGGGCTGCTGAGCTTTGTGCGCGCCCTCGCGCGTCTGTAAGGGAGCAAGATCATGTGGCTACCCTGGATCGAATTTGCCGCCGTGCTGACGGCGGTGACGCTGCTGACCATTCCCATGGGGAAATGGCTGGCACGTTGCTTTACAAGTGAGCACCACACGCTGCTGGAGCGGGTGAGCTACCGCATCATCGGCGTGAACCCGGCGCAGCGCATGGGCTGGCAAGCTTATGGCGGTGCACTGCTGATGAGCAATGCGCTGATGCTGCTGCTGGGCTATCTGGTGCTTAGGCTGCAAGGTTGGCTGCCGCTAAATCCGCTGGGTATTGCGGCGCAGACACCTGATCTGGCCTTCAACACTGCAGCCTCTTTCATCACCAATACCAACTGGCAGGCCTATGCGGGTGAAGCCAGTTTGACGAATGCCACGCAGATGGCAGCCATCACCTTTCTGATGTTTGCCGGCGCTACAACAGGTGTAGCAGCTGGTGCAGGTTTTGTGCGCGGTCTGGCACGCTCCAGCAGTCAGGATGTTGGTAACTACTGGGTGGACTATGTGCGCGTGTTCTGGCGCGTGTTACTGCCGCTGTCCTTTGTCATGGCGCTGGTCTATGTCTGGCAGGGCATTCCGCAAACGCTGAATACCCAGACCATTGCTACCACTCTTGAAGGTGCAAAGCAGCAGCTGATGCTGGGGCCGGTTGCCAGCCTGGAAAGCATCAAGCACCTGGGCACCAATGGGGGCGGCTTTTTCAGCATGAATGCGGCGCACCCGTTCGAGAACCCCACACCGCTGACGAATATGCTGCACATCCTGTCGATGCTGCTTATTCCTGCAGGTCTGACCTATGCCTTTGGCTCCATGCTGCTGCGCCGCAAGCAAGGCTGGGTGTTGTTTGGTGCCTGCATGGTGATGTTTGTCGGCTTTTTGAGTCTGGTGTTTGTGGCAGAGCAAAACGGCAGCCAGTTGCTGGCCCGCGCCGGTGCAGATCAGCAATACAGCCTGAGCCAGAGCGGCGGCAATATGGAGGGTAAAGAACTACGCTTTGGCATTGCCGATACCGCCCTGTTTGTCGCCACCACCACGGCAGCGACGACCGGCTCGGTCAACGCCATGCATGACTCGCTGACGCCTCTTGGAAGCATCACGCCGCTGGCGATGATGATGCTCAACTGCGTGTTTGGCGGCGATGGGGTGGGTCTGATCAACCTGATCCAGTACGCCATCCTCACGGTGTTTCTGGCCGGCATGATGATTGGCCGCACGCCAGAATTTTTGGGCAAGAAGATCGAGGTGCGCGAGATCAAGCTGGTCATGCTGTCGGTGCTGGCACACCCGGCTGTCATGCTGGGCCTTACGGCTCTGGCCGTTCTATGGCCCGATGCCACGGCCAGCCTCAACAACCGGGGTCCGCACGGCTTTAGTGAAATTCTGTATGCCTATGCCTCGGCCACAGCCAATAACGGATCGGCCTTTGCCGGGCTGAACGCCAACACACCCTTCTTCAACACCACGCTGGGCCTGGCCATGCTCGGCGGCCGCTATCTTACGCTGCTTCCTTTGCTGGCCGTAGCCGGCAGCCTCGCCGCCAAGGCCACTGTCCCTGCAGGGCCCGGCACCTTTCCCACGGCCACGCCGTTGTTCATGGGACTGCTGGTGTTTGTGGTGCTGGTGGTGGGTGGGCTCACCTTCTTGCCGTCGCTGGCCCTTGGCCCGGTGATTGAGCATTTGCAAATGCTGATCGGCCAACTCTACGCATAAGTATTTTTTTGCCAAAGACCTGCAGCTCACGTGCTCGCAGGTCAAGGAGCAAGTCATGACAACTACCAATCTCACACTTTCCAACACTGCCGTGAATGCGCAGCCCGTCCGCTGGCCCCTGCTGCTAGGCAGCAGCCTGCGCGCAGCCGTTCTGGTTATGCTGGTGGGCGGCATTGCCTACCCCTTGCTAGTCACCGGTATTGCACAAACGGTACTACCCCAAGTGGCCAATGGCAGTCTGCTCGAGCGCAACGGCCAAGTTATTGGCTCGGCACTGATTGGCCAATCTTTCGCGGGTGCGGGTTACTTTCACAGCCGCCCCAGCGCCACCACAGCGCCTGACCCTGATAAGGAAGGCAGCAGCATTGCCGCGCCCTATAACGCCGGGCTGTCTGCAGCCAGCAATCAAGGGGCTACTCACCAGGGCCTGATGGACAGCGTGAGCGAACGCGTGGCGAAGTACCGGACTGATAACCGCCTGGGGACCAGTGCAATGGTGCCGGTGGATGCCGTTACGGCATCCGCATCGGGGCTGGATCCACATATCTCATTGGCCAATGCCCAGCTGCAATTACCTCGTGTGGCGCAGACCCGCGGTCTGCCGCTAGAGCAAGTCCAACCGCTGCTGCAGCAAGCTACTCAGCAGCGCACGCTGGGTGTGCTGGGTGAGCCGCGCGTGAACGTGCTGCAGCTCAATCTGGCGCTGGATGCACTGCAACCCGCTGCCAAGGCTAAGGAGTAAGTCATGAGACATACAACAAACAAATCACCACTGTTCAGTGCGGCACTGGTGCGTACATCACTATGGGATGCGCTGCGCAAGCTGTCGCCGCGCACGCAATGGGCCAACCCGGTCATGTTTGTCGTCTACCTGGGTGCCATTTTGACCACCCTGCTGTGGATGCAGGCACTCAATGATCCCGCATCTACCGATGCAGGCTTTACGCTGGCCATTGCACTGTGGCTGTGGTTCACACTGCTGTTTGCCAACTTTGCCGAAGCTCTGGCCGAAGGCCGCAGCCGCGCCCAGGCCGCCAGTCTGCGCGGCATGAAGCGCGATACCGTGGCCAAGGTGCTGCAACAACCTCGATACGACAGCAGCTGGCTTCCCATGCGCGCCAGCGAGTTGCGCAAGGGCGTGACCTTGCTGGTCGAAGCGGGTGATGTCATTGCACTGGACGGTACGGTCATTGAAGGCGTTGCCTCAGTGGACGAAAGCGCCATCACGGGTGAATCAGCCCCTGTGATTCGCGAAGCTGGGGGCGATTTTTCGTCGGTCACCGGTGGCACTCGCGTGCTGTCTGACTGGCTGGTGGTTGAAGTCACCGTCAACCCCGGTGAATCGTTTTTGGACCGAATGATCTCCATGGTCGAATCGGCCAAGCGCCAGAAAACACCCAACGAGCTGGCGCTGACGATTTTGCTGGTCGGCCTGACACTGGTATTCCTGCTCGTCATCGTCACGCTGTGGCCGTTCTCCACCTTCGCCGTGGCGCAAGCAGGAGCCGGAAACGTGGTGAGCATCACGGTGTTGATTGCGCTGCTGGTCTGCCTGATTCCCACCACCATCGGCGGCCTGCTATCGGCCATTGGCGTGGCGGGCATGAGCCGCATGATGCAGGCCAATGTGATCGCAACCTCGGGCCGCGCAGTGGAAGCAGCCGGTGACGTGGACGTGCTGCTGCTGGACAAGACCGGCACCATCACTCTGGGCAACCGTCAGGCCAGCGAGTTCTTTGCGGCCCCCGGCGTGAGCATGCAGCTGCTGGCCGAAGCGGCACAACTGGCATCGCTGGCCGACGAAACCCCAGAAGGCCGCAGCATCGTGGCGCTGGCGCGTGAACACTACGGCCAGCCAGAGCGCAGCGTGGCCGATATTCAAACGGGCCAACCGGTGGAGTTTGTCCCCTTTACCGCCCAGACCCGCATGAGCGGTATCGATATAGGCCCGCGTAACCTGCGCAAGGGTGCAGCCGATGCAGTGCGCCGCCATCTGGAAGCACTGGGCGGCCAGTTCCCCGGCCAGGTACAGCTGGCGGTGGACAATGTTTCGCGCAAAGGCAGCACGCCGCTGGTGGTAGCCGATGGTGCCAAGGTACTGGGCGTGATCGAGCTCAAAGACATCGTCAAGCCCGGCATGAAAGAGCGCTTTGCCGAGCTGCGCCGCATGGGCATCCAGACCATCATGGTGACCGGCGACAATCCGCTCACCGCCGCCGCCATCGCGGCCGAGGCAGGTGTGGATGACTATCTGGCCGAAGCCCGGCCCGAGGACAAGCTGCAGCTGATTCGCAGCCACCAAGCTGCAGGCCGTCTGGTAGCCATGACGGGTGACGGCACCAACGATGCCCCTGCGCTGGCTCAGGCCGATGTGGCCGTGGCCATGAACAGCGGCACGCAGGCCGCCAAAGAGGCGGGCAATATGGTGGACTTGGACAGCAACCCAACCAAGCTGATCGAGGTGGTGGAAACCGGCAAGCAGATGCTGATGACGCGGGGCGCACTGACCACCTTCAGCATTGCCAACGATGTTGCCAAGTATTTCGCCATCATTCCTGCCGCTTTTGTGGGCACCTATCCGCAACTGGCTTCACTCAATGTGATGCAGCTGCACAGCTCAGACTCGGCCATTTTGAGTGCGGTGATCTTCAACGCGCTGATCATCATCGCCCTGGTGCCTTTGGCCTTGCGCGGTGTGTCCTACCGCGCCGTGGGCGCTGCCGTGCTGCTGCGCCGCAATCTGCTGATCTATGGACTGGGCGGACTGATCGTGCCATTTGTCGGCATCAAGCTCATCGACATGCTACTGGCCGCGCTGGGTCTGGTTTAAGCACCGCACCGCTCTCATCTTTCTCCGTTAATCAATACGTCTTGCCTGCCCTGGGCCTGTGGCCCGGGGTGAAAAAGTTTTGTCTGTCGATCATTCATCATGTACGCCTTATCTCTCAAAACACCTCCAACCTGCTTATCCTGCGCTGTAGCGATGGTGGCGCTGGGTGTCTTATTTTTTGTATCCAACAAGGCGCAAGCCCAAGATTTTCAGGCGCAGTCAGCTATAGCTTCTGTAGTCCCTGGGTCGTCTGTGGAGTCTGATCTGCCTGTTGCAGCAACTTCTCCGTTCGCCCTCAGCGGCAGCCTGAGTCTGCTGACCGATTACCGCTTTCGCGGTATTTCGCAAACCTGGCGGGGCGCTGCATTGCAAGGCGGAGTCGAGCTGGCCATGCCTCATGGCTGGTACCTGGGAACCTGGCTATCCAATGTCTCCAGCAACAGCTACCCCCAAGGGCAGAGTCTGGAGCATGATCTCTATGGTGGCTGGCGTGGTGATGTGTGGCCGGACTGGAAGCTAGATGCCGGCCTGCTGCACTATCGCTACCCTGGTGCTCGCCTGAATGCCGATAGTGGAAGCACCAAGCGCTTTGATACCACCGAGGCTTATCTGGGTGCCACGCATGGCGGCTTCAATGTCAAATGGTCGCTGGCACTGACGCCGTACTTCGGTCTGCGCGAGAGCACAGCCGGCTCTGCCTTTGCGACGGCATTGACGCCTGCAGGCAGCAGCCGCGGCAGCCAGTACCTGGATCTGAACTACCAGCACCCGCTGGGCGACTGGGCCACGCTGGGCCTGCATGCGGGCTATACCCATGTGCGCAACTACAGCGAGGTTTCGTATGCCGACTGGCGCGTCTCTCTGGCCAAGACCTGGGGCGCATGGACGGCCTCTGCTGCCTGGGTGGGAACATCGGCCGATGCCCGCTACTACAGCGCAGTCAACAACCAGGGACAGATACGCAGCCTGGAGCGCAGCGGCCTGGTTCTGGCCCTGAGCGCCGCATTCTGATGCTGCAAGAGTGATACGCTGATACCCCAATGCCAAGCAATAACGCTCCCATGGCCCCGCGCCCTGACCCCGATGCACTGGTTGCCCAGCTGCAGGCCGAGCAGCAGCAGGCGCAGCGGGGCAAGCTGCGTATTTACTTTGGCTCCAACGCCGGGGTAGGCAAGACCTGGGCCATGCTGGCCGCTGCCCAGCGGGAACGCCAGTCAGGCCGCCGCATGCTGGTGGGATTGGTTGAAACCCATGACCGAGCCGAGACCGAACAACAACTGCACGGCATGGATCAACTGCCGCGCCGTGCAGTTGTCTATCAAGGCCGGCAGCTCACCGAGTTCGACCTGGATGCCGCGCTGGCGGCTCACCCTGATGTGCTGCTGCTGGACGAGCTGGCGCACAGCAATGTAGCCGGGTCACGCCACCCCAAGCGCTGGCAGGATGTACTGGAGTTGCTGGACGCAGGCATTGAGGTCTGGACGACGATGAATGTGCAGCACCTGGAAAGCCTGAACGATGTGGTGAGCGGCATCGTCGGCATACAGGTGCACGAAACCGTGCCAGACCATATCTTTGATGATGCCAATGAAGT
Organism: Comamonas sp. 26; assembly: GCF_002754475.1. Lineage (NCBI taxonomy): Bacteria > Pseudomonadati > Pseudomonadota > Betaproteobacteria > Burkholderiales > Comamonadaceae > Comamonas > Comamonas sp. 26. Next base: position 2,736,725 of record NZ_PEFL01000001.1, read on the forward strand.
CATCGTGGTTGACATCCCACCGGAAGAGCTGCTCAAGCGCCTGAAGGCAGGCAAGGTCTACCCGCTGGAGCAGGCCGAGCGCGCTTCGCGCAACTTCTTTCGGCTGGGCAATCTGCTGGCCCTTCGCGAGTTGGCTTTGCGCCGCACGGCCGACCGCGTCGACGAGGACATGCGTGACTACCGGCGCGAGCGTGCCATTGGCGATGTCTGGCCCGCCCGCGAGCGGCTGATGGTGGGTATTGGCGGCCGTGCGGGCGACGATGCCCTGGTACGCCAGGTGGCACGACTGGCACGAAGACTGGAGGCCGAATGGCTGGTGGTCTATGTGGATGCGCCCGAGCGCCAGCATCGCCCAAAGCATGTACAGGCATCCATGCTCAAAACACTGGCACTGGCCGCCCGTTTGGGGGCGGACACAGCCACCATTCCCGGTGCTGACGTGGCGCAGGCGCTGGTGGGCTTTGCCCGCGAGCGCAATGCCAGCCACCTGGTGCTGGCCCGTATGGCCCGCACCGGCTGGAAGTGGTGGAGCCGTAGCTTGCCCGAGCAAATCACGCGTTTAGACCCAGGGCTGGATGTACTGGTGCTGTCCGTTCCACTCAATAAAAAAGAGAGCACCCTGCGCCCGCCGGTAGAGCGCCAGCGGCCTGTGGCATGGAAAGGCTACTTGGGCGTCACTCTGGCCTGCTTTGCGGCTGCTGGCCTGGCTGAATTGCTGCTGCAGGTGTTTGCCCCCGCCAATGTAGTCATGCTGTTTTTGCTGGTGGTGGTGCTGTCGGCCCTGCGCTGGGGACGCGGACCCGGCGCATGGGCAGCGCTGCTGTCCGTGCTGCTGTTTGACTTTTACTTTGTGCCGCCGCTCAACTCTTTTAGCGTCAACGACACACAATACGTATTTACTTTTTTCCTGATGCTTGGCGTGGCACTGATCTGCGGCCAGCTCATGGCCAGACTGCGGCATGAAGCCCGTGTGGCCGCAGAGCGCGAACGCCGCGCCGGTGCGCTGGCCCGGCTGGCGCGTGATCTGTCCGGTGCTCTCACGCAGGCGCAGGTGGCAAACATTGCACTGACCACAATGTCAGGCGTTTTCGATGCACAGACTGCGCTGCTGCTACCCGATGCAGAGGAGCAGCTCCATATACAAACTGACAGCGATGCGCCGGTGGATGCCAGCATTGCCCGCTGGGCCATGGAACACGGCCAGATGGCCGGGCAAGGCACAGACACGCTGGCTGCAGCGCCCGCTTTGTATGTGCCGCTGATGGCTCCCGTGCGCTCGCGCGGGGTACTGGTCTTGCTGCTACGCACACCTCAGCGACTGAATGTGCCTGAAGAGCATCGCCTGCTGGACGCCTGCGCCAGCCAGATAGCTTTAGCGCTAGAGCGCGTGCACTTTGTCGAAGTAGCACAGCAAACCCAAGTTGCCATGGAAGGCGAGCGCATGCGCAACACACTGCTGTCTGCCGTTTCTCATGACCTGCGCACCCCGTTGACCAGTATTCTGGGGGCCGCCCAAACGGCCTTGCCTCATGCGCCGCCGGGTCTGCTGGCTGATATGTTGGGACAAATCCACAATCAAGCCCAATCCCTGCAGCAACTGGTAGACAACCTGCTGGCTATGGCCCGCCTGCAACAAGGGGGCGTGCACCTTCAACGTGACTGGATCCCGGTGGATGAGCTGGTGGGTAGCGCACTGGCGCAAATGCGTGAGCGGCTGGCCCAGCACCCCGTACGCACCGCATTGCCTGCAGACTTGCCACTGCTGCAAGTCGATGCCGTGCTGATGGAGCGCGTGCTGGTCAATCTGCTGGACAATGCCGTCAAATACACGCCCGCAGGCACCCCAATTACGATCAGCGCGCAGTTGGACGGCAGCAACTGCTTGGTGGTTATGCAAGATGATGGCCCCGGACTGCCACCACACATGCCCGCCGATCAGTTGTTTGCCCCTTTTACGCGTGGCGTGACGGAATCTTCCATCTCGGGAATGGGACTTGGCCTGGCACTGGCACAGCGCATTGTTCAAGCCCACGGCGGCCGCCTTACCGCAAGTGCCGCCAGCCCCGCAGCCGATGTGCCCGGCACGGCTTTCACCATCTGCCTGCCTGTGCTGCCCCAGCCTCGCCTTGATGAATAATTTCGCATGAACTCCGCCAGCCCCCGCATTCTATTGATTGAAGACGATGCCAGCATCCGCCGCTTTGTGCGGCTGGCGCTGGAAGACGAAGGCTGGCAAGTCTTTGAAGCCGAGACCGCCAAACGTGGTCTGATTGAAGCGGCCAGCCGCCAGCCTGATGCCGTGGTGCTGGATCTGGGTCTGCCCGACGCCGATGGCAAGACCGTCATCAGTGAGCTGCGCAGCTGGAGTCAGTTGCCGATTCTGGTGCTCTCGGCGCGCGATCATGAGGATGAAAAAGTGGCCGCGCTGGATGTGGGTGCCGATGACTACCTGAGCAAACCCTTTGGCGTGCCTGAGCTACTGGCCCGCCTGCGCGTCATGCTGCGCCGCCGCCAGCAGGCCCCCGCCCAGCAGCCCAGCAGCGAGGTGCAGTTTGGCGATGTGCACGTCAACCTCCCCACGCATGAAGTGCGCAAGGCAGGTGCGCCCATACACCTGACCCCCATCGAGTTTCGCCTGCTCGCCGCGCTGATCGCCGGGCAAGGCCGCGTGCTGACCCATCGCCAGCTGCTGCTGCAAGTCTGGGGGCCAGAGTATCTGGATCGCCCCCACTATCTGCGGGTACACATGGCCAATCTGCGGCAAAAAGTGGAGAACGATGCAGCGCAGCCCGCGCACCTGATGACCGAGTTGCAAGTGGGCTATCGCCTGATTCTTGATCCAATACATCATTAAGCTGCACAGCCTGAGTATGTAGAGACGCTTTTTTGCGTTCCCGCTGCCATGACCCACACAGCTCATGTCCCCCGCGCGACGATTTAGACATGATCCTCAGGGTTTGCGTTCTTGGCCCTGAGCCTGAGGACTTCTAGATTGTTCTGATCTCTGTTTCGACCGAATAAGCAAACCATGGCTTTTATCAACTACGTCACCCAGATCCAGTTTGATTTTGGCGCCATACAGCTGCTGCGCGCTGAGTGCGAACGCGTGGGCATCAACAAACCACTGATCGTGACCGACCCCGGCGTCAAAGCTGCAGGCATTTTGCAAAAAGCGGTGGATGCGCTGAGCTGCCTGCCCCATGCGGTGTTTGACCAGACACCTTCCAACCCCACTGAAGCGGCTGTGCGCGCAGCGGCTGAAATCTACAAGACCCAGCGCTGCGATGGGCTGATTGCCGTGGGCGGTGGCAGCGCCATTGATTGCGCCAAGGGCGTGGCCATTGCCGCCACGCATGAAGGGCCCTTGTCGCACTACTCCACGATAGAGGGTGGCTCGCCACGTATCACCGAACAAGTGGCACCGCTGATTGCCGTGCCCACGACCAGCGGCACGGGCAGCGAAGTGGCACGCGGTGCCATTTTGATCGTAGATGACCACCGTAAGCTGGGCTTTCACAGCTGGCATCTGGTGCCCAAAACTGCCATCTGCGACCCTGAACTGACCTTTGGCCTGCCCCCCATGCTGACAGCCGCCACGGGCATGGATGCGATTGCCCATTGCATGGAAACCTTTATGGCCGCCGCCTTCAACCCACCTGCGGATGGCATTGCGCTTGATGGCTTGACACGCGGCTGGGCGCATATCGAACGCGCTACCCGCAATGGGCAAGATGCAGAAGCCCGCCGCCAGCTGATGAGCGCCAGCATGCAAGGTGCAATGGCATTCCAGAAAGGCCTGGGCTGCGTACACAGCCTGAGCCACAGTCTGGGCGGTGTGAACCCGCGCCTGCACCACGGCACGCTCAACGCCATGTTTTTACCGGCCGTTGTGCGCTTCAATGCTAGCTCCGAAAGCGTGCAGCGCGAAGATCGCCTGAACCGCATGGCCCATGCAATGAACCTGAGCAGCGGCAGCGACATTCCCGATGCGATTCGCGAGATGAATGCCCGACTGGGCCTGCCCACCGGCCTTACCGCCATGGGCGTGGAAAGCGCGCAGTTTGAAGCCATCATCAGCGGCGCGCTCAAGGATCATTGCCATGCCACAAACCCGCGCCTGGCTACCGTTCAGGACTACGAGCAGATGCTGAGCACATCACTCTGATACGACACTGAAGTCTGCCCGCCAAAACAACACCGCCCTCCGCACCAATATGCGGAGGGCGGTGTTGCATCATGCTCAAATTCAAGTCTCGGAGACAGACCCTTGTGCTGGCCCTTGTTTCAGCACCTCGCGCACTTGCTCCATCAACTGCTGCGCCATGCTACTTAGCACGGCCAGTTCATCCTCAGACAAGTTGCGAGGTTCATCATCCAAGATGGCAAAGCAGCCCAGTACATGGCCTTTTTTATCGGTCAAGGGCACGCCCGCATAAAAACGCAGCTTCAGGCTTTGCACTGTTGGGTCAGCCGCAAAGCGCGGGTCTCGCGCCAAGTCACCCACCACAATGGCTTCTTCGTCATACACCACATAGGATGAAACCGTGCTCTCGCGCGGAAGACTGTGCAGCACCGTTCCTTCATCAGTCGATGGCAGCAAACTGCCCGGCGTATAGACCCTGTCTGCATCCACCCATGAGACCTGCGCCCATTTGACGTTGAAGGCGTTGATCGCCTGCTTGGCAGTCTCGTGATAAAGCAGCGTCAGCGACGGGCTCAGCACCCCACTGGCATGCAGCGCTTTGACGCGCTGCGCATCACCTTCAGGGATCGGCGCGGCAATCACGCTTTCACCCGAGTCATACACCTGCATGGCTTCTACCCACAGATGCAGCTCATGCAGACTGGTCACGCAGGCCTGCGCACCGCACTGCTCTGCAAAATGAGGGTCTGCAGCCACGGCAGGTGCATTCCACAGGCACAAAACCACACGTGCCCGTGGCCAGTGGCGGCGAATACGGCGCACCATGCGCCGCGCCATGCTTTGGGGCTGGTTGCTAAAAATAGAGAGCACTAGCAGGTCCGAGGTCTGCATGGCCTTGGCCCATGCTCCATCTCCCAGCTGTCCATTCGCATCTGGTAGCAAGGCCTGTGAATCGGTGGTCAAAGCCCATTCAGAGCAGCTCACCTCATGGCCATGCAAGCTCTCGGTGTGCGCCACCATGGCCGCGCCTAGTGCATCGACCTCCCATCGTGCGCCAGCGCAATGAATACGCAAGCGGCGACGTTGATCGCTTTCAGGCAAAGGGGCACCGCGGCGCTTACCGCCGACATAAGGAGCATAGTGATCGCGCAACTCTTCAAGCAAGGCCCCCATGCCGTTGGACAGACGCAGTCGATGCTCGGCAGTGGCTGACTCCAGATGCTGCTGAGTGGCAATGCGCAGGGCAGGAATGGCCACTTCATCGTAAAAGCTGCTGATGGCATTGGCACGGTCTTCCGATGTGGGCTTTGATGGCAGGCGCTCTTCCACAGACTCCACGGCCATGCTGATGGCGTCATCCGCATCATCAGCCAGCAAACGCTGATAAAGCCGCTGCTGCGGGCCCAGCACAGGCTCGCTACCCAGCAAAACTTCCATGAATTTAAGCGAGGGAATATAGCGTCCCAGCACCAGTAAACACACCGTCAGTGGCGTGGAAAGAATCAGACCAATAGGGCCCCAGAGCGCCGTCCAGAAAGTCGCCGCCACAATGATGGACAGGGTGGACAAGCCGGTACTTGCACCATACAGCCAAGGCTCAATCACGTTGTTGCTGATCAGCTCCAGCAACAGAATCAAGCCCAGCGTCATCAAGAACATATTCCAGCTAGGGTCCACCGCAAAAGCCAGCACCAATGGGAACACGGCCGACATCATCGCCCCTACATAGGGCACAAAACGCATGATGGCGCCCAGCACCCCCCAGAGAATCGCCCCCGGCACGCCGATAAACCACAGGCCCGCCGCCAGCGGAACGCCATAGCTGACGTTGACGATGAACTGCATGCGCAGATATTTACCAATACGCTCTGACGCCTCATCCAGCGCATCTGTCGCTACATGGAGATTGCCGCCCATCAGCCGCAGCAGCCTGTCACGCAAATCATCTCTGTCCAGCAAAATCAAAATCACAAACAGCAGCACAATGCCTGCGGTTGTCACAGGCTCCACAATACGCACCAGCCATTGCAGCATCCGGGTGGTAGGCTTGGACTCGGGGCTCTGAACCTCGACCTTTTGCACCCGCGCAGTGGCTCCATCAGTGCTGGCAATTTCCTTTTCAAGCGTGTTGTAGGTTTTGAAAACACCATCCCACGCACTGGGCATGTTGACGCTCTTGCGCAACCCACGCAGCTTTTCGCGAATCGTAGATTGATAAGTAGGCAGATCGGCGCTAAGTTGCTGCACCTGACTGCCCAGGTACATGCCCAGGCCACCCAGCGCCGCCAGTGCAAAAACCACCACCACAATGGCCGAAGCCATACGTGGCAGCCCCCAGCGTTTGAGTCTGGAGACCGCGGGGTCCAGCAAAAAACCCAACAACATCGCCAGAGCCAGCGGAATCAGCATGTCCCGCCCGTAAAACAGCGCCAGGATCACGATAAAGGCAATCAGCAGCCCAATCAGCAGGCGTAGGGCTGGAACCAGATCAACCAGCTGCATAACGCCGGGCAGCGTAGTGGATCGAGCGCGTCGGCCTGCGCCCTCCCAGGAAGCGGAATCGCCACGTACTGCTCGCTCTTCGCGGTGCTTGTGCACCCGCGAGGCTGAGGTTTCAAGTTCTACAGGCGCTCCCGCATGGGGTTCATTGGGCGCAACGGCCCCAAAGTTGACGACAACCGAAGCAGGTGAATCATCTGGCTTCGACGATTCTGTGGAAAGGTCAGACATAAACGGCCTTGTTTGTTGTTATTGATGTGAAGGCAAGCCAGACTCAGGCATTGCACGCAATCCGATCAACACTGCTTGTCATGATTCACCGCAATTCTCAAATCACACAGAAAGATCAAACGCTAGAGCGACTCAACCCGCACCATATCCGCCGTACTCAGCCACTGCACAAACTCATCAGCCAGTTGCTGACTGGCCGCAACCGAGGCATTCCATGCCTTGGCCCGGCCCTCGTGATCGGAGCCATAGCTCAAAAAGTCATGTCTGTCGGGCAGCTTACCATTGGGCAAACTGGCCACCCATGCAAGATCGGGTGCCAGCACGATCATGGAATCCAGATACGCACTGGGCTGGCGGCGGCGCTTCCAGTTTTTATCCAGCCAGCCGGGTACCACGGCCTTCTGAAAATGCGGGTACAGCACAACCCCCTGCCCTGTCTGCGATGCCAGATAGTCAAGATGCATGTGATAGTCCGTAATGCCACCATCCCAGTAAGCGCCACTGGGAGCGCCCTGAATATCATGCACAGCATCCAGCACAAAAGGGATGGAGCAACTGGCACGTACAGCATCCATAAAATTGGTGCTCGTCAGACCCGCCTGCGTAGAGCGAAGGTCATTCACGCCAAATGGCAAGCTGTGCAGGTTAGCCCCTTGAGACGTTGAAAACACCACACGTTCCAGCCATGAGCCCAGTGCCTGACGACTGAAAGCATTGCTGATAAAAGCCCCAGCATAGCCAAGCGGGGTACGCCAAGGTGTGACGCGCGACAACAGGCCTTGGCCCCGGGATGCAATGACATGCAAGCGATAGCGTGGGTGATTCAAGACTTCAGCGATACGCCCACCGAAGAACTCTTGCAGGCTTTGTGAAAAACGCTCGCTGACCAGACTCGCTGGAGGGCGCTTTTGCCCTTCCGGAGGCTCGAAGCGCTGAGCAATATAGTCACGCTCTAGCCGCTCAAAAGCTTGAACAGAATCATTCAAACAAGCCGTCGCCATGCGCCAGGCACCTATGGATGCGCCAACCAGATCGACTTGATGGTGACTTTGCGTCAGCCAGTGGCCAAAAATGAATCGATCCAGAGGCCCGAGAATCAACCCCTTGGGCCCACCGGCCGCAGCCGGTATGACTTTGACCATTTCAGGCTGCAAGCCGTGCTGCTCTAAAAGTTGCCGAGCTTTGCAGCCGGCATAGATGCGTAATGCTCTGGGTGGTGACGTCATTCAGCCATTGTGCTTGACGAGCGATTTGCCACCACCACGCCCAGAACAGTCACCACGTGATGGTAATTTTTGTCCCGCCAGCCATGCGGGGCTGAATTTCGAACTTACCGCCTATGGCTTGCGCTCGGCGGCGCATATTGAGCAAACCCATGCCAGCGGAAGACTCTGTGCCCATATCTTGCCCGACCGCCTGTATCAGACCTTTGCCGTCATCTTCAATGCTGAGACACGCATGCACAAAAACGCTTGAGGCACCGGTTTGAGCCGTCGCCGCCAAGCTAATCCATACCTCATGCGCTTGTGCATGTTGCAGCACATTGCTGATGGCTTCCTGCACCACAGCCATGATTTCTCTGGCCATGCTGCCGCGTGGCAAGCAGCCCGCCCCACCCATGGCCTCGGGATCCCACACATCCCAGTGCAGACTTATGCCTTGGCGTTCGAGAACTGGTTGCAGGCGGTGCCTGAATCTCGCCAGAAGTACGCCTAACGATTCATCCTGAGCATCCATCGAATCAACAATCAAGCGCAAATCCAGCAAACATTGCTCCAGCGCCCGACGCATTGCCGGGGCCGGGTGCTGTTCAGACAGACTGATCAGGTGCACCAGCTGGCTGCCCACGCCATCATGCAAGGCCGCAGCCATACGCCGCCGCTCCAGTTGAACTTCTCGTGAAGGACGGACGCTTTTGCGCCTGCGCCACAGCAAGCTGCGATAGGCTTTAGGCAGCAGCCAGACAAAAGTGACGGCACTGATCAGTGCACCGAACGCGGCGCACCAGCCTATGACAGACTGCAACGCCGCTGAATCCTGAGCCAAGCAAAACAGCCACAGCAGCAGTTGAATGCCCCAAAGAAGTAACTGCCAAACGTAAATCATTCAAGACTTCCTCTGGCGACCTTGATGAACTAAAACCAGCCTCGCAGTGATGCAAAGCGCACGGCCTGCGCACGCGATCGCACTTGCAGCTTGCGATAAATATTCTTGATATGCGTGTTGACCGTCATGGTGCTGATTTGCAGCTGCACACCAATTTCGACACTGGTATGGCCGGCTGCCACCATGCGCAGGACTTCACTCTCACGGCTGGAAAGCCGGTCTGTCGTGCCGGTGTTCACCTGCGGGTCTGAAGCTGGCTTTTTGTCGTAACGCTGCAGCAGTCTCCTGGCAAGACTAGGCGTAATGGAAGCCCCGCCATTGGCCACCTGCAGCACGGCCTGAGGGTAGTTGCCAAACCATGAATTTTTGACCAGATAGCCGGTTGCGCCCAGTTCAAAGGCCCGCAGCACCTGCTCTTCGGTTTCCATCACCGACACCACGATGGCTTCTGCATGCGGGTGCTGGCTTTTCATCACGTCAATCAACTCAAGTCCATCGCCGTCGCCCAGATTCAGGTCGAGCAGCATGACATCGAAGTCATTTTGGCGAATGGCTTTTCTCGCATCCTTGAGATTACCGGCCTGTCCCACCACCATGGTGCGGCGATCATTCATGATTTCCTGCGCAATCACCATACGCAAATGAACATCATCATCAATCAGCAGCACCCGAACCGGCTTGTCAGGCTGGCCCACCATGTGATCAGGCCACATGGAAGGACTCCCAAGCTCCACCGACGGAGAGCGAGCAATCAGCGTGTCGCTAGTAAAGATTGCATCTTTCGAGTCCATCTTTCCCTCCTGACTGGCTTGGTTTGATGTTGCACTGAATTGAGGCGCCTAGCACCGCCTAAACTGAAGCTCGACAATGCATCATTGAATAATTTTTGACAATAAATCCGCAATTCCAGCGCAAGAAGAAATGCAATTTATGTAACAAAATTACCTTACGCAATCGAATAAAAAGCTAAAACTGCAAATCCAGAGAACCAGCGGCATACCAGTTGATAGAGGCTTGGCGCAGCACCATGTCGATATCCATGCCCAGCGCAAGCCCCGCTTCCGCAGGAAAAGACACGGCCAGCTGACGCTCGCTCCAGTTCAAGGCACGGGTTGATGCACGCCAGATGGCCAGATGCAGCACGCCGGTCAAGGGCTCAAAGGTCGGCTGCTCCAGCGGAGTGTTCATATACTGAAAAGCATCGCTCATGAGCGGTGGAAAGTTCCACTGCTGGGCCAGATGGGCCGTAATCTGCCCTGTGCAATAGCCCATCAGCTGTGTTTCCACCTCCGGGCGCTTGGGGTGTATGGGCTCCAGCAGCTCCGCCAGCCGCACAAAGGTCTCTGGATCAGCCGTTCGCAAAAGCAGCTGCCCCAAACCATGCAGCAAACCCAGCGTATAGGCCGCCGAGGCATTGGCCTGCACCGACATGGCCAGCGCACGCGCAATGCGCGCGGTATCAAGGCTGTAGCGCCAGAAGCCCGCTAGGCTCCAGCCCCCCTGCGCATGAGTTGCCCCTGTGGGGGCGGATTTTTGCACCAACTGCCGCAGTTGGACTGGGGCCAGCACCACCAAGGCCTCAGGAATGCTATGCACGCGCTGGCCTAGCTGGTGCGCGGGTCCATTGGCTACAGCCAGCATGCGTGCCGTCAATACCGGGTCTGTTGAAAACAGTTGCACCAGGCTGCGCATGCCCGGCTCTAGCTGGCGCAGCTCACTCGACAGCAGCGCCACCGCACGTGGCTGACTGGGCAGCAGCGCATGCTGCTCCAGCAGCGTTGACAGGTTCAGTGGTTTGGCGCGGATCATGGCGTGGGTCATCTGCAGTGGGGCTACAACGCCTGTCGGACTGGATACAGACAGGCTTTTACAGTCACAGCTTTTCATCTCTTTGCAGTTGCACTGGCTGACCCATTACCAGCTGGCTTGCAATCTTGCGTGTGATGGGTTGTAACACGGAAAAGTGATCCGCACCCTGAACCGAAACGCAATGCACCTGCTCCGACTTTCGAGCCGCGCACAAATTATCCAGACTGTTGATATTGCTTGGCCGCTTGCTGCCTTCAATGATCCAGGTCGGGCTCTTTATGGCATGCATCCAGTACATAGGGGAGCGCATTCTCTTTTCATCGGCAGAGACCAGCGACCACTTCACAGGCCAGTCATAACCACTGATCTCATCCACCGGGCCAAATGCAAACACACCCTGCACCGGCAAGCCCGCCGTGGCCGTCAGCAGCGCCAGCGTCGCCCCGGTGCTGTGCCCGCCCAGATAGATACGCGTGGGGTCCACATAAGGCAGTTGCGCTGCCTCCAGAATGGCGGCGGCTACATCCTGCACCTCGCCCCAGAAATATTCACGCTGACCTGGGTTGTCATTGCCACCGCGCAGCGTGGGAAACAGCATGGCCATGCCCGCCTTGCGAAAAGCGCTGGCACTTTGATCGTTGGTTGCGGCACCCTCCGTCCAGAAATCATCCAGGCTATTGCTATCGCCGCCCGTCAGCCACACCATCAGCGGCAACTTTTTTCCATCGCCCGGATTAGGGGTCACAAACGCCTTAAGGGTGAGATTGCCACTCTGATAGTTCATGGGCACAAACATCTGTGCCGGTGGCTTAGGCATGGCCTTGATGGGCATGTGCGCAGCGGGCAGCAAGGCGGTAGAGATCATCGAGGTCTTGTCAGCGCGCGCCTGCATCAAATTCTGCAAAGTGATGGAGCCTGTTGAAATCTGCTGCTCAAGCGTTTTTTCAATCTGCGCTTGCTCTGCATCGTGCGCAGCACGCAGCGTTTTTTGCGCTGCATGGCGCACTTTTGCCGTTTCATACTCATCCATGGCGGTGCGGGAGATGCAGCGCCGCTGCTGGTCAATCGGAATGCCCTCTTCCATTGCCTTGTCGACCTGAGCAAGGTTGAGCTTGATGGTGTGGCAAAAACCATCACTTTGCAAAGCCAGTGCGGGCGGCCAGACCAAGGGAGCAGGCTGGCTGGCCTGAGCCTTTTGCTTGGCTTTGTCCAGCGACACCCAGCCCCTTGATGTCATCTTGACGCCGATAAAGACGACCAGCAGAACCACACCAATGACGGGCAAGATTCTGCCCCTGACTTTTCCCATCCCTATCTCCCACAAAAAGGCCGCCTGTCATTTCTATGAATTGGCGGCCCGGTGGGAGATTATTTCTTCAGCCCCTGCAACTTGGCAAAGGCTGAAGCCATGGCGTTTTGCTGTGTTGGCTGATTACCACGCTGCGGCTGGGTATAAGCATCACGACCGCCCCGATTGCCGCCACTTCCGCCATAGCTATTGCCACGGCCAGCACCCTCAAAACGATTGTCGCGCGGGCCATCGCGACGGGCAGGCGCTGCGTCCAGCTTCATGGTCAGGCTGATGCGCTTGCGCTCTACATCCACTTCCAGCACCTTCACCTTGACGATCTGACCGGTTTTGACGACCTCGCGAGCATCTTCGATGAACTTGTGGCTCATCTGGCTCACATGCACCAGACCATCCTGGTGCACGCCCAGGTCCACAAAGGCGCCAAACTGGGCCACGTTGCTCACCGTGCCCTCCAGCGTCATGCCTTCCTTCAGGTCCTTGATGTCTTCCACACCCTCGTTAAAGCGAGCAACGACAAAATCAGGGCGCGGGTCACGGCCAGGCTTTTCCAGCTCGCCCAGGATGTCCTTGATGGTGATGGAGCCGAACCTCTCGCTGGCGAACTGCTCAGGCTTCAGGCTTTTCAGCACTTCGGCCCGGCCCATGATCTGGTCCACGGGTTTGCCGGTCGAGACAATGATCTGCTCTACCACCGGGTAGGTTTCGGGGTGAACGCCGGTCATATCCAGCGGATTCTCGCCCCCGCGAATACGCAAAAAGCCTGCCGCCTGCTCGAAGGTCTTGGCACCCAGGCCCGAGACTTCCATCAACTGCTTGCGGCTTTTGAACGAGCCATTGGCATCGCGCCAGCGCACCACCGACTTGGCGACCGAACCAGAGAGGCCCGACACGCGGGAGAGCAACGGAGCCGATGCGGTGTTCAGGTCCACGCCCACCGAGTTCACGCAGTCTTCCACCACGGCGTCCAGCTGGCGGGCCAGCTCGCTTTGGTTCACATCGTGCTGATACTGGCCCACGCCAATGCTCTTGGGATCAATCTTGACCAGCTCGGCCAGCGGGTCCTGCAGGCGGCGGGCAATCGATGCCGCGCCGCGCAGGCTCACATCCACATCAGGCATCTCCAGCGAAGCAAATTCACTGGCGGAATAGACCGAGGCACCGGCCTCGCTCACCACCACTTTTTCGATCTTTTTATCGGCCTTCTCGGCAATCTTGATCAGATCGGCGGCCAGCTTGTCGGTTTCGCGGCTGGCAGTACCGTTGCCAATGGCGATCAGGTTCACGCCATGCTTTTCCACCAGCTTGGCCAGTGTGGCCAGCGATCCGTCCCAGTCGCGGCGTGGCTCGTGCGGGTAAATGGTCGATGTTTCCAGCAGCTTGCCGGTATGGTCTACCACCGCCACCTTCACGCCGGTGCGGATGCCGGGGTCCAGACCAATCACGGTGCGCGGGCCCGCAGGGGCGGCCAGCAGCAAATCGCGCAGATTGTCGCCAAACACCTTGATGGCCACCTTCTCGGCATCTTCACGCAGGCGGCTGAACAGGTCACGTTCGGTCGAGAGGCTCAGCTTCACGCGCCAGGTCCAGGCCACGCATTTGCGTAACAAGTCATCAGACGCACGCTTGGCGTGGCTCCAGCCCAGGTGCAGGGCAATCTTGCCTTCGGCCAAGCTAGGCTGACCCGGCTCAGGCTCGACAGGCTGAATCAGCTTGGCCTCGAGGATTTCCAGAGCGCGACCACGGAACACGGCCAGTGCGCGGTGCGATGGCACGCGGCCAATCGGCTCGTCATATTCAAAATAATCGCGGAACTTGGCGACTTCCGGGTCGTTCTCGTTCTTGGATTCCACCTTTTTCGACTTCAGCAGCCCTTCTTCCCAAAGCCATTCACGCAGTTTTTGCACCAGGGCCGGGTCTTCTGCCCAGCGCTCGGACAAGATATCGCGCACGCCATCCAGCACGGCAAAGGTGTTGGAGAAATCCGGGCCGGGTTTGCCATCGTCGAGCACCGTGGCGGGCTTGCAGAAAGCCTCCGCTTCTTTGTGCGGATCGAGCGTGGGGTCGGCAAACAGCAGATCGGCCAGCGGCTCAATGCCAAACTCTTTGGCAATCTGGCCCTTGGTGCGACGCTTTTGCTTGAAAGGCAGGTAAATGTCTTCCAGCTCCTGCTTGGTGGGTGCGGTGGCAATGGCCAGACGCAGCGCATCGGTCAGCTTGCCCTGCTCATCAATCGCCTTGAGCACCGTTTCGCGGCGGTCATCGAGCTCGCGCAGATAGCTCAGGCGCTCATCCAGCGTACGCAGCTGCGTATCGTCCAGGCCACCTGTCGCTTCCTTGCGGTAACGGGCAACAAACGGCACCGTGGCACCACCATCGAGCAACTCCACCGCTGCGCTCACCTGCTGCGGCTTGACGTTCAGTTCTTGAGCAATCTGACCAATGATTTTTTGCATTCGATACTCGCCCCACGGCGTCTGACAGAGGAAACGAAATAGTTTGCCATAGGCAAAACGGCTCGCCAGACTCAAAGCCCGAGGCAATTGCAAGCAAAGCGTAAAAACTATGCTTTTCATAGCTGCTAGCGCTTTAGGGATAAGCGCTAAGCGCCAATTTCATTAAAATTACGTCTGCCATGCCAGATACGTTTCAGAATGACTTTTTTGCAGACGACTTACCGCCGCCCAGCGCAGGCGCAGGTCAATCGCGGGCCAAAACGGCAAAGTCATCCACTGAACCAGCCGACGAAACGGCAACCACCCAGCGCCAGGCCAAGCGCAGCGATGTGGCGCTGGCAGCCAATGCCGCCCTGCACGCACCACTGGCCGCGCAGCTACCGCCCCAGTTGCGCATGGGCGTCTCCACCTGGTCGTATCCGGGCTGGGAGGGGCTGGTCTGGGACGGAGCCTATGACAGCAGCGTGCTGGCCAAAAAAGGGCTCATCGCCTATCACCAGCACCCGCTGCTACGCACCGTCTGCGTGGATCGCACCTTCTGGCGACCACTGACCGCCAGTCAATACGCCGCCTTTGCGGCGCAGGTCGATGCCGACTTTCGCTTTGTCGTCAAATGTCCGGCAAGCATTACCGATGCCCAGGTGCGTACCGAAGAAGGCAAGCCACGCGAGCCGAATCCTGCCTTTCTGGACCCGCGCCTGGCCGTCGAACATTTTGTGGAGCCCACCCTCGAAGGTCTGGGCGACAAACTGGGCGTGCTGGTTTTTCAGCTCAGCCCCCTGCCCTGGGGCTTGCTCAGCCAGCCCAGCCGGGTACTGGACAAGCTGGGACGGCTACTGGCTGAGGTGCGCCAAGCGCTGGTAAAGCATCCGCAAGTGATAGTGGCCGTGGAGGTGCGCGACCCTGAACTGCTCAGCCCATCTCTCGCCCAGACACTCAAAGCGCATGGCGCCACCTATTGTCTGGGCTTGCACGGCAAAATGCCGCCTATTGAAGCGCAGCTCCCCATACTGCGCGCCCTGTGGCCCGGCCCTCTCGTCTGCCGCTGGAACCTGAACCGCATCTTTGGTGCCTATGGCTATGCCGATGCGCAGAAAAAGCACGAGCCGTTCAGCGAAATTCGCAGCGAAGACCTGCACACGCGCGAGCTGCTGGCACGCACGATTGCCGGCATCACCGGCGCAGGCCAGCCAGCGTTTGTGACCATCAGCAACGATGCTGAAGGTTGCGCTCCCCTGTCTATTGCGCTGCTGGCGCAGGCCGTGACCCATCTCACACAAGAATCTCACGCTCAAAAACTGAACAAGAGCTGATCAACGGCAACAAGCCAAACGCCTAAGAATCATCATCAAAACAGGCTTTAGCGCTTATCCATCAAGCGCTTTCAGCTATCAAAAACAAAGCCCGCCAAGTTCTACACTTGCCGGGCTTTGTGCTCCCAAAGGCTCAATCAATCTTGCAGCATGACCAGTGGGTGTGAATGCGCGGGCCACGGGCTGACAAAAAAAGCCTGCCACTGTGCATCGGTCACATCCTCAATACGGGCGGGGTTCCAGCGCGGATTGTGATCCTTGTCCACAGCCAAGGCGCGAATGCCTTCCAGTGTTTCGCTCTGGCCGGGGCGCAGATAAAAACAGTGGCGCACCATGTCGCGCTCCATGCGCAGGTCTTCGGCCAGTGTCATCTTGCGGGCGCGGCGAATTTGTTCCAGCACTACATGCATCATCAGCGGAGAGCGCTTGCGCAAGGTCTGGGCCACGGCCTTGGCCCAGTCGCTACTGGCCAGCAAGGCTTGTTCAATCGCTGCAACGGTGGGCAGGCCAAAACAGGCATCAATCTCGGTGCGATGCGCTGCAAGACTGGGCTCAGCGCTCACAAAGCGGGCGCGCACCACGGCATTCAGGGCCTCGACATTGGCAAACGGCGTCGTCGCCAGCGTCTCCCACAAATCCGCCTGTTGATCGGCGGGAATGCAGCCATCGGCCAGACCAAAGGCCACGGCATCGCCCGCGCCGATGGTGTCGCCGGTCAAGCCCAGCCATTCACCCACCGCACCGGGGCAGCGCGAGAGAAAGTAGCCGCCACCCACATCGGGGAACAGGCCAATCGCGGTTTCGGGCATGGCCATCTTGGTGCGCTCAGTCACGATGCGCAGCGAACCGCCCTGGCTGATGCCCATACCGCCGCCCATGACGATGCCATCCATAAAGGCGATGTAAGGCTTGCCCAAGCTGTGAATCAGGTGGTTGAGCGCATATTCCTCAGTGAAAAAGTCTTCCAGCTGAGGATTGCCGCTGCTGCCTGCGGCATGCAGAAAACGGATATCGCCACCAGCACAGAAGGAGCCAAACACGCCTTCCTTGTTGCTTCCGCGAATGGCCACGCCCAGAATGGATTCATCCTTTTGCCAGGCCAGCAGCGTGGCCAGCAAGTCACGAACCATGCCCAGAGACAGCGCATTGAGGGCCTTGGGGCGGTTGAGCGTAATCATGCCCAGCTTGCCCCGAACTTCGGCAATCACTTCGGGGGCTTGGGCGGTCTGGGGGCTGTTCATTGTCAGTGGCTCCTTGAATCATGGCTTGCTTGGCTGATTCAATTATGCGTGGTCAGCTTGAAGGCAGTCGGTCAAACATGTGACAAAAACTGCCAGAACCCATACCTATTGCGCGCTATGCGCTGCACGTTTCATAGCAAAAGAGTGCTTGTATGCACCCATCGAGCCCGGCCTCACACGGCAGTGAGGCGCTCTTTTGCCAGCTTCGTGCCTGCTGCCAGCGCTTCCAGCTTGCGCCACGCCACGTCTCTGCTCATTGGTGCCAGTCCGCAATTGGTGCATGGAAAGAGTCGCTCCTTTGGTACGAACTCCAGCGCTCGGCCAATGGTGTCAGCCACTTCCTCTGGGGTCTCGACGACATCGCTGGCCACGTCGATCACGCCAACCAATACGTCCTTGCCGGCCAGCAGCTTCATCAGGTCCGGCGGCACATGGGAATGGATGCATTCCAGGCTCACTTGATCAATGCTGCTGCGTGCCAGTGCGGGGAATACCGTCTCGTACTGACGCCATTCTTCGCCGAGAGAACTCTTCCAGTCGGTATTGGCCTTGATGCCATAGCCGTAGCAGATGTGTACTGCCGTCGTACAGCTCAAGCCCTGCACTGCGCGCTCCAGCGCCTTCACACCCCAATCGGCGGCATCCTTCATATAGACATTAAAGGCAGGCTCGTCGAACTGGATGATGTCTACGCCATCAGCTTGCAGGGCCAGCGCTTCCTGGTTCAGCAACTCTGCAAAGGCAAAAGCCATCTTGACTTTGTCTCCGTAAAAGCGATCCGCTACGGTGTCCACTATGGTCATAGGCCCGGGCAGGGTGAACTTCAGTTTCTTCTTTGTGTGCGCGCGCGCCAGCTGTGCTTCAAAGGCATGTACGCGGCCCTTCAGGCGCAGGGCCGATGTCACCTGCGGCACCATCGCGTCATAGCGGTTGTCACGGATGCCCATCTTCACCTTGTTGTCGAAGTCGATGCCTTCGACCTGCTCCAAAAAGCCATGCACGAAATGCTGGCGCGACTGCTCGCCGTCGCACACGATATCCAGGCCGGCATCCTCCTGCGCCTTGATCCAAAGCAGGGTTGCGTCGGCCTTGGCTTGGCGAAGTGCTTCGCCTTCGGCTTTCCACTGAGGCCAGAGCTTGTTGGTTTCAGCCAGCCAAGCGGGTTTGGGCAGGCTGCCTGCGATGGAGGTTTCAAACATCTAAGAATTCCTTTAAAAGATCGGATGTGGCGTCTAGGCTGCTTGTTTGTGCAGCCATGGGGGTCAATAAAACTGCTGGTGACTGTTCAGGTCACTCAGATCGCGAACTCGGCAGCCCATTGCTGAAGCACATGCTTGTAGGGCTTGATGAAGTGCTCTTCCGTGAACTTGCCTTGCTTGACAGCCAGCTGGCTGCGCTCTTCCCGGTCATAAACAATCTGCGTCAGCGAATAGTCCTGGTGCTTCAAGCTGGGTTGATAGAACTTTCCTGCAGCAGAGTTGGCGTTGTAAATTTCGGGTCGGTAGATCTTCTGAAAGGTTTCCATCGTAGCGATCGTGCCAATCAACTCCAGATTGGAGTAATCGTTTAACAGGTCGCCATAGAAGTAAAAGGCAAAGGGGGCAACGCTGTTGGGCGGCATGAAAAAGCGCACCTTCATCCCCATCTTGGCGAAGTATTGATCCGTCGATGACAGCTCGCCTTGTTGGTACTCGCTGCCTAACACGGGATGCTGGTTGCCTGTCTGTTCGTAGGTCTTGCTGGTCGATGCGCTGATGCAAATGACAGGTTGCTTGTCAAAGCGCTGCTTGTAGACGTTCGAGTTCACAAACTCCTGGAACAGCTTGCCGTGCAAGTCGCCAAAATTCTCTGGCGTTTTGAATTCAGTCCGCTGGAGGTTGTACTCAGGAAGCAAAACGCTGAAGTCGTAATCGCGTACATAGGAAGAAAAGCTATTCCCTGCAATGCCGTCGATATATTTGTTCGTGGCCTTGTCGAGAATGCTGGGCTTCAAAATCTCGATCAATGGAAAGCTTGCATCGCAGCTCTTGCCATTCAAATACATCTCGACTGAGATGATCTCCAGCTCGACAGCGTAGCGATCTCCCTCAGGATTGTCCCAATGGGCCAAGTCATTGAAGCGCTTGTCAATCATCCTCAGCGTGTTGCGCAGGTTTTGCTGCCGGCTTGCACCCCGTGCGAGGTTGGCAAAATTGGTGGTTAAGCGTGTGCTGTCCGCGGGGTGGTATTTTTCATCGAAGCAAATGCTCTTGAGCTCAAAGGTGAGTTCGGTGTTCATGGCGATCCAGTAATTTGATTTTTAGAATGAAGAAGACGCTTGTTTCAGGCTGCGAGCCATTCTTCGGCCTGCAAGGGCGAGGTGTGCTGCGCCAATTGCAGCAATGGGAGTGCCCGTTGAACCGCCAGACTGGCCCGCTCTATCAAGGCCTCGCTTTGCAGGCGGTAGCCCGCAAAATCCTGGTCGGTGGCATAGATGCCCAGCGGCAAGGTCCGCGCCTGAAAGAAGCTGAATAGCGGGCGCAACTGGTGATCAATGACCAGAGAATGCCGTTCGCTGCCACCCGTCGCCGCCAGCAAGATGGGCTTGTCGATCAGGGCATCCTGATCAATGAAGTCGAAGAAGTGTTTGAACAGCCCTGTGTAGGAGCCGCGAAAAACCGGGGTTGCCACGACCAGCACATCCGCTTGTTCGACCGCTGCCAGTTGCTGCACCACTGCCTCGGGCAGTTGTGAACGCCAGACCGCACCAGCGATCTCAGGTGCGACCTGCCCCATTTCAATCAGGCGTAGCTGACACGGGATCTCGCTGGAGATCAGATCCAGCAGATGCTCAGCCAGCGCTGCTGATTTGGAAGGGCGCTGCAGCCCGCCAGAAACGGCGACTACGCGCAGTGGTCGTGTCGTTTTTATAGTGCTCATGGAATGGCTTCCCCCTCTCAAAGAAACTGGGGTGGATGCTAAAGACTCAAAGCCATGAAGTAAAATGGTCAAATCTCACATATCCATGAGTAGAACTCATCAATGCTGGAGCGCATCCATCTCGCCATCATTCAAGAGGTTGAACAACAAGGCTCTTTGACGGCCGCCGCCGATGTGCTGTGCGTCACCCAGTCGGCGCTCAGTCACAGCATGAGAAAGCTCGAAGGCCAACTGGGCACCGATATCTGGCTGCGCGAAGGCCGCAGCCTGCGCCTGACGCAGGCGGGCCAATATCTGCTGGCTGTGGCCAACCGTGTGCTGCCGCAACTGGATTTGGCCGAAGACCGGCTTAAGCAGTTTGCGCAGGGCGAGCGCGGCACGCTGCGCATCGGCATGGAGTGCCACCCTTGCTACCAGTGGCTGCTGAAAATCGTTTCACCGTATCTGGCTGCCTGGCCTGATGTGGATGTGGATGTGAAGCAGAAATTCCAGTTCGGCGGCATTGGTGCGCTGTATGGCTATGAGATTGATCTGCTGGTCACTCCCGACCCGTTATTCAAGCCCGGTCTGCACTTCGAGCCTGTGTTTGACTACGAGCAGGTGCTGGTCGTCAGCAGTGATCACGCGCTTGCTGGCCATAAGCATGTGAACCCCAAGGACTTGATGAGCGAGGTGCTGATCACCTACCCCGTGGCAGTGGACAGACTCGATGTCTACACCCAGTTCTTGCTGCCCGCAGGTATTTCGCCGCGCCGCCATAAAACCATCGAGACCACGGACATCATGATGCAGATGGTGGCCAGCGGCCGTGGTGTGGCCGCACTACCGCGCTGGCTGGCTCTGGAATATGCCGAGAAGATGACAGTGACACCCGTGAAGCTGGGCTCCAAAGGGATTGCCAAGCAAATCTATCTGGGCGCTCGGGAGTCTGAGTTGCACACCGACTACTTGCAGGCGTTTATTGCTTTGGCCAGAGGCTCGGTCGCAATTTGATTGCACCGTGTCATTGGCCGTATTGCAGCAGCTATTCGATAGCGTTTAGCCGCCTACTTAAAGTAATCAAGCTGCGCGGCTTATAGCCCAGGGCTTCATAAAAAATTCGTGCTGGAGCCTGTTGCCCAGTTTGCAGTGTGATCCCGGTGAAACCTTGCTGGGCGAGTGATCTTTCGAACTCACGCATTAGCTTTTTACCGACACCCTGGTGCTGGTAGTCAACGTGGACACACATCTCCTTGATGTGAAATAACCAGCCATTGACCCAGCGTTCGCCCCAGCCTAAAACAAGGCCGATGGCTTGCTCATGCCGAAAATGCCTAACCCTCTAAAAGTCGGCATCGCCGCAAAACTTCCAAGTCGCTCTGTCGCGGCTAAAACCGTCCAGCCATCACTCCATGGCGGAGCATTGAAGACCTCTTGATAAAGGAGCGCAAATTGCTGGAAATTTTCAGTCGAGATTTCAATCAATTGATCCATACAAATTCCGGTATTGGCTGCGGATCCAGTTCATCCAGCCCTGTCATTGCTTGCTAATGCATGCAGAGATTGTTCGGTGGACTGATTCAGTCCGATAGTGCATCCGAATGGGTCAAGAAGCATTGCTGCGCGAGCGCCGAAGCTGGTTGAGATGGGGCCACGATACAAGACGGCACCTCGCTTCTCTAGTGCTTTGATGGCTTCCTGTAAATCGTCGACTTCCCAATACACGGTTGTGCCGCCCACCCCGCCCGGGCACTTGCGGTCAAGGGGATGGAAGCCGAGCAAACCTGCAGGCGTTTTGATGAAGGCGTATTGGGAATTTTCGCGGCGAATTTCTGTTTGAAATAACACGGCATACCAAGCCGCTGCTTCATCAATATTCGCAACAAAGATCACAACAGATTCAATTTTCTTTAACAGCATTGGGATCTTGCAACAGCGTAAATTAGCAAGATCGAAATGTAGTTCAGAACACCTGCCTCTGACTTGTGAAAGCCAAAGGCTTGGGCTGGTACCTCAGTTTCGATTTTGATCAGATTAGACGATGACGATCCGCGAAAGCCGGTCATTCAACGACGACATAGAGGGCGAAAATTATGGCAATCGTTCGTGTAGCTGCAGGAATCTTCTTGCGTACAGAGTTCGTGGGGAAAATCATCCAGACCCAATGCGTTTAATCTTCTGTTCGCAAGACCCAAACCGATATCTTCGATTCCACGGGTCAACATGTCCTGTGGTCAAAGTGCACGCTTGTTTTAATCAACGATTCGCCTGAAAGCTCTGAAGCCATAAAGCGTGACAACCATTGCCACGACGAAATAAGAAATGCGCTGTGCGGTAAACGGGATGCGATGCCTTTCAAACCGACGCTCCCATCCCTTAGTTCAGTTTGAACAAAGATCCTTCATGCTTTGGCTAGATGGCTGCCATTCAGAACGACTGGCAAAGCGGCTTCATTGAACGCAGCTGGAACTGGGCGTCAACCAATTCCGCTCCTGGCCGCTTATCTTTGGGTGTGCTGTTCTAAAGCGGTGATGCCACCATCAA
Source organism: Comamonas sp. 26 (assembly GCF_002754475.1). Taxonomy (NCBI): domain Bacteria; kingdom Pseudomonadati; phylum Pseudomonadota; class Betaproteobacteria; order Burkholderiales; family Comamonadaceae; genus Comamonas; species Comamonas sp. 26. Next base: position 2,759,275 of record NZ_PEFL01000001.1, read on the forward strand.
TTTCCGTACACGAGTTATTTGTATTTCTGCTCCAGCCCATCCCAAAAGTCCTTGTTCACCAGCCGCTGGCGCTCAAGAAACGGGGCCACGATAGCGGGGTCTTCATCGACCTTGTGTTCATCGCGCAGCAGGGTCAGGCATTTCTGCATGCCGGCCACCGCGCCTTGCAGGGCAGCATTGGCGTAGAGCACAAAGCCAAAGCCCAGCGCGCCCAGTTCGTCGGCGTTGAAGATGGGGGTTTTGCCGCCGATGACCATGTTCATGAGCTGGGGCGCTTGCAGGCGCTGAGGCAGGGCGCGAACTTCTTCGGCTTTTGTGACGGCTTCCACAAACAGAATATCGGCACCGGCTTCCTGAAACTGCTGTGCGCGCTCGATGGCGGCTTCAAAGCCGTGAACAGCCGCAGCATCGGTGCGGGCCATGATGAGGGTGCCGCTGTCACGGCGGGCATCGACGGCGGCCTTGATCTTGCCCAGCATTTCGTGGGTTTCAATCACGGCCTTGCCGTTGAAGTGGCCGCAGCGCTTGGGACTGACCTGGTCTTCGAGCTGGATGCAATCGGCACCGGCGCGCTCCAGCGTGCGCACGGCGTGATAGGTGTTGACGGCATTGCCAAAGCCGGTGTCGGCATCGACGAGCAGGGGCAGATCCACGACATCGCGGATACGGGCGGTGTGGTCGGCGATATCGCTCAGGCCCATAAAGCCCTGGTCAGGCATGCCAAACCACATATTGGTGACGCCAGCGCCGGTGACGTAGATGGCTTCAAAGCCCAGGTCTTCAATCACTTTGGCAGACATGGCGTTGAAGGCACCGGGAACGAGCACGCCACGGCGGGCGTCGGCCAAGGCTTTGAGTTGTTGTTTGGGGTTCATGATCTGTCTCTTGTTTTGATAGCTGCAAGCGCTGCAGCCTGTTTGAATACTTATTGGGTGTGGAGGACTTCGCCGGGTACGCGTATCCAGCCCTCCATCAGGATGCGGGCGCTACGGCTCATCAAAGCCTTGGTGACTTGCCATTCACCATCGACGCGCTTGGCTTCGGCCCCCACCCTTAGCGTGCCGCTGGGGTGACCGAAGCGAACGGCCTGGCGCTCACCGCCGCCAGCAGCCAGATTGACTAGCGTGCCGGGAATGGCTGCCGCTGTGCCGATGGCCACTGCCGCTGTCCCCATCATGGCGTGGTGCAGCTTGCCCATGGACAGCGCCCGCACGACCAGATCAATATCTTTGGCATCAATGGCTTTGCCGCTGGATGCCGTATAGCTTTGCGCTGGGGCCACAAAGGCAATCTTGGGCGTGTGCTGGCGGGTAGCGGCATCACTCAGCTTCTTGATCAAGCCCATGCGCAGCGCACCGTGGGCGCGAATGGCCTCAAACTTGGCGAGCGCCTCGACGTCGTTGTTGATCGCATCCTGCAGCTCGCACCCTGTGTAGCCAATCTCGTTGGCGTTCAAGAAAATGGTGGGAATGCCCGCATTGATCATGGTGGCGGCAAAGCTACCCACGCCTGGGACATCCAGCCTGTCAACCAGATTGCCGGTGGGAAACATTGCGCCTCCGTCTTCTCCATCGTCAGCGGGGTCCAGAAACTCCAGCGGCACTTCGGCAGCCGGGAAAGTCACGCCATCGAGTTCAAAGTCACCGGTTTCCTGCACTTGGCCTTCCATCATCGGCACATGTGCCACGATGGTCTTGCCGATATTGGCCTGCCAGATGCGGATGGTGACCACGCCGTTGTGCGGGATCTTTGCGGTATCGATCAGCCCCATGTGAATGGCGCAGGGACCGACGGCGGCGCTCAGGTTGCCGCAGTTGCCGCTCCAGTCCACAAAAGCCTTGTCGATGGCGACTTGGCCAAACAGGTAGTCCACATCGTGGTTGGAATGGCTGCTTCTGGAAAGAATGACGCCCTTGCTGGTCGAGGACGATGCATTGCCCATGCCGTCGATTTGCTTGCCGTAGGGGTCGGGGCTGCCCAAGGCTCGCAAAAAAATAGCATCACGCACAGGGCCGGGTTGCTGCGCCGCTAGGGGCAAGTCCTGCAGCTTGAAGAACACGCCCTTGCTGGTGCCGCCACGCAGATAGGTGGCGGGAATTTTGATTTGCGGAGCGAACCGCTTGATTTCACTCATTGGTCTTTTCTTTCTGAATGAGATGCAGGATGTCTAAAGGCGGCAGCTCGCATTATTTTGATAGCTGCCTGCGCTTTTCATACCTGGGGCTCAAGCACTTTTTTCTCAGTGTTTTCAGCCAGGAAGTCCTGGGCAAAGCGCTGCAGCACACCGCCGGCTTCATAGATGCTGACTTCCTCTGCGGTGTCCAAACGGCAGATGACAGCCACCTCGGTGCGGGCTCCTGTGGTGCGATAGATATGCAGCGTCAGCTCAGCACGGGGCTGGCGCTTGCCGATCACATCAAAAGTCTCAGTGCCATCCAAGCCCAGCGTGTGGCGAGTGGTGCCGGACAGAAACTCCAGCGGCAGCACGCCCATGCCGATCAGATTGGTGCGATGAATGCGTTCGAAGCCTTCGGCCACAATCGCTTCCACCCCAGCCAGGCGCACGCCCTTGGCGGCCCAGTCGCGGCTGGATCCTTGGCCGTAGTCGGCGCCCGCGATGATGATCAGCGGCTGCTTGCGATCCATATAAGTCTCTATGGCTTCCCACATCCGCATGACCTTGCCTTCTGGTTCGATGCGGGCCAGAGATCCTTGGCGAACCTTGCCGTTGTCATCCACCACCATTTCATTGAACAGCTTGGGGTTGGCAAAGGTTGCGCGCTGGGCCGTCAGGTGGTCACCCCGGTGCGTGGCGTAGGAGTTGAAGTCCTCCTCAGGCAGACCCATTTTGTGCAGGTATTCACCGGCTGCGCTGTCCAGCATGATGGCGTTGGAGGGAGAGAGGTGATCGGTGGTGATGTTGTCCGGCAGGATGGCCAGCGGTCGCATGCCACGCAAAGTGCGTTCTCTGGCCAGGGCACCTTCCCAGTAAGGCGGACGGCGGATATAGGTGGATTGCTCTCGCCAGTTGTACAGCGCATCCACCTTTTCGTCATGGGCTAGCTGTATGGCAAACATGGGCTCGTAGACTTTGCGGAACTGCTCTGGCTGGACGGCGGCCTTTGCTACGGCATCGATTTCTTCGTCGCTGGGCCAGATGTCCTGCAGCCGAATCTCCCGGCCCTGAAAAGTACCTAGCACATCGTTTTCAATGTCAAACCGAATCGTGCCGGCAATCGCATAGGCCACGACCAATGGGGGCGATGCCAGGAAAGCTTGCTTGGCATAGGGATGGATGCGGCCGTCAAAGTTGCGATTGCCCGAGAGAACTGCCGTTGTGTACAGGTCGCGATCAATGATCTCTTGCTGGATTACAGGATCAAGCGCGCCGCTCATGCCGTTGCAGGTGGTGCAGGCGAAAGCGACGACGCCAAAGCCCAGTGCTTCAAGGTCATGCAGCAGCCCGGCTTGGGCCAGATACAGCGGCACGGTTTTGGAGCCGGGAGCCAGAGAGGACTTGACCCAAGGCTTGCGCGTGAGGCCCAGATTTCGCGCGTTGCGGGCCAGCAAACCAGCGGCAATCACATTGCGCGGATTACTGGTGTTGGTGCAACTGGTGATGGCGGCAATGATGACGGCACCGTCAGGCATCTGGCCCTCAGACTCCGTCCATTCGCCCGCAATACCCTTGGCAGCCAGATCGCTGGTGGCCAGACGCGCATGAGGATTAGACGGTCCGGCCATGTTGCGCACCACGCTGGACAGATCGAACTGCAGCATGCGCTCGTATTCGGCATTCGCCAGCGAATCGGCCCACAAGCCAGCTTGCTTGGCGTAGGTTTCCACCAGTTGCACCTGGGCAGCCTCGCGCCCTGTCAAGCGCAGGTAGTCAATGGTCTGCTCGTCGATGGCAAACATGGCAGCGGTGGCACCATATTCAGGCACCATATTGGAGATGGTGGCCCGGTCGCCAATGGTCAGACTGCGCGCACCTTCTCCATAGAACTCCAGATAGGCTCCCACCACTTTTTGCTGGCGCAGAAACTGTGTCAGGGCCAACACGATATCGGTCGCGGTGATGCCGCTCTGGCGGCTTCCGCTGAGCTTCACACCAATGATCTCGGGCAGACGCATCCAGGATGCCCGGCCAAGCATGACGTTTTCAGCCTCCAGCCCGCCCACGCCCACGGCGATCACGCCCAGCGCATCGACATGAGGCGTATGGCTGTCCGTACCTACCAGTGTGTCGGGATATGCTTCTCCATTGATAGCATGGATCACAGGACTCATGCGCTCAAGATTGATCTGATGCATGATTCCGTTGCCCGGTGGAATTACTTCCACATTCTTGAATGAGCGCTTGCACCAGTCGATGAAGTGAAAGCGGTCTTCATTGCGGCGATCTTCGATGGCGCGATTTTTCTCGAATGCCTCTGGGTCTGAACCACCGCATTCAACGGCAAGCGAGTGATCCACGATCAGTTGCACAGGCACGACAGGGTTGACGGCGGCTGGGTCACCGCCCTGCTCGGCAATCGCATCACGCAAGCCAGCCAGATCGACCAGAGCCGTCTGGCCCAGAATGTCATGGCAGACCACGCGCGCAGGGAACCACGGAAAGTCGCGCTCGCGCTTGCGTTCAATGATTTGCGTCAGACATTCGCTGAGGATGGCGGGATCGCAGCGGCGTACCAGGTTTTCTGCATGCACGCGGCTGGTGTAGGGCAAGGTGGCCCAGGCACCAGAGCAGATATCTTCTACAGCGGCTTGCGCATCAAAGTAATGCAGTTGACTGCCTGGTAGTGGCTTGCGGTAATGATGAGGTTGGGGTTTGCTCATTGTTCTGTTCTGTCTCGGGTTTCAGAGCGCCAAAGCGGTGTGCTGGTGCACTGCTTGAGGGGCGGAAAAGCTCACAGGTGTATGCGCTGTAGGTCCAAGCGCCAAATGCAACCTTGCCTGTGCCACAGCATGCAAACGCTCGGTCAGCTCTGTGCAGCGATGGAGCGGCTGGGCTTTTAATTGCGACAAGTGCTGAGCAAGCAGATGGCATAGCAGCCGTGCCTCGGCAACCTGCGCGGCAGAGAGCTGGGTGACGGTCATGCCTCGCCTGGGTTGCGCTGTCAGCAGTCCTTCGTGACACAGCAGTTTCATGGCCTCGCGTACAGGTGTACGGCTGACGCCAAACTCCTGGGCCAGCACTCCATCATTGATGTCGCTGCCTGGCGGCATCTGGTGGCTAAGAATGCGTTCACGCAGTTTGCTAGCGATGGCGATGCACAGTGATTGGGCTTGCATGGGCTGGGCAGTCATAGCTTTTGGGCCAAGGGCTTACTGGCGCTCGTCAATGGGAACGAACTTCAAATCATCCGGGCCGGTGTAGTTGGCGCTGGGGCGGATGATCTTGTTGTCCTGGCGCTGCTCGATGATGTGAGCCGCCCAGCCGCTGGTGCGGGCAATCACAAATAGCGGTGTGAACATGGCGGTGGGCACGCCCATCATGTGATAGCTCACGGCGCTAAACCAGTCTAAGTTGGGGAACATATTCTTGACTTCCCACATCACCGACTCCAGGCGTGCAGCGATGTCGTACATCTTGGTGCTGCCCGCTTCATCAGAAAGCTGTTTGGCCACGCCCTTGATCACCACGTTACGCGGATCACTGACGGTATAGACAGGGTGACCAAAGCCGATCACGACTTCCTTGGCATCCACACGGCGGCGAATATCCGCTTCGGCTTCGCTCGGGTTGTCATAGCGCTTCTGGATTTCAAACGCCACTTCGTTGGCTCCGCCATGCTTTGGGCCACGCAATGCACCAACCGCGCCGGTGATGGCCGAGTACATATCGCTGCCCGTCCCTGCTACCACACGGGCGGTAAAGGTGGATGCATTGAACTCATGCTCTGCATACAGATTGAGCGAGGTATGCATGGCGCGCACCCAGCCATCCGAGGGCTTGGTTCCATGAAGCAGGTGCAGGAAGTGGCCTCCAATGGAGTCGTCGTCGGTTTCCACCTCAATACGGCGGCCCGAATTGCTGAAGTGGTACCAGTACAGCAGCATGGAGCCCAGCGAAGCCATCAGACGATCAGCAATATCACGTGCTCCCGGCAAGTTGTGGTCATCTTTTTCAGGCAAGGCGCAGCCCAAGGCCGATACGCCAGTGCGCATCACATCCATGGGGTGGCTGGCGGCTGGCAGTTGCTCCAATGCCACTTTCACGCTGGTTGGCAGGCCGCGCAAAGCTTTGAGCTTGCTCTTGTAGGCTTTGAGTTCGGCCCGCGTGGGTAGCTTTCCGTGCACCAGCAGGTGGGCGATTTCTTCAAATTCGCAGACCTCGGCAATGTCCAGAATGTCGTAGCCGCGATAGTGCAGGTCGTTGCCCGTCTTGCCGACGGTGCACAGCGCCGTGTTGCCTGCGGTAACGCCAGACAGCGCGACGGATTTCTTGGGCTTGAAGCGGATGGATGCGGTGCTGGGTTCGGCCACGATGCTCATGCGGGTCTCCTTGGTGTGATTGGGAAAGCAGTTTTATCTGCAATACTTCGCAATCTACGCATTTGCATTACTCAGTGATAGAGCTGAATTGGTGAATGATTGCAAAGAAAAATTCGTATATTTGCAAATTTTGCGAATTTTTGAAGACAAGAACAAGGAGCGATGAAATGGCCAAAACTTTCATGGGCGTACGCCTACGCAGCTTGCGCGCCGAGCGCGGAATGACACAGGCTGCGCTGGCACAGGCGCTGGAGATCTCGCCCAGTTATCTGAACCAGATCGAGCAAGATCAACGGCCGCTCACCGTACCTGTGCTGCTCAAGATCCACAAAGTGCTGGGCGTGGATATTCAGCAGTTCTCCGAAGCGGAAGAAGCCCGTTTGCTGGCCCAGTTGCGCGATGCCTTAGCGACGATGCCGCAAGCCGACGGCGCTGTGCCTCTACCAGAGTTGCGTGAGGTCGCTTCTAAATTGCCGCAACTCGCCAAAACATTGCTGGCGATGCATCAGCGGCATCTTGCCGATGCTGAGCGATTGGAGGCTCTAACGGCACGTTTAGGTGACGGGCGCTCCGACGTTGAAGGAATTGGTGCCGCTTGGGGTGAAGCGCCCAGGCAGATGCCATTTGAAGCGGTGCGCGATTTTTTTTTTGCCCATCGCAATTACTTTGATGCGCTGGATCGAGCGGCAGAAATCCTGGCCAAGCAGGCCAGAGAGCAAGGCATCGGGATACTAGAGTGGTTGCAAGATCGCTTGCAAGCGCAACACAAGGTTTTGGTATTTCGGGCTCCCAATACTCCAGATACGGGGCAGGATCATAGTCACCGCCGCTTTGATAGAAGCACTCGCACACTTTATGTCTCGCCTCGATTGAGCCCATCACAGCAGGCATTTCAGCTTGCCACGCAACTGGCACTGCTGGAGTTTGAGTCCTTGATAGACGAGGCACTGCATTCGACCTCATGGCAGGACGACGCCACAAGGCGCTTGACACGGACAGGCTTGGCCAATTACGTGGCTGGTGCTTTTGTTCTGCCTTATGGGGAATTCTTGCAAGCTGCAGAGGGCTTGCATTACGACATCGATTTACTGGCGAGGCACTTTGGCGTGGGGTTTGAGACTGTCTGCCACCGACTCTCCACCCTGCAGCGAGGAGATGCGCCAGGCGTGCCATTTTTCTTTATTCGGGTGGACCGGGCCGGCAACATCAGCAAGCGCCAATCGGCCACGCATTTCCACTTCTCCAAGACGGGTGGCACTTGCCCATTGTGGGTGGTGTATGAGGCATTCACTCAGTCTGGAAAAATTGTTCCGCAGCTTGCATCTATGCCCGATGGGCGCGTGTATCTGTGGATTGCGCGAACCATCAGCCATGCAGGCGCAGGCTGGGGCGCTCCGAGCAAGACATTCTCCATTGGGCTTGGCTGCGACTTGCAGCATGCCGCACGGCTTGTGTACTCCAGAGGGCTTGACCTGCGCAATGTCGATGCTGCAACCCCCATAGGCATGGGCTGTAAGGTTTGTGAGCGCAATGCCTGCCAGCAGCGGGCTTTCCCATTCGTGGGTAAGCCGCTGAGGGTGAACGAGAACGTGAGCGGGTTTGTGCCTTATGGGTAGGCCGTCAAGGAATAAATATTTCCAGCCAAGGTGCTCGAAGTATCGAGCAATTGACGCATTGAAACGACTGCTCAATGGGCGTTTACAGACAGTCATTCTGGAAACCTGAGGGATGGCAATCGATACAAAGCCGACCTCTAAAAGTGACCTTGCCCCTGTCGGCGAACTTGTCGACTAAGCGTAGAAATTGCAGCGCTTCGCAAGATCAACGACTTGGTAGCCGATTGCAAGCTTAGGTGATTGACGAAGGCAATCGAGTTCACGAGTCTTGTTTGTAATGTGCAAGTGATTGCAGGATGCTCAGCACATCGGAGCGCAATTGTTCTGTCTCCGTATCTTTGGCAACTGCAGTCAGGTAATTGCCGAATATCCCCCAGCCCAGGATGAGGCAAGACAGCGTGACCGCGATGGCTGTTGTATTGGTCCCGGCGGCGGTATTGCCGCTGCTCGTCAGCAACTGTTCTAGCCTGCGTAGCGCATGACCTTCTGCGATTGATTCGGCAGGTACTCCCCCGAGAAGAGCACTGGCCATCAACTTTGAGCTTTCGGCCATATTGGGATGTGTCCAGAGCTTGTCGATGGCGGTGTCTATGTCTGAGACATCTTTCAAAAAATCAGCGCCGATTGCCGAATGTCGTTTCAGTGCCGCAATCAGAACATCGTGGCGGGTGCCGAAGTGACGGTGAACCAGGCCGTGATTGACATTGGCTTCTCGGGCAATTTCACGCAGAGCGACATCCGTCGTGCCTCGCTCGCCCATGAGCTTGACTGCCGCATCCAAGATGGACTCGCGCACTTCAATGCTCCCAAGGGGTTTGGTTTTAGTAGCCGCTGTGTCAGAGCCATCTTCCAAAACATTCAATGCCATCTCCTTGAAACCCATCTTGACTCGATCTGGCTCATTGTATAAAAAGCAATTGTAGTCATTGACTACACTTCCTGCGAAGAACCGTTCATCCTCAATGGGGACACGTAACGCAGCCCAAAAAACTACGGAGACATTCGAGTGAGTACAGAAAATCAGGAGTGGGCAGCCATCCTTCAAACCCTTCAGCTACGTCGCACAGCTGCGCAGGCCATGGGTGGGAGCGAGAAGGTGCAACGTCATCGCAACAGCGGAAAACAGGACGCCCGGCAAAGGTTGACACAGCTTTTCGATGCTGGAACTTTCGTGGAGCTGGGTGCGTTTGTGGGCGGGGTCGGAGCAGATGAAAATGCGCCTGTACCTGCCGATGCACTGGTGGCTGGATTTGGAGAAATTGAGGGCCGACCTGCTCTGGGCGCTGCCGAAGACTTCACGGTCCTGGGAGGATCGATTGGCGACGGCGCTGCAGACAAGCGCTATCGCCTGACGCAATTGGCAGCGCAGGAGCGCGTGCCACTCATCTTCATGCTCGAAGGTGCAGGACACCGACTGACCAACACCCACGCTGGCAGGCGTCCCAACGACCTTCAGGGATTGGCAGATTTATCTGGTCAAGTGCCGATTGTCTGCCTGGTGATGGGGGCAGCAGCGGGGCATGGCGCATTGACAGCTCCCATGTCAGATTTTGTGGTGATGACAGAAGCTGCATCCATGTTTGCGGCAGGTCCTCCGCTGGTCAAAGCAGCCACAGGCGAGATCGTCACCAAGGAGCAGCTGGGCGGCCCGCAGGTACATGTAGCGGTTTCGGGAGTGGCGCACAACCTTTGCGTGGATGACGAAGCCGCGATTGATTTGGCACGGAAATACCTCTCTTACTTTCCCCTGAACGCATGGGAGCGCCCTGCAAAAAAAACACATGGTGATGTCGAGGAACGCAGCCTGGACGCCATCCTTGATCTGATCAGCCCTAACTCTCGCAGGCCTTATCGCATGCGCAAGGTGCTTGAGCTGTTGGTGGACGAAGACAGCCTGCTGGAGATTCAGCCCAAATTTGGGGCCTCTGTTGTCGTGGCGCTAGCGCGTCTGGGTGGGCATAGCGTGGCCATCATCGCCAATGATCCCAGTGTGATGGCCGGAACGATCGATGCGGATGGTGCGGACAAGGCCACGCACTTCATGGATGTCGCTGGAGCTTTCCATTTGCCTGTGATTTTTCTGGCCGACAACCCTGGCGTGATGGGAGGTACAAGGGCCGAACAGTCTGGCGCTCTGCGCCATGCCGCCCGCATGTTTGTGGCGCAGCGCCGCCTGAAAGTGCCCAAGCTGCATGTCACCTTGCGCAAGGCATTTGGTTTTGGCTCCTCCATCATGGCAATGAATCCATTCGATGGACAGACCTTGAGCCTTGCATTTCCTGCCGTGACGTTGGGATCGTCTCCCGTTGCCAGCGGCGCGGATTCAGCCAAGCTTGACGAAGCAACACGCGCAAGGATCGAGGCCGAACAAGTCGGTGGCTCCTACCAGATTGCAGACCGAATGGTATATGACGACATCATTGATCCCCGTGATTTGCGCAATGCGTTAATGCGCGGCCTGAAGCTCAGCGCTGGCCGTCAAAGCGGCGTCTGTGAGCCGCGCTTGGTGTCTGGCATCACACCTTGAATGCAGTGCCGCAATCAGCAATCACATTGACTCAAAGCACGAGAGGCGAGATTCCAATGGCAGATATTTCCATTCACAACAGCACTAACGCACTATTGACTACGCTGACTGCACCCGGTGCACCGTTTGAGATGCAGGCACAGAGCATTCGGGGTTTTTCACGTCGTGTTTTCTGCAATGCTCCACAGAGCTTCGCTGACATCTATCGCATGGCTGTACCGTTCGGGCCGCGCACCATGATCGTGAGCGAGACTGCGCAGATGAGCTACGCCGAAGTCTTTAGCAAGGCAGCCGCGCTGGGAGCATTTCTCAAACGCCTGAGTGGGGCACAGCCTTTGCAAGGACAGCGAATTGCAATTGTCATGAGCAACCGCCCAGAATGGTTGGTCTCGTTCATCGCCATCACAGCGATGGGGGCAACCGCTGTGCTGGTCAACAGTCGGGGCTCTGAGCCTGAGTTGGCACAAGCGCTGGAGGACACTCAGACCACCATGATTTTGGCAGACGAGCGAAGAGCACAACAACTTTCAGAATCAGCCCGTGGCCGTCACATGGTTGTGGTGAGTGAAGCTCGAGATAAGCCAGCTCTGCAGGAAGGCAGTTGGATACCTTTTTCTGAGGCAATTCAGGGCTGGGAATCAGCCACTCTTGCGCCGGTATCCATGCGCCCGGAGGATGAAGCACTCATCATGTTCACTTCCGGGACCACCGGACCTTCCAAAGCGGCATTGTTTGACCAGCGGGCCGTAATGACGGCGCTCATGCACATTCAGCTTTCAGGCGCTTTGGTAGCGGAGCATATCGTTGCCAAACGTGGAGCAGATATTTTTGCCAATGCTGCTGATAAACAGGCTGCGTCCTTGCTAGCCTTTCCGCTATTTCATGTGAGCGGTTGCTACGCTGTCTTTCTGTCGGGCCTGATGCGTGGAGCAAAGGTGGTCTTGCTTTCCAAATGGGACGCAAAAAAAGCCTTGGAGCTGATTGAGCAGGAACAGGTATCTGCTTTCGCTGGAGCTCCGGCGATGTACTGGGACTTACTGCGCGCGGAGCGTGGTGGTCGCAGGCTTCAATCTCTCTTGTCGATTGGTGCCGGAGGTCAGGTTTTTGCGCCCAGCCTATTGAAGGAGATCGCCAGTGCATTTCCGGATGCGGTGCTTGGTATCGGCTACGGAATGACGGAATGTGGCGGAACAATCTGCGCCATTGGAGGCGAAGAGCTCGCCAGTCGCCTTACTGCAGCGGGACAGGTGCTGCCTTCCGTAGATATCAAGATTGTGGATGAACGAGGCGAGCAAGTCGCGCCAAATCAGGAAGGAGAGATTCTGATCTCTGGCGCAATGCTGATGAAAGAATACTGTGGTCAGACTCAGGCAACCTCGGAGATGCTTCAGGATGGTTGGTTGAAGAGCGGTGATATAGGACGCCTCGACGAACGTGGTTACTTGCATGTGGTGGACCGCAAGAAGAACATCGTGATTTCTGGAGGCGAGAACATTTCTTGCTCTGAAGTTGAATCCGCTCTGGCTGAACTTACCGATGTTGAAGATGCAGCCGCATTCAGCGTACCGGATGAAAGACTAGGCGAAAAGCTCGTCCTGGCAGTGGTGCCTCGTAGCAAGGTCACCATCACCGACCAGTTGCTCATGGCTTATCTGGCTCAAAAGCTAGCGGCATACAAAATTCCTCAGAGCTTCATTTTTATGGAGCAATTACCCAGAAATGCCAGTGGCAAGGTTCTTCGTCATGAATTGCAAGCGAGATTCAAACGACAAAATACCGAGCAGGGCTAAGGTCTGTTGATATTGAGCATGAATTGATCACAGCCAATGCCAGAGAGGTGATCCCGGTCCTTTGCTCAACTCAACCCAGTTGCTAAGCGAGATCGCCAGTTCATGCCGCCTGCATTTTTGCAATGCAGCAATGCTGAAAAGTACGCCTCATCAGGCGATGCTTAATTGTGTGCCTGATGTGGAAGTCCATCACGCAAAACCCATTGTTCAAAAAACGGAGCCACTTCTTCCGGGACGATTTAACGAAGTCAATATAAAAAACCGTTTTTCCTAAAGAAGCTTTGATAGCTCTGATCTTCTGCCCGCAAAAATGGCTTGAATTGGTTGTAGTCTTTGTATGCGACCTCAAAACCTAGATTTTCTAATTGCGCCACAAAGCCCGAGTCTTTGATCACCTCGTTGATCTCGTCGGATAGAAATACAGCCAGTTCGGATGATGCCCCTTTGGGAAGAAAGATTCCCTGCCAGTATTCAAAGCTGACGCCTTGAAGCCCCTGCTCTTGAAACGTAGGCACATCGGGTAAGCGTTTCGACCTGTGAGCTGATGCGATACCCAATGCGTGCATCTTTTGGCTTTGGAGATGCGGGGCGATGGGAGCAAGCCCCGCAAAAAGCAAGTCCACTTGATTGCTCATCAGGCTTGCAGTTGCAGAGGCTGCTCCCCCGTATGGAACGTGTAATAGCTCCACCCCCAGGGCTTTGCCCAAGCTCTCGCCCACCAAATGCTGCAAGCTGCCAACACCTGAGGATGCGAAGCTCAGGGCATGGGCATTCTTTTGGGCTGCCGCTGCGATATCACCCAGCTGCTGTATTGCGGAGTCGCCCCGTGTGACGAGAACAATAGGAGCGGAGGAGACTTTGGCGACTGGCACCATGTCAGCGACTTCGCCCGACTCCTGTCTTCTGGTGTGAAGTGGATTGATGAAAATTTCGGCAGGTGACGCCAAGAGCAGCGTATTTCCATCAGGCCTTGATTGCACAACATAGTTCGCAGCAATGGTTCCACCTGCGCCCACCCTGTTTTCCACATAGACAGGACGCTGCAATCGCGCTGAGAGACGGATGGCAAACGCGCGTGCCAAGGTATCCATCGCACCACCGGCTTCGAAGCCAACAACGATTTTTACGGGCTGGCGAGACGCTGCTTTGTCCGCACAGGCGCCACTCATCAGCAGCCCGCAAAGCAGGCAGACTCGAATTAGCGTCGCGGCAACGTTCATCAATCGTCAAACAGAAAAGGAAGGGATGAATGCCCGTATCTAGGGCATTCAGGGAGGTGGGAGTTGCGGTGTGATAGCTTGAAATCAGCGGTAATCTGCAGAGCAGGCATAGAAGTGAGGGTTGCTCAAATCTCGCTTGCCATAGCTCAGAACATCTCCATTAAGTGTATGAATCTGCCCCCCTGCAGCAGCCAGCACCGCATGGCCTGCAGCGATATCCCACTCCATGGTGCGCCCCAAGCGGGGATAGAGGTCCGCTTCGCCTTCGGCAACCAGACAAATCTTGAGCGATGAGCCTGCACTTTTGCGCGACCGCACCAAACGTCCATTGAGAAACTGATCCAGCGCATCAGCATCGCCGTGCGAACGACTGGCCACCACATCAAGGCCATCCTCTGGAATGCTTCTGCATCCAATGGCTTGGCGCTTCCCCTGCACCTCCAGCCATGCACCAAGTCCTATGGCACCCGCGTACATGCGATCCAGCGCTGGTGCGAAAACGACGCCCAGCACAGGGATTCCATTTTCGATCAGCGCGATATTGACGGTGAACTCGCCATTGCGATTGATGAATTCCTTGGTGCCATCAAGAGGATCAACCAGCCAGAAGCATTGCCCCATCTCAGGCACATAGCCTGCGGCAGCCGCTTCTTCAGAAACGACAGGAAACTGCGACGGCAAGGCACCCAGACGCTCAAGAATCAGGTGCTCTGCCTTTTCGTCGGCTTCAGTCACGGGCGAAGCATCTTGCTTGCCGCGCACCTCAAAGTCGCTGCGGTAGATCCCCATGATTAAAGCACCCGCTTCGCGGGTGATAGCCATAACATCTTCAAGCAGTGCGTCTTGCGTCTGGTTCACAAAAATCTCCTGTGTTGTTATTCATGTGGTCCGTTTGGCCTATGCGCCAATCTGAGGACAGGCCGACAGTAAATGCATTCGGATCTTCGCAAATAAGCGAGTGAATGTTTAACAGGAATGCGCATGGCTGTTGGTAAGAAACTCAGTGTTCAGGAAATCAATCCACTGCGAATTCAGGCCGTGAACTTGAGGCTTGAAGGGAAAACACTCAAAGAAGTCGGCATGGCGACAGGCCTGTCAACCCCAACCATCATTGCCGCCCATAAAGCCTGGCAGAAAGGAGGATGGAACGCTGTCCTGGTGCGCGAGCGTGGTCGTAAACCAGGAGAAGGCCGCACCTTGTCGGCCATCCAGGAGCAAGACATCTATGTCCAGCTGGTCAGCACCCAGCCCGCCGAGCATGGCCTGCCTTTTCTGCTGTGGCAGCTGGAAGCCATGCAACAGCTGATCCTTCAGCGCCAGCAGCTTGAGTTGCCCGAGCGCACCAACGCCCAATATCTGCAGCGCTGGAATCTCAATGCCGAACGCCCCGTCAAGCGCATGAAGCAGGCATCCAGCAATGTGCAGCGCTGGTACGCCAGCACTTATCTGGACATCTGCGAGCAAGCCAGAAAAGAGAGTGCCAGCATTGTCTGGATCGACGATTTTGGAGCCCATAACAACTGCCCCGGACGCCTCAGGCACGGCATCCTGCGTGCCGTCAACAACCGCGGCAAGGTGTATTGGCAACCTTATGAGGGCAGCTTGTGCGCCGCACATCTGGAAGATTTTTTTGATCGCTTGAGGCGCTCCAGCGAGGGCAAGATTTTTGCCTTGCTTCCTGCCATGCAGTGGCAGCGCGCCGCCACCTTTTCATCGCTTGCCAGCGACAGCAACGACCGACTGCGCCTGTTTCATCTGCCAGCCGCCACAGAGATGCTCAGGCAGTCGAGTGAATTGGCCAGCAGCGTTTTGAAGGCTGCGCAAGACACATCGCAGACACCGAAAAATACCCCCGTAAAAACCCCAGAACCACCAAATCTCGACCCTATGGCGAGCATGACGCAGCAACTTCTAAAACATCAATTCGCGCAAAAATTTTCTTTAACGGACTCCTACAGTTGGCAGCATCCAAAACAAAAAACCAAGGAGAAATCTGTGGTGCTGACTCATTTGCAAAGGCTGGAATCCGAAAGTATTCAGGCCATGCGCGAGGTTGTTGCTGAGGCTGAAAACCCCGTCATGCTTTATTCCATCGGCAAAGACAGTGCAGTCATGCTGCACCTGGCAATGAAGGCGTTTTACCCCGCCAAGCCTCCGTTTCCTTTGCTGCATGTAGATACGACCTGGAAATTCCAGGAGATGTATCGCTTTCGCGATCAGATGGCCGCGAAGCTGGGAATGGATCTGCTGGTACACATCAACCCCGAAGGCCTTGAGATGGGTATCAGCCCGTTCAAGCATGGCTCGCAGATTCACACCGATGTGATGAAGACCGAAGGTCTGAAGCAGGCGCTGGACAAATACGGCTTTGATGCCGCATTTGGCGGCGCGCGCCGCGATGAAGAAAAGTCACGGGCGAAGGAACGTATCTTCTCTTTCCGCTCTGACCAGCATCGCTGGGATCCAAAGAATCAACGTCCCGAGCTCTGGCACCTCTACAACACACGCAAGAACAAGGGGGAATCGATTCGCGTGTTTCCGCTATCCAACTGGACCGAGCTGGATATCTGGCAATACATCTATCTGGAAAACATCCCAATTGTTCCCTTGTACCTCTCGGCACCACGTCCTGTCGTAGAGCGTGACGGGACACTGCTAATGGTCGATGACGAGCGCATGCCGCTCAAGAGCGGTGAAGTTCCCATGATGCGCAATGTGCGCTTTCGCACTCTGGGTTGCTACCCACTGACGGGGGCCGTCGAGTCCGACGCCAATAGCTTGCCAAAGATCATTCAAGAAATGCTGCTGACCCGTACTTCGGAGCGACAGGGCCGGATGATCGACCACGACTCGGCCGCATCTATGGAAAAGAAGAAGCAAGAGGGGTATTTCTGATGTCACATGTATCTGCACTTATCTCTGAAGATATCGAAAAATACCTGAAGGCACATGAGCAAAAAAGCCTGCTGCGCTTCATCACCTGCGGCAGCGTAGATGACGGCAAGAGCACCCTCATCGGGCGCTTGCTATATGAGTCCAAGATGCTCTTCGAAGATCAGATGGAAGCACTGGTCGCGGACTCCAAGAAAGTCGGCACGCAGGGTGGCGATTTGGATTTCGCGCTGCTGGTAGATGGTCTGGCCGCAGAGCGCGAGCAAGGCATCACCATTGATGTGGCCTACCGCTTCTTCTCTACCGATCAGCGCAAGTTCATCGTGGCAGACACTCCGGGCCACGAGCAATACACTCGCAACATGGTCACCGGCGCATCGACTGCTGATGTGGCGGTTGTGATGATCGACGCTCGTCGAGGCGTGCTGACACAGTCCAGACGCCACAGCTATCTGGCTTCACTGATCGGTATCCGGAAAATTGTGCTGGCCGTCAACAAGATGGACCTGATGGGCTATTCCGAAAAAGTCTTCGACGACATCGTGGCCGATTACCGCGAGTTCGCCAAGAAGATCAATCTGGAAGACATCACGGCCATCCCCATGTCGGCCTTGCGCGGCGAAAACATCACCGAACAAAGCGAACACATGCCCTGGTACCACGGCACCACGCTAATGGGCTACCTTGAAACGGTGGAAATTGACGAAGCACGTCAGCAAAAACTGCCATTTCGCATGCCTGTTCAATGGGTCAACCGCCCTAATCTGGATTTTCGCGGTTTCGCGGGCTGCATTGCCAGCGGTCAGATCAGCCCCGGTGATTCGGTTCGCATTCTGCCCAGTGGCCGTGTCACCAAGGTCGCACGCATAGTCACGCAGGATGGCGATCTTCAGCAAGCAGTTGCCGGGCAATCCATCACGTTGACATTGGCCGACGAAGTCGATTGCAGCCGTGGTGATGTGATTGCTGTTGCCGATGCACCTTCGGATGTGGCAGATCAGTTCCAGGTCACGCTGATCTGGATGCATGAGCAACCCATGCTGGGTGGACGCCCTTATCTGCTGAAGATGGGCGGCAAGACCATTCCCGTCACCTTCGCTGCGCCCAAATACAAGATCAACGTCAACACTTTGGAGCAGCTGGCCGCCAAGGAGCTGGCTCTCAATGAAATCGGCGTCTGCAATCTCTCCAGCAGCCAGCCTATCGCTTTTGATGCCTATAAGGACAACCGCGAGACCGGCAGCTTCATTCTGATTGACCGACTGAGCAATGCCACGGTAGGCGCTGGCCTGATTGATTTTTCGCTGCGTCGCTCTCAGAACATTCACATGCAGCATGTGAACGTGAATCAAAAAGACCGCGCCGAGCGTTTGCAGCAAAAGCCTGCCCTTCTCTGGTTCACGGGCTTGTCAGGTGCAGGAAAGTCGACGATTGCCAACCTGCTCGAAATGCAGCTGCACGCCCGCGGCAGACACACCTATCTCCTTGATGGAGACAACGTGCGCCACGGACTGAACCGAGACCTTGGCTTTACCGATGCAGACCGGGTTGAGAACATTCGCCGCGTGGCCGAGGTGGGCAAGCTGTTTGTGGACGCAGGACTGATTGCCATCACGGCATTCATCTCCCCCTTCCAGGCTGAGCGCGAAATGGCCCGCAAGCTGGTAAGCGATGGCGAATTTCTGGAAGTGTTCATTGATACACCTCTGTCTGTCGCCGAAGAACGTGACCCCAAGGGGCTCTACAAAAAGGTGCGCCGGGGGGAACTGAAAAACTTCACAGGCATCGACTCGCCCTTTGAAGTTCCGGAAAACCCGGACATCCATATTTCCACGACAGCGCTAACAGCGCAGCAAGCCGTGGACAGGATCATCGCTGAATTGGTGGCGCGCGAAATCATCACTGCAGACAGCTGAAACAGCTCTGCACCTGAATTGCGGCTTTAGCAAACCCTTCTTTCTTCTTTCCCCTGGCAGCGCAATGCAGGTCCGCAAGCACCGGGCATTGCGCTGCCTTTAAAGAGATTCAGATCATGGACAAGCAAACCATCAATGAAAAACTTCTCACGGGTGAAACCTGGTCAGAGTTTTGCGACCACCTCAAGCGCTGTGGTCAGCAGATTCTTCGCCCGGAAACCCCTGCAGACCCTGCCACGCGCGCTGAAGGCTACCGGTACCTGACCCGGCTGCTGCGCATCGCGCTGGAAATGCATGTGGAGTTTGCCGACCCGGCGTTTCCCAGCTTTTTCAAGACATCGCATGAAACCGCCAAGATTGGCGCAGACAACCCCGACAACATCTACGAATACTCTCGCCTGAACGGTGCCATGGAGTACCGCATTCATGGCAATCGGGGCAGTGTTTCATACCTGAGCTTTTGCACGCAAAAAGGGGGCTACGAAACCGACGGCCGCATGATCGTGACCGGCTTCCTCGATGCGACCCAATTGATGACTGACAAGGACGGTAATTTCGAGATCATCATCAGCCGCGAACCTCAGCCCGGTAACTGGCTCCCGATGGAAAACAACTCCGTTTCCATTCTGGTGCGCCAGACCTTCATGGACCGCAAAAGTGAAGTTCCCGCCAAGCTTTCCATTGAGCGAATCGGAACGCAAGACAAGCCCGGCCCACTGGATCCACTGGTTTTTGCGCAGTCCTTGCAGCGCGCCTCCTCCTTTGTCGAAAACACCGCTGCGCTTTTTGCAGACTGGGCTCAAAGCTATCTTCCTCATAGCAATCAGCTGCCACCAGCCGACCAGGCTTACTGTCAGTCAGTGGGAGGAGACCCCAACATCTTCTACTACCACTCTCACTGGAAGCTTGATGAAGACCAGGCGCTGGTGATTCATGTGGACAAAGTCCCCGAGTGCTCATTCTGGAATCTGCAGATCAACAACTACTGGCTGGAGTCTCTGGACTACCGCCATCACCAGATCTGCATCAACAAACACCAGGCCCAGTACGACGACAAGGGCGGCGTGACTCTGGTACTGAGCGAGCGAAACCCCGGCCTTGCCAACTGGCTGCAGACCGCAGGCGTTCGGGAAGGGACCATGTGCCTGCGCTGGGTAGGGGCCAAGGAGCAATGCCACCCCACCACACAAGTCGTTTCCATGGACCAACTGGCGGAGACTGTATGAACGTCCACACCCCACTCCAAACGCCCCAAACGCTTCAGGTCGAAGAGCTGCTGCAGGCAGCATGTGGCCGAACCCCCGGCTTGACCGATTTCGGCGATGACAACTACCGCCAGGCACTGGCAGTGCTAACCCAGTCGCTGAACACGCAAGCCAAGCTCTCATCTGCCGGCCTTGTCATGATGCGCGAGCGCCTGGTGGGCCAGCTCGTCAACCGTCTGATCATGGAAGACTATTTCAAGCGCTTCCCAGAAATTGACCAAATTGAAATTGACGACCCCTTGGTTATCGTTGGCCTGCCACGTACGGGCACCACCATGCTGCAACGCACGCTGGCGGTGGACCCACGCTTTTATTCCGCAGCCTGGTGGGAAACCCGCTACCCCGCACCACTCGTGGGGGAAGGCCCGCAAGATGCCGCAACTCGCATCGAGTTGGCCAAAGCCGAAGTGGCGCAGACCATTGAAGCCATCCCGCAGATTCTGTCTATCCACCCAATGAACGCCACACTGTGCGACGAGGAATTCATGCTCATGGAGCATTCCTTTCTCTGCGCCATGGACGCTTATGCCGATGTCCCCAGCTACACCGCCTGGCTGGACCAACAGGATCAACGACCTGTCTATAAGCAGCTCAAGAAGATGCTTCAGTTCCTGCAGTGGCAAAAAAGCCAGCGTGGCGAGCCACAGGGGCAGCGCTGGCTGCTTAAGGCTCCCCAGCATTTGCACACCCTTGAGATATTGCTTTCGGTGTTTCCCAAGGCACAGGTCATTTTGACCCACCGTGAGCCAGCGCAGACCATTCCATCCATGGCCAGCATGGCCCACACACTGTGGCAAATCTACAGCGACACACCAGACCCGCTCTCGACGGGTCGCCAGTGGAACACCCGCATGGCTCGCGGTATTCATCACACCATGCAAGTTCGCGATCAGCAGGATACGGCCCGCTTTCTGGACATTCACTTCTCCGATACTGTGGAAAATCCCATGGCAGTGCTGGAGGCGGTGTATCAGTTTGCAGGGTTGCCATTCACCGAAAAGGCTCGCACCGACGCTCAGCAATGGCTGTCCAGCAATGGCCGTGAAAAGCGCGCAGGCCATGACTACAGTCTGGAGACCTTCGGGCTGAGCGAGCAACAGTTGCAGACCGACTACGCACAGTACCGTGCCCGTCACCTGCAAACTGCGCACTAAGCGAGAAGACTGAATCATGGAAAAAATCATGTTCAGTCTGTGGCGCCCCGAGCGGCAGTCCGCAGAGCACTGGCGGGATGCCCTGATCAGACTTCAAGACATGCTGGAAGCCCTTGGAGCCCGGGAAATACGCGTGATGGTCGTCGACCAGGACGTGGAAAAAGCATCCCTGCAGCGGATGACGGCCAGTTCCCAGCCACCGGACGGGATGCTCAGCATCAGGCTTGAAGGTACTAGCAGGGTTGGCCTTGTAATCGAATTGCTGCAAAAGCATGTGGCTCGGCTGCACGCCTACCAAGTCAAAGAAAGCATGCCCCGCACGGAAAAGCGCAGAGCGCGCAAAGCACAGCTGGGTATCAAAAATCGTATCGGCGAGCGTGCACCCGGCATGTGCCAGGTGGCCCTGTTCAAGTGCCCTCCTCGACTGCAGCGCGAACAGTGGAGCAGCTACTGGCGTGAACACGGATTCAATGCCTACATCCTTCAATCGATTTTTGACTGCCGGCAGAACACCGTCATCAAGGCACTGACATCGGGCGCCCCGGAGATTGATGCCATTGTCGAAGAGCACTACCCAGACGCGGCCGTTGGCAATCCTGATGGCTTCTACGGCACCCAGGGGAATTCAGAGCTTCTCCATGAACGCGAGCAGGCCACATCCGAGTCCGTGTGCCGATTCATGGACTTTGGCAGCCTGGACTGCATTCTCACCAGCTTCTACCAAGTCAGCGCTTGAAGCCCGACCAACAACAACAGGAGACAGACAGACCCATGCTAGACCTCGAAGCCATAGAACTCATCAAACAACTGAAAGCGCGTTACTTCCGCTCCATCGATACCTGCGACATCGAAACCTTGAAGTCAATACTGACCCCGGACATCAAGTTGGCCTTCAAAAGCCCTGCCTATGAGTTTCATCTGGAAGGTCTGGACAAGGCGCTGGACTTCTACAAAACCTCTTTCACCAAAACCCGTTTGGCCATGCACAACGGCCATACACCGGAAATCGAGGTCAGTGGCCACGAAGCCACGGGCCTCTGGTATCTGAACTACGTCTTTATCAACCTCGAAGAAAAGACCCATATGCATGGCGGTGCCATCTATGAGGACCGCTATATCAAGCGGGATGGTCGCTGGTGGATTGCCCAGACGGGCTACAAGACCTTGCTGGAAACCATTCAACCCTTGAGCGAACAGTTGCAGATCACCTCCAAGCCCATCAACTGATTCAGAAAGGAAAGTGCCAATGACCAAATCAGCCAATCTCGTCACCTCCATCACGGTGGAAATCAATGCGCCGGCCAGTCTGGTCTGGGAGGTTCTGACAGATCTGGACAACTACAAACACTGGAACAGCTTCTGCTTCAGTGCACGCTGCGGCATGCAAATCAACGACCTGGTTGAAATGTTGACTCGTCACCCCGACACAGGGGAGACCTGGCCCGTCAACGAATATCTGGTGGCCTGCGAGCCAGAGTTGCTGCTGTCCTGGGAACAGCGCCCCGTGCCGGAAAACAAAGATGCAGCACGCCGTGATCAGTACGTGGAGGCCCTTGATGCCCATCGCTGTACCTACTTCACCACGGACCAATTTCTCGGCATCAACGCCGACACCATCATGGCCGAGCACGGTGCCTGGGTAAAAAAAGCCTTTGACCAGGTTGCCCGCGATCTCAAAAAACGTGCCGAAGCACTGCAGGCCGCGCGTGCCGCGATGCACGCTTGAGCCCAGCGATCCAGAAACACAAAAATCTTAAGGAGACATATATGCTTTTGAAGGACAAAGTCATCATCATCTCTGGCATTGGGCCCGGAATGGGTATCAAGCTGGCCTTGCGTGCCGCGGAATATGAAGCCAAGGCCGTGGTGCTGGCGGCGCGAACTCAATCCATGCTGGACGACACGGAGGCAGCAATCCGCGCCGCCGGACATCAATGCGAAATTCTCAAGGTCGCCACCGACATCTCGAAACCCGAGCAGTGCAAGAAACTGGCCGAGCTAACGATTGAGAAGTTTGGCCGTATCGACGCCTTGATCAACTCAGCCTATGCACACGGAACCTGGGGCTCTTCCAGCAATTCATCCATGGATGATTGGCGCAAAGTCATGGAGGTCAACCTCTACGGCTCCATGAACATGACACAAGCGGTTGTTCCGCAGATGAAGAAACAAAAAGACGGCAGCATCGTGATGATCAACACCATGGCGACTCGCCGTCCCAACCAGCTGGAGGCGGGTTATGCCGTCTCCAAGGGTGCGCTCAAGACCGCTGTTCAATATCTGGCCGAGGACCTGGGCCCATTCGGCATTCGCGTCAACAGCACCTACAACGGCTGGATGTGGGGTGCTCCTGTCAAAGGCTACTTCCAGGCAGAAGCCAAGCGTCAGAGCGTCCCCATCGAGTCACTTGTGGATGTCATCGCCAAACAGATTCCATTGCGCAACGAGATTCCCGACGATGCTGATTGCGCATCTGCAGCACTGTATTTGGCCAGCGACTATGCGCGTGTCGTGACTGGTGCCCAGCTTGATGTCAGCGGCGGTCACTACCTGCCTAACTAAGTCTTAGCGGAGAAAAACATGCAAACTCTTTTTGACATCGAAGAGATTAAACAACTCAAGGCACGTTACTTTCGAGGCATTGACACCTGCCAGCTGGAACTCCTGCACACAGTTCTGAGCAAGGATGTGCATATTCGCTTCGACAGCCCGACTTACCAGTACGAAATCAATGGCATCAACGAAGCCATGGACTTCTACCGCAATGCGTTCACTCATAGACGCTTTGGCATGCATAACGGGCACACACCTGAGATCAACGTAGAAGGCGATTCCGCCACTGGAATCTGGTACCTGAATGACTTGTTCATCAACCTCGACGAACAGACTATTCTGACCGGCAGTGCTCTATACGAGGACTGCTATATCAAGGTCGCTGGGCAATGGCGAATTCAACGTACAGGCTACAAGAGGCTGCTTGAAATGATTGAACCTCTGAGCAGTGATTGCCGCATCACATCGCGACCTATTGCGAGCAACTGATGAGTGACGCTTGGACGACTCCCAGGCGGGCACCCCCTGCCTGTTTTTGAGCATAGGAGTCAGTCCAAGCCGCTAAATGTTCGGTATTGGTATTTGCAGCCCTCAAAGGTGGCTCTCAGCTTTGACTTCCGCCATCAACTTCTGCTTTACAACGCTTACGCTCCTTCGGTCTGGAAGCCGAACTCACGCTTCTTGGCGGCGCCTAGCAGCCATTCGTCTCGTGGCTGATACCAGCCCTGATGCTTACTTGCCAATGCGCTGATCGAAGATCAGGCAGGTCGTGGTAGCGTGGGCATAAAGCTTTCCATCTGGTCCAACGATGCGCCCCTCCGCAGTCGCTACTTGCCGACCAGCATGAATAATTTTCCCCTCCGCGCGCACCAACGGCACGCCGTCATTTAACGCACGCACCATGTTCACTTTTAGCTCCAAGGTGGTGAAGGCTTTGCCTGCAGGCAAGGTCGTGTGAATCGCACAACCCACTGCAGAGTCAAGCAAAGTCGCAAACCAGCCTCCATGCACGGTGCCAAGCGGGTTGTAGTGACGACGCTTTGGGCTTCCCTGAAATACAGCCTCCCCAGGAGCCATGTGAATAGGAACAAAGTCGAGCGTTTCGCCGATCGGGGCGGGAGGAAGTTCACCTGCAAAGATGGCCTCAAATACTTCCATGCCAGTCCGATTGGCGATATCCAGATGGGACTCCGTGTCCACCGCACCTAGACGAGCACGCACCATAGCTTCATCTGCGCGCCATCTATCGATAACTTGATCCACCGTCATTACAGACTCCTTCACTTTATAAACTTGCAATTACAACAGTTGTAATTACAATATATCAAATGAAGAACAGCATCAAGCCCCAGGGTTGCACCAACCTGAAGTTGCGCCAGCTCAGCCGTATCGTGACTCGGCACTATGACCACTTCTTCGCGGAAGTTGGCTTGAAGATCACGCAATACTCCCTGCTCTCCCACGTCGTCAAGCTAGGGCCATTGCGTCCGGTGGATCTAGCCAAGCGCATGCAAATGGACGCCTCCACACTGACGCGCAACCTTCAGCCGCTGGCAGCGATGGGCTTTCTGACCATTGGCGCTGGCGCAGACGCACGCAGTCGTTTAGTCATCGCAACAGAAACAGGTGCATCCAAGCAGGCACAAGCACAACGGGCATGGAAGACCGCACAGCTTGCTTTGAACGAACAGTTGGGGACGGAACGTGTGGCGGCGCTGCATGAGTTACTCGACTCCTGCATTAAGTGCCTTGGCGGCGACAAAGAGGGTGACGATGCAAAAGCCGACTGAATCCGCAAAATCTTTATCAGGTGAATTGCTGCTGATGCTCGCCGGACTGGCGGCGCTAGGCTCGTTGGCCACCAACATCATCCTGCCCGCTTTCCCTTCCATCGGCGCCGAGCTTGGGACATCCGTCAAGGACCTCAGTGCTACGCTGAGCACTTTCTTTGTGGCTTTTGCCCTCGGCCAGCTCTTTGTGGGCCCGTTGTCGGATCGCTTCGGACGCAGACCCTTGGTGGTGTCCGGCCTGCTCATGTTTGTGGTCGGTAGCGCAGTATGTGCCTTGGCCTCAAGCCTTCCTCAGCTCATCACAGGCCGTGTTGTTCAAGCGCTTGGCGTGTGCGCTACATCCGTACTGTCTCGCGCCATTGCTCGTGACTTGTTTGAGGGCGAGTCACTCGCACGTGTGCTTTCGCTCGTTATGGTCGCCATGGCAGCTGCACCCGGTTTTTCTCCGTTGCTGGGCGGTGCCTTAAACAGTTTCCTGGGCTGGCGCGCGACCTTTGGCGTTGTCGGGCTGCTCGCCATCTTGCTGGGGGTCCACTATTTATCGCGGCTTGGTGAAACCCATCGCTCCGACTTACGCCGCCCTTTGGCACTCAGCGCCGTAATCGCGACCTATAAAGAACTTTTGACTGACCGCAGGTTCATTGCACCAGCGATGTCTGTCAGCCTGGTCATAGGCTCGCTGTATCTATTCTTTGCAATGGCGCCGGCCATCTTGATGGAGGGGTTTGGTTTTTCGCCTTTTGAACTCGCACTGCTATTCGCATCCACTGTGTTTGTCGTTTTCGGCGCGGGCCTGCTCGCACCACGGCTTGCGCATCGCTTTGGCGCACTGCGTGCTGCCCGTGCAGGCATTGCCATTGCCTTTACCGGCGGTACTGCCTTGTTAGCCGTCCCGGAACAGGCGTACTATTTTTCGGCTGCGTTGACGGTGTTCTTAGTTGGAATGGGCCTGATCAACCCTTTGGGAACTGCCTTGACCTTGCAGCCTTTTGGACAGAGTGCTGGCGCCGCTTCTGCATTGCTGGGCTTTCTGCAAATGGGATGTGCCGCGATCTCCATTGGAATCGCCTCAGCACTACCGCTGACCTCCTACTTGTCTTTTTGCACAGTCCTGTTCACCAGCATGCTGCTGGCGCTGGTAACGTTTTGGGGAGCAGCAAAACGCTGAACGTAAAAACTCTATCTATATTGAGCATCACGGCATGGAGGCTGCAGCAGGTTTTTTGACTCCGCCAGAACTCCAAGGAATTGCTCCGGCAAACAGCCAATAAAACTCAACAATAGAAAAAGGGTTCCTAACTTAATAGTTAGGAACCCTTATCTAATTTGGTCGGAATGGCGGGATTCGAACTCGCGACCCCTTGCACCCCATGCAAGTGCGCTACCAGGCTGCGCTACATTCCGTGTTGTTGCTGCGAATTATAGGGAGGAAAAATAGCCTCCCCGGGAAAAACACTCACTTTTTTCAAAAAAGTGCCAAAAGGCTTCCAAAAAAGCTTTCTGCGCTGCCTGCATCTGCTTCTACATGTCGCTATACGCCTCGACAGGCAAACCTCTGGGATAAAAACCAATGTGAACTGCCAATGCTCACGCATTAGTACGCCGGAGCACAGGCATTCATCAAGGGGAGTCTCTGCAGGCCACGAGGCAGAACCGCAGGCCTGGAATGACTGTTATTCCCCTCACCCCACCCCGCAAGCACCCACTCTCAACAGCACATTTGTGCTGACTGCCTCCAGTTCACAAATTCTGCGCACCAAGCTTGTGCACATCCGTGATTCCCCTGTGTAAATGACGTGAAAAAACCACTGCTGCGCCTTTGAAAAGATGATTTCATCGGCTTCCATGAATTCGTAGCGTTGGCTGTATACAAACCGCCGCTATATTTCAAAACGTAAACCTAATAACCAACTCGAGAGAACACACATGAAGAATACTTTCATCGCCCTGGCAGCTGCCCTGGCCTGCTCCGGTGCTGCTTATGCTCAGAGCAATGTGCAACTGACCGGCCTGGTGGATATGTACGCCGGCTCCATGAAGGCACCCGGTGGCGAGCGCAGCGGCCAAGTGGGCTCGGGCGGTATGACTACCTCCTGGTGGGGCCTGAAAGGCACGGAAGACCTGGGCAGCGGCCTGAAGGCAGACTTCAACCTCACCGCGTTCTTTCGTGGCGATACCGGCACACCCGGCCGCTTCAACGGTGACCCCTTCTTCGCCCGCGACGCCAACGTGGGCCTGAGCGGCAGCTTTGGTCGCGTGGGTCTGGGCCGTGACAAGGCCCCCAACTTCCTGCCCACCATCCTGACCAACCCCTTTGGCGACTCCTTCACGATTTCGCCGCTGGTTCTGCATGCCAACGTGGGCACCGGTGCCTGGGGCAAGAACAACCTGACTTCTCCTGCCGACACCGGCTGGAGCAACCAGATCATCTACTCGACACCCAGCTTCGGCGGTCTGAAGGCCAATGTGCACTATCAGTTTGGCGAGCAAACTGCGCAAGGCGATAAGAGCAAGAAGAACGTGGGCCTGAACGTCCTGTACGGCGCGGGTCCTCTGAGCCTGGTCGCTTTCTATGAGCGCTCGCAAATCAACAACCCTGTGGTGCTGGATGTGCGTCCCACCAAGACGGACTGGATGGTCGGCGGCACTTACGACTTCAAGGTCGTGAAGCTGTACGGTACTTACGGTCAATCCAAGGGCAAGGACACCTTTGCGGCTACCGAAGATCGCAAGAACAAGACTTACTCGCTGGGTCTGGATGTGCCTGTGAGCGCAGCCGGCACCATCAAGGCCGCTGGTGCACACACCAAGTCCGAGCTGGGCAATGTTGATGCCACCCGTACCACCTACACCGTGGCCTACGACCACTTCCTGTCCAAGCGCACCGACGTGTACGGCGCTGTGATGTATGACCGCATCAAGTTCGCTGATTCCAAGTCCGGCACCAGCGTGATGGCTGGTATCCGTCACCGCTTCTAAGCATTTGAGGCAGACAGGCCTTGCGGCTTGTCACTCAGCAAAAAGCGAGGCTCCTGCCTCGCTTTTTTCATGCCTGAACCTGATGACCGCGCTATTTGAGCGCCGGCGCTTGCAGCAACTTCAGGCGGCGCTCCAACTGCGCAGCCTTTTCGCTGTTCCCCGCCTGCTGCTCGGACTTGAGCTGCAGCAGCAGCCAGGCCATCAATGGCCGCCGCCAGCCCTGTGCCGATGCCGTATCCACGGCCTGCTGCAGCAATGCTGGCGATGCCCTGCCACTGCGCAGTTGCACGCCTGCCGCAACCAAACTGGACAGCGGGTCCTTGATCTCGACCGGCGCAGCATCTCCAGCACTGCCTAACTGCCGCGCCACGGCGCGCTGTGCTTCGGGCAATAGTTCTATGTCGGCAGGTTGAGCCCTGCCCTGCAAATAGCGTGCATAGGCCTGATCTTCTTGAGCAGCATCCTGCGCCAGAGCTTCATAGGCCGGGCAGTCATCCCACTCCAAGCTTGCCACCTGCGCCGCGCAGCGCATTAATTCCACTTTGGCAGCCAGAGCTGGCTGCCCCGTACTGGCCACCGAATCACGGGCTTTTTGCCATTGCAGGGCTTCTATGCGCTGCTGTCCCTGTAAATAGGCAGCCGTGGCTTTTTGCGTCGCGCTTTCAGCAGCCAAAGCCCAGTCCGGCGCGGGTGGCTGGCTGCTGCAGGCCGCTAACGCTATCACGGATATAGCGGCTAACGCTTTGGTGTATTGGCTTAGAGGCCATTTTGACTTGAAATCAGGCTTCATGGCAGCTTCAACTCCGGTTTGTGGGCAAACGGCCATTTGCGCTGCAAATCGTTGAGCACAGACTCCAGCCGGATCAGATTGCTTTCCACCTCGGCACGCAATGCACCCAGATCCGTTGATGCCTCGCGGGCATTGCTGCCCACGACCTGCATATCGGCCAGAACCGCATCTACCTTACCCATGCTTTTGCGTGTATCGGCCAGCAGGCCATTGAGCTGCTCCACCGTGGCGCGCACTTGGGGCATGACGCCATTGGCATCAAAAACCTGGCTATCGGCACGGGCGACCATGCGATCCATGCGGCCCAGCACGGAGCTGGCACGCTCCAGCAGCTGAGTGACTTTTTTGGCTTCCTCATCGCTGCCCAGCACGGCACCCAGAACTCCGCCCTGGCCCTGCATACGCTCGGCCAGCTTGCGCACTTCGGCCAGCGAGCCGCCCAAGGCTGAATCCGTCGCCGTCAGCGACGCTACATTGGCCAGCACTTCCTTGGCGGAGTTGATGATTTGCGGCAGCTCAGCCGTGGCATCGCCGCTGAGCACGGGGCGAACGGAATCCGGTGGCAGCGGTGCATCGCTGAGCATGCCGCTATAGGCCTTGATGGTGGTGCCACCCACAATGCCTTTAACCAACGTGAACACACTGGACTGACGCAACCAGTGCGCGTCTTTCTCGGGCACATCAACCAGAATGCGCACCGAGCCATCTTCCGCCAGCTCAATCTTGTTGACGCGGCCAATGGGGAAGCCTGAGAACGTCATGTCCATGCCCACGACCACGCCCTCGGAATCATCCGCCGTCAGCACCAGCCGCTGCGTAGTCTCAAACACGCCGCGCGCATACAGCAAATAGCCTGCTGCGCTCAAGATCAGCAACAGGGTCAGCACCAGCAATGCTGCAGCCTTGGCGCGCAGATTCGCCACGGGTTTAAGGCTGAGCAGCTCTTCATCAATCAGCTGCTCCTCGGCCATCCGGGTTTCGCTCATTGCTCCATCCTTCTTAGTAGTAGTTGCCCATGAGCGAGACGATCTCGATCAGGAGCAATACGGCAAACATGCGCGCAAAACCGCCCAGTTCCGCCCCGCCCTGCCGGTGCCGTGCAATCGGCGTGTACATAGCAGAGGCCAGTGGCATGACCGCCACTGTGAGACTGAAAAACCAGGTCTTGAGCGCAAACACCAGCGTCAACGATGGCGTGAAAATCTGCCCAAAAATACGGGTGTAGGCACCAAACCCGGCCATGCTGAAGCCGTACACGCTCAGATAAACGGTGACCAGCGCCACGATGCAGCTGAGCGCTGCCAGCGTAATCGCCGCAAACACGCCCGCCGCCGCACGCGGCACAAGCGCCGCGCGTATGGGGTCGATGCCCTGCGCCTTCCACTGGCTCAGCACCCCTTGTGTGCGCATCTGTACCACCTGCACTCCGGCAGGAATTGTGCAGCGCATGGCCACAAAAAGCGCCGCCGTCAGCGGAATCAGCTCAATCACCATCACGCGCACCACCAGAGCCTGCGCATAGCGCGACAGGCCATAGCTTTGCGCGGTAACGATGACGATGCGCGCAATCACCGCACACAACAAGGCGGCCAATGCGGTAAAGCCCATCAGCACGGGGGCGGTCTGCGCATACATCTGCTGGGCCAGCATGGCCCGCCCGCGCTTGCGGTAGCTGGAGGGCGACAGAATCAAGACCAGCAGTACCGCTGTCAGATAAATGCTGCGCCACCACGCCAGGGCCTGCGCGCCCAGCGCGGCCACAATGCGCCCCGGCAACTTGATGGTGGTTTCGCTCCAGCTCATGCAGGAATGATAGCGCCCGCATCCGGCTGCAGCCCCATGCCGCACTGCGTATAGTTGTCAGACATGGCGCTTTGCTGCGCCGCCGCTTTGCAGATTAACGGGTAGCGGCTCATCTGCCTGAGCGTGCAGGGCTTCAATGATGTGGCAAAAGCTGTCCGAGCCATCGCACTGGCTGCGCAGCTGCATCAGCTCGTGCTCCAGCGCCTGCAGCTCGGCCAGTCGCTCGCGCACATGACCCAGATGGGCATCCAGGGTTTTATTGGCGGCCACGCAATCATCCTTGCGCGCACCGTCCAGCGCCAGCAGGGTGCGCACTTCGTCCAGCGACATATCCATGGCCCGGCACAGGCGGATAAAGCGCAGGCGGTGCACATCACCATCGGTGTAGAGGCGGTACTGGTTGTCCTCGCGAACGCCGGGCGACAGCAGCTGCTCCTTCTCGTAATAGCGGATATTGGCCGCCGCAATGCCCGAGCGCTTAGCTGCTTCACCAATGCGCCAGCGCGGAATATCCGAAGAATTGAGGGACATGCTTGACCTTAAAGTGACTTTATTGTTTTCAATACTGCCATGAAGCCAGAAAGCCTGTCCACCCACGCCCATGCAGGGCACGACCATGACCACAGTCATGAGCCAGTCCCTGCCACCTCAAAACCCATAGCAGCAACCGCAGGATCAGCCTGCGGCACCAGCTGTTGTGCACCGTTTTCCATCAGCGAGCCTGTCAAAAGCCATGGGCACGCGCATGATGAAAACGACGGCAACGACCACGGGCATGACCATGGCGTACTGCCCGGCTGGCCCCGCATCTACGCCGCACTGGTGGCGGCACTGGCGGCAGAGGCCTGTCACTGGTTTGGCGACGCCAATGCCACCCTGCAATACCTGGGCATGGCACTGGCCGTGATCGGTATTGGTCTCTCGGGTCTGGGTGTCTACAAAGCCGGCATCAAGGATTTGTTTCGCTTCAAGCTCGGCATTCATGCGCTGATGGCCGTGGCTGTGACCGGTGCCTTCATCATCGGCCAGTGGCCTGAGGCCGCCATGGTCATGGCGCTGTACGCCGCCGCCGAGCGCATCGAAGATCAGGCCATGGACAAGGCACGCTTGGCCATCCGCAGCCTGCTGCAGCTGGCGCCCGAGACCGCCGATGTGCTGCAGCCCGACGGCAGTACCCAACGCATGGCCGCCAAGGATGTGCCGCTGGGCGCGGTATTGCGCGTGACGCCCGGTGCACGCGTGCCCCTTGATGGTCTGGTGACCGAAGGCGAAAGCTCGGTCAATCAAGCCCCCATTACCGGCGAGAGCGCTCTGGCGCACAAAGGTCCAGGCGATGAGCTGTATGCGGGCTCCATTAATCAAGATGGCGAGCTGCACCTGCGCGTGACCGCTCCTGCCAACGACAGCCTGATTGCCCGCATCGTTCATGCCGTGGAGCAGGCACAGTCCTCAAAGGCACCCACTCAGCGCTTTGTGGATCGCTTTGCCGAGGTTTACACCCCCATCGTGCTGGTGCTTGCCATTGCGCTGGGCGTGCTCGCCCCCTGGCTGCTGGGCTGGGCCTGGCATCAGGCCGCGTATCAGGCGCTGGCCCTGCTGGTCATTGCCTGCCCTTGCGCACTGGTGCTTTCCACGCCCATCACCGTAGTCAGCGCGCTCACCGCTGCTGCAAAACGCGGCATCTTGATTAAGGGCGGCAGCGCGCTGGAATCGGCCCGCAAGCTCAAAGCCATTGCCCTCGATAAAACCGGCACGCTGACCACAGGCTCGCCAAAATTAGTGGACTGGCAAAACTGGAATGGCTCCGCCAGCGAAGCCATGGCAGAGCACGCCTATGCGCTGGCCTCGCGTTCCGACCACCCGGTATCTCGCGCGATTGCCCAAGGCCTGCAAACCCAGGTGAGCAGCCGCGTTGCCGAGGCTCAGCAGCTTCAAGCCCTGCCCGGGCGCGGCGTGCAGGCGCAGGTCAATGGCGAGCTGTGGACGCTGGCCAATCTGCGCTGGGCCGCCGAGCAAGGCTGGGACAGCGCCGCACTCAAGGCCGCGCTGATGCGGCACGAGCAGCAAGGCCGCACCGTCACCCTGCTGGCCAATAGCCAAGGCGTGCAAGCCCTGTTTGCCGTGGCCGACCCGCTGCGCCCGCAGGCCAAAGAAGCCGTGGCGCAGTTGCAGGCGCTGGGCGTCAAACCCATTGTGTTGAGTGGCGACAACAGCGCCACCGTGCGCACCGTCGCGGCAGAAGCAGGCATTGACGATGCACGCGGCAATATGCTGCCCGAAGACAAACTCAAAACCCTGAGCGAGTTGCAGCGCAGCATAGGCCCCACGGCCATGACCGGCGACGGCATCAACGACGCACCGGCTCTGGCCCAGGCCGATATCGGCTTTGCCATGGGCGGCATGCACGCCACCGACATGGCCATGGAAACGGCCGATGTGGTGCTGATGAACGACGACCTGCGCCGCATCCCCGATGTGGTCGACCTCTCACAGCGCGCCCACAGCGTGCTGTGGCAAAACATCGGGCTGGCGCTGGGCATCAAGCTCGCGTTCTTTGCCCTGGCTGTCAGCGGCAACGCCAGCATGTGGCTGGCCGTGCTGGCAGACATGGGCGTCAGCCTGCTGGTCGTGGCCAACGGCCTGCGACTGCGCCACTGGAAGAATGGTGAAATTTAATCAAACAAGCCCTTGACGCTTTAGCAGCAAGCGCAAGCAGCTCTCTTTTTTGATAGCACCTTAACCTGGGCGGGGAACTAAACCCCGCCCATCGTTATCATTCAAGCCATGCGTCGTTTTCTCTCCCTGTTCATGGTTTTTCTGCTGGCCCTGCGTGGCCTGGCAGGCGACGCCATGGCCATGGAGCAGAACACGGCTCCGGGCCACTCCATGGGACATGAACAAAGCCTGAGTCATGCTCAGCCTCTGGGCGAGATGGCGGCCATGGCGCAGCACATGCATCACGACATGGGCTCGCACCATGAAGCAGCGCCCAATGCAGCAGCCACTTGCAGCGCAGATGCAGCTAGCAGCGATTGCCACCAGCATGAAGGCCATTGCACGGCCTGCGGCATCTGCCACTCGACGCTGGCCACGCCAGAACTGTTGAGCCCTCACGCCAAAGCACCCCGAGCCGTGCTGCTGGCTCATGGCACAGCGCGCTTTTCCAGCGCTGCGCCTTTTCAGCTCGTCAAACCACCGATTTCTGCCCTCTGACGCCCTAGGTGCGTCCGCATTTTTGATAGCAGCCACCGCGCTTGCTGTCTAGGCTAGAGCCTTTTATCGCTCAAACCTGCGGACCTTCTCTTGGTTTTAGACGACAGGAATCCTCTATGCGCAAAGCGCATCCTCTTTCTCTGACGGCCCTCGTGCTTGTCGCAACAGCCAGCCCGCTGGCTTTTGCCCAGACCACAGCTGCGCAGCCGCAGGCCAGCATCCCGGCTCAAGACAACCCCGTCTTTAGCCCCTCTGCGCCCACCCTGCCCCTGCAGCACCAGCCGCTGGCTGCCAGCGGTGCCATCGTTGCCCAGCCCGCCGACTGGAAGGCCGCCAATGCGGCCGTGGCCGAGTTTCCGCGTGGCCATGGCGATGTGCTCAAGTGGGAAAAAGCCCAGAACCCCGCCACAAAAAACACAGATCAGGCCGCGCCTGCGCATGGCCATCACGACCACGGAGGCCAGCGATGAAGCGCCCCCTGACCCGACTCTCGCCTCTGCTGGCCGCGCTGGTGCTGGCCGGCTGCGCCAGCATCTCGCCCGACGGGCTGCGAGGCGATGTCGCCCAGCGCACCGAAGGCCGTTTGCCCGCAGGCGCACAGCTGCCGCCTGTCGATGCCAAGGCCCAGCAAAATGCACAAGCGCAGGTCACAGACTGGCTCAAAACGCCCGTCGATGCCGACACGGCCGTGCGCATTGCCCTGCTCAACAACCCCGGCCTGCAGGCCCAACTGGCGCAGCTGGGCATTGCCGATGCACAGCGCGTGCAGGTGCTGACCCTACCCAATCCCAGCTTTACCTTTGGCCGCTTTCGCAACGGCCACGAGCGCGAGATTGAGCGCCAGCTGAGCTTTGGGCTGGTGCAGCTTGTCACCCTGCCCTGGCGCAGCCGCTGGCAAGGCTGGCAGATGGAGCAAGCCACGATGACGGCAGCCCAGCAAGTGCTGCTGCTGGCCGCAGACACGCGCCGCGCCTGGCTACGCGCCGTGGCGGCTGAACAGGCGCTGGCCGCCAACGAGCGCATGCACGATGCTGCTGCGCTGGGCGGCGAGCTGGCAAAACGCATGGCGCAGGTCGGCAACTTCAGCAAGATGGATCAGGCCCGTGAACTGGCCCAGCAACAGCAAGCCGCCGCCCAGCTGGCGCGTGCACGCCTGAACGCCCAGCTGGAGCGCGAGCAACTGGCCCGCCGCATGGGTCTGTGGGGGCAGCAACTGGCTTTCAAGCTGCCTGCGCAACTGCCTGCCCTGCCCAAAAATGCAGAGCTGCGCAGCGGCGATGACGCCGAAGCCACGGCCCTGCGAGAGCGTCTTGATCTGGGCGTGCTGCGCCGCGATCTGGATGTGACGGCGGGCCGCCAAGGCTGGGCCACGGTTGGCTCCATCTTTGGAGATATTGGCGCCACCTACAGCAACAACACCAGCACGGATAGAGCCACCGGCCACAGCGACAAGACCCAGGGCTGGGAGTTCGATGTGCCGCTGCCGCTGTTTGACTGGGGCTTTGCCGCACGCGGCATGGCGCGCAATCAGGTACTGCGCAGCGCATCGCTGCTGCGCGACAACGCCATCCGCGCGCGCAGCGAGGCGCGCAGCAACTGGCTGAGCTACCGCACCGCCTACGACCTGGCCCAGCAACAACAGGCCGAGGTGCTTCCTCTTGCCAAGCTGATGCAGGAAGAAACCGTGTACCGCTACAACGGCATGTTCATGAGCGTTTGGCAGCTGCTGGCACAGGCGCGCAGCACCACGCAGGCCGTGGTCACGGCAACCGAGGCGCAACGCGACTTCTGGCTGGCCGAGACCGATCTTCAACTGGCCTTAACAGGTACATCACCTGGTACATCGCCCACAGTTAACACCGCAGCGCCCGCTGCAGCTCCCGAGGCAGGTCACTGATATGCAACGCCGCAATTTTTTCACCGGCGCTGCTGCCGCAGTCGCCGCCGCCTCCGTTAGCAAGGTCGCCATGGCAGCCCTGCCCGAGCCCGTCATGCAAAGCAGTGCCGATACCGCTGCGCCACTCACGCCACCCAACGGCCGTCCCTACCAGCCCGTGGTTACGCTCAATGGCTGGACCACGCCGTGGCGCATGAATGCGGGCGTCAAGGAATTCCACCTGGTGGCCGAGCCCGTGGTGCGTGAGGTGGCACCGGGCTTTTTCGTCAATATGTGGGGCTACAACGGCCAGTCGCCCGGCCCCACGATCGAGGTGGTGGAAGGCGACAAGGTACGCATCTTTGTCACCAACCGCCTGCCGGAGAACACCACCATCCACTGGCATGGCCAGCGCCTGCCCAATGGCATGGACGGCGTGGGTGGGTTGAACCAGCCGCATATCCCGCCCGGAAAAACCTTTGTCTACGAGTTTGAAGCACGCCGCCCCGGCACCTTCATGTACCACCCGCATTCCGACGAAATGGTGCAGATGGCCATGGGCATGATGGGCTTGTGGATCACCCACCCCAAGGGAAAGCACCCGCTGATCGACGATGTGCAGCGCGACTACGCCTTCTTGCTCAGCGCATACGCGGTCGAGCCCGGCACCATGACGCCGCGCATCAACGAAATGACGGATTTCAACATCTGGACTTTCAACAGCCGCGCCTTCCCCGCCATCACACCCATGGTGGCCAAACAAGGCGACCGGGTCCGCATCCGCGTGGGCAATCTGACCATGACCAACCACCCCATTCACATCCACGGCCATGAGTTCGAAGTGACGGGCACCGACGGCGGTCCCACGCCCAAGGGTTCGCGCTGGCCCGAGGTGACGACGGACGTGGCCGTGGGCCAGATGCGCCAAGTGGACTTTATCGCAGACGAGCCCGGCGACTGGGCATTTCACTGCCACAAAAGCCACCACACCATGGGCGCCATGGGCCACGATGTGCCCACCATGATTGGCGTGGACCACCGGGGGCTGGTTGGCAAGATTCAAAAAATCGTGCCCGACTACATGCTGATGGGCGAGCGCGGCATGGGCGATATGGGGGCCATGGAAATGCCCCTGCCCGACAACACCTTCCCCATGATGACGGGCACCGGCCCCTACGGTGCTATCGAGATGGGCGGCATGTTCACCAGCTTCAAGGTGCGCAAGGGCCTGGGCGCCAACGATTACAAGGACCCCGGCTGGTACCAGCAGCCCAAGGGCACACAAGCCTATGAATGGAAGGGAGCGCCGCTGGATGCAACCGCCCCGCGCCAGACCATACCCGGCACCGCCCCCGGCGCAGCCAGCGTGCGCAAGCCTGATACCGGCAAAGACCACGCCAACCATTGAAAGGAGTGCTCATCATGAAAACTATGCAATTCATAGCTGCCTGCGCCTTATTGGCGGGCGCTAGCGCCACATTTGCGCATGGAAATATCAGCCATGCACCGACAGCCGCCACCCCACAACAAAAGACCTGGGGCATTGCAGGCAAGGCCCAGGATGCCCAGCGCACCATCACTCTGAACATGAGCGACGACATGCGCTTTGCGCCCAGCCACTTCAGCGTAAAAAAGGGCGAAACACTGCGCCTGCGCGTGGTGAACAAAGGCCAGGTGATGCACGAAGTGGTGCTGGGCACCCAGACCAGCCTGGATGAACACGCGCAGATGATGCTCAAGTACCCCGGCATGGAGCATGCCGAGCCCTATATGGCCCATGTCGCGCCCGGCAAAAGCGAAGACCTGGTCTGGAGCTTTAACCGCGCAGGCAACTTTGACTTTGCCTGCCTGATTGCCGGCCACTACCAGGCTGGCATG
Source organism: Comamonas sp. 26 (assembly GCF_002754475.1). Classification (NCBI taxonomy): domain Bacteria; kingdom Pseudomonadati; phylum Pseudomonadota; class Betaproteobacteria; order Burkholderiales; family Comamonadaceae; genus Comamonas; species Comamonas sp. 26. The sequence goes on from NZ_PEFL01000001.1 coordinate 2,797,035, forward strand.
ACAGGCCGCTTCACCGTCACCGAATAACTGTTGAAAAGGAATCACCCCATGCAAACCACCACCCGCCGCCACGCCCTGCACCTGCTGGCCGCCGCCGCTAGCATGGCTGCCCTGCCCGCCTTCGCGAACAAAGCCACGGCCAAGACCGCCATGGAAGTCTGGAAAAACCCGAACTGCGGCTGCTGCAAGGACTGGATCGTTCTCATGGAAAAAGCCGGCTTTGCCGTCCAAGTCCACGACGTGGGCAACAGCGCCGTGCGCGCCAAGATGGGCCTGCCCCAGCGTCTGGGCTCCTGCCACACCGCACTGGTCGGCGGCTATTTTGTAGAAGGCCATGTGCCCGCCGCCGATGTGCACAAGCTGCTCAGGGAAAAGCCCAAGGCACTGGGTATCACCGTGCCCGGCATGCCCATTGGCAGCCCCGGCATGGACGGCCCTGAATACAACGGCCGCAAAGACCCCTACGACGTGCTGCTGGTCACCAAAAACCTGATGAACAGCGATGTATCGACCCGCGTCTTCACCAGCTATCGCGGCTAAGACCCGCGAGCACCATTTCTGGAGAAACTCATGAAAACCATTCTGTCTATTCTGGCCCTCAGCGCTGCGCTGGCCACCCCTGCTTTTGCGCAGGACCACTCTGCCCACGCCGGTCACGGCGACCACAGCGCTGCTGTTGCCGCTGCCCCCGGCGCTGAGGCTGTGCTGACCGCTGGTGAAGTCACCCGTGTCGATGCCCGTAGCGGCAAGCTCACCATTCGCCATGAGGAAATCAAGAACCTGGACATGCCGCCCATGACCATGGTGTTTGCGCTGGCTGAATCGGCCAAGCCTGCAGCCATCAAAGCTGGCGACAAGGTGCTGTTCCGCGCCGAAGAAAAAGAAGGCGCGTTGATCATCACGCGCATTCAACCGGCATCCTGACGACTGGATCAGCATGGCAAGCGGGCGTGGATTCAACCGGTAGATGCAGCACATTCGTTAAACATCGCAGCCGGGCTCTGGTCGCGGCCTCACTTGGCCGCTTCTTCGCGAATCCAATCCAAGAACACACGCACTTCATTACGGTCAGTCGCTCCAGGCTGAGTCACCGCATAGTAGGCAAACCTTGCCGGCCAGGGCTTGTCCAGCACCTGAATGAGTCGGCCGACGGCGATTTTCTCCTGAGAAGCGACGGGCGTCAAAACCGGAGCCATGAGAAAAGCCACCTCAAGCGCAGCTCCTCCTATGCCGCGTTTTTCGGACACCCCGGCTGCCTGCGCATGTTTGCACCAAACAGGTTGTCCCTGGGTATCTTCCTGCCACTGCGCATATACAAAGGCGATATGTCGGTGCTTCATGGTCAGACAGACCTCGTCACCGATATCGACAGATGCGGGTTTGCCGCCGTGTGGGTTCTTGTATGTCAGCTAGCGGTGCTTATTAGCTTCGGAATCACGGGTCTTGAAAGAGTAGATTTCGCGACTGCCAAGTCACTGATAATTGGCTGATTAAACAAGGCCCGATCCGAGTGTTTGGATCGGGCTTATTTTTTGGATGGAAACATGACGAGCATCACTGAAGACTTGCGCTTTGTAGGTATTGACGACGAAGGCTATGCGCAGGCGGTCGCTACTGCCAAGGCCTTCAAGTATGGAGATGACGAATCCGGCTTCGCTTTCACGGGCAAGGCAACGCTGATGTTCCAACGCGAAAAGGAAGATTGGGCCCATGACTCATTCAGCAGTACGCCCATGATTGTCTTCATTGATCCTATGCAGGGGTCACCGGAAGCACTAGATCCACAAGACGATGAGTTGCTGCGTGCCGTCAGCGACCGCGTGACCTTCATGCACATTCCATCACAGTGCAAAGATATGCAAGTCGATGACGTTTGGGGCATCGACTGCGAGTTCCTGATGTTTGCAATGCCGCACCCGCAGGAAGAAGGAGCAACGGCTTGGCTGCTCATCGCGGGACCCAACAACCGCGCCATCTCTTCCAGGCAGACCGTGCAGGACTACCAGTTCGCAGAATTAAAGAGAGCAGCAACAGATTTGGGCCTGTAAGGCGACTAAGTATCAAAGCAGTACTGATTCATGCGGGTGAGGCACTTCATAGTCAAGGCCTCCTTCCCACTTGTTCGAGATATATACCTTTCACTATGGATAAATTGTTGCTGCAGCAGCAGGTGCTGGAACGGCTAGCCAAGGACCTGCTTCAAGTCGAGCAGGCAGCGCGGGCGGCCCATGAGACGGCGACTCACGAAGAAAACATCGCCGAAAACAAATACGACACTTTGGGTCTCGAAGCCGCCTATCTGGCCACTGGCAAGGCTAGACGCGCCGAAGCCATCCGCCAGGCGATGGCCCATTGGCAGCAGTTCCGCCCGCGCCCCTACAGCGCCAGCGAAGGGATACAGCTAGGCGCGTTGGTCTGCCTGGTGGATGCCGACGGCAAGCAGCAGCAGCTCTTTCTCGGCCCGGATGGGGGAAGCATGAAGCTGGTCTGCGGCACTGAACTCGTTCAGATCATCAGCTGCAAAGCCCCCTTGGGCAGGGCCATGCTGGGCAAGTGCGAGGGTGATGAGGTATCGATACTGGTCCAGCAGTTTGAGGTGCTGTGGGTTCAATAAGCCCACGCTAGTTCACGCTGACTTGATCAGAAACTATTCACCCCAATACCTTCAGCAGCGCTTCTGGCTGATACAGGATCGCAGCGCGGTAGCTCTGCGCTGAAGATTCCCGCTGGCTGAGCGGCAAGTCCTACCAAGCCACCGCATACAGCTCTGCCAGCGCCAATGCCTGCAAGGCGTTAAAGATTTTCATTCGATGCTGCGCTTAGACTGCGGCTCCATGTTGACGCTCAAGCAATTTCACTCTCAGTTAGCCGAAGGTACGCTGGCCGGTGCCCGCCATATCCGCATCAGCGATGCACTGACGGAGTTTCCACAGGCGCTACATGCGCTGGCTGATTCGCTGGAAATTCTGGACCTGTCGGGCAACCAGCTCAGCCAGCTCCCTGCCGATCTGCCGCGCTTCAAAAAGCTGCGCATTCTGTTTGCCTCGAACAATCCGTTCACTGAGCTGCCCACCGTGCTGGGCCAGATGCCAGAGCTGGAGATGGTGGGCTTCAAGGCCTGCCAGATTACCCATGTTCCCGAGCAAAGCCTGCCGCCACGCCTGCGCTGGCTGATCCTGACCGACAACCGGATCCAAGCCCTGCCAGAATCCATAGGCCTGTGCACGCGTTTGCAAAAGCTCATGCTGTCTTGCAATCAGTTGCAGCAACTGCCTGAGGCTCTGGTCCAGTGCCAGAAGCTGGAGCTGCTGCGCATTGCCAGCAACCGTTTTGAGCAGCTCCCAGAGCTGATCTTTGCACTGCCGCAGTTGGCCTGGTTGGCCATGGCTGGCAACCCTATTACTCAAAAAAGTGAGCTGCTAGCGCTTGATGAGCATGGGATAGAGTCCATTTCTTATCAAAACCTGCGGATAGGTGAAAAACTGGGCGAAGGCGCCAGCGGCCACATCTACCGCGCCAACCATGCAGGCCATGCTCTGGCGCTGAAGGTTTTCAAAGCCGCCCACACCAGCGACGGTACGCCGCAATCTGAACTGGCGGCAGGGCTTGCGGCAGGCAGCCACCCCAACCTGCTGACGCCGCTAGGCCCGGTCAGCGGCCTACCCGAGCAGCAACTGGCCATGGCCTTGCCACTGTTGCCAGCCGCCATGCAGGCACTGGCGCAGCCCCCCAGTTTTGAGAGCTGCACGCGCGATGTTTACGGCGCTGAGCAGCATTTTTCACAGCAGGCCGCTCAGTACCTGCTGCAAGGCATGCAAAGCGCTGTCGCTCACCTGCATGCGCGCGGCGTGCTGCATGGCGATCTGTATGCGCACAACATCCTCTGGAATGCGGCAACGGGCGAAGCCGTGCTCAGCGACTTTGGCGCCGCCGCCTTGCTGCAATCACTGTCCCCAAAGCAGATGGCGCAGCTGCAGCAGATCGAGCTGCGCGCGCTGCACCACTTGCAGGATGAGGTTCAGGCAAGAACCTCTACTGCCTATTGATTGCTTACTGCAGAAAGGCCGGCTTGGCGTAGCCGGAAAACTTGCTATCCACCACGGACTTGAATTCCACGGACTTGTAAGCCTCGGCCAGATCCTTGGCCCACTGGCTGTTCTTGTCTTTGGACTTGACGGCCACGATGTTCAGATACTGCTCGGGCGTCTTTTCCAGCAAGACGGAGTCCGAAAGTTTCAGGCCCGAGGAAATCGCGAAGTTGCCGTTGATGATGGCGTACTGCGCATCATCCAGGGCGCGCGGCAGGTGGGCCGCATCCAGCGGCACCAGCTTGATTTTCTTGGGGTTGGATGCCAGGTCCAGCTCCGAGACACGCAGCGGGTTCACGCCTTCCTTTAGCTTGACCAGCCCAGCCTGCTGCAGCAGCAAAATACCGCGCGCCAGATTGCTGGCGTCATTGGGCAGGGCCACACGGTCGCCTTCCTTCAGATCAGCCAGGCTTTTGCGCTGCTTGCTGTATACGCCCATGGGCGCAATAGGCCCTTGCACCAGAGCAGCCAGATCCAGCTTGCGATCGCTCTTGAACTGGTTGAAATACACCTCGTGCTGGAAGAAGTTGGCATCGAGAGAGCCGTCGGCCAGCGCCAGATTGGGCTGGACATAGTCATTGAACTCTACCAGTTTGACCTTGTAGCCCTTCTTTTGCAGGATGGGGACGATACCCGCCTGCAGCTGGTCGATGTTCGAGCCCGCCGTGCCGCCAATCACCAGCTGCTTTTTGCTCGTATCCTGAGCAGCCACCGGCAGAGCCGTTACCAGCGCTGTAGTGCCGGCCATGGCGAGGGCCGCCACAGCCAGAAAACGACGGCGAGCCTGCACTACGGAGAAGGGAAAGTCCATGAAATGCTCCTATGGTTTCTTGAATGAAATCTCTGGGGCCGACGGCCTTGATAAGACGGCGAAAAGCACTGGCCAGATGCAGTATCAAGACAAGGCGAACAATCTCAAAACAACAAAAATCCATCTCTTTATCTAAAAATTCATATATAGACCATCTCTTACGTCTTTCGCATAGGCTTCCTCTGGGAGGAGGGTGCCCCTTATCCAGGTAAGCCCGGTGTTGCAAAACCGGCTTCCCGCCCCTCTCTTTCAATCAGTAAATCCACAAAAGCCCTGACCTTGGCTGCGCGAAAACGTGCTGCCGGGAATACGGCATGAATGCCGCCGTCCGGCAAATGCCACGCTGGCAGAACCTGTATAAGCCGCCCGCCAGCCAGATCTGAGGCGACCACATAGTCCGGCAACACCGAAAGGCCGACACCCTGGCGCACGGCCTCTTGCACCGCCAGCGTTGCGTCCAACGAGACAATGGGATGAACGGCCACGTTCTGGACTCTCTGATCTGTATGCGAAAAACACCAGTGCGCCGGATCTCGCAGCGCGGTGTTCGCCACAAAAGGCAGCACCTCTATCTCTTGGGGCTCATTCAGCCTCTGCACCTGTGCGGCCCAGGAAGGCGCGGCCACCAGCAATTGATTGAAGCTGCCGACCTGCCTGGCCTGCAGATTGAGCTGCGTCAGCCAGCCAACGCGAATCGCCAGTTCCACCTGCCCAGACATCAAATCGACAGACTGATCGCTGAGCACGGCATCCACCTTGCACTGCGGATAACGGCGTGTGAACTCTGCGATGGCCGGCACGACGGCGGCGATGCCGTAGTCCAGCGCCGCCGTCAGCCGCAGCGTGCCTGTGGGCTCCGCCGCCACCTCGGCCAGTTCGTCAAAGGCCTCACCCGCCTCCTTGAGTATTAGCGCGCAGCGCTGGTAAAACGCTCTGCCGGCGTCCGTGGGTGCGACCCTGCGCGTCGTGCGCGTGAGCAAGCTCGCTCTGAACTCACGCTCCAGTCTGGCCACCTGCTGGCTGACCACGGCCTTGGTGATACCCAGACGGTCGGCAGCAGCCGTGAAGCTGCCCGTCTCGACCACGGCCGCAAAGTACGCCAGTCGCTTGAGGTTGGCGAAGTTACTCGCGCCGGGCTCCTCGTTATTGTTTGCTTTATGCATACGGTCTATCTATTTCATCGCTATTTATTTGTCAATGCATTCTTTCTAACATTGCTACCTAGCCTGAAACCAAGCCCGGTGCCCGCAAACCCTGCGTGACGAGTTCTGGAATCGGACCTCGACCAAACTCAACAGGAAACCCATATGCTGACTCGTCGCCACTTCGTTCTCACCGCCACTGCCGCTGGTGCGGCCACCGCTCTGGCGGGCTGCGCTGCCCCATCGAACAACACCGGTGCGCCGCTGCAATGGAAGCATTTCCCAGCAGGTGAAAAAGGCTTTTTCCGCGCCCCGGTGCTGCTGTCCGGCGACAAGGAAGCCATGCTGATCGACGGGGGCTTCTCCCTGCCCGATGGCCGCGCCGTGGCGGAGGCCATCAAGGCTTCAGGCAAGACGTTGACCACCATCTACATCAGCCAGAGCGACCCCGACTACTATTTCAGCCTGGGGCCCATCAAGGCAGCGTTTCCACAGGCCAGGGTAATTGCCGCATCCGACACGCTGGCCGCCATCCGCGCCAATGTGCAAAAGAAGATTGACACTTGGGCCCCCCAGCTCAAGGAAAACGGGCCACAGAAGCTGGCCGACATTGTCTTGCCCGAGGCCTTCGATGCGCCGTCGCTGACGCTGGAAGGCAAGACCATCGAGATCGTAAAAGCCCAGGGCATGGACAACCGCCGCTATCTGTGGGTGCCCTCGCTAAATGCCGTATTCGGCGGCGTGCTGATTTTCTCGGGCCTGCATGTCTGGACGGCAGATACGCCCACTCCAGCCTCTCGCGCCGCCTGGATCAAAAACCTGGAAGCCATGGCTGCACGCCAGCCCTCCGTGGTCGTGCCAGGCCATATGGCGGCTAACGGCGCGCTCGATGTCTCGGCCATCCACTACACCCGCGACTACCTGCTGGCCTTTGAGCAGGAATTGGCCCAGGCCGCCAACGCCGAGGCATTGATTGCTGCTATGCAGCGTCGCTACCCGAATGCAGGCTTGGCTGCTGCGCTGCAGATTGGCGCCAAGGTCGCCAAGGGCGAGATGAAATGGGGTTGAGCATGACTACAAACCTCGACCTCATTCGCGCGACCTATGAAGGCTTGCCGCAAGAAACGTCAAAAATCTGCGGGCCTTGCTGACCCCGGATACCCGCTGGACGGAAGCTGCCGGCTTTCCCTACGCTGGCACTTATGTCGGTGCCGAGCAGATCATTTCCGGCGTATTCCAGCGCCTGACCATGGAATGGGAAAACTATCAGGCCCAGGTTCACACCTACCTGGCCGATGGACAGCGCGTGGCCGCCTTCGGCGTCTACTCGGGCATTTATCGCGCCACCGGTAAACCCATGACTGCCAGCTTTGCCCACCTCTACAGCCTTGAAAATGGAAAAATCATGCGCATGGAGCAGTTCGTGGACAGCCATGCCGTGCGGCAAGCCCTGCAATCCGACTGAGAGCCGAGAACCAGAAGCTGGCACCATTTGTGCGTCCACGAAAAAAGGACCGGTAGCTCCGGTCCTTTTTCTCCAGCCAACGGCTTTACGCCAACTTGGCTTACTTCAGAAATGTCGGCTTGGAATAGCCAGGAAACTGGCTGTCCACCACGGCCTTGAACTCGGGCGAACGGTAGGCTGCTGCCAGATCCTGCGCCCATTGCGACTTTTCGTTGCCGGTTTTCACGGCCACCACGTTCAGGTACAGATCGGGGGTCTTTTCCAGCACCACGGCTTCGCTCAGCTTCAGGCCGGACGAGACGGCAAAGTTGCCGTTGACCACCACATAATCAGCATCTTCAAGCACGCGGGGCAGCTGGGCGGCTTCCAGCGCCACAAACTTCAGCTTGTGGGTGTTGGCAGCCAAGTCCAGCTCGGAGATACGGGCGGGGTTCACGCCTTCCTTGACCTTGACGAGGCCAGCCTGCTGCAGCACCAGCAGTGCGCGGGCGAGGTTGCTGGGGTCATTGGGCAGAGCGACCTTGGCGCCGCTCTTGATATCGGCCAGACCCTTGTGCTTCTTGCTGTAGATGCCCATGGGCGCCACCGGGCCTTGAGCAATAGCAGTCAGCGCCAGCTTGCGGTCGGCAGTGAACTGGTCAAAGTAAGCACGGTGCTGGAAGAAGTTGGCGTCGAGCGAGCCGTCGGACAGCGCGAGGTTCGGCTGAACATAGTCGTTAAACTCGATCAGCTTGATCTGGTAACCCTTTTTCTGCAGCTGAGGCACGATGCCTTTTTGTAGCAGGTCATAGTTGGAGCCTGCGGTGGCGCCAATCAGCAGGTTTTTCTTGGCTGCGTCTTGCGCCATGGCAGGAGCGCCCAGAGTGACGGCAAAGGCCAGAGCAGCAGTTGCCAGCACGGTGCGGCGGTTAGCGGCAAAAGAGAAATGGGCAGACATGAATCACTCCTTGAATTGAATGCGCTTTCGCAGCACAGTTCTCATTTGTTTACCGCGCTGCAACAATGTGAGTAAGTATGAACCTTCTTAGAGCCCACTCTTAAGAATAAAAACCCATCTGTTTATCTTGAAAAGCATATAAAAGATCTCCGGGAGCCTGTGCATGACCTCTATCTCGTCCATCCAAGACCTGCTGGCCCACCAAGGCCATATCGCCCGCGTCAAAGGCATTCGCGTGGGACAGTTCACCGATGCGCGCCGCCCCACCGGCTGCACCGCCGTGCTCTGCGCTGAAGGCGCTGTTGGCGGCGTGGATGTGCGTGGTGCAGCACCGGGCACGCGCGAGACGGATTTGCTGCACCCCAGCAATCTGGTGCAGGAGGTGCACGGCATCATGCTGGCAGGTGGCAGCGCCTGGGGGCTGGATGCTGCCAGCGGCGCCGTTCAGTGGCTGGAAGAGCAAGGCGCAGGCCTGAACATTGGCGTGGGCCGCATTCCACTGGTACCCGCCGCCGTGTTGTTTGATGTGATGCTGGGCGATATGCGCATTCGCCCCGATGCCGCTGCGGGCTACGCCGCCTGCCAGAGCGCCCACACCGATCGCCCCGCCGAAGGCAGCGTGGGCGCAGGTGCAGGGGCCGTGGTGGGCAAAGTTTTTGGCCATGAGCGTGCCATGAAGGGGGGTATTGGCACGGCCAGCTTTACCGTGGATGGTGTGACCGTGGGCGCCATCATTGCCTGCAATGCGCTGGGCGATGTGTTCAACCCCTTCAATGGCGAGCTATTGGCGGGAGCACGCACCGCTGATGGTCAACAGTTGCGCAACACGCGCGATGCCTTGCTGGCCGGCGAAGAGCCCCGCCCCATTCTGGCAGGCAGCAACACCACGATTGGCGTGGTCGCCACCGATGCCATCATCACCAAGGCGCAGGCCCATCGATTGGCCGTAGTGGCCCATGACGGTCTGGCCCGCGCTATCAACCCCGTGCACACCATGAGTGATGGCGACAGCCTGTTTGCACTGGGGACAGGCCAGAGCGGTAAAAGTCCGGGAATGATGACACTTAGCACGCTTGCAGCAGAAGCCGTCGCGGTAGCGACGGTCCGCGCTATTTTGCTGGCGCAGTCGGTGCAGGTCGCAGGACAGGCAACGCTGCCTAGCTATCAAGATTTCAATGCCAAGAATTAGGCCATTGCCTCAAGGCGACGCAGCTGACCTTGTGTCAGCAACTTGTCGCGCATGCGCCGCGTCATAGACTGGGTGCTGCCATCCTCTGCTGTAAAGAGGAACAGGCTTTGTTGCGGGCTGACCCAGGTCAGCTTGGTACGCAGTTGCTGGCGCTCGTTGCGCAGCTCCACCCAGGTGCCCAGCGGCCATTCGAAGAGTTCAGCGCCATTGGGCTGCGGGGCTTGGGCGGAGGCAGGGGCAACCACCGGTTCGACCACGACAGCAGGCTCTCGCCTTACGGGTTCAGGCCTGAACGCGAACGGCACCGCTGGCTTGAGTGGGTGCAGCGGCTTGGCTTCAGGCTCGGGAGCAAAGTCAAACACCACATCCATCATTTCGGTCAAAACCGGCGGTGACGAGTCCAGACCCGCATGCACGGTTTCCGTCGCCCCATCGAGCCCAACCAGCATGCTGGGCAACTCATCCAGCACATCCGTCGCCAAAAAGCTTTCTGCGCGCAGGCACGCAGCTTCGGCAGCATCCAGAACACGCTGCTGCAAGCTACCCAGACGGGCTGCCAGCGCCGCAATCTCGACATCCGTACGGCCCACGCCGCGCAGTCCCCGCGCCAAGCGGCGCTGAAGCTTGGGGGCAATGGTCACCAGCCGCTCTACATCTTGAGACGCCTGAGGTGACACGCTCCACAGCAAACTGGGCACCAAAGCCAGATAACCACCGGGATCACGCTCCTGAGCAGTCCCGCCCTTTTGCAAAGCCTGTTGCTGCGCCTGTGCAATGACACCCGCCCAAGGGCCGGTCACAAAATCCAGAATATCTTCAGGCACGCCCTTGGCGCTGGGCAGGCTGCGAATCATCTGCGCCAGCTGCATGGCATCGGGCTGCGCCTGCTCCATAACGGCACTCACCATCTGGCGATCTACCAGCCCCAAGGCCGAACTCATCAACCCTTGCTGGGTAGATTGCTCACCATCGGCCTGCGAGCCCAGTGCGACAATACGGCTCATCCGCCCTTCTGGCGGCCACTGCTCACGCACATATTGCAGTGCCTGCGAAAACATGGCTGCATTCACCTGAGCAAGGCTGGCGAGCTTGTTCGTGGCCGCTTCGGCCACGGCAATAAAGTGCGCAAAGCCCAGAGCAGATTCGCTGGAAAACCACAGGCTGCGTGCCGTCAGCTCATCAAGCAATTGCCGTGCCGGATGCATCCGATCGTCAAAAAAGCTACGGTCATGCACCACGAGCTGATGCAGCACAGGCTCCAGGTGTCGCAGCACTTTTTGCACTGCGGGCAGCAAACGCCCGTCACTGGTCATATGGCTCATCATGCGCTGCAGCGTGCGCATATGAATCAGCGAGATAGGTGCCTGACTCGGCTGCGCCGGTCGCAACCCACCAAGAGAACTGGATACCCAGGGCTGATGCGTGTTCTGCAATGCAGAGGCGGAATATGAAGTCCAGCCCGGCTGCAGGCCTTGCCCGCGGTCTGGCATCGCGACGGGAGCAGGCTCAGTCGCCGGCCAGCCCGCTAACATGGAATCGGTCAGCGACTGCGGCACGGTGCAGCGCATGTCGTCAATCCAGCGCAGGTCTGATGCCATTTCCTGTAGCAAACGCAGGGTCAGCAGGCACTGAGGTTGGGCATCAACGTCTGCGCCATAACGCGCAGGCTGCACGCCCTGCTGACGCAACAGATTAGCGGCGCGGGAGTATTCACTGACGAGTAACGCGCCCAGTTGCTGCACCATGAACTCGCGCCAGCAATCGGCCACTTCAGTAGCGGGCTGCAATGCTGTCAATGACTGGCTCAGGGCCCGTACATAGTTTTCCAGTCGCAGCGGGTTGCACTCGGGATGGGCAGATTCCAGACCCTGTGCACCACTCATCAACGCATCCAGATCGGCCAGTGCCAGCTCGACCTGCGGGGAGATCAGTTGCACCAGTTTGTGCTCAGCCTTGAGCTGACGACTTGCTGACTCCGCCATGGAAGCCAGTGGTAAAAGCTGCCCAGTGCCAGTGTCCAGCGTCTGGGCACTAAAGGAAAAAGGTTGGCGCGCTGACAGGACCAGTGCTTCCAGCAAGTTCTGCGGAAAGCTGTTGATGATCGAGGTCCGGTGCTGCTGCAGGTTGTGCAGCGCCGCACTGAGCACATCGCGCCTTGCAAAGGAAAAATCCGTTGAGAGCGTCTGCTCCAACGCATATTCGGTGCGCTGCAATAAACGCAGCGCGAATGCATCAGCGCCACGTACTGCCTGGACTAGGCATGTACGCAGCACGGTGACAGATGCATGTGCGAGGCTCATAGCCCCTAAGAATACCCGCTCCAGCCGAGGCTGGAAGCATTTTGTCGTTTACTTCAACGCTTTGTAACGCATGCGCTTGGGTGCCGCACCCTCAACGCCCAGGCGCTTCTTCTTGTCGGCTTCGTACTCTTGGTAGTTACCGTCGAAGAACACCCACTGCGAATCGCCTTCAGCAGCCAAAATATGGGTAGCAATACGGTCCAGGAACCAGCGATCGTGAGAAATCACCATCACGGTACCAGCGTATTCCAGCAGCGCATCTTCCAGCGCACGCAGGGTTTCCACGTCCAAGTCGTTGGATGGTTCGTCCAGCATCAGCACATTGCCGCCCTGAATCAGGGTCTTGGCCAGGTGCAGACGACCACGCTCACCACCGGAGAGGTTGCCGACCTTCTTTTGTTGGTCTTGGCCGTTGAAGTTGAAGCGACCGGCGTAGGCACGCGAAGCCATCTGGAACTTGCCCACGGTGATGATATCAAGACCACCGGAGATGTCTTCCCACACCGTCTTTTCATTGGCCAGCGCATCGCGGTGCTGGTCAACAAAAGCCATCTTCACGGTGGAGCCAATATCCACGGTACCCGAATCAGGCTGTTCCTTGCCAGCGATCAGTTTGAATAGCGTCGACTTACCCGCACCGTTAGGGCCAATGATGCCGACGATGGCACCAGCTGGAATGTTCATCGACAGGTTGTCGATCAGCATGCGGTCGCCAAACGACTTCGACACGTTGTTGAACTCGATAACCTTGGAGCCCAGACGCTCGGCCACAGGAATAAAGATTTCCTGTGTTTCGTTGCGCTGCTGGTATTCGTAATCGCTCAGTTCCTCGAAGCGTGCAATACGCGCCTTGGACTTGGCCTGACGACCCTTGGCGTTCTGGCGCACCCACTCTAGCTCCTTCTTCAAGGCCTTGGCGCGGGCTTCCTCACCCTTTTGTTCAGCTTCCAGGCGGTTGCCCTTCTGGACCAGCCAGTCGGAGTAGTTGCCCTTGTAAGGAATGCCGTGACCACGGTCCAGTTCCAGAATCCACTCAGCAGCGTTATCCAGGAAGTAGCGATCGTGGGTAATCGCCACCACAGTGCCGGTAAAGCGGTGCAGGAACTGCTCCAGCCAGTCGACAGACTCAGCGTCCAAGTGGTTGGTAGGTTCGTCAAGCAGCAGCATGTCGGGCTTGGACAACAGCAGCTTGCACAGCGCCACGCGGCGCTTTTCACCACCAGACAACTGACCCACGATGGCATCCCATGCGGGCAGGCGCAGCGCGTCAGCAGCGATTTCCAGCTGGTGCTCGGAGTCTGTACCAGCGGCAGCAATCACCGCTTCCAGCTCGCCCTGCTCTGCGGCCAGCGCATCAAAGTCAGCGTCTTCTTCAGCATAGGCTGCGTAGACTTCTTCCAGACGAGCCTTAGCGTTGTTCACCTCGGCCATGGCTTCTTCGACAGCCTGACGCACGGTGTGCTCGGGGTTGAGCTGAGGCTCCTGGGGCAGGTAGCCGATGGACAGGCCCTGCATTGGGATAGCTTCGCCTTCGAATTCCTTGTCCACGCCAGCCATGATCTTCAGCAGCGAAGACTTGCCCGAACCATTCAGGCCCAGCACGCCAATCTTGGCGCCAGGGAAGAAGCTCAGCGAAATACCTTTCAAGATCTGGCGCTTTGGCGGCACCGTCTTGGTCAGCTGATTCATCGAAAAAACGTATTGAGCCATGTTCGAATTGCTTTGAGTTGCTTGAATTTATGCAAAAAAGTGTGCCGCATTTCACGGCAAACAAACCATGATTATCGGCGCATGCGACAATACCCCTCGCAATAGGCGTCCAGTTGCCTTCTGCAGCAGCACTTCAGCTGGGGACAACGGAAGCGTTTCCAAGCTCCCAACACGCAACTTTATCTGCCTACAACTGGCCAGGCAGCCCAACGGGCTGCCATGACAGGCTGATACCCCGCGCCCAGGATTGGCGCAATTGATCACAATGACATTTGAAGAACTGAATCTGGCTCCGGCCATTCTCAAGGCCGTACAAGAGCAGGGTTACGAAAACCCCACGCCCATTCAGGCGCAAGCCATTCCGCTGGTTCTCGCAGGTCACGACCTGCTGGCAGGCGCTCAGACCGGCACCGGCAAGACCGCAGCGTTTACGCTGCCCATGCTGCAACGCCTGGCAACTGGCACAGCGCCCAAGAACCGATTTGGTGGCAAGGGCATTCGCACGCTGGTGCTGACGCCCACCCGTGAGCTAGCCGCTCAGGTTGAAGAAAACCTGCGCAGCTACGCCAAGTACATGGACATCAACTCCACCGTCATCTTCGGTGGTGTTGGCATGAAGCCACAAATCGCCCGCATCGAAAAAGGCGTGGACGTTCTGGTCGCCACTCCCGGTCGTTTGCTGGATCTGGCAGGCCAGGGTTTCATGGACCTGTCTACCGTCGAGATGCTGATTCTGGACGAAGCCGACCGCATGCTGGACATGGGCTTTATCCACGACGTCAAGAAGGTGTTGGCACTGGTGCCCAAGGACAAGCAAAGCCTGCTGTTCTCGGCCACTTTCAGCGATGAAATTCGTGATCTGGCCAATGGCCTGCTGCGCAACCCTAAGTCCATTCAGGTTACGCCCAGCAACACGACAGTGCAGCGCATCAAGCAGGTGATCCACCCCGTGGGTCGCGGCAAGAAGAAGCAGGTTCTGCTGCACATCATTCAGGAAAACAACTGGAGCCAGGTGCTGGTGTTCACCCGCACCAAGTTTGGCGCCAACAATGTTGCCGAGTACCTGACCAAGAATGGCGTCTCCGCCATGGCCCTGCACGGCAACAAGAGCCAAAGTGCCCGCACTCAAGCCCTCGAAGGCTTCAAGACCGGCGAACTGCGTGCACTGGTAGCTACTGATATTGCAGCACGCGGTATCGACATCGACGAACTGCCCAACGTGGTCAACTACGAGATTCCTAACATCTCGGAAGACTATGTGCACCGCATTGGCCGCACTGGCCGCGCAGGTCGCGAAGGCAACGCCGTGAGCCTGGTCTGCATGGACGAAGAAGGCTTCATGATGGACATCGAGCGCTTTACCAAGCAAGAGATTCCAGTGGCGCTGGTCGAAGGCTTTGGCCCCGAAGAAGGCGAAGTGGCTGAGCCCATCGCCATGGGTCGCCAAACTCTGTGGGGCGGCGCAGGCAAGCCTCCTAGCCGCGACGTCATGCAGGCAGCTGCCAAGGCTGCACGCCAAGAAATGATGGATCGCATCCGCACCAACAAGGCCCCCAACGGTGGCCGTGGCGGTGCTCGCCGCCCCGCAGCGGACGGCCAGGGCGAGGCCGAAGGCGAAGCCCAGCAGCGTCCTTCACGCCAGAACAAGCCACGCAGCAACAGCCGCTTCGGCAGCCCACGCCCTCAAGGCCAGGGCCAGCAAGGCGCAGAACGCAGCAACGGCCGCAATTCGGACCGCGGTTTTGACCGCCACTCCGAGCGCAGTTCTGAACGTGGTGCTGAGCGCGGCTCTGATCGCAACCAGCAGCAAGGCCAGCCACAATTTGGCCAGAGCGAACGCGCACCCCGCCCTTACAACAACGACCAGCAGCGCGCACCCAAGCGCAACGACTCTCGCCAGTTTGGTGACCGTGAACGCGGCGGCCGTTATGACGACCAGCCCCCACGCGCTGATGCACACCTGGGCACTCAGCAAGGTCATGCTCGCAACAACAGCGCGCGCGGCAGCAATGGCGGCCAGCCTGATCCTATGCGCACCAGCGTAGACAGCATGGCCGACCGCGGTCGCCGTGGCGGCTTTGGCGGTGGTAACCGTGGCAGCTTCGGCGGCGGCAACAGCAACGGTGGTGGCGGCAATCGCGGTGGCAACCGTGGTGGCTTTGGCGGCGGTTACGGCCGCTAACCGCTGGCTTAGCTGAGGGCGTGAAAACGCCGTCAAAGCAATTCACACCTCATCAAGGGCTGCAATAGCAAATATTGCAGCCCTTTTGTTTTTTCTTGGCTCGGCAGCGCTACGCGCTGACAGCAGATCGCAAGCCAGTCGGCCTAACATCCGATCTGGATGTGCGAAGCTTCAGGTTTCGCGCTTGGCGTGCTCTTTTTATTTGCGTTGAACTTATGACATTTCTAACCAAGCCCGTTTTCTCTCAAGCCAAGCGCCCTCAGCCTGTCTGGGCTCATCGCATGCTCAAGCTGACGACCGTGGGCTCTGCAGTGTTACTGACGGCCTGCGCCAATGTGCAGTTACCGCCTTGGACTGGCATGTCAAACAGTTCACCAACAAAAACAAGCCAGCCAAGTGCCAGTGTGACTTCAGCACCTGCAGTGCAGCCGGCCGTTAGCCACCCCGTCGCACCTGCTCCACAACTCGCAGCGCTACCCTACAACCCCGCGATCGAATCTCTTTTTCCAGACCCAACAGCCCTCTACGCCACGCCGGGCCTGGGTGCGAATCGCCAGCAGTTCAGCACCCATACAGAAATCGCTACTTTGCTGCAATCGCTGAGCAGCAAAGCTGGCAACGGTTACCAGCTTGGCACGACAGCCATCGGCACCTCTCAGCGCGGGCTGCCAATTCAGGCACTGATTGCAACACAAGGCCAAAGCACGCAAGCCACTGCCATTAACAACAATGGCAAGCCCACTGTGCTGCTCGTCGGCGGACAGCGTGGAGATGAACCCGCCAGTACTGAGGCCTTGCTGGCTGTCGCCAGCGAACTAGGCCAAGGCGGCCTGCTCGCGCCCTTGTTACAACAAATCAACATCATCATCGTGCCGCGAGCCAACCCTGATGCAGCAGACACAGCCAGCCCCGTGACAGCAGATGGCACCGATCTCACACACGACCACCTGCTTTTAAACACCCCTGAAGCACAGGCACTCGCTCGCCTGATGCGCAACTACCGGCCAGCAGCCGTCATCGACCTGCATGAATTTGCTGCTGGCGGTGCTTTTCTGCAGAAATTTCAGGCCGTACAGCGCTATGACGTACTGCTGCAACCCGCCGCCGCCGCTAATACGCACGAGTTCATCAACAAAGCTGCCCGGGAGTGGTTCAGCCAACCTATACGCTCGGCCCTCAATCAGGCAGAGCTCAGCAATGAATGGTTCTTTCAGCCCAGTGCGCAGCCAGGCGACAAATCGCTCTCCATGGCCAGCCTTGATGCAGACACGCTGATCAACGCCAGCAGCCTCAAAAATTCGGCCGCTCTGCTTATCGCCAGCCGCGGCTCCGACTTAGGCCGCTTGCATATCCAGCGTCGCGTGCACAGCCTTGTAATCGCCGCCACCGCCTCGCTGAGAGCAACTGCAGAAAAATCACAGAACTTGAAACAAGTCGAATCCTTTGTGTCCCGCGACATCTCGGCTCTGGCTTGCCGAAACACACTTACTGTTCAAGCAGTCCAAACGCCTGAACAACACAGCGTTCGCATGCTGCAAGCCGACTCAGGACAAGAGGTCGAAGCACGCGTGGACTGGAACTCATCCCTGCGCATAAAACCTGAAAAGACACGCCCACGCCCCTGCGGCTACTGGCTATCTGCAGACTCAGGCAGAGCGGTAGATCGGCTTCGTCTGCAAGGCGTGCAAGTCATGCAAATTGCAGAACCTGGACAAATGCTCGCCGACAGCTACAACGCAGCTCGCAGCGGCAGCAGCTCGCCAGTGCTGACACGCGGAGCCATCGACACCCCAATGGGCAGCTACTACATCACACTCAACCAAGCTAAAGCCCATCTGGCCACTTCAGCACTGGAGCCAGACACGCCGTTTAGCTATGTCAGCAAGAGTTTGATCACATCGCCAGCAGACATAGGTCGAGTCGTCGCAGCACCTTCGGTCGTATTCGAAGAAGAAATGGAATAAAAAACAGTTAAGTCGCAGAATTTTCCTCGACAGGGATCAAACCTGTGACCCACAGTTCAGAAGGAAATTGCTACATTTCATCAACCCATTGAATTTACTTACTTTTTTCTATCCTAAAATAATTTGGGGAGATTTTTTGGAAAAAATTAAAGTTCAAATATAAAGAACTTAAATGAAAGAACTTTCTGCAATTAAGACAAACGTAGTGGGGCTACGATTGTTCCGCGTGAAGGTAAAAAAGGGACTACTTATCAAGCCCGTTTTTTGCGGGATGGCTTCGGCGTTGTTGCATAAATCAGCCCCAGGTCAGATTTCCCCAACCCCAGACGTGGCTACGCCACAGCCACCGTCTGGGGGCAGCCCAGTTCAGTAAACCGGTTGAGGATGGCGGCTCGAATGTGCAGTTCGTTGACCTGCCGCTCGAACGTGCGTGACATCACTCGTTCACCCAGCCGTTTGATGCAGTTCATCTTGGTTTCCACCAGGCTGCGCCGGTGGTAACCACTCCAGTTTTTCCATAGCTTGCGACCGAAGCGCCTACATGCGGAGATAGCCGCATTGCGGTGCGCAAAGGCATCGCCTTTGCGCATCCTGGCATTCTTTCTCCGGGGAATGATGGGCGTGGCATTGCGCTGCATGACCGCCGCATGGACGGGCTGCGTGTCATAAGCCCCATCGCCTGTCACTGTCAGCAGTGGCTCCTCGGCAGGAACTTGCTCCAGCAACTGCGGCAACACAGCGGCGTCAGTGACATTGTTCGAAGTAACGCAGATGGCTCGTACCTGTAGCGTTTGCGCATTAATGCCGATGTGCAGCTTGCGCCACTGGCGGCGGCGCTCTGGCCCGTGCTTTTTGCACTTCCACTCGTCTTCGCCCAGGAACTTGATGCCAGTGGAGTCGACCAGTAGGTGCAGTCCGGCTACGCTAGAGCGGTACGCCACTTGGACATCCAGACTGCGTTGGCGACGACACAACGTGCTGAAGTCGGGAACTGGCCACAGCAGTCCAGACAACGCCAGTAGTGACTGAACAAAGCCTGTGGTCTGCCGCAAGGCCAATCCAAAGAGGTTCTTGATGGTCAGGCAGAACTGAACCGCTGCATCCGAGAACTGCGGGCTGCGCCCGCGTTTGCCGCTGGCAGCGGCAAACCAAGACATATCCCTGTCCAGCCAGATGGTCAGTGAGCCCCGCGCTTTGAGCGCAGCGTTGTATTGCTTCCAATTGGTGGTGCGATAGCGAGGTTTGGACTGCGGGGACTGACTCATCGCACGAGGCTACCTGACCCTAGCCGGCGATTTGTGCAACAACGCCGCTTACCCCAACAATTTTCTCAAGTTGTGCAGGTGTCATTACTTCTTTTTGATCTGTGAGGTTGCGCAGATAAGCAAGCAAATTTTCATAGGTGTTCATAGTTCCTCCAACTTGAATTTTGGACGAAAAAAAAGCACCAGAAGGTGCTTGTTTTTGGCGTCCCGTAGTGGATTCGAACCACTGACCTACGGTGTAGAAGACCGCTGCTCTATCCAGCTGAGCTAACGAGACATTTTTGCTATTGCAATGATAGCGCAATTCTAAGTCAACAGTCTACGTTGGCAAACTTAAAATTGTTGACTATTATTGATGGTTACTATCCATCAAATTTTTCGAAAAAATTGAAAAAGTTTTTGGGGAAACCTGCACGGAATTGGGAAGGATTTGGAGGAATTCAAAGGAATTCAAAGGAATTCAAAGGAATTCAAAGGAATTCAAAGGAATTCAAAGGAATTCAAAGGAATTCAAAGGAATTCAAAGGAATTCAAAGGAATTCAAAGGAATTCAAAGGAATTTTGCTATTCTTTTTTAACCTCAACCTCTTAAAAATCAATAACGTGCAGATTTTTCTAAATCAATTATTGATGGCTTAGAAGGAGCGCTGTTGCATAACTCCAGTTTGAGGCGAACCACCCCAACCCCAGCCGTGTCTATGCCACGGCCACCGTCTGAGGACGGCCCAGTTCAGTAAATCGATTCAATATGGCTGACCGGATATGCAGCTCATTCACTTGGCGTTCAAAGGTTCGGGACATCACACGCTCGCCTAGGCGCTTGATGCAGTTCATCTTGGTTTCCACCAAACTTCTGCGGTGGTAGCCGCTCCACACTTTCCATATCTTTCGCCCAAACCGCCTGCATGCAGCTATTGCTGCGTTGCGATGCACAAAGGCAGAGCCTTTGCGCATTCGAGCATTCTTGCGTGGCGGAATAATCGGGATCGCACCACGGCGAATCACAGCCTCATGGACCGGCTGCGTGTCGTAGGCCCCATCACTTGCCATGCTCTTGAGCACCTCATCTGCAAGTAGCTGTGCAAGTAAATCAGGGATCACTGATGCATCGCTCACATTGTTGGACGTCACAGCGATCGCCCGAATCTGTAAGGTCTGGGCATCTATGCCAATGTGCAGTTTGCGCCATTGACGACGGCGCTCAGGTCCATGCTTTTTGCATTTCCACTCACCTTCACCCAAGAACTTGATGCCTGTGGAGTCCACCAGCAAGTGCAGCCCCGCTTGGCTGCGTGTGTAGGGCACTTGAACATTCAGATCGAGTTGCCGTCGGCACAGGGTACTGAAGTCCGGCACCGACCATGCAAGCCCACTCAGTTGCAGCATCGATTGCACCAATCCCGTGGTTTGCCTGAGCGCTAGGCCAAACAGGTTCTTGAGCGTCAAACAAAATTGGATGGCTGCATCCGAGAACTTCGGCTACGCCCGCGTTTGCCGCTGGCTGCGGCAAACCAAGCCATGCACTTATCCAGCCAAACCGTCAACGAACCACGGGCTCTAAGGGCTGCGTTGTATTGTTTCCAGTTGGTCGTGCGGTAGCGTGGATTACGTGGCTGGCTCATGCAGCTAGCCTACCGCTTGCGCAGCGTCGATTTGTGCAACAGCGCCTATGGGCGGTGAATGGAGTGACTCCAATCCAGTCTGAACGTGTGCATTCTTAAGGAGAAATATGGTACCGTAAAACGTTTATAGCGCGGCTGCTCCTGGCCGATAGCAGCCCGCTGACAAGAGGCTTTAGGTTAGGCTTGGGCTGCACGAAAACACTCACCGGAGCTAGCATCAGCAAAGACTATGCCTCCATCTGGGTACCGGCCAGCGCCCACAACAATCGGTTGATGCACAGTCCGGTTAGCTCTTAGAAGGCACATTGCCGCTTCTTCTGCAAAAAAATTTGCAATCAGTGCATCCAAACATCGATCTCATGGGTAGTACCTGCAGCAACACAGCAAATGTGCTGCATCAGCGAATTTTCTCAACCAATCTATTTGGAGAATCTCGATGTCGACCACTCAATTAGCACACCGCCTAGCAGCCTTTGCTGCCATCACCTCCACCGCAGCTTTACTCACTGCCTGCGGCTCGATGAAGTCTCCGGCTAGCAACTTCTCTCAGGCCTCGCTGCCAGCGCCCATTCAGGTCCCAGCCGGTCACAAGGTCGCCTGGGAAACTGTGGGTAGTGGCGACATCACCTACGAATGCCGGGACAAAACCAACGCACCAGGTCAAACCGAATGGGTCTTCGTAGGACCTAATGCTGTACTGAAAGACCGCTCCGGCAAAACTGTAGGCCGCTACTACGGCCCGCCCGCAACCTGGGAAGCCAACGACGGCTCTAAGCTCACCGCCACACAGCTCGCAGTGGCTCCTTCCGGCCCTGGCAACTTGCCATATCAATTGGTCAAAGCCAATCCCGCCATGGGTGTCGGCTCACTGGTAGGCGTTAGCTACATACAGCGCGTAGCGCTCCAAGGGGGCGTGGCACCGGCCGATCAACCTTGCACCCCGGTAACCAAGGGTCAAAAGACCATGGTCAAGTACCAAGCTGATTACATCTTCTGGAAACCCACGATGTAAGGCTTTGCCACGGCATGACTAGAATGAATGAAGGATCTACCTCTATTTCTTTCTACCCTTTTATTTGTGCCGCCTGCAGCCGCCCTCCAAGACGACGCTTTCGACCACGACGCTGCGCTACAAGCCTGTGCGCGAGGTGATAGCGAGGCCTTGCGCAGCATCTATGAGCGCGAAGCGCGCTACCTGCTGGGTGTAGCTCTCAGAATTGTTCGCGATCGTGCCGCTGCAGAGGATGTTCTGCACGATGCTTTTGTGTCCATCTGGGAGCGCGCCTCGAGTTTTGACGCCGGCCGAGGTGCTGGGCGAGGCTGGATCTACAGCATTGCCAGACATGCCGCACTGAATAGAGTGCGTGACAGCGCACGCGAGACAGTGCTGGATGAACCGGCTACGACTCACCTCGATGCACAGGCAGCTTTTGCTACATGGCAGGAAGGTGGCGATGAACTTGCACGACAGGTAGCGCTTGGCCGTCTGGGACAATGCCTTGATGGTTTAGAGCCAGCACGCCGCGCATGCCTGTTGCACGCTTATGTTGACGGCTGCACACATAGCGAAATTGCCGAGAGGGTCAAAGTCCCCCTGGGCACAGTAAAAGCCTGGATTCAGCGCGGACTGCGCGCACTGCGGGAATGCATGCAATGAGCAGAGAAGCCCAACAACCACAGCCTCCAGACGACCTGTATACCCAGGCCGGAGAGTATGTATTGGGTACACTCGAAGTCAGTCAGCGTCGTTCCATCGAAGCTCGCCTGCCTTACGAACCCGCCCTGCGTGCAGCCGTGGACGAATGGGAGCAGCGACTGCTGCCCCTCACCTCGTTGGCTGAGCCGGTCGAACCGGCAACCAGCCTCTGGCAGCGCATTGCCGCAAGCATTACAAAAGCCAAGCCCACCCAAGCTGCAGCGGCAAAGATTCGCTGGTGGCAGTGGGAGAGCGTGGCTCTCTGGCGCGGACTGACCGGTACCAGCTTCGCCGCCGCGGCGGTGTTGGCAGCAGTCCTTGTTGCGCGCGAAGCCTCAACTCCTGCAGCGCCCCGCTATTTCGTCGTACTAGCGGCACCTCAAAGCCAGTCTCCGGGGTGGCTGGTGCAAGCCCAGGTCGAGGGAAGACTGCGTCTGGTCCCGCTAGGTACTGACAGCGTTCCCGCCGAGAAATCCCTGCAGTTCTGGACCAAGGCTGACGGCTGGAGCGCACCTGCATCTCTGGGCTTGGTAAAGCCTGGCGAGGTCATAGAGATTCCGGTGGACAAGCTTCCCCCTCTGCAGCCCAATCAGTTGTTCGAGCTAACCTTGGAGCCCTACGGTGGATCGCCGATTGGCCGCCCCACAGGCCCCATCCAGTTCATAGGCCGAGCCGTCCAGATCTAGGATTACCGCCGATAAAAAACAGAGAGGCACCGCCTCGCCTGAGCATTTTCATAGACTAGCATCTTCGCTATTTAAGGCATTCTTGCCATATGTCTTCGTGTGCGCAGCTAAATCATCACCAAGACAAGTAACTAGAAAAATTTAATGAATCCAGACATGGCTTGCCTGCGTACTCATTACAGCCGGCATTTTTCGGCTTGTATATCAAGGAGCATCCATGTTCTCGATTCAATCTGCACGTAAGTTGGCCTCGTTCAGCCTGGCAATCTCGTTGTCTGCTGTATCCGCTGCGGCAATGGCTGATGTGATGGTGGGTGGAGCGCCCATGCTGCCTTCCAAGGACATCATCGACAACGCCGTCAACTCCAAAGATCACACCACTTTGGTTGCAGCGGTCAAAGCTGCCGGCCTCGTCGACACACTCAAAGGACCCGGACCATTTACCGTCTTTGCTCCAACCAATGCCGCGTTTGATGCTCTGCCCGCAGGCACTGTCGATACGCTGCTCAAGCCGGAAAACAAAGAGATGCTGACAACAATCCTTACCTACCACGTTGTCCCAGGAAAATGGGACGCCGCGGCTCTCAGCAAAATGATCAAGGACGGTAAAGGCAAGGCCATGATCAAGACTGTCAGCGGTGGCACCCTCACGGCCAAGTCCAGCGGCAAGAAAATCATGCTAATAGATGAAAAAGGTGGCATGGCCACAGTGACCATTCCAAACGTGTATCAATCCAATGGCGTAATTCACGTGATTGACAAGGTATTGCTACCCAAATAATTGAAAGCCCAAGCCGTAGGATCTAAATGAGCCTTCAGCTGAAATATGGGATATCCCTTGAAATCGACCCCAACATCACTGGCGTGATGATTGCGGTCGATGGTACGGAAACCCGCTGGAGTACAAGACCCGCTGCCGCTATATTCACCGAAATGAGATCCACTAGGCGTTTTTGCATAAATCCGTCTGAGGTTGAGTTACCTCTTAACCCCAGACGCAGCTATGCCACGACCACCGTCTGCGGATGTGCAGTTCATTGACTTGCCGTTCAAAGGTGCGGGACATGACCCGCTCGCCCAGTCGTTTGATGCAGTTCATCTTGGTCTCTACTAGGCTGCGCCGGTGATAACCACATATCCTTCGGCCCAAGTGTCTGCATGCGGTGATAGCCGCATTGCGATACGCAAAGGCATCGCCTTTGCGTATTCGTGCATTTTTCCTCGGGTGAACGATGGGAATGGCTCCTCTTTGGATGGCCGCTTCATACATCGGCTGGGTGTCATAGGCATCATCACCGGTAAGGCTGAGTACAGCCTCGTTGCCAGGGACTTGTCCAACATCTGGGCAACGACAGCCGCATCGCTCACATCATTGCTGGCCACGCAAATCGCCCGTATCTGCAACGTTTGAGCGTCAATGCCGATATGCAGCTTGCGCCACTGACGTCGGCGCTCAGGGCCGTGCTTTTTGCACTTCCACTCGCCTTCACCCAAAAACCTGATACCCGTAGAGTCCACGAGTAAATGCAGCCCTGCCTGACTAGAGCGATACGGCACATGAACTTGCAGACTATGTTGACGACGGCAGACAGTGCTGAAGTCAGGCACTGACCAATGCAGTCCTGACAAATGCAAAAGGGATTCAACAAAGCCCATCGTCTGGCGTAACGCTAGACCGAACAAGTTCTTGATGGTCAGGCAAAACTGGACGGCTGCATCAGAGAACCTCAGACTGCGCCCACGTTTACCGCTGGCTGAGGTAAACCATTGCATGCGTTTATCGAGCCAGATAGTCAACGAGCCCCGTGACTTCAAAGCGGCGTTGTAGCTAGGCAAGTTGGTAGTGCGATAGCTGGGCCTAGAACTGCGGGTCTTACTCATCCGGCGAGCCTATCGGATCGCACTGACTGATTTATGCAACAACGCCGCTGAGTGGCTGGACGAACAAACTGCGCAATGCCCAAAGGATAAGCCGTGACGAGCATCAAGGACTGCTGCTGAACATTCTGTCCCGTTGCGCGATCAATACCCGGCTCATCACTTGATCGACGGCATTCAAATACTGATCGTTCGACTCTTGTCCGCGACCGTTTGGCCTGAGCCAAATATGACCTCGCTTAGAGACGGATGAAGTGTAGAAATACGGGGACAAAGGGGGCCCTGTGTACGTTGCGCTTAATGCAATGCGGTGTGACGCAAAGTCCAAGTAGAGACAGAAGTCACGTGGCACCCTCCAGCACTCTGACACAGCGTCGGTCAACCCTGGTATGCCGCTCTTCTTATAAACCTGCAGCGCATCGGAAACAGCTCTCTTTACCTCGCTCGAAACTGTACTGGCGACATCGCTGGTGTCCTGCGCAATCGTTTTTTCAGACAGTGTGGCAAAACAGATTGATGCCAGTAAGAACGTAATGGCTTTTGTTTTCATGACATGACAGACAAGAAGCAACCCCGACAACTAAATTTGTTATCTGTGATCAATTTTGCGGCAGCTCACACTCCGAAATATTGCAGTGCATCAAAAACCAACAAACCCGCAATCAGCGGGTTTTATTATTTATGGAGCCAAAATGTTCAATAACATAACCATTTACCGCATTACCGAGAGCTTGCAGGTGCTGGCTGATGCCCTGCAAAAGACAGTTTTTGCCGAGTGGTGAGCAGCATGGCCGGCTGGTCGAATCTGTGGCCGGGCAATGCGTGATGCGCTTCATGAGCGAATCCAAGATGTTGCCTGTCAGTATGCTCAACCGCAGGGTTCACGAAAAGGCTGCTCACATTCAGGCGACTGAGGTCCGCAAGCTAGGCAAAAAAGAGAAAAAAGACCTGAAGGACGAGGCCAAGCTGGCCCTGCTGGCCGCCGAAGACGAACGCCTGCCCGGTTTTACGCTGGCACTGGTAGATACACAGACCAGCCCACAGGCTGCCATGGTCCATTGGCTGATGACGCAAGAGCCGCCCGCAGGCTTTGTGGTGGATCGCGAATATGAACTGAAGGCTGCCGACGAATCCAAGGCTGTGGTGCGTTACGCACTCCACCCGCTGGATATTGACGAGGTGCGCCAGCACATCGAGCACGGCAAGATGCCCACCAAGCTGGCCATGACATGGGACGACCGGCCCATAAGCTGCACCTGCTGATACCGCCCCCCCAGCGAAAACCCATTCTAAGAAGCCACCTCACAACCCAGCCCGCCATGCAGCGGGCTTTTTTCTTTGGAGGCTCAATTGAGTCTGACTTTCGTGAACCACAACGGCGACCGTATCTCTCAGAGCCGAATGGCAGACATGCGAGCCCAAGGAGCAGAGCTCGACCGCAAGCGTCGCCTTACTGTCAAGACAGACCCCGTGTCAGTGCACAAGGGCTGGCGCGTCTCGGGTATCCAGCTTGGCAAGCTGGAAAAGGCAATGCAAGCGCACGGGCGGCTGCGCCAAATGGCGCAAAAGGCAGGCGGCAAACTGCCAGAACCATTTGATGAAACAGCATGGCTTCGCCCCGCCAAGCACACTGCTGTACGCGGCAAGGCCTACATCCTTCAAGAGGCTGCCCAGCAATGCAAAGAACTGACCGCCAAGGCCGGATGGATCAATGCCCAGATTCAAGAAATCTAGAAGGTTGTCTCTTGATGTCCATGACCTCAAGCAGATCCTATTCAGAATCTTCAACGTGATTTACTTATGAGGAAAGTCAGGCAAACTGCTATTTGCAACAACTATTCGCGCTACGGATTTACGCGTCTATTAACTGGCAATGGCATCCACCTCCGAGAAAACACGTGGACTTCCTCTGTGGAGCCCTAAGTCTTCATCGCCTCTGGCTGATGAGGTTCAGCACTTCGAGCGCTGGCGACGGCGCACCTGGCAGCTACATATATCAGTCCTATTGAGCCATCTATATGCCTTTGGACTATTTCTCGGACACTCCTGGGCAGGCTACGCGCCACTGCATGCAGTTTTGCTCTACGGCCTCTGGATAAGCATAGGAATGGCCTTCATCACCTGGGCCTACGCAAGTGGCTGGAGTCAGACTCAACGCGACCCTGGCTTGTTCTTCTGGCACCAATTGATCGCGGTTACAGGGGTGCTGGGCTTGCTTATGGCAGCACCCAAAGTCGCGTTTCAGGCACTGGTTATGCTTTTAGTCTTCAGCACCGATGGATTTCTTGCGCCACGGCGTACCAGCTTCTGGATGACTTGGAGCCGCACGCTCATTGCAATTGCTTTGGCCGTTTACTGGGTGGGGCCACAGATGCGTATGACGACCGACACACTGATCGGGCAATTCCTAACCGTCGGCACTATGCTGGGTGCGGTCGTCCGATGCAGTGTCCTAGTCACTTACTTTCGCAGCATGCAATATCGACTCAGTGCGAGTAATGAAAAACTGGCCATCGCGCTAAAGCAGATTGAAGACTTAGCGCGCAATGATGATTTGACGGGAATAGCGAACCGCCGAGGCATCATGGAGCGGCTGCAGCAATGCATCAACACAGCCCGGCGCAGTAATACTCCATTTTGCATTGCATTACTTGATATTGATTTTTTCAAACAAGTTAATGACCGCTATGGTCATGAAGGCGGAGATAAAGTGCTTAGAGCCTTTGGTCAACTTCTTTCATCGCAGATTCGTGCAGCCGATCATGTTGGTCGTTATGGTGGAGAAGAATTTCTTCTAGTGCTCTGTGACACCGAAGCTTCCCAAGCCAAGGTATTGCTTGAGAGAATTCGCGAGCGAACAGAATCCCTTCCGTGGTCGCAAATGCTCCACAAAGAACTGCGAGTAACCTGCACGCTGGGTGCTGCTCAGTACCGACAGGGAGAAACCGCCGAAGCTCTCATCTCCCGTGCTGATGTCGCCATGTACAAAGGTAAAGCGACAGGGCGCAATCGCGTAGTTCTCGCTTAGTTAAAATTACTCGGGCGTTGTTGCATAAATCCGGTTCGAGGCAAGCTCCCTCTAACCCCAGCCGTGGCTATGCCACGGCTGCCGTCTGAGGACGGCCCAGCTCTGTGAATCGATTCAATATGGCTGCTCGGATATGCAGCTCATTCACTTGGCGCTCAAAGGTGCGGGACATCACACGCTCACCCAGCCGTTTGATGCAGTTCATCTTGGTTTCCACCAAACTTCGCTGGTGATAGCCACTCCAACGTTTCCAGATACCTCGTCCCAATCGCCAACACGCGGCAATCGCTGCATTGCGATACTCAAAGACGCACCCTTTACGGAGTCGTGCATTCTTTCGAGCAGGGATGGCAGGAGTAGAACCACGCCTCATCACCGCTTCATGGACTGGCTGCGTGTCGTAAGCGCCATCGCCTGTCAAGCTCTCAAGCGCTTCATCCTCCGGCAACTGCTGCAGTAAGTCAGGTAGAAAAGACGCATCGCTGACGTTATTTGAAGTTAAGCAGATCGCTCGAATCTGTAATGTCTGGGCATCAATGCCAATGTGCAGCCCTGCTTGGCTGCGTGTGTACGGCACCTGAACATTCAGCTCGAGTTGCCGCCGGCAAGGCGTGCTGAAGTCCGGCACTGGCCATGCAAGCCCACTCAGTTGCAACACCGATTGCACCAAGCCCGTGGTTTGCCGTAGGGCCAGGCCAAACAGGTTTTTGAGCGTCAAACAAAATTGGATGGCTGCATCCGAGAACTTCGGGCTTCGCCCACGTTTGCCGCTAACAGCGGCAAACCAGGACATGGCCAGATGGACAACGAACCCCGCGCTTTAAGGGCAGCGTTGTACTGCTTCCAGTTGGTCGTGCGGTAACGGGGTTTACTGGACTGGCTCATGCCACAAGCCTACGGCCTGTAGCGCAGCGATTTATGCAACAACGCCCATCGGCACCGAGGCGCAGCTTGTCCAGGTAGTCGGCCCACTGCTGAATCAGGTCAAAGCGCTTGGCTAGGTACTTGGTGCGATTGTAGCTACGACCGTTGGCATCTTTCACGACGTGGGCCAGTTTGGCCTCGATGGCCAGCGGGTCCAGATCCACCAGCATGGTGCGGGCACTGGCTCTGAAGCCATGCCAGCTTTGCTCCGTACCGAAGCCCAGCCCATCGAGAGTGCTGCACTCAGAGTTGTCGGACAGGGTGCGGTCGTGGTTGCGCTGGTCGGGGAACACATAACGGCCATGGCCTGTTAGGGAGTGCAGCTCTCGCAGCAGATCCACCGCTTGGACGGGCATGGACACCACGTGCAGCTCGCCATTTTCTTTCTCCTGCCTGGTGTGCGCGTCATCTTTTCACTGGGAAGGGTCCGCAGGCCAGCATCCAGATCCAGCTCAGCCCATTCCATCATGCGCAGGTTGCCGGGGCGCTGGCACAGCAAGGGAGCCACCAGCAAGGCGTGCGCCCACCTTTGTAGGCATGCATGGCCCCCAGCAGCTCGTCAAAGCGCTGTGGCTCGACGATGGCGGCAAAGTTCTTTGCATGGTACGGGGTGAGGCGGCTTTTCAGGCCTTCGGTAATGTCGCACTGGTTGTTGCTGACGGTGGGCAGCCCATAGCGCCATATCTGGCGGGCCAGCATTAGTGCCCGGTCGGCAGTCTCCAGTGCGCCACGCTCTTCCACCTTCTGCAAGACGAACACCAGCTCCATGGGCTCGATGCCGGCCAAGGGGGCTGACCCAGCCAGGGGAACAGGTCGCGCTCCAACTGTCTCAAGTTCGGCATTCCAACCGGCTACCTGCTTGCCGTGCCAGTCCAGCGCCACGGCCTGGAAGCTATCTCCGCGATCGATCCCGCCTTTGAGCTTTTCCAGCTTGCGTGCCTCGATAGGGTCGCTGCCCTGCGCCCGTTGCATCTTGGCAACATCACGCGCTTTGCGGGCTGCGGTCAGCCCTACGGCGGGGTAACTGCCCAACGCAAGCTGCTTTTCTTTTCCGTCGGTACGGTACTTGTAGAACCAGCGCTTGGAGCCGCTGGGGCTGACTTGCAGGTACAGCCCGCCAGCGTCGGTGAAGCGTGCCTGCTTGCGATCAGGTGGGCAGATGGCGTTGCGGCAGTGGGCATCGGTCAGCATGGGGTACAGCCTTCCTAGGTGGGGGTACAAATTCCCGCTCTCGGCCCCAGGGTGGGGGTACAACGCATGGGCCGCCAGGCCGCATGGTTGCTGGGTTGCTGGGTTGCTGGGTTTAGCCTGAAAGTGGGGGTACAACTTAGCCAAAGTATAGGCTTTTGGCGAGTTCTACCCCCACTTTGCCTCGGATGCCCACGAACCTCGGCGGGCGACTACGGAAGGCAAGTCGTTGATTTACCAAAGAAAAATGGCGCTCACTGGACTTCAGTGAACGCCCTTGGACGTGCTGGCGTGAATTTAATCACCTTTCAAAAACAAAGTCAAATATAAGTTTTTGTTATTTTAGTAACTTTAATATTCCCATATTGTTCCCCATTAAATGGGGCATTGGAAATCAAGGATCTTTGAAGAATTATAACTTATATCAATACACCTGAATCATCCAAAAATATTCTGAAGAAAGTTTGTCTTAGACTCCATCAAGTTCGTAATTCAATGCTGATCTGTGAATAATTCGATATCAAGGCAAGGTTCTCTGAATCTTGGCGAGTTACTTCTACACGCTGGACCAAATGGTAAATGTGTAACTTGATGATTGAAAACATGATGAAAAATAGTATTTCCCCCGAAGATAGATTCTTGCGTTTGCCTGAGGTTTTGGAGCGATTGACTGTCTCAAGGTCTAGCTTCTATGCGGGGATGAAGACAGGCATCTTCCCTGCACCCAAGAAGCTCGGAGCCAGAACCTCTGTTTGGCTGGATTCAGAAATCACAGAATTCATCAGAAGCTTCTATCAGTCAAAATAAAAGGTTTTCACCCTCAATAATCATCTTTTTTTCTTGAGGGTGAATTGAAATTTAATACACGCTTCTTTTAAATTTCAAACCATTGCTGTCCCTCTTTAGGCCTCTCACCTGCTAAAACATAACAAAACTCTATATCGCCTGAGAAAGAGGTTCTCTGGACTTTTTCAATAAGCCCTTGAACAATCATTTGGTCGCGAATAGAACAAGCCTTGTTGTAACCCGTTCGCAATTTTCTTTGAACCCAAGCAACAGAAAACTGCTCACTGCTATCGTTCTTTAATAGCTTAATAAGCTGAGCGATTGATTCAGAATCACTCATTTTTTAGGCTCCTCACTTTTTAACCCTAGCAATTTCAACATTCCCTGCTCATGTTTACTCATAGTAGATTCATTCCACTTCTCGTTATTCTCTTTATATGACTTATGCATTGCATGAATTTTTAAACTTTGTGGGAATGCACTACCCAACAGCTCTCCAAACTTCGCATCCTCGGCACGATCACTGAGCTTGGAGTTCATAGACTGAGTAACCAAGCACAAGTTGCCAAAGGCATGCAGGTGCGATGGATCCCATTGGTACGCTGAGCCGGAAATATTTTGGTTTTGGGGGTGCAAGTGCTCAACAGAGCGCCGCGCTGTGGAGAACGCAAAATTCACAGCTTTGTCAGCACTGTTACGCCACAGCAGATAGTCCAAATAGTTCAGCACAAAGGGATGCACATTGGGGTACTTCAGCTTTTTAGCGACTTGCTCTTGGAACAAGTCTGAAAGTCCCACAGGGACAAAATCACCTACCCACCACGTCAACGCTGCCCTGTAGGTGTTATAGGTAGATTTTCGCTGCCCAAACTGCGCCAATACTTCAAACCATGGGCTAAGCTTGTTGATTTCCACCCAGAAGTGACCCACTAGCCCCCGGTTTTTCCATCTCAGTCTGATCCACGCATTAACCCTAGCCTGCTGCTTTCTTGTGCAGTAGGAGACCAGGAGTGATTGACGTGGCTACTTTGAGTGTCATCAGACGCTGGGCTCTACGTGAGCACCTGTCCATCCGAGAGATCGCCCGCAGAACCGGGCTTTCTCGCAATACCATCCGCAAGTATTTGCGCTCCGACGTTGTGCAACCTCAACTTGCACAGCGCACCATTGCCACCAAGCTCGACCCCTTCGCCAGCAAGCTGTCAGGCTGGCTGCGTACAGAAGTCAACCGCTCTCGCAAGCAGCGGCGCACGATCAAGCAGATGTTTCTGGACTTGGAGGCGTTGGGCTACACCGGCTCCTACAACCGAGTCGCTGCCTTTGCCAGAGTATGGAAGGCTCAGTGTCATGCGGCGGAGCAGACATCAGGGCGAGGCGTTTTTGTGCCCCTGGTCTTCGGCGCTGGAGAAGCCTTCCAGTTTGATTGGAGCGAGGATTGGGCTGTCATTGCGGGTGTACGCACCAAGCTGCAAGTGGCTCACTTCAAGCTCAGCCACAGCCGAGCCTTCTATCTGCGGGCCTATCCCCTGCAAACCCATGAGATGCTGTTCGATGCCCACAACCGTGCCTTTGCGGTGTTTGGAGGCGTCCCTAGGCGGGGGATCTACGACAACATGCGCACAGCCGTCGATCGTGTCGGCCGTGGCAAGCTCAGAGAGGTCAACGCCCGCTTCAGTGCGATGGCCAGCCATTTCCTGTTCGAGGCACAGTTTTGCAATCCGGCCTCGGGATGGGAGAAGGGACAGGTCGAGAAGAATGTTCGGGACGCTCGCCATCGTATCTGGCAATCTGTACCAGCGTTTCCGACACTCAGAGCCCTCAACGATTGGCTAGAGCAACGGTGTCAACAGTTATGGCAAGAGATTGCGCATGGCCAATTGCCTGGCTCACTTGCTGATGTGTGGGAGCAAGAACGCTCAACCTTGATGCCCATCCACCACATCCACATTCACTGCGCCTTTGAGCAAATCGATGGTGGCGCGCTCCACGCGGATAGACAGATCCGTCTCGGCGCGGCGGTTGTTGATGCCCAGAGGAAACGGGCCAATATTGGGGCGCATTACGGCACCTCCCGGGTTTGAAGGAAGTCCGTCCAGAACTCAGAAACAGGTGGCGCCATGCCTTCGGCGTAATAGACCACCGTGCCATAGCCGCCCCATTCAGGCGCCGTGAGCGTGCACACCAACTGATTGGCAAAAGGCACGCCGCCCACCGTGCCCGTGATCTCGTACACCCCGTAGATCACCGGATCAAACCAGGACTCGCCGGCATGAAAAAATATGTCGGCAAGTACCGGGTTGTCTGTAAAAGTCCTGGTCAGCACGGGAGAGCCATCGACCGGAGTGCAGGTCATCAAAAACTGCACGGACCCGGTATGCCCTCCCAACGTCGCCGCGCCAAACATCCAGTTGGAGCCAGGCATGTACGACGCCGTTCCGGCGCTTTCCTGGCTCACCGGGTCGCCGGCAGGCTCGCCACCGGCAAAGTACGGCGTGCCCCAGCCCATGAGGGCATCGGTGAGTTCGCCCCCATCCTCCTCATTGGTTTCTGAATACCAGCTCATGGCCGCATACCCGGCCTCAGACCCGTTGCCAGTGATCGTCAGGTACGAGGTGTTCTTGGTCGCCACGCCATTGATCGTGGCCGTGATCGTGTACACCCCGGCAATCATGGATGCACCCTCGTCCGGGCCGTCCATCAGAATGAATTCAATCAGGTAGCTGCCATCGGGATGCTCACCTGCAAACTCGGCAACCTGCGCCGCTTCGCCTGACAAAGGCTCAAAACGAACGCGGTACACCACCTGATCGCCATCGGCCAGCAAGTCGTACTCCACACTCAGTGCAGCCCAGCGATTGCCATTGAGGGCGCTGCCCTGGTTGTTGCGATTGGGGCCCAGGCCGTTGTGCACCCAGCCGGGGCCGCTACTGGTGGCGTCCTCCCAGCCCAGCCAATATTCGGCGCTCTCAGCCATGCTCGGCACCCCGCTGCTGCGCAATCCAGCGCCCGGTCAGCACCTGCGCCGTCAAAGTACGGGGGTCGCGGCTAAAGCCTTTGGGGTTGCGGTTCCAGATATAACCCACACGCCAGATGCCTACGCCGCCTTGGCGGCCCAGCGCCCAATACAGCATGTGCTCGGTCCAGAAATTGCCGCGTGGCAAGCCGCGCGCCACCTCCTGCGCCGGCACCGTCTCCATCACCACCAGGTGATGCAATGCCATGGGGCCCACAGCGTGGCGGTCGTTGTCGTACTCGTACCAGCTGCGCCGCACATCGCTTTTACCGGGCTCGCGCAGAATCTCCTCGGTGTAAGCCATGGGCACGCCACGTGAGCGCATCTTGGCCTCACACTCCGCCAGCACGCTCAGATAGTCGTCGGGCAGCTCATCGTCGTCATCGAGGTAAAAGCAGTAAGGCGTCTGCACCTTGGCCAGCGCATCCAGGCGCGCGGAATGCAGGTCAGCGGCAGAGCGCAGCACCTGGGTGCAGCCCAACACTTGCACGCCTGGAAGAACCAGTGTGACAGGCTTGGCAGATAGAACAATGGCCGTGAAAAGAGACATGGCCGCGAGTTTTACGCGGCCATGGATTGGAGTCGAACCCTAGAGGGGTGCTAATGTTGAACGGCTATTAGCGGCCAGAAGCAGAGTTTCGACTGATTGATGCCAGCGACGGCTTCAGGCTGATTGCCGCCTCCGCACTTTAAAAAGCCTATGACCGCTGCTCTCAATAGCGGACGCTGATCTTCTATCTATTCAAGCGTCCGCTGTAGACCTCAAACCGTAAACTTGCTGCTTTGTTGCGCGTCAGACAATCTGAACAGCAACTCTCGTCAGCTGTGAACTGGTGGTGACGACTTGAAGCCTCCTCGAATCTTCGCGCCACTCATATCGGTCATTGGCTGGTTTGGATTCTTCGCCAGACACCCGTTATTCGCCCGAGATTTGGAGCAAGTGCGCCTGAAATAACTTGGGTAGTTAAGCATGCTTAAAAATATATCAAGACTTGATTGACGAAGTTGGCACATGCATAGCACCATGTGCTCATCGTCGCTAATGCCAGACTAGGTGGAGGCCCTTCGCTGAGGCCTGACCAGTTCAGCAATGCGTCATCAGGTAGGCACTATAGGTGGCCTCCAGCTTGTCATGCTCGACTCTGCTGATTAGTAGTAGCTAGGGGCGGAGGTCCTGTCGAATTTGAGAGCCTGACTCAGATCGAGGAATTGAGACTTATGCAGCTGAGTTGGGCCGGTGTTGATCCTTGGGTAGTCTCGTTAGGCTGTGGTCTGCTTATTGGTGTCGTGAGCGAGCGTCGCGACAGTGAACGAGAAAGCATGGCTGGAACTCGTACACACGCCATAGCAGCGCTGCTTGGCTGCACGGCTTGGTCGTTAGGTGTGCCGCCTTTTGTTGTGGTCCTTCTGCTAGTAGGTGCACTGACCGTCGCGGCTTACTGGCAGTCAGCCCCCAAAGACCCAGGTTTGACAAGTGAAGTGACCCTACTTTTCTCGGTAACTCTGGGAGGGATATCGCATAAGAGTGCCACCTTGACTGCAGCTCTGGGCATCCTTTGCGCTTTGCTTGTGTACTCCAAAGGCCCCATACAGCGCTGGAGTCGTGAGTTGCTAAGAGAGAATGAGTTGAGGAATGGCCTTTTGCTAGGCGCCGCAGCGTTGATCGTGATGCCACTTCTGCCACAAGCGCCTGTGGATCCATGGGGCGTATTGAGCCTCGCCGCCCTTTGGAAAGTTGTTGTGCTGTTCATGACCATAGGTATGCTTGGCCACATACTTACTAGAGTGCTCGGCCCGCACTGGGGGTTGCCCGTTACCGGATTTTTTTCTGGATTTGTGTCATCTACCGCTGCTATAGCGAGCCTTGGTCACCTAGCCAAGTCAGACGAACATCAGCTGGCGCAAGCATTTGGCTGCGCCATGTTGGCTCAGTTGGCCTCACTATGCCTGTTCATAGCAATTCTCTCGACAACATCCATAGCTCTGATGCTTTCTATGACAATTCCTCTACTCATTGCGGCACTTTGCCTTGTGCTGGCTGCAGCCTCAGGATTGTTGAATCGACAAAAAACAGCCCCAAAAACGGAATTTGAATCGGAACGGGTATTTAAGCTTTCAAGTGCATTGCTGATTGCGGGCATCATCGCGCTGATGTTATTTCTCGCCGCTTGGCTACAGCATGTCTTTGGTAACACTGGTGTTTTGGTCGCAGCGGCATTCGCCGCTTTAGCCGAGCTGCATGCCGCTGCTGCTAGTTTAGGGCAGCTTTTTGCCTCGGGTAGTTTGCCATTGTCAACCGCTCAATGGGGGGTGGTTGTAATTCTTGCTTCCAGCGCAATGGCCAAATCGGTACTGGCGTTCTCCATTGGGGGAATCAAATATGGGGCACGAATCAGCTTGGGACTAGCCTCAATGGTGACAGGAGCAGGCCTGTCACTGCTATGGCTGGGCTGACGTGGACTGCCAATCTGCTATCGAAACCTAGATCTGATTCATTACGTAATAGATGTCATCCGTGAGAGCCTTGAGGGCAATAAGGCACAGAATGCGAATCTGCACACTGCAGATTGCCACCACGAACCTTTTGCAAGGAAACGTCATGACTCAGATGATGAAAGCGGCTGTTTTTGTAGAGCCAGGTCGCATTGACGTTGTGGAAAAACCGATTCCAGATGTGGGCCCTAATGATGCTCTGATCAAGATCACAACAACGACGATCTGCGGGACCGACATTCACATTCTCAAAGGTGAATACCCTGTCGCCAAGGGGTTGACGATTGGGCATGAGCCCGTTGGCATCATCGTTAAGCTTGGCAATGCTGTTCAGGGTTACAAAGAAGGACAGCGCGTGATTGCGGGCGCCATTTGCCCTAACTTCAATAGCTACGCAGCCCAGGATGGTGCGTCCTCGCAGGATGGTAGCTATCTGGCAGCCAGTGGGCGCTGCGGGTGCCATGGATACAAGCTAACTGCCGGATGGCGCTTTGGTAACCTAATCGACGGGGCACAGGCTGAGTACATTCTTGTACCTGATGCTCAAGGTAACTTGGCGCCGGTCCCAGATGGATTGACCGATGAACAAGTCCTGATGTGCCCGGACATCATGTCTACCGGATTCGCCGGTGCGGAGAATGCGAACATCAAGATAGGTGATGTCGTTGTCGTGTTCGCGCAAGGGCCAATCGGCTTGTGTGCCACTGCTGGCGCCAAGCTTCGTGGGGCAAGCATCATCATCGGTGTGGATGGCAATGAAGATCGACTTGCTGTAGCTAAAAAGCTTGGTGCCACTGTAACCTTGAACTTCAAAACTGAGGATGTAGTCGCTGAGGTGCTAAAAATTACGGGTGGCAAAGGGGCTGACAGCGCAATTGAAGCACTTGGCACACAAGGCACATTCGAGAGCGCATTGAGATGCATCCGCCCAGGAGGCACTGTATCGAGCTTAGGTGTTTACTCGGAAGATTTAAAGATTCCATTGAATGCTTTTGGGGCTGGATTGGGAGACCACCGTATCAATACAGCCTTATGCCCAGGTGGCAAAGAGCGCATGCGTCGTCTTATGTCCGTGATTGAAAGTGGCCGCATTGATCTCAGCCCGCTAGTCACCCATAAGTACAAGCTTGAAGACATCGTTGCTGCATACGACCTCTTTAGTCATCAACGTGATGGAGTTCTAAAAGTTGCCATTAAGAATTGATCTATGGATCATGTGCAATGCAATCACCCCAGGCAACTTGAAATACGCATGAGCAAGGCCCAAGATAAAAGGATGGATCAAGAGCGGATTTAAAGCATTTTTCGTTTGATCCACGCTGGATCGACTACAAGTGACATGTTGTGATCTGCCTTGGCACCATCATTAATTCCTGAAACTTCCATTGGCTTTAGTCTATGCAAATTACCTTTCATGGCGCAGCGCAACAAGTGACAGGATCCTGTTTTCTTATAGAAGCTGAAGGCTGCCGCTTCCTCGTGGATTGCGGCATGGTTCAAGGCAGTCGCATGGCCAAGGAGCGCAATTACAAGCCATTTGCATTTGACCCCAAGCTAATCGACTTCGTGTTGCTCACACATGCGCACATAGACCACAGTGGCCTGCTACCTCGGCTGAGCATGCATGGCTTTGTCGGGCCGATATTTACGACGCCAGCCACCTTTGATCTTCTGGACGTCTTGTTAAAAGACAGTGCGCACATCCAAGAGATGGAATCTGAGCGCAACGAAAAACGGGCGACCAAAGGTAAGAACCAGGTGCATCGTCGCGAAGTGCACCCGCCGCTTTATACGCTGCGCGATGTAAACCATTGCATGCGCCAGTTACGGACCATCTCCTACGATATTGAATTTTCACCGCATGCTTCTGTAAAGGCTTGCTTTCGCGATGCAGGACATATCCTGGGTTCAGCAATTATTGAAATTTGGTTAACGGACTCGTTGGGGAAAATATGCAAGCTCGTCGCCAGCGGTGATCTGGGCCAGCCAGGACGCGTCATCCTGCGTGACCCCACCTTCATTGAAGAGGCCGATGTGCTGCTGATAGAGTCCACATACGGAGATCGCATGCACAAAGACATGCCTTCCACGCTTGATGAACTGGTTGGGGTGATCAAAAACACTTTAGTCAAAGGCAATGTTGTTATTCCAGCGTTTGCTGTTGGCCGCACGCAAGAACTGCTCTATCACCTTCTGCTTCTTTCAACGCAGGGTAGGTTAGGCCCTTTAGATGTATATATAGATTCGCCCATGGCCGTTGCTGCCACAGAGATCACCCTCAAACATTTCGCGCTGTTTGATGACGATGCACGCGAACTGCTCTCGCAAGCCAAGCAGTTGCGGCTGCAGTTTCGCCTTCACTTCGTAAGTGATGTTAAGGACTCCATAGAGCTTCTTCTAATTAGATCTGGTGCGGTGATCATCTCTGCTAGCGGCATGTGCGACGCGGGCCGGGTGATCCGCCATCTGCACGAAAATCTGGGACGCCGAGATTGCGCTGTAGTTATTGCAGGGTTCCAGGCTGAGGGAACGCTGGGTAGACGCTTAGTCGATGGTGAAAAGCATGTTCGCCTTTTGGGTGACGATATCGAAGTTCAGGCTTCTATACATACTCTTGGCGCATTTTCGGCACATGCCGATCAGAAAGCGCTTATCGACTGGGCACATGCTTTCAAGCGCCATCCTCGCAAGGTTTTTGTGGTGCATGGAGAGAATCCTGCATCCCAGGCCTTAGCGGTGCTTCTGCGACAGCAGCAAGCTTGGGAGCAGTGTGACGTTATTGTTCCTCAAGAAGGAGCAACCTATAAATTTTGAAATCAATGTTGGGTAACGGTTTATCGCTCATGGGTTTTTCGCGTAAATGTTAATTCTCGGCTACCTACAAGTATTTTTCCTCTGAACGGCTCTCGGCAGGAGCACTCAATGGTATCTGTAGAGCTGCTCATATGCACTAGAGAAGTGATAGAGACTTTGTTTAGTGCCATATGCAGCGAGCTAAGTGTGCACTAACGAATGTTGCCATAAGCATCCATTGGCTTCAAAAAGGAGATCCTATGTATCAGAGAATTCTTGTTCCTATTGATGGAAGCGACACAGCTAAATTGGGATTGGAAGAATCAGTTCGGCTCGCAAAGTCGACAGAGGGAAGATTACGATTGATTCATGTTGTTGACGATCTTTCTCTCGCCCTTGCGATGGATTCCTATTCAGGTCATGCTGGAGACTGGTTAAATGAACTGCGTATGGACGGTGCACGCATTCTTCAGGAAGCTGCTGATGTGGCACTTAAAGCTGGTGTTATGGTCGACATAAAATTAAAAGAGGAATTTAAAGGTGCCGTATATGAGATTGTTCTCGCCGAAGCGCAGGGATGGCGAGCTGATTTGATCGTCCTGGGTACACACGGAAGGCGTGGATTCGGGCGTGTCGTTCTAGGTAGTAGCGCGGAGAGCATTCTTCGACATTCACCGATTCCCGTTTTGTTAGTTCGCTCTCCGCAGAGTCTTTCTGCATGAAGTAAATTCAGATTCGCAGCAGGTGGCTTTGTTTGGTGAGTGAGCGACATCTTAAATTGAATCTGCCTGCTGTTAATACCTGCAAGTATTTTGGGTAGCCATCGGAATCTCCGGACAGGGTCTATCGCTTATCTTCCAGATAGGCATAGGACTGTGCGTATAACTAGACATACAGAGACGATAGAGAGACCAGCACAGGCGGAGCTGGTAGGCCGCTGAGAAGGCGGCCTTGGTTCGCAAGACGTACGAGCCAAGCATGTTTTATCAAATGCTAGTCCAAGTTGCAGATGTCGAATAACTTGGCACCTAAATGGGGCGAGCATGTCCGCCTGAGGCTACATGCTCTAGACGATAACGAGGTTCATAGTCCGCGTCCACAAGTCGATATGGCCCGCAGCATTCGCTTTAAGCGGATTCTTGGCAGAGTAGAGCTTCTGTGACCAAAGTTAATGCCTTCTTTTGCCCTAATCCCAATTATCTGCTTCGGATCGGGAGCGTGAGCCAATTTTCGATAGAAGCGGTCATCAGAAGGCTGCGTACCCTATCAACGGGTCAGAACGTCGCAAACGGCTGCTGCGATCTTCAGACCAGCCGCTCGACCGATCTGGGGCCGAGCAAGTCGATGACGGCTTGTTACCAGAAAGCGTGAGTTCGACCCTGGCAGACGAAGGACCGGAC
The DNA here is from genome assembly GCF_002754475.1 of Comamonas sp. 26. Lineage (NCBI taxonomy): Bacteria > Pseudomonadati > Pseudomonadota > Betaproteobacteria > Burkholderiales > Comamonadaceae > Comamonas > Comamonas sp. 26. Next base: position 2,837,595 of record NZ_PEFL01000001.1, read on the forward strand.
ACGCTGCATAGCAGTCATCTGCGTTCGATGTCTGGGTGACAGCAGTGGGTCGCAACCGGCCCCACGGCCGGCCACTCTCAGCTCCGCAACGCAGCCGCTTCCTCCCTCATTTGCGCCCTAAGCGCCTTGGGCGCCGTATCCGCGATCCGCTGGGTGCGGTCCTTGTTCATCTCGCGCACCTTCTTCCACACATCCGGCATCTTCACCACCATGGGCTGCTCGGGGTTGTCGCGGTTCCAGGCCGCCAGGCGCTCGCGCACCCGCTGCACATCACCCTCAAGCGTATCAATCAGCAGCTGGGCAGCCGCTTCCACGGATGGCTGGCCCAGCACGGCATCGCGCATGGCCTCGTACTTCTCGCCCACTACACGCAGCATGTCGGTGCGTGCCGTCATGTCGATGGAGCGATCAATGGCCGCGCGCGCTTCCTGGTACAGACTGATCTGGTTGGCATTGGCGCCAAACAGAGATTGCAGCTCGGCATCACTCCAGACAATACCGGGCTTGAGAAACACGCTCTCAAAACGAGAGTCAATCAACTTCTCAAACTGCTCCAAAGGCTTGCCCTGCCACATGGCCAGCACACCCGAATCAATCTTTCCCTGCTTGAGCAGCATGGCCGCCTTGTTGTGCACCGAGAGGCTGGCATGGCGCTTTTGCAGATCCTCCACCAAGGTCGCCTTGCCGTTCTCGTCGCGCCCCCAGATCAGCGTGCCCTCGAACAACGGCTTGCCCACGGCCTTGTTGTCGGCGGCAGAAACCGGCTTTTTCTTGAGGTCGCCCAGAGACTCGACACGCGGCAGAATGCGCGGCGCCATGTCGGCGGCATCGTTGGCCAGCATGCTCACATCGTCAATGTTCTGGCTGGCTGCCTCGTACACCGGCTTGAAGGCCGGGGCGCGCTCACCCAGGTGGCGCATGGTGCCCACGGACTTGTCCCACAGCGACACCTTGCCCTCGTGGGTAAAGGTCTGGCTCAGCTGGTCCAGGGCACTGTCCTTGAGCTCCAGAATCTTGGAGCGGCTGAACATCAAATCATCTGCATCGCTTTCGCCATTCGCTGCATCGCGCTGCACTTGGTTGGTGTCCAGAGTCAGCAGGCGGTTGCAGAGCCTGCGCCACCCGAGGGCGCTTTTGTTTTTTCAAGGAGTGCCAGATGACACCAGTACAGAAGTTGAAGTGGGCGATTCTGCTGAAGGCAGTTGCATTCGAGAACATCGCCGACCCCGGCGCGATCACCGCCGAGAACGTCGATCAACTCTACGACGACAACAACCAAAACCGGGAACTGCAGGACGCCCGCAACGAAATACGCTGCACCTGCCAAGAAACAGACTTCCCCACTCCCCTCTCGCGCCATTACGAATGCAACTCCGTCGCTGCTCGGATGCCCGATGGATCGTGGGTTGGCTGGAACTACTGGTATGGAGGCGGTAAGGGCTGGCGCGTCTCGGGTACCCGCGCACCTGTGCCGAGACTAGCCAACTGCGACGGGTTAACAAGATTTCGACCCCGGACTCGGTCTTGACCGTGATGTAAGTAACAGCTTTCATTCTTATCCTTTCATGGGCGCATATGCGCAATAAAAGTAAACCATGAGTCCTCAATTTGGTGGCTGCGGGTAAATTTCGCAGCGCCTGAGAGCCCGCCACTGAGCGGGCTTTTTGCTTTCTGGAGCCATGAAACCTGCGTACTACAACGAAATCGACCAGTTCGCGGCCCAGATGCTGCGCAATCTCATTGCAGCCGGGCACATCGCACCAGGCGACGTTGACGAAAGGAGCATCGAAGATGTTCACCCCTCAGACCTCAAGCCCTACACCCAGTGCCACTTCTTCGCCGGTGTCGGCGTCTGGTCACATGCACTTCGCCGCGCCGGCTGGCCAGATGATCGACCTGTTTGGACTGGTTCCTGCCCCTGCCAACCTTTCAGCGCGGCAGGCGCGGGAGCTGGGTTTGATGACCAGCGGCACCTTTGGCCGCACTTCCACTGGCTCATCTCGGAGTGCCGCCCTCCAGCAATCTTTGGAGAGCAGGTTGCGAGCCGTGACGCAAATCCTTGGATCGACCTTGTACAAGATGACTTGGAAGGAGTGGGATACAGGGTCGGGGCGGTCCCGTTCCCGTCTGCGGGCGTCGGTGCTCCGCATATCCGCGACCGGCTCTACTGGATGGCCTACGCCGACGAAGGGCGACGGGGACGGAGGCCACTTAATGGGCAACTCCAGCGCGACAGGCCGCCGGCCGGATGGATCGAAAACGCAGGTAACCCTGCCAGGCCTGGCTCAATTTGCGGGCTGGAACACTCCGGACAGCACGATGACGCAGGCCAAAGCGCGGCCGCCAATACTTGGCACACGAAAGCCAACGGATCCTCAGATCAGTCTGGCGGACCAGGCATTCCATCTTTCAGGATGGCCGACACCGACCACAACCAACAATGGAAAAGGAGAGGCCCCGGAGGCCAAGGTGCTACGCGGCATGAATCCGGGACTGAACCCCGCGGATGCAGCCCGGCTGACGGGTTGGGACTGCGATCAAGGACCAGCCCGACTAACGGCCACTGGTCAGCTGCTGACTGGCTCCTGTGCCGGGATGGAAAGTGGCGGCCAGTTGAACCCGGCTCATTCCCGCTGGCTCATGGGGCTCCCGCCAGAGTGGGACGCCTGCGCGCCTACGGCAATGCCATCAACGCGGAAGCCGCGCGCGTCTTCATCGAAGCAGCCATGAGCTGTATGCCCTGATCACCTACACACCAGCCCGCAGCAGCGGGCTTTTCTCATTCTGGGAGCTACCTATATGCAAGACAAGATCACGATCGCGGATGCGCCTGACTGCTTGAACACCAATGACAAAGCAATGTGGGTGCTTGGCTATCAAGCGGCTATTGAAGCACGCAGTACATGCCTGCTCCAGATCCAAGAGCCACCCACAAAGACCGAAGCTCTTGCTCACTACAGCAAACAGGCGATTCTCGCCATGGATGAAGCAGCGCCCGCAGCCGTGGCAGTGCCTGATGCAGTGCGCGACGCGCTGCTGCAATCCGAAGCAGCGCTGGAAGTCGCCACTGCGCGCATCCTGAAAGCCGATCCAGTCCATTCCATCAGTGTGACCAGCGAAGCGAAGGCGCTGGTTGCAGTTCGCGCCGCGCTTGCCGCCACCCCGGCAGCCGCGCCTGTTGCACTGACCATTCCACAGCCATTAGGATATGTCGTAACCACGCCGGCCGGAGCGGATCTTTTCTATCGGCACCCGGCAGACCTCGCTATCCACAATGATCACCGTGCCGAGACTGTCTACACGCTGCCAGCGGTTCTAGCAGCCGCGCCAGTGGTGCTGCCTGAGCCTGCAGTCATAGCCACAAGCAAGCGTGAATCGCCCACGAAAGGCTCTGTTGAATTCACTTGGGGCGTTGATGCACTCAAAGAAGAAGGCGAGCACAAGCTATTCACAGAGCAGCAACTGCGCGCCCAGCTGGCTACTGGTGGAAAGGCGCAGGCGGTGGAAGTGGACGACAGCATGGCGCTGGCGTTCCATCACGCGATTACAGACGGGGCCATCGGACAGGATGACCTGAACGAAATCAAGATCCGGTTGCGCGCTGCGCTGGTCAACTTGCACGCACCCCAGGCGCAGGCAGACGCGCGGGATGCGCTGACACCAGCAGCGCGCGATGTGCTTGCAGAGCGGGCGCGCCAGATCGCAAAAGAAGGCTACGACCCAGAGCACGACGACCACCATTTGAACGACGAGATAGCCGCCATGGCTGCGTTGTTCATCATGCCCGAGGGCGCGTGCGACTGGGACGCCACAAGCACAAGCTACGGGGATACCTTAGGCGAGGCCATGCTGCCATGCGACTGGGAAATGCCGAACTTTGGCGATGAGCAGCCATGACAACCCACTGATTGACGCCAACCGTGGAAGCGAAGGCCTGCCCGAAGACCGGGACTACCTGCTCCACCACTTCAACTGCCCCTATTGCATTTCAGCGGGCGCAACGCCTGGAATGCAGGAGCGGTGTCCTGAGGGGCTGCAGCTCTGGGATGCATACAACCAAGCCACCCGGCCACAGCCCAACACCCGCAGGCAGCGCCCATCACCAGACGCTGGCTACCTCGTCAAAACCAGAATTCGGCCTTGATTTATGAAACATTCAGATACACAAGCTGCAAAACCTGCCGCCAATGATGAGTCGGTCAATGCTCCCGAGTGGGTCCTGGCCTCGAAGTTTGAGGAACTCACAGGCGTAACTCGAGAGACAGTCAAACAACGCAAGAAGGCTGGCACCTGGCGCGAAGGCGCGCAGGTCGCTGTCGTTCACCGCCGCCTCTACGTCAACATCAAAGCAGCCGATCAATGGATAAAAGACCACCTATCGGAAAGCACTGACCCAGTGGGAAAACGAGCATCCGATGCCAGACAGCCTGCGTCAGAAGATGCAGGCGCTCGATGCACTGGAGCAAGAGTCCCGGCAAAAACAAGAGCACAACCAGCCCAAAAACACCATCTTCGGCAAGGTGAAGGATAGCGTCTGGTCCATGTACGTTGCTGGATGCCCGAATGGAGGCTCCGCGAAGTTGTTCTATCCCGCGCTGCTTCAGATCTACAACGAAGCCGCCAAGGCACAGGATGTCTTGTACTGGCTGCAAGAGCAGCAGCTTCAAATGAAGGGAAGCATCACCATGCGCAAAACCGAGAACGGCTGGCGAGCACTAAGCGAAGGATGATTTTCAGTCAGCAATGACCCACCCAGCCTGGCGCCTTGTGCGCTGGGCTCCACGTTATACGGTTTTGTTTTTTGCCTATCTGAAGATGACCTCGGACGACTGTCAAATGCAGCTTCACTGCAATCTCACGAATGTGATGTTGAACTCCTTGCATTGTCGGTGCTGCTGCATGCGGTTGGCGAAGCTGAAGGCATCGTTCAGCTCGCAACGCTGAAACACATCAAGCCCACGGCTAAGCACGATCTTCCAGCCATGATCCGTTGTGATGTCGCGGTCGTGCTTGGTGCCAGAGGTGTCGTATGTCCAAGAGAACTGAATACCGACGGAGGTGCATGCCTCAGCCATCTTCTCGAAGTTCTCTGTCTGCCGGTCCCCGCTGAATTCGTCTTCCACCGTCACGACGTGAACAGCCACTTCATCTTCGGGTTTTGAGTTGCGGCTGATCGTCTCGAGAAGCTCCATCAGATTGCGTTGCTGGTGGAACATGCGCAGATACGGGTCTGTCACGATGATTCGCTTCGCGCCTGCCAGGTAAGGCCCGAACAGCTTGTCGAATGCCACGCCGCGCTGGTTCTCTTGGAACACCAAGTGCTGCTCTTTCGGCGCGTCAGCGGCCGGAGATACGGGTGCCGGTGGAGCAACAATGGTCGCTGGAGCCGATGCTGCTGGAGTGGCCGGGACTTGGATGGCTGCGTCCATTGCGAAGGCCCCACTGTTTGGCGCTTCTGCAGCAATGCGCTGGTGATAGGCCGCAGGGTATTCCTCCTCTTCCAGCGTCGTCACCGCATGCTCTTTACCTTGCTGGTCGATGTAGCTAAACCGAACGGCTGGATAGGTGGAATCAATACGCAGCAGCTGGTCCTTGACCCGCTTTCTTCCTTCGATCGCCGACCGGAGCAACGCCTCGATCTCCTCCGTGCTCGCCTCACCGTGGGGGTAAATCACCTTCATCAAGCCCGAGAATGTCTTGTTGATGCCATCGCGGTCGCGCGTCGAGATGTCATCTGACAATCTGAAGTAGGCCTTGTAGCGGTCAGAGAAATCATGGTTGCGAAGTGCCCGCAGGATCTCCGCCAGATAGTCCACGACGAAGCCGTAGCCGCTGGAGAACATTTCCCCTCGAATCACATCCACTTCCCAGCCCGGGATGTAACTATGGATGCGATCCAGGAAGGCCGAGTCATGGAACTTCTCAGGCAGAGGATCGAAAAGGTCCGAGTGCTTGAGCATGTAGGGCACTGTGTGGTCAGTGTTTCCTACAAACACCATGCTGGCCTCAGCGCCAAGCGTTTCCACTCCACGCGAGAACGACTTATTCGCCATGTAGTTCTTCATGATGTCCACCAGCGCTTTGTCCACACGCTTTTGCTTGCCGGCGAACTCGTCGAAGGCCACCACGTCCCAATAGCCTACCAGGCCCAGTTTGCCCGTGCCGTTGTGGACGAACAGCTTGGGCACAGTCACCTCACCGCCGGAAATCAAAATGCCGTGTGGTGAAAACTCCGAGAAGATGTGCGACTTGCCCGTGCCCTTGGGACCTAGCTCTATCAGGTTGAAGTTGCGCTCGCAAAAAGGAATCAGACGCACCAGTTGGCTGAGCTTGTTGCGCTTGCCGAACATCTGCGGGTTGAAGCCGACGCTCTGGATGAGTAAGTCAATCCACTCCTCCGTGCTGAACTGCTTGCGCGCTGCTAGGTAACCGTCGAAGTCGAAGTGCGACAGCTGAATGGGCTTGATGGATGCGAGTACCCAAGGGGTAGCGTTCTTGTCCTCCGTGAACATGTACTCCAGGTCAGCGATGCACCACACACCGCCCACCAGCAGCTTGGGGTGCGCCTTCACCGTGGCCGAATCAATGATGACCTTCTTGATGCCTAGGTTCGCAAATTCAGCCTCATAGGCATCGGACTTGTCATTGAGCGCCACACTGATGCGGTCGATCACCTTGTGACGGCCCTTTTCCTTAATGGTGGAGCGCACCAACCCGGCTTCATTACGATGCACATAGTGCTTGCGCAGGATTTCGCGCACGGTGTCGATGCCTGCCTGGATGGTATTCTCGTCGTCAGTCGCACAATACTGGCCCAGCAGGTACTCAAGCACGTAGGTGGGCACGATGGCGTTGCCCTTCACAGTCTTGACCAAGTCCTTGCGAACCACCAGCCCGGCAAAGTGTTGATTGATCTTGTTATCCAGTTGACTCATCGGTACACCCTCCGCCTGTTTCAAAAGTCAAACTCGCTGGTGAACGAGCGACGGATCGTGTATCGCACTGACACGTAGCGCGTGTAGTGGGAAGTGCCGTCCACCGGTTCGTCCATACGCAGCTCAACCTGCTGATTGTTGTAATCATCCGACTTGCGGCTGAGGATGAAGCGCACAGCGACCTCACGCTCACGCGGGTTGCAGGAGGGCATATCGAAGCTCAATTCCTGCACGTCCGAGATTGCCTCGCCTGACAGCGCATACAGGCCCACGCGCAAGCGGCGCGGTTGCCGTTTGTCTGTCACCGGTTCAGTCTGGTAAAGCACGACGGCCAGCTGCCCCGTCGTGATGGTTTTGCCGCCACCACCGATCAACTCCACCTCCACCTTGCCAACGTCACTTTGGCGCTTCTTGTTGATACTAATGACAGGGATCACCACTTCCTGCAAGGTGGCACCACCGTGCACGAAACGACTACCCGAACCTTTCAGGCGCAGGCGATTGATCGACTTGGGGATCTGTACCTGCAAGCTGCCCGCTAAGCTCAACTGCTGTGGCTGAAAGGTTTTGAAGCTGCTGTGTTCACGCAGGCCGCGCCCCAACACAAAGCGCCTGTCGACATAAAGGATCTCATCACCGCTGGGCTCGGTGCTGAGGAAGTCGCTGTCCTGCAGCGGGTGGTGTTGGTAGATAAATCCATGATCCGCCGTGACCACGATGTTGCTGGCATTGGCATTGGCCAGCTTTTTGATCACCCGCAGTAACTCGTCCAGCGTATCTTCCGCAGCATTAAAGACGCGCTCTTCAGTGGACAGCTTGTCGCCAATGTTGTCGATCAGGTTGTGATAGACGTACACCACATCGTGATCGCGCACCAAGGCGCGTGAATCCTCCTTGCCCATGGCCAGCACATCTTTCGCCAGCACAGCAGTGGATGCAGCCACTGTCTGAGCCAAGATGCGGGCTCGGTTGGCGGTGCCAGTGGCGCTGATGCCATCGGCCTCCACCTGGCCACTGCCGTCCTCCACAATCTGCAGTGTCTTGTGCGGCAAGAGCGAGGCCATCCCCAACTGGGTATAGCTGGGCAGGCAAGACAGGGCTGGTACCAGCTCAGCGTCAAAACGGTCTTCGCGCCGAATCAGGCTTTGCAGTTCCTCGCCTACCTCATAGCGGAAGGCATCCGAGATCAGCACACACACTTTGCCTTTTCGGCTTAGAGCGGGCTGCACGAAACGTTCGTAGAAGTCGGCCTGACTCACCACCGGCGAGGCTTGCCACGGCTTTCGTAATCAATGTTCGCCGGTGCCAGCTCCTTGTAAAGCGCAAGGTCCCGCGAAGCCGCAGCCGACTGGATGCCGAAGCGCTGCATCAAATCGGGGCGGCGAACCTCCCCGAGAAAGCGCAACCGCAACTCGATGTGTTTGAGCCGGTCCCGCTGGTATTGGGGCAGTTCGGATGTCGGATCAGATTCCATAACAGTGGGAACGACTCCGAGACAAAAACATCCGAAGATTGTATCAAAATAAAATTTTGATCAGATCAAAAAGATACAAAACTAAGAAACCATAACATTATTTTCTGTGTTATCCGTTCCCCGCTTCCTAGGCTTTGCCGCATAAGAGACCGAATTACTCTCTCTCATATCCAGCCCGACTTACATCCCTTAGTAAAATCACCTTGCTGTACGTCGTGAAGTCACACAGATGCTTAGTGATGACAGCCTCCACGATAGGCAACTGCAGCGCTTGATAGTCGTGCACCGCAATATTTCGAAAGCCAACCATCTTCTGTAAACGCTCAGCGAGTACAGCTTCAATCCAGCCAGCTTGAGCTAGTAGAGTGAACACGTCTCGCGAGCTTTGAGGAATGCCCAGGCGCTCTCGTCGAATCAAGTGCTGCCCCATGTCTAGTGCAGCTTCGCAGGCCCGTTGCACATTCAAGATGGCTGCGTCTTGTCGGGTGTGATCAGCAGCAAATGTCGCAGGCGACTTGTCGTACTCTTCCCGCGCACGCATGACGCAGCGCTCTATGGTCGCCGCCTTGTTGATCAACACATCATCGACCATACACAGTCCCCGTCTTCTGAATGTCATCTAGCAGCCCTGCCCGCGCTTCGTCCAATGCGGTCTTCTGGCTCAGGATAAAGGTTTCGTAGAGAGCCGCCTGTTCATCTCTGGCCCACAGTCGCTGCCCTGTTGTCACTATCCGGTACTGCATGACCGTCGAGGCAGATCGCAGATCCAGCAAGTCAACATGACAACCCACAATGCCAGCCAATCGACTACTGAGACCCCAAAGGGCCTCTGCCGCCAGTGGCTCGTCAGACATCAAAGCAACATCCAGATCACTCTCTGGTCCAGCCTCACCACTGACTTGGCTTCCGAAGGCATAGACAGCGGACAAGCTAGGGACCGCTTCTTTCAGCGCAAGAACAACCGCGGAAAAGTCTATGGCACGCAGAGCAGGCATGGGCAAATCAATAGAGGACATGGGTAAAAAAGTGCCAATGGCTCAGGAAGTATGCCAGTTGAATCATGCACTCCAGAATGCAGGCGACGATGCAGCGCGTTCAGTTTGACCCTCCTTTGGACCACGCCCTCCTTCTGGGAGGCAGCAGCAATCGCATGAAATACAGTTCTTTTACGAAGACCTCATCCACAAATTGGTGCAGGGCCCTCCAGGCGCTTGCGCTTTTTTCCGGCAGTGACCACTCGCAGCCTTGCAAAATCCGCAGACCAGGGGCGCGCATTGACCTGCCCCAATGTCCTTTCAGCATTCCCCATGGACCCAACATGAAATCCGCCCATAACAGCGAAAGCTGAGAGTGCTGAGTAGCACGACTGGCTAGGAGTTCCTTCACCTCTGGCCCCACTAGGATCAAGGTACAACGAGGCTCTCCCCGCTCTGTAGCCGAGAGCTTAATCAGATGGCCTTTGATTTCAGCTGAGCCCTGTTTTTTAAGATAAGCAACGAATGCAGCAGATTGCTTTAGAGCTTCCAGGAAGTTCTCTGGAAATTCGCACATCAGTTGATGCCGAGCACGCTTTACCTCCTGGTCCACGGCCAAGGCATTGCCTTCAAAGGTGTCCAGGCAAATTTCAAATGCAAAAGCTTCCAGGCGGGGGTGAGCGGCCCTCAGCTCATTCAAATAGCTCTGGATAGATTGCTCTGCATGGTAAGCCTCGTCGTAGAGGCCTTTATTGCGCTTTCGCGCCTGAGGTTCGCAAAGCCTGCCGAGGGTCTCATCCAGACGACTCTGCAGTGCAACGGCATCCTCCCTGGTAAAGCGGTGATTCTCTAAGTACAGTTCTGCGTTGGCGCCCTTTATGGCCTCAGCTTCCCGAGCGAGCAATTCCTGAAACAGAAAAAAGTGAGCGCTCTCAACAAAAGCCGCCGAACGCAAAGAATCCCTTACATCACGAGCAAGCAGCTCCTGCTCCAACCTTGATAGGTCCAGGCAAAGCAGCAAGCGCTTTCCAAGGGCGCTGAACTCCATCCGTTCGCGTGACTCGTTCCATCGGAAGTGAGGGCCGGAAACATTGACGGCCAACGAAAGATACGTGTGCACTGCCACGCGCAGAACTTGCCAAGGGAAGGAGCTATACCACCCCTTCCCCAAGGCCAGCTCTCCACGTCGGGGAGAACGAAGCCCCCCATACGATCGCGCAATTGAGCGAGAGAACAGCAGCCCAGCTTCTCGCTCCACCCGTTCAACCGCGTCTAAATAATCCATCTCTTCAAATGCCTTATCACCAACTAACCGAGGCACTACCGCCGGGTAGAGCTACCTGCCTGATGTTTGAGCTTAAGGCACTCTGGCGCATGTAATATTAAAGACACTTACAGATACACAAGGGCTAACACCCTGGCCACGAGTCCACGGAAAGACACCTATGGAACAGACAGCATCACATCCAATCGGCCCCGTTTTCAGCCAAGTTGATGAGCAACGATACCAGGAGCTGACAGGGCTCTACATCGACGGTAAGACTGATGCAGCTCAAGAAGCTGAGTTCCAGGAGTTGCGCCAAAAAAAGATCGCCGCACGAGCCAAACGAGAGCATTGCATTACGCAATTGATCAAAGACATCAAAGAACAAGATATCTCGTTTGCAGAGCTAACCCAAGCCGGCTTGAGGGTGCCGGCGATTACTGATCTGTACTCCGACAGCGAAATTCTGAAAGCAGCCAAAGCACTTGGTGTCAACACTTCGGCAAAGGCTGCAGAGCCCTCGCAGCCCAAGATGAGCAGCAAGAAGCGGGAAGTCAAAGGCTACATCAAGAGCATCCAAAACCCAGACGAGACAGTGGTTTGGAGAGCTGGTCCCCCGAGCTTTTTAAAAGAAGAAGGCTGCTTGGCTACATACGATCAAGGCCAGTCTGTCGACCGATGGCTCGTAGACCCTAAAGATGAGCAGAGCAAGATCAAGTTTCTTCAAAAGCTAGCAAAGAAGCAGGGGAAAGAACCCAATGAAGAGCAACTTGGCGACATCTCTGCCGAAGCCTATGCCAAAGGATAAAACGACCACACTGCCGCGATAGAAACTAGGCGGTCACGCGTTATCGAATGCAGTGTGGTATTTCCAGATGGCTGCATTAGGCTGGTTGCAGTCGTTCAACTTAAAAATACCAATGACTGCTTATGCTCAGAGCAGTCATTGAGTTGAGACTTCTTCAGATGTCTGCTCAAGGCTTGAAAGCAATATAGGAAAAGCTGGTCGATTTAACAATAATGTGCGGGAAGCTAACATTGCGGCTACGTCCGCGATCAACAGCATCCGCTACTTTTCGTCCGCTTACCGGTTTAGAGTAGCTCGCGCGCGTTCCTTTAGATGACCGCATTTTTCTTCAACTGTTTACTGTCTTGTACGTGTCATCATCACGCTCATCTTTTCGACGAGAGCCGCGTCGCTATATCCGATTTCCTCGACTTGCACGTGTACTGATTCATCTGCGTCAGGCATGGAGATCCTTGCGTGTACTGAAGTTCATGCATCACCCGCTGGGATATCACTTTGCGCCGGCACAAGATCAGATCGAAATTGACCTGACCTATCTGTGCAATCTCCGCTGCAATAACTGCAACCGCTCTAGCGCACAGGCCCCAGAGTCCTTGCATCTTGAGTTGGAGCAACTGCGGCAGTTCGTTGTCGACAGCATTGAACAGGGGCGCAAATGGAAAAGGATCCGTCTTTTGGGTGGAGAGCCCACACTGCACCCTCAATTTGAGGAGGTGTTTGGCATCCTAGACCCATTACGGTCACTCTACCCAGATATGAAAATCGAGGTGGTTTCCAACGGCTATGGGGAAAAAGTCCGCCGAAAGCTGCAAGCGCTTCCTAAAAATATCTGGGTGGAGAATTCGTCCAAGCAAGGCAATATTCAACCGCATTTCGGACCCTTCAATCTTGCGCCGCAAGATACATGGTGGCACCGATGGGTTGACTATCGCCATGGTTGCAGTATTCCGCAAGAGTGTGGCATGGGGCTGACTCCAACTGGCTATTACCCATGCGCAGTGGCTGGAGGGATTGATCGTGTCACGCGTCAAGGTAACGGTCGGGAACGCTTACCTGCTAAAGACGACAATATGCGAGATTTGATGAATCGTGCATGCCGTCTATGTGGACGGTTTCGTGATGGCTACTTCGTTCCGTACAACCTGCGACCTCCTCTTGATGAGCAACTCACCTCGCAAAGTTGGCAGAAAATCTACCTGAACTGGTCAGAGTTAAAGAATAAGAACTTGGCGACAAAAGAATGAAGGTTGCCGCACTAATTGCGACTCGTCCCCGCGTTAAATGCCTGCTCAGTACCTCACTACCGAGCATTCTCAGACAAAGCCAGCCTCCTGATGTCGTTGTGCTGGTGCCCGATGCTAGGCCCTTGACAGATGATGAAGTACTGCACTGCAGAGCGGCCTTAAACGATATTCCATTGCACCACCTGCCTGATGTGCAAGGAGCAGGACTTGCCGCAGCCTGGAACTCTGGACTGAGTGCAATATCCCATCTAAAACTTGCAGACTACGTCGCGTTACTCGACGACGATGACGAATGGGACAGTATTCACTTGGAAGCATGTCAATCCGCTGCCCGACAGCAGGAACTAAATGCTGATGTGGTGATTTCCGGGCTGCGCGTTATTCGCGAAGGAATAGAACTACCGCGCCAACCCCTGAATGCTGTTCGTGTGGATGATTTCCTCGTCGGCAATCCTGGCTGGCAAGGGTCAAACACGTTCGCTAAGCTGGAACTACTCCAGCGTGTAGGTGGATTCACGTCCGGCCTACGTAGCGCCAACGATCGAGATCTAGCGATACGGGTTCTTGATCAGGCTAATGTGCGTTTCGCATTCACGAAACAGATGACCGCAACTTGGCATCTCGGCAAACAGCCCGACGCAATCTCTACTTATGGGAGTGAGGATAAGCGCTTGGGTCTGCGTCAATTTCATCAAATGTACAAACACAGAATGACGGACTCGCAACTTCGGTGTGCTGTTAACCGGGCGATCGAATTGTTTGGCATCAATCCAGAGGCGTGACTACTTTCGGCACGTACCGCCCATTTTTTCTCATGCGTCGCTGATGAACTTTCAAGAACGAGCCCCTCTAAAAATGGCTGTGTCGCTTTCAGCGCGCAGTTTGCATTTCTCACAAGCCCCGAACCCACAGACCCAGCAAGCTCAGATCGTCGTGGTGATGGCACTTCGGAATCAAGCAGCCTATCTATCTTCAGCGCTCGCCAGTGCCTTAGGGCAAAACATTGAACTTGGAAAACTTGCTGTCTTGATCCTCGATGATCAGTCTTCTGACAATTGGCGCGAAACGGCGCATGTCCTTTTGGCTGATCCACGTGTTGTCATTGCACACGGCATATGTGGTTCCGCAGCGCATGCACGTAATGCACTGCTAGATCTTGTTGACCTGCACCTCCCTTCGGCGAAGTGGGTTGCGCGATTGGATGCTGACGACACCTTCGCATCCCCCAATGTATTACAAGTGATGACCGACGAGGGGGAACGCACTGGAGCAAGCTTTGTTCTCGGAAGTAATCATCTCCTACTCAACGACAAGCACTTGCCTCAGAGCAATATTGCCGACCCAGTCGCACTGAGCGATCCAAAGCAACTGCTGGAGTTCATTGAGGCGTTCTGTCACCAACGCTCCCAATTCGAGCTGCCATCCTGCAATCTGGTTCTTCGAGCAAGACAAGGAGTCCGCTATCCAATAATACGCAGCGCAGAGGATCACTGGTTGGTCTCATCCTTGCTGCTATTTCGCTTATCGGAAGCGGCAATTGTTCCTTATCCGGTCTACTGTACATATCGTTTAGACGGTTCGACTTCGCAACAGAACCGCGATTCGACAGAGTGGCACCAAACTCGAACGCGGCTTGCGCAAGCCTTTGCAATTTGGTACGAGACGCTTCAAAACTTTGATGATGTGCTTGGTCACGGTATGGAAGGCATCGTTTGGAATAAGGATGGCCACATTCATAAAAGATTCTACCCATGGACAATCCAACTAGAGCAACTGGAAGCAGTACAGCGACTAGCCGCTGCCTGTCCCAAGCACATCGTTAAGTTTGAAATTCTTCCAAGCAAAGACGGAGCCTGCGTCACACGCTATAAAGGACAGCCAACAGAAGTCATCAGCGGATCTGTGACGACGAGTGTGTTGCGAGAGTTCTTGCTAGCCCTGTGGCGGTCCCAAGTTGTTGTAAGCAACATCAGACGTGACAACCTGCGTCTCAGCACCGAAGGGCTGTTGATGTACATTGATATCGGCGCAGATATTGTGCCGCTTAGCGTTTCGCGATTCATGGACTGCGCGGCAAGGGCTTACGCTGTACTGATTCTTGAGTGGTCTGACTTTGAGTTAGCACGCCGACTAACGACACGTCGTGAAGAAGAAGTGCTGGCTGATTTGCCAGGCTTCGAAAGGTTCTACGGCAACCTTATCAACGAGTTGCACCCTTTGGTAGCATCGCCAGCAGTCGCTTCATCCCCAGTCCACACGCACGACGATGTCAGCCTTTTGATTAAGTGCTGTCCGCAGGATGCAGACAGCTTGAGAGATCAGGTGATGCACATCGTTGGAACACTGGCAGGACAGACACGATTTGAGCGACGGATTCTGACAGTAGACCCATTCGAAGGGCCGTACCTGCGTGAGTTCGGTAAAGGCAATCTCCCTGCCGTGCTCAAAATTGCATATCGCCTGCAAGCTGAGTCTTGGATCGACGAAGTTTGGATTGCGCCGAAGGACCCGCATAGCGTATCGCAGGTCAATGCTCGGTGGTTCGATTCCGGCACATGTCTCTCGACGCACACTCTCATGGGGGCACCAGTGACATCTCAGGTATGGGCCTTTGATCAGGTGGTCACTCGCTATGTGCTTCAGGTGGACTGTGATGTTCTTGTAGGTCGCCAGGATGCCGAGCATGACTACGTGAGCGACATGCTCAATGCGATGAGACCTGATGACGTTTGGTGCGTTGGCTTCAACATTCCAAAGGCCCTGAACGGAAGCCACCCCTACACGGCGCGCGAGGAAGGCTTCGCTCCTGAGATCCGGTTGGGACTACTTGACCTCAGACGAATTCGATCTCGTAGACCGTTCGTAAACCCAGTTATTGATGGAAAGTTGACGCTAATGTGGCATCGAGCTCTAGAGCTAGAGCAGAGACAAAGTGGGATGCGAAGCCTGCGCGGGGGAGATAGCCGAAGTTTTTACATTCATCCGATGAACTTCGATAAGCATGACCCGAGGCTAATATTGGTGCGCGACATGGTTGGGCAGGGGAAATATCCTCTACGTCAAGCGGAGCAGTGGGATTTGGACATATCTTTGGATTGGCATTATCCAAAACGTGGCGAGGATATCGTGTTCCTGCTCCTTGGGAGAAAAACACCACTATCACTTTTTCAACGATGTATCACATCACTACAAGCACAAACCGACCAAGAGTTTGGGGTTATCGTCGTCGACGATGCAAGTGAGAGTTGGTTCAGCCAACAAATGCCGTTTGCACTAGGTTCGCTGAAGAATCGCACCACGCTGGTTCGTCATTCTCAAAGACAGGGCTACCTCGAAAACTTCCGTTTGGCAGTGGAAGAAATCTGTTTAAGGTCAGATACGTTGGTTGTTGTGCTTGATCAAGATGATGCGCTCATGAGTCCAAACGTTGTTGAGTCACTGAGGGCGCGTTGGACAGATGGCGCGGACATGATTCATGCACCTATGTTCAGACCAGAAAAGCCTTTGCGTCGCTACACACCTGACTATACGTCCCCCAGATTGAAAGGCGGAGGCAATGTCTGGGCGCATCTCCGTGCCTTTCGAAAATCTCTGTTCATGGCAGTACCTGCTGCGGAATGGGATCTTCCGAATGAATATTTTGATGCGCTCAGCGACTACCTGATGATGGTGCCCATGGCAGAAATGTCGCGGCGACCGATGTGGGTTGATGAAGGTTATGCTTGTCTTCATCAGCGGATACCCTACTCGACGGAGCGAAAGGTCATGGAGCACGAAGCAAAGCAATGGTTAGCTGCTCGTCAACCTATGTTTCAACGCAGGGATACATGAGGTAGGGGATTAATTGGCCTGTGGACATGCCTAACTGCTCTGGATGGGCGCAATGTGGCAATGACCGGTAGCTCAACGTAATGAAATGAGCAGCCGCAATCGCTGCAAAGCAGCCACTCAATGAAAAGCGTCTCATCGCTTTTCCTGGTCTCAACCCCTGTTGAAATGCTTTGCAAGAAGTCCATCTCATCAACGAAAGGACATCACACATCTTCAAAATAGTCCGAGTCAATTCTTTTGACCACGTAGGCTGCTGATGCGGCAACGCCAACATCAAAGTCCATCATCAGTGCAGCCAACTGTTTGCCATCAATCAGAACCACCTTGGTGTCGATGCGCGATGCATAGTCAATCGCATCCACCGTGTAGTAAGAGGTCGTGATGAACACCCCCTTTTTAGCTCTCTGACCTTGAAGTGCCCCGACAAACTTTTGGATCTCGGGCCTACCTACTGAGCCCTGCCAGCGTTTAGCCTGAATGAAGATCGTATCCAGCCCAAGACGATCCTCTTTGATGATCCCGTCGATACCACCATCGCCAGTCTGACCAATTCGCTCACCCGCATCTTTGCGTGAGCCACCGTAGCCCATCTTGACCAGTAACTCCACAACAAGCTGCTCAAAAAAACTAGGCGAACAAGACAGGATCTTGGCAAGCAGCTCCTGCGCAAGCTGCTCCCTCAACCCTTGGTATGCCTCCTCAATCGCTTCTTCAGGGGTACTGGATGATTGCGTTGGCTCTGCAACCTTGGATGGCCCGGCACTATCTTTGGAGAAGTCACGAAACTCTATGAATTCTGGCCACTGCTCCAAATACTTCGAATCGATACGCACTGGCTTGGAGGCCAAGACCTCTTGGCCACGAGCCGTAATCTTGAAGACGGCTCGCTTGGGAGCCTCAATCAGTCCAGCCTTCTTCAGGTAGGTTCTTGCCCATCCAATCCGATTCTTGAATACGCCTTGCTGACCACTTGGTAGTAGCTCAGCCCTCTCTGAGGGTGTGAGGCCAAACTGCTTAGCCAGTGCCTCTTCTGTTTCTCGCAACGAATGCTCGCACCCATCAGCCAAGTACGACAAGAACGGAAGCATGCAGGTTTGATAGTCTGGAATCGCCATACGCCAAGCATACCTGCAACAAAAGATTACAAGCTGCAGCACAGAAGCAGACAGTCATGCGATATCTGCTTCACATGGGTGCACCTATCCCCAAAAGCACCTGTAGAGATCTTTGTCCACCACATCACAGAATGCCTCAATGGTGGATACAGCAGCTGCAGGCTCATAGCTGTGCCACTTAAGATCTGCACGCTGCCAGTACAGCTTCCAAACTTGCTGCGTCTTGACCCAGGTAGCTTTGGCAAATGGGCGCTCAATCACCTCCCCATCCATGAGCCTCCTTTTCTGCCGCAGTAAAACAGACTGCCCTTCAATCGAAAACATCAGATCTAACTGATCACGCACATATGCAGGTGGTCTACGCTTTTCGACAAAACCTGCAACAACTTTGATGATTCTTCGTACTTCAAACTCACTAAAGGCCATGCCCCCTCCCAAGAGCCATGACCTGACACCTAGCTGCGATTTATGCAACAACGCCCTGTGGGACTGAACATCAAGGCAGATAGACAAACCCTAGCTATTCTTTCATTTAACGAAGCCGATTTATTCGCTGCAGTTCTACGGCATTGGCTTGCGACAAAGGCGCTTCGCCGCGCTCGAGACGGAATAGGCGCATTGAGTTGCTCACACTGTTTACTTGACCTCGCAGCGATTGCGCGGCTGCGGCCAGTTCCTCCACCATCGCAGCGTTTTGTTGGGTGATCGAGTCCATGTGCGCCACAGCAGCGTTGACCTGTGAGATACCGGTTTGCTGCTCTATGGCTGCGGTACTAATTTCACCCAGCACAGCACTTACGCGTTGCACCGCTGACAATGCTTCGGCCATGCGCTCGCGCGCTTCGCCTGTAGCGGTGGCGCCCGATGCCACGCGCTCGGCCGAGTCGCCGATGAGCTGCTTAATATCGCGCGCTGCCTGAGCGGTGCGTGCAGATAGCGTGCGCACCTCCGACGCCACCACAGCAAAGCCCCGCCCAGCCCCTCCCGCACGCGCAGCTTCTACGGCTGCGTTCAGCGCAAGAATATTCGTCTGGAAGGCCACGCCCTCGATGAGGTGCACGATGTCTTCAATGTGTCGTGACGATTCAGCGATGCCCAGCATGGTCTGGCCCACGGCCTGCACGGCATCGTTGCTGCGTTGTGTGATGCTCGAAGCTTCTTCTGCAAAACAGGCGCCACGGCTGGCGGCTAGGGCGCTGTTATGCACTGTGCCATTAATCTGCTCCATGGATGCGGCAGTCTGCTCCAGGCTGCTGGCTTGAGTTTCGGTGCGGGACGACAGGTTGTGGTTGCCGCTGGCGATTTCCTGCACGGCAATCTCCAGGTGCCCTACCTCCTGGCGCACGTCGCTCACCACAGTGCGCAAGTTCACACTCAGTTGAAACAGTGCGCGCTGAAGATTTCCGACACTGCCGCTGGCACCTGTACGCACTGCGTGCGACAGGTCTCCAGATGCCAGCTGATTGGCATCGTGCACAAGTTCTTGCAGCGGCGCGATAGCCAGCGAGTGAGTCAGAAAAGACGACACAGCCACTGCCAACAAGGCCGCACTGCCCGTGACTAGCCAGGGGACATTCAGCCACGTGAGCAGTAGCGGAAGCATTACAGCTAGCATCAGTACCAGCAGCAGGCGCACAAACGTAGAAGGAGCCAGTAGCCGCTTCAAGCGGCCACTCAGATTCTGGCGCAGTACGACACCATGGTGTAGCGTATGGACGGCACATCCAGCTTCCGCCTCGGCACGCATGGTGGCATAGAGCCTTTCTGCGACAAGCACATGTTCGCGCACAGGAAGCGTGCGCACCGACAGGAAACCCGTGATCTGCTCGCCGTCACGCAATGGCGTGATGTTAGCCTGTACCCAGTAAAAATCTCCGTTCTTGCGGCGGTTTTTCACGAGGCCCGTCCAAGGAAGGCCTGTCGATATGGTCTGCCACAAATCGCGGAAGGCCTCAGCAGGCATGTCAGGGTGGCGGATCAGGTTGTGGGGCTGGCCCAGTAGCTCCTCGTGTGCGAAACCGCTCACGTGAACGAATGCGGGGTTGCAGTAAGTGATACGACCTTTGGTATCCGTGACTGAGACCAGAGTGCTTCTCTCTGGAAACGTGAACTCATTGGTTGTGGCGGGCAAATTGATCCGCATAAGGCATTCTTTTTTATGGTTTTTTGGAAGGACTAAAGGGGCAGCCAGTCGCGCGCCAACTCGGCTGCTGGAACAGCCTTCGAGAAAAGATAGCCCTGCACTTCATCGCAGTGCAGGTCGCGCAGTTTTTCGAGTTGGCTTTGTGTTTCCACACCTTCGGCCACCGTCCGTAGCTTCAGCGCATGGGCTAGGCCGATTACCGCTGTCACGATGGCGAGACTGCCAGGCTCGCTGAGCATGCCGCGCACGAAAGACATGTCGATCTTGAGCCGAGAAACGGGAAAGCTCTGTAGTCGCGCCAGGGAGGAGTAGCCAGTTCCGAAATCGTCGATGGATAGCGTGAAGCCCTGTTCCACTAGCTGGGAGGCAACACGCTTAGCCTTGGCTGGGTCATGCATCAGAGCCGATTCAGTAATCTCCAATTCGATAAATCGTGGGCTCACGTCGTGCGTGCGCATGATCGCCAAGGCACGCTCGGAGAAGGCGTCACTCATCATCTGCGCAGCCGATACGTTGACAGCAATCACAGGGGGCTGCGCTATGCCGGCAGAACTCCAGGCACGCCACTGACGAGCTGCTGCGTCCAAACTCCAGTCGCCGAGCGCGATGATGAGGCCGCGCTCCTCAGCGACGGGGATAAACTCGGCAGGGCTCACCCAGCCCCATTCTTCGTCGTGCCAACGTGCGAGCGCTTCCACGCCGTATAACGCATACGAGTCTATGGCTATCTTGGGCTGGAAGTGCAATTCCAAGCGTGATTGCGCGAGAGCCTCCTCCAGCTTTGCTCCAAGTGCGATGCGCCGCTGGAGCCGGTGGCCCATTTGTGCATCGTAGAGTTGGCAATTGCCGCCGCCTTGCGTCTTGACTTGGTACATTGCGATATCGGCACGCTGGAGCAACTCGTCTACGCTGTGACCGTGCATGGGGTAAAGGGCTACTCCGACGCTTGCCCTTACTTCAAAGCAAAGATCGTCCACCCTCAAGGGGCTTGCCAATGTTGAGCAGAATTCATGGGCCAAAGCCATAGCATCGTTGCCTTCGGCTAGTGTGCGCACGAACATAAATTCATCGCCACCCAGGCGAGCCACCACACCGTCTCCTCCGAGCGTGCGTTCGCACCGCCTTGCCACTTCAGCAAGCAAGTCGTCTCCCACTAAATGGCCCTGAGAGTCATTGATCTCCTTGAAGCGGTCGAGATCAACGAACAGCACCGTGGCCTGCTGACCTCGTTGGCCTGCGATGTCGAGCAGGCGTTGAGCCAAATCTATGCCGTGAAAGCGATTAGGTAACCCTGTGAGCGCATCAAAGAATGCCAGCTTCTTCATGCGCTGTTCGGTCCGTTTGCGTTCCGTGATGTCGAGTAGCGTGCCGTAGCCCCGGACCGGCTTGCCGGTCGCGTCACGCTCGATCGTGCCCAGCGCATCCACCCAGCGGACGCTGGTTCCATCCTGGATGCGCATTTCGAACGCGTAACGGCCGGTGGCAAGCCCTTCTTTCCATTGTGCATCTGCGTATGCGCGGTCTTCTGCATGCACGCAGCCAAGTAAATCGGCAAATTCGAAAGGCTGGCCTACTGGCCAACCAAGGATACGTGCCGCTTGAGGCGTGAGGGAAGGCTTGCCGTCAAAGTATGAGAGCCAGGTACCGATGTTGGCCACCTCCTGGGCATTGAGCAAGTCACGATTGAGTTGCTCCTGCTTGCGCAGATCTTCGACGGTGATCAGCAGCCGTGGCTGCGCGTGGCCGTCGGGCTGTTGCAGAGAGTGGACGGTGATGGAAACCGGGATCGCCAATGCTTGAGCGTGGAAATGCAGTTGCGACCTTCCCTTGGCATGTTGATGCTGTAGCGCTTGCTTCACCAGTGCAGGTAAGCTGCCTACATCCATAAAGGCCGGTAGCGGGTCTCCTTTCGCTAGCGCCATTGGTGTTTGGCCTGCGAGTTGTGCGAAGGCCTGGTTGGCAAACACCACATTCAGCTCATCCGTGACCACAAGCGTGCCGTGGGGCAGGTGCGCGAAAGCTGCGCCGTAGTCTCGAAGTTCGGTGATCAGCGTATCGCGATGTGTGATGTAGCTATCGATAGCCAGCCCGATATCCAGCAAGACCACTTTGATCAATGCCTGGATTGCATCATTGCGCTGCTCTGGCGTCAGTCCGGGCAGCCTGGTGATTCGCGGCAGGAGTTCGGTGAGGTAGTGACTGTAGGCGCCCAGATACCAGCCGGGCGACAGTCCAATACGCGCATGAGCCAAACCCACATGTTGGCGCTCATCTCCATAGGCCTCGTCATAGGTGCCTTTTGTGAGCCTGAGAAAGTAACGCATTTGTAGCGTCTTGAGCCTGTGCAGTGCCTCGTCGTCCGGCAGCAGTGCACGCATCTCAGGAAAGGAAAGCAGGTGACGGTAGAAGCCTTCCACGAAGCCGTGTGCCTGGGTGCCAAGGGCGTCGTGCAGACTGCGCATGGCATGCTCATCCTGAACGGTGAGGCAGAGAAAATCTTTACGGCGTTGGAAAGTTTGGGAGGTTTCTGTCAAGGGTTTTTCTCATTTTCTTTGAAGAAGAACAATGTTATTGGATGCAACTTTCGAGACTCTGACCTGTGGATGCATGCGATTTAATGCGCATCAAGTTTTATGCGGTCTACTGCCGCTCAACGGCTAATGCTCAGATCTATTGCTGTTCCTCACCCGTTATGCTTCATCCACTTTGCGGCTCTCGCGTACAAACGGGAGCTTGAGGTCGTGAACCTACACAGCCTTGGACTTTTTAATGCCATCTAACTGACATAAGTGCTGTCGCCGAATACTCAGTAATGATTCCGCGCTAATTGAGGGCCGAATTGGGGTAGTTCTGCAAATAGGTTTTGTTTCATCGCCTGACAGCTTGCAGACTTGATGTGTCACAAAGTCACGTCGGCGTGAAGGGCTGCTCATCTCAAATGTGGCCAGCATCTTTAAAAGCGATCCTATTTAAGGGTGTATGGCTTCATACAGTGCTAGCTGGTCGGTCTCCTGAAATAGAGTTGCGCTGAGCAAGATACGTTCTGTGCCTACCTGTGAATCCCAATTCACATCTATGTATTTGCCAGTCGTCTGCTTAGTGCTGTCGTGCCGCACGAACAAACTGGCACTGACTTCAGCGGCTTCCAACTGGCTCTACTTTTACAAAGCCTTGCTCTATCGCACCTCCTACCTCTGAGCTCTAGGAGTTTTCCATCATGTCGAGGCGCTCCTTGCGCGCCGGTGATGCGAACAACTGTGGACAGGGAAGGGACAGGGTGAATCGCGCGCCTCCGTGTGGGGAAGGAGATACAACTAGGGTGCCTCCAAGGAGGCCAGCGAGAGAGCGCGACAACGATAGTCCTAGGCCGGTGCCTCCATATTGGTGGTTGATGCGCGAATGCCCTTGGTGAAATCTTTCGAAGATTCGCTGGTGCAGCTCCTCGGGAATTCCCGGGCCTGTGTCGGTAACGTGCAATTGCACCTGATGGGCGTTTGGGTTGTGCACTATCTCTAGACTCACGCTACCTTGTGGCGTGAACTTGATAGCGTTGGACAGCAGGTTGCTCAGAATCTGTTTGAGCTTGAGCGGGTCCGTGATTAATATGATGGTGGTTATCGATGGAGGGGTGAGCAGTTGTAGCGTCAGCTCCTTCGCCATGGCGCTTACGCGAAACAGATCCGTCAGCTCACGTGCCAGCGTGAGTAACTCTACCGATTCAAGATGCGTGGGCATGGCGCCGGCCTCGATCTTGGCAAAGTCCAGGACTTCTGTGAGCAATGCATTCAGATGCTCGGCGCCTTGGCGGATCAGGCCTGACTGCTCCCGCACCCTCGGGTCACTGCTGCGTAGCTCCATCAATTCGGCAAATCCCCGGATGCTAGTTAGCGGAGTGCGCAACTCATGCGACATGGCTGCCAGGTATTCGCTCTTGGCCTCATTGGCCCGAAGGGCTTCGGCAGCGCTGTTGGCCAAGGCAGCGTGGCTGCTGGCCATGTGCCTGATCCGGGTCACGGCCATGGCGCCAAAGCCCATTACGACCAAGCTCAGCAATACCATCAGCAGTATGACCGTGTTGCGGGCGGCGCGCCATGCGGTGAATGCTTCATCCTGGAAGGTGCCACTGAGCACGAACAATGGATAGTCGCCGACACGGCTGTAGCCTACGATGCGTGGTATGCCGTCTGATGATGAGGTCAGGGTAGCGCCTGAGACCCCTTGGTATAACTTATGCATCAGCGTCTCAGGAAGCTGCTGCTGCGTTTCGGTGCTGAGACCGCCAATCACACGCGCGCGGATCGCGCCATCCAGCCCTGCTAGCACCACGCCACCCTGTTCACCCAGACGCACGCCTTGGTAGACGTCTGCAAAGTGACGCTGATTTAGGGAAGCCACGACGACTCCCAGGGTGCCTCCATCGCTGGCAGTGATCTTACGCGACAGCTGGATCGTCCAGACTCCCGATACCTTTCCCTGCACAGGGTGGCTGATGAACAGGCCATCTTGTAGCTTGCTTGAGGATTTAGGGAATGTGTCTAGTAGGTGTACGCGGATATGCTCCCGGTCTAGTAGGTTGATATGGCGGCTGAGTGAGCCGTCTGGATCTAGGTTGCAGCTCTGGAAATTGCCGGCCGCGTCCACGAATGAAAGCTGCGTCAAAATGTGTGGAGTCATGCCGGTTTCATTGGCGATACGCACGATTTCTTCGCTGTTAAAAGCCCCCTCGCTCACATGTTCCTGAAGTCGCAGCATCGCCTGATCGACCGTATCTAGGATGCGCAGTGTGTGCTCCTTCAGCGCCAGCGCCGTATTGGTGTTCTGGCGCATTTCGGATTCCAGTGTTTCCTGCCATTGCGAGTGCAGCATGGTGGCAACAGTGATCCAACCTCCGAGCAGTACGGTAGCACTGAAGAGGCAGACACCGACGACGTACATTAGCGTCTGATTAGTGCGCCAGTGTCGAATGTGAGAAATCAGCTTCATGAGACGGTAGTGGCAGGCTCGAAGTGGGTGAATTCTGCGATGGGCAGGATGATGTGGAAAATTGCGCCGCCCTCGGGCGCGTTGGCGGCATATATGCTTCCGCCGTGGGAGACCATAATCTTCTGACAGATTGCCAAGCCAAGGCCGATGCCCCCCGAGCCGTCACTAGTCTGGCTCGATTGGACGAAGGCCTGGAATACTGCTTCCAGCTCCGCGAGCGGGATGCCCGGACCTTGGTCACGCACTGTCAGATGGATTCTGGACGTATCCTCCAGTGCGGCGGTGATGTTGATGGATCGGCCTTCGGAGGAAAATTTCACTGCATTGATCAGCACATTGCGCACCACTTGTGCAAAGCGCGTACGATCCACCTTGGCAATCAGCGGATCGCTGCCCAACTGCAGCTCCAGCACCAGGCGCTTTTGCTCAAGCTGAGGGCCGAGCTCGCTGGCCACTTCCAGAACAATAGGGCGCACGTCGTGGCGTTCGAATTGAAAGGCTCCAATGAGTGTGTCCATCTTGCTCAGGTCCAGTAGGTCATTGACCAGCGCGAGCATGCGTTCACCTGCGGCATGGATATCGCCGAACATGTCGATCAGCTTGTCATGCTGGCGTGCGCGCAGCATGCCTAGCTCGGAAAAGCCCAAAATAGACTGCAACGGCGTGCGCAGCTCGTGACTGATATTTGCCACGAACTCGCTCTTGGCGCGCGAAGCTTGCTCTGCTAGATCACGGGCTGCCAAAAAAGCAGTTATGTCCATCTTGACGATCAGCAGGCCAAGGGGTTGGCCCTGACGAGATTCCAGACGCACTTTGGTCACTTGGACATCGCACACGCTGCCATCGGGGCGACACAGGCGTTCCTCATAGCGCACTTGGCCGCCAGAGAGCAGCAAAGCTTCGTTGTGGGAGTCATAGGCCTTGGCCTCCTGGGCTGGCAGGAATTCGCTGTTGC
Organism: Comamonas sp. 26; assembly: GCF_002754475.1. Lineage (NCBI taxonomy): Bacteria > Pseudomonadati > Pseudomonadota > Betaproteobacteria > Burkholderiales > Comamonadaceae > Comamonas > Comamonas sp. 26. The sequence continues at coordinate 2,863,321 of NZ_PEFL01000001.1, forward strand.
GTAGGCCTAGAACGCGCTCGCGCGGCAGACCCATGAACTGCTCCCATGCATCGTTGACTGTCAGAAAACGCCCGTGCATATCAGTCATACAGATCGGCAGAGGGTTGGATTCGAGTAGCTGGCTGGTAAGGGCTAGCTGTTCTTGCTCTCGCCGTGCAGTGTCCTGAATGATTTCATTGCGCTCGTGCTGGGCTACTTCGCGTGCGAGGGCGTTGCGCCAGGCGCTGAACGTCATCAGTCCAATCAGTACCAGCGCCAGAGACATGAAGATCAGTGGTCCTCGCAATGCCGCCAACCATTCTTGCTGTGTGGTTGCGTAAGGTTGTTCGACAATCGTTACTAGAGGCAGGTTGGCGGAGGCGTGCCATGCGCCCAGCACGTATCCATCAACGTTTTGCAGGGGGCCATAGCTGCCCCTGTGCTCTGACGGAATGGAGAGGAACAGGGCGCGCGAGCGCAGGCTGCTGTCTGCGGGGGGGTATGCAGGCCTACCTGGGAGAGCAGGCTGCCGTCGCTCAGGGTCAACATCACACGGGTACCGGGGCCGCTCACTTCCAGCAGTTGCTGTTGGTAGGTTGCCAGCGCGTCGGGGTTGAGCTGCGCCACTAGCAAGACGCTGCGTTCAGTGTCGAGCTGTACCCGGCGTATCAGGGGGATGAAACCCAGGTGGGTGGGAGTTCTCCCAGCAGAAGCCTCTGCCACCAGCGCGCGCCCTTGTATCCACGGGCCAATCATTACCTGCTTTCCAGTGACGCCGCTGGGTGCCAGACGATTTAGATCAACAGCACCGCCTCGGTCATTGGGCGTGGAGGAGACTAGCACCTGGCCCTGCATGCTGACCAGTGCCAGACTGCGCAGAAATGGTAGGCTCTGCAAATAGTAAGTTTGCTTGGCTTCCATTGCTTCCAGTGACAGAGGATCCTGTGTCAGGCTCGCCGCCAGATTGTCCAGCGCCAGCAGGCCACTATCGAACACCTGACTGGCATGGAACTCCATCACACTGGCGAGCATTTCGAGTTGTTGGAGCTTGCGCTGCTGCGCATATCCTAGTTCTCGCCACATCAGTGCCATGGCGCTTGCGAGCACGACCAGGGTCAGTGTTAGGCCGCTGGCAAGCACCCGCCGGCTGGCTAGGCCCAGTGGGAGGCACTTCGGGCGCAAAGTCTGTAACCAGGTACGCAGCATGCCGGCACTCATTTGCGCACCACTATGTCTAGCAGGCCGTGGCGTCTTGCCGCTGTGTCCAGCCGACCGTCCTGCTGGATGCGTGCCACAAAGGTGTTCAGAACAGCTTGCCACTGGAGATCCCCGGGTTTGCTCGCATGGGCATAGGGCATTGGGTAAAAGGGTTCGGGCGGTGTCAACAGCAAGGCCCAATCGGTGCTGTCGATCAGTGTGCGGCCGTAGGGATAGTCAGTCATGAAAACATCCACGCGGCCAGCATGGAGCTCCCGCTCGCGGGTTCGCGGTAGCTCAATGCTCACCAAGCGGGCGTAGCGCAGCCGTTGCTGCATGACGGGCTCCATGAAGGTTCCTGCCTGAACACCCACCAATACGCCCGGTTGGTCTATGTCACTCCATTGCCGCACGACTCGGCTGGTACGTGTGCTGATGGCATAGATGTCGCTTTGCAGATAGGGGGTGGAAAACTGCAGTTTTTCCATGCGCTGGCGCAGCATGGCGATGCCGAACATAGCCACATCACAGCGGTCGTTCAGCAGATCCTGGACCAGAGACGGAAAGGAAGAGTCGACGAATTGCAATGTCAGGCGCAAATCGGCCGCCAGACCTCTAGCAAGGTCGATATCCAGGCCGCTCAGTTGGCCGGAGCGCGGGTCGCGCCAACTAATGCCTTGGTAGGCGGGCCAGATGCAGACCTTGAGTTTGCCACTGGCTTGAACGCGCTCGAGCACTGTGCCTGCTTGGGCCCCCAGGTTGCAACATGCGCTGGCGAGGCATAGCAACAGCCATGCGGCCCAAGTTCGGGCGGTCTGTCGAGTGCTGGAGTACATCATAGGATGGGGTGCTCGGACTCGACTAGGTCGGCAAAAGTCATGCGGCGCTCGGTGATGCGTTCACGTAGCGCGCGCAGCGCTTCATGGTTGCGTGTGAAGCAATCCACTACATCTGTATCGTAAGCTGTGGCGCGTTGCGCGATGATTATGTCCAGAGCTTCTTCGTGCGAGAGGGCTGGGCGATAGACCCGATCCATGGTCAGCGCGTCGTAACAGTCCACTACCGCGACAATGCGACCTGACAAGGGGATGTCCGTGCCGGCGAGTTGCCTGGGATAACCTGTCCCGTCCCAGCGTTCATGGTGTGTGAGCGCCACTTCTGCGGCCAGCTGAAACAGTGCGATGCGTGACTTACCCAGAATGTCTGCGCCGATACTCGGGTGGCGGTTCATGATCTCCCGCTCTTCGGGCTTGAATGCGCCCGGCTTTTTCAGTACGCTGTCGGGTATACCGATCTTGCCGACATCGTGCATGGGCGCCGCCTTACGCAACAGCTCGGCATAGGCTTTGCTCTGGCCGAGCAGCAGCGCAAGAGCCTCGGCCAAAAAGCCTATGCGAACGATGTGCACGCCCGTGTCATCATCCTTGTATTCAGCGGCCAGGGTAAGAAGGAACAAGGCTTCATGGTGGGCTCGAGCGACTTCCTGAAGAGCTTCGTTACGCTCTTGGTACATCCGGCCCAGGTCGGAGATGATCTTCTCCATCTGAACTGCCGCTGCCGGATCGAACTGCGTGGTTTCAATGATTGCCTGGTTCATGGCTAGCCGATGTCGGGAAAAATCAGGTGGTCGATGGTCTCAATCAGTTTGAGCGGGCTAAAGGGCTTGAGTAGGTAGGCATCGGCACCGGCATGCATGCCTGCCTCGATGTCTTGGCTTTGCCCGCGTGCCGTCAGCAAAACCACCTGGGGCGCGCCCAGCGCGGGGTCGCTCTTGACGCGGCGGCACAGATCGAGTCCGTTCATGGCGCCGGGCATCATCACATCCAGAAGCAATAACTGAGGGCGCAGGCGCTGCACCGCCTCCAGTCCATCTTGCGCGTTCGAAGCCTCATGAATTTCATAGTTTTCGAACTCCAGCGTCATATGGATCAGCTTGCGGATATCCGCGTGATCTTCGACGATCAGTATGCGTGTGCTCATATCGCATGGGTAGTGATGATTTGATTTACCAATTGTATCATTTTTATCTTTTTTGATAATGATAAAATTTCACAATGGAAAATAGTTTGTTGAACTCCCTGCCTGACAACTGCAGCACTCGGGATGTAGCGCGGGTGCTGGGCTTGGCCGTGCGGTCTGTGCAGCTCATGGTGGATCGTGGCGAGCTGGACGCTTGGAAAACGCCGGGTGGCCACAGGCGCATCGCACGCGCTTCGGTCGAGAGCTGGCTTGCGCGGCACCAGGATTGGAGTCAGCAGCAGGAGCAGGAGGCAGCGCCAGTGTCCTCTGCATCTATGCACGCCCGTTTAAGAGTCTTGTTGATCGAAGATTCCGCGCATTTTCAAAACCTGGTGCGAATGCTGATGGCGCACGATTTTCCTGAGGTCGAACTGTGTGTGGCTGAAGACGGTATCGTCGGTCTGGCGATGGCGGGTGAGTTGCAGCCCGATGTGCTCATCGTCGACATACTGCTGCCCGGCATCGACGGTGCTACCCTAATTGCCAGAATGCGCTCGCACCCGCAGTTTCAGCGTACTCGCGTGCTCGTTCTGACGTCACTGGACGAGACCCAGCGCAGCGCCTATGCCTTCGCGTTGACCGGTCTGCCGGTAGTGCATAAGCCACGCTTGGTGCAGGAACTGCCAGCCCTCCTGGCTGTAGCTTTAAAGCGAAAGGAGTAAGCATGTCCGACATGCCCCGCCCACGTGTTCTGCTACTGGAAGACGATGCAGGTGTGCGTCGTTTCATGGAGTTGGCGCTAGAGGATGTGGCTGTGGAACTGCTTGTCTGCTCCCGCTTGTCTGAGGCCTTGCAGGTGCTTGCTGGCTCATCGGTGGCGCTTGTCTTGCTCGATCTGTACTTGCCTGATGGCTCCGGACTGGATTTACTGGAATGGCTACAGCGGCGAGAAGCGCTCGCCGCTTGCCGCACCGTGGTGTTCAGCGGTGGCATCGATACCGCCGTGCAGAAGCAGTTGCAGGCCTTGCAGGTTTGGCGGGTGCTGCACAAGCCAGTGCCGCTAGGCCAGTTGCAGGCCTGCGTGCGCGAGGTTCTTGCTCACCAGGACAGTGATGAACTGGTCGCATGGGCCTTGCCGGCAGAGCATGGCACCGATCCTGTGGCGGAGTTCTTTGGCGGCAACCAAGGCCTGTACGAGGCCTACCGCAGCGCCTGTCTGGCGCAGTTTCCCAAGGATTTGGACGCAGGTGACCTAGCCGTGCGAGCGAGCGATGCCCGGGTCTTGCGGCGCGTGGCCCACAACCTCAAGTCGGCGCTCTCTATGTTGGGCTGGGAGCATGCCGCGCAGTTGGCGCGCAGTACCGAAGACCATGCAGAGCAGGGGATGATAGAGCCTATGCGGGCATCCTGGCAGAGGCTGCGTCAGCAGGTTCGGGCATGCATCGTGGAGCGACTGCCGGGTTGACCCGGCACTTTGCTTAAGGCTTCTTAAAAGGATTCCCAGTCAGAGTCTGACGCGCCCTTGTGAACGGGTGCTGGGCGTGTTGATTGCTGGGCCCGGGGTTGGACGGCACGCGCAACCACTGCGTTGACTGCAGGCGCCGGCCGCCGGGAGGGCGCGATGGCCGCACGTGCCGCAGCCGCCTGCGGTGCGGGCTGGGCAGCGCTGGCGTGCATGATGCCCCGGGCGCTATTTGCACTCATAGGGTTTAGGGTGCCAGAGGTAGCGCCCAGCTGGAACACTTCCACCGTATCGACGAGCTCTTGCGCTTGAACGCTCAGGCTCGAAGCGGCGGCCGCTATTTCCTCCACTAGGGCGGCGTTCTGCTGGGTTACATGGTCCATTTGGGTTACGGCTTCGCCCACCTGAGCCACCCCCAGGCTCTGCTCGGAGCTGGCAGCGCTGATTTCGCCCATGATGTTTGTGACGCGCTGGATGGCATTGACCACTTCCGTCATGGTCTTGCCGGCTTGGTCCACGAGTGCCGCGCCGCTTTCCACGCGATCGACACTGACGCCGATCAAGTCCTTGATCTCTCGCGCTGCTTGGGCGGCGCGGCCTGCAAGGCTGCGCACCTCCGTGGCAACGACTGCAAAGCCCCGGCCCTGCTCTCCTGCACGCGCCGCTTCCACTGCGGCATTGAGAGCCAAGATGTTGGTTTGAAAGGCAATCGAGTCGATAACACCAATGATGTTGGCGATCTGGGTGGAGCTGTCATGTATCTCCTTCATGATGCGCACTACATCGGCAACTACTTCGCCTCCCTGTGCGGCAACGGCCGAGGCATTCTGTGCAAACTGGTTGGCCTGCTGCGCGCTGTCTGAATTCTGTCGCACCGTAGAGTTGAGTTCCTCCATGGAGGCTGCGGTCTGCTGTAGCGCACTCGCCTGGCTTTCGGAGCGCGAGGAAAGGTCCTGGTTCCCGTGTGCAATTTGCTCGCTGGCGGTGGCCACGCTTTCCGAGCCCTCGCGCACCTTACTGACCACCTGCACCAGGCCTTGCTGCATGATTTGGAGCGCTTGAAGCAGCTGTGCGGTTTCATCCGATCCTTTCACGTGTATTGTGTTGTTCAGCTTTCCCGCTGCTACGGCATTGGCCACCTGCACCGCTTGGGCGATTGGGTTCGTGATCGAGCGGATGATCCGCAGCGCCATGAGTACGGCGATGACCAATGCGATGCTAGTACCCGTCAGGATGGCTATCTGGATGCTGCGCACGGCACCAGCAGCGCGTCTGATAGAGGCGTCCATCAGTTGGTTCTGGTATGTGATCACTCTATCGAGTGCCTGATGGTATCTGGTGCGGGCAGGAGGGATGTCCTGGAGCAGAAGGCTTCGGGCATCTTGCGTGCGACCAACCTTGATGGCATCCATGTAGCGGTCTTGCGCAGCGATGTATTTGTTGCGTGGATCCTTGAAGGCTTCCAGAGCTGCCTTGCCGCCATCCGTTGTGACCTGTGTCTCCAACTGCTTCAGCAGACCGCTGATTTGCTGACGTGTTTGCTGGATCGTAGCAGTCTCTTTAGCGATGCTGGTGTTGTCGTCTTGGTGATGCAGCATGCTGTTTAGAGCAATTTCGTTGCGGCTCAGTAGGTCCTTGATGGTGTGTAGCTCGCTGATCTTGGGGTACTGGTCATAGGCGACAGAGCGGAAGTCCTTTTGCAGATTGCTGGTTTCCCACAGTGCCACGGAGCTTTTGATGACGATCAATAGGGCCACGATACCAAAGCCTAGTGCAAGGCGTGCCCAGATTTTCATATTTTGGAAGTTCATGATGTCTTCTCGATCAAGAAGGAAAGAGATGCTGAAGTGCAGAGCAAGGTATGAGTTTTTGATAAAAATAATCAATTTGTAACTAGTATAAAAAATAAAATCATTTCTGGCAAATTATTTGCTATAAATGATTTTCCCTATTCGCGATCTCCGCCGAAGCCAGGCTAAGAATTCCAGGTGAACGAACTGCGAGCTGGTGTTGAGCACTCGCTCGCAGTTCTTCCGCTGCCGCTGCTTTTGTGGACTGCCCTAGGCAGGTAGACATCCCCGTGAGATAGCCCCTGAATCCCCGGACACGGTCCATCGCTTATCTTCGACAACAACTACCGCTGCTATGGATATCGCAGAGTGCAGGCATCCCTGCTCAAGGAGTGCAGGGGCATCTCGGAGAAGGTGGTTCGTTGGCTGATGAAGCAGGAGGGCTTGATCGTGGCCAAGCCCAAACGCCGCAGATATAACTCATACCTTGGAGAGATAGGTGCGGCTCGGCGTTGTTGCATAAATCGCAGGCTAGGGTCAGGTAGCCTCGTGCAATGAGTCAGTCCCCGCAGTCCAAACCTCGCTATCGCACCACCAACTGGAAGCAATACAACGCAGCGCTCAAAGCGCGGGGCTCACTGACCATCTGGCTGAACAGGGGCATGTCTTGGTTTGCCGCTGCCAGCGGCAAACGCGGGCGCAGCCCGCAGTTCTCGGATGCAGCGATCTAGTTCTGCCTGACCATCAAGAACCTCTTCGGATTGGCCTTGCGGCAGACCACAGGCTTTGTTCAGTCACTACTGGCGTTGTCTGGACTGCTGTGGCCAGTTCCCGACTTCAGCTCGTTGTGTCGTCGCCAACGCAGTCTGGATGTCCAGGTGGCGTACCGCTCTAGCGCAGCCGGCCTGCACCTACTGCTCGACTCCACTGGCATCAAGTTCCTGGGCGAAGGCGAGTGGAAGTGCAAAAAGCACGGGCCAGAGCGCCGCCGCCAATGGCGCAAGCTGCACATCGGCATTGATGCGCAAACGCTACAGGTACGAGCCATCTGCGTTACTTCGAACAATGTCACTGACGCCGCAGTGTTGCCGCAGTTGCTGAATCAAGTTCCTGCCGAGGAGCCGCTGCTGACAGTGACAGGCGATGGTGCTTATGACACGCAGCCCGTCCATGCGGCGGTCATGCAGCGCAATGCCACGCCCATCATTCCCCCGAGAAAGAATGCCAGGATGCGCAAGGGCGATGCCTTTGCGCACCGCAATGCGGCTATCTCCGCATGTAGGCGCTTCGGTCGCAAGCTATGGAAAAACTGGAGTGGTTACCACCGGCGCAGTCTGGTAGAGACCAAGATGAACTGCATCAAACGGCTGGGTGAACGAGTGATGTCACGCACGTTCGAGCGGCAGGTCAACGAACTGCACATTCGAGCCGCAATCCTCAATTGGTTTACTGAACTGGGCTGCCCGCAGACGGTGGCTGTGGCGTAGCCACGTCTGGGGTTGGGGAAATCTGGCCTGGGGCTGATTTATGCAACAACGCCCCGGCCATCATGAAGGCCAAGCTGAGCCTTCCTTTTGTCGAGTCTGCCATCTTCCTGTCGTTCTTCAGCCTGGCTTACCAACTGGAAGGGCTGGCAAAGACTGCGACATACCAGCACGGTCGGCCCGCTGGCATTGTTGGAGCCCTTGGGAATGGCGTCACTACGCGGTCCGCAAAGCCTGTGGATGTCACTCGGGCGCGCGCCATCGGCCGGGGCGTGATCGAAGCGGGCATTCGTCTGTCCAATAAACACCGTCAGGTCGGCGACTACAAACTCAACAAGCTGGCCGCCGAAGGCGACGGCTTTCAAGACTGGGAGGCTGGTCACGTATCTCTGGGACGTTTAAGTCCAGTGGAATACCGACAAGAACTTGGCCTAGTCGCATAAAAACCAGTCCAAGTTTTTATCCGCATCCCCGCCTTTTGACTGTCGGTGTAATAGGTTCGTGTCCGGTACTTCATCTGCAACACTCCTTTGACCTGGGTGGGTCATAGTGTGTTGCATCGACCGGTTGAATCCGCCGCCGAGACTTCCAATTCACGCGGCGAGGAAACGACCGCTCATGCGGTGAGAGCAAGGAACTAAGAGAGCTACGACCGTATCCCCTCAGGAAGCAGCCAGAACAAGCACCGAACGTCCGAACCCAATGACGGCTGGACTCCTGCCAGCGGCAGTACCGCCGGCCGAACTGAGCGATAGCAACCGCAGCAAAGCGGCTGTACAACCAAACGTACGGGACAACTCATTAGTCCAACGTCGTAGTTCCAATTCGCTGTAAGTCATTGCTCTCTCCTAAAGAACCTTATCCACTACATCACTGTATCTAAATCACGCAAGACTTTGAAAGCCTCTTTGCGACGTCTCACGCGCTCTTTTTGCCTTTCGTTGAGTTCTCCTTTACGAAATTTCTTCTTTAATCCATGAACCACTAGACGCGGAAGTGGATCAGGCTTGGTGACATAGACAGACATGGCCTTCACGCCACTTTGGAATTCTTCATCCATCTTTGTAAAAGTACCTACCGCCCTCCACTTGTACTTTTCCTGATGCTTCTTTTCATTACAGTTGAAGTACCTTCCAATGCATGGGACAACGTCTTTAACCCAGTGATGACCAAGACTCCTTGCTACATTCACATCTCGTTTGAGATTTGAGCCATTCAAAACAAAGATAGAGTGAATGTGCACCCCTCTATCATCTCCAAACTCAATCTTCATCGCATAGCCAAGAAAATTCTGCTTATAGTTCTTGCGTGCAAAAGCAAGCAGCCGACTCCAATCATCTATAACGTTCTGCTGAGACTTTAATGAATCTAAAAGTTCCTGATGATAGTAAAGATCAAGCCTTACGATCATGATCTTGCTATGAGCTATTTTTAAATCATAAATATAGTCATACAAAGACTCTGCCCTACGCTTGTGGATCTTATCTTCCTCTTGATAGGCGTTGTGAAACCCCTTAGATCCAATCCTCTTTATTAAGTTATAAAAAAGTATTCCTTCAAAGTCATCAGCGCAATTCCACTCAGCCCTAGTATCCATAAGAGCTTTGAATACAGAGAAAGATGTATAAACCTTGCAAACTATCTCCTTGAAGAATTCATCATCAGGACTAGGAAGCTCACTATCCAAGGCCTGAAGCAGAACTCTCAGCTTCCTACTGAGCCTCAGCTTCAAATTCGATTTCAAAGAAGAATAGATTCTTCTAGCCACTTCATCAGCCAACTTCATCCAAGAAGCTAGCTGCAGCTCATAAAGCAGAGCCTCCAGCTCAAGAGAACTTTTCTCAATTTCAAACTTCATACAGTACCCAGAAGCTTGACCACCTTAGGGTCAAGCTAAGATGGTGAGATCAGATCTCTTTATTCCTTCATTACACAAGCAATCATCTCGTGAAGAGAACTGCTTGTGTATATTTCATCAGTTAATTGATGTACTATTCTTTAAGTCATCTTTGTTATTAATCTTTATAACATAAGCTCCCAAAACACTTCAGGCTTTAAATCATCATAACTGATCAGAATCACCAGTCATTCACACAAGTTTTCTGCACAAAACAAAGCCAGCACGTGGCTGGCAAGTTAGGTCCTCAAGATGACTGAGCAGCACTCATCTTGGACTCAATCCACTCGTCAATCTGATCTTCAATCCAAGCAACCGAATTTGAAGTAAGTTTTACATGTTTTGGAAAACTTGGATCGTAGTACTTTGAACTTTCCCTCATCAAGTTATATAACGTTGCCCTAGACAGCTGCAATTTTTCACATAAATCATCCATGCGCAAAAGCACATAAGGTTTTTTAGCCATTTCTCTTCAAGGATTCTGACCATCAGGGATGGCAAGTCATCCAAAGAGCTCAACGCGAGACCTTCGTGACAAAACATCTGTCACGAAGTAAAAAATCCACAATGCCCATTGAAAGCTCTATTCAATCAAACGCTGTCTACTGCCAATCAGAAAGCAATACATCTTGTTCATGGTTGGTGATGAACTAGTTGACACGTAGGAAAATCAGACAGAACTTCGACAGAAAACTACTTAACTTTTTCAGAAATCAGAAGTTTTTTATTTCTCAAAATTTAAAAATGATTAAAAAATTTTTTACTAGTCGCAGAACAGAAATTCCTATCAAAGAGGAACTTCTCAGACCATATTTTTAAATTTTCAAAGTTTAATGAAGATAAAACAAACGCATTAAAACCACTTAAGACATCAACATGGCTCATAAACCTTGGCTCAAATACGCATGAAGAAAAATTCTCCTGCAAGCAAAAATTGCTTAATTCAAAATTAAAATATTTAAATCTACCGCCTTTAAATGAAAAAACCAAAGCTAACTTTGCAACAGGAATTGAGGCATCATTAATGAATAAACTTCTTGTTTGAATCTTAATGAAGGATGAAATTAAGTTCATTCCAAATCTTTTATCAAATTTTATTCTTCTAATAAACAGATCCACATCGCTTTTTAAAGCATCTAAATCAACTTCTTCAAATTTCACCACCACATCCAATGGAACGATCAAAAGCTTTTCATGAACCGCTAATCCTTCAATCAAAGATTGATAAATTTTCTTTTGTCCTTCTTCCAGTCCTTTAAAGAAATTCTTCTCATTTTTCTTGTAATTTGCATTTGATAGAAACTTCAACAACCCCTCAAAACCAACATCCAGAAGCTTTGAAAACTTAAAACATGGGTGAAATTTAATAAACGAAAACTTTTCGCATAATGAATCAACATCAATATCGCTCAAATCATCATTAAATACTCTTAAAATTTTCTCAACAAAATTAAATTCACTCCAAAAAACTCTTAACTTTAATTTATTACCATTTTTTAATAATGATTTAGAAAAAGAGTTAAAAAATAAAATAAAAACTTCAAATCTTTATATTTCAGATATTTCCCTATCAAAAGCAGCAATACCTTTCTCTCCTATCCTAACTCTTGAAGACAGTGACATGTATGATTCAAAGAGGAATTTAAGTTTCACCCTATAACTCTCGACCTCTAAATCAAACAATCTACTTTGATGACCTTCAAAGCAGTCATTTAGTTTTTGGTATATGTTTTTACTCTTCAAAATTCACACCCTCCCCCTCAAAACATCGATATAGTCAGCCCAAAGCTGCATCATTTCAGTTCTTTGCTTTAAGTATTTTGTTCTGTTATAAGCTCTGCCATTAGCATCTTTTACAGCATGAGCAAGTTGCGCCTCAATAACAAGGATATCCACTTCAAGCTGCTCATCAAGCATAGTTCTTGCTGAAGCTCTAAATCCATGCCACGTATGCTGATCTGAAGTGTAGCCAAGCGCTAAAAGAGCAGTCCTTACACTGTTTTCTGAAATAGGCCTATCTTTGCTTTTGGGTGATGGAAAGCAAAACTCACCTGTTCCGGTGTAAAGATGAAGGAATTTAAAAATTTCTAAAGCCTGCTTGGATAGTGGAACGACATGAGGATCACCATACTCTTTGCCATGTAGACCGCGCTTCATTCTTTGAGCAGGAATTGTCCAGGTCGATGCCTCGAAATTAATTTCGTCCCATCTTGCCCCGCGAAGCTCTCCAGGTCGTTGAAAGACTAAAGGTGCGAGCTTTAATGCAGATTTAACGACAACTCCACCGTGATAGTTATCTATAGCCAGAAGTAGCTTTCCAAACTCCTTTGGTTCAACTATTGCGCCAAAGTGTTTTCCTCTGTAAGGTGTTAATGCGCCTTTTAGATCAGCAGTGATATCACGCTCAATAACACCTGTAGCGGCTGCATAGCGCCAGATCTGGCTACAAAGCATCAAAGCACGGCTCGCCGTCTCAAAAGCACCTCGCTTTTCAATGACACGAATTGCATCGAGCAGCTTTGGGGCTTTTATTTCTTTTAATGCCATGCCTCCTAACCAAGGAAAAAGATCACGCTCTAACTGTCGATAGCAGCGATCCGCATGGGTTTCGCTCCACATTTTTCGTTGTTTTCCGAACCAGTCATCAGCAATAGCCTTGAACGTGGAGCCAGGCTCTACTGCCTCAGTCTTCTTTTTTGCTTGGCGTCGAGCTTCAATTGGGTCAATGCCTTCTGCCTTATCCACCTTCACTCGATCTCTGGCTAAACGGGCGGCTGACAAGCTCACCTTTGGATATGAACCAAGTGCCAAGCGACTCTCCTTCCCATCCCCGTAAGTTTTCAAAAACCAACGCTTAGACCCCTTGGGACTTACCTCCAGGTACAGACCCGCAGCATCAGTGAAACGTGTTCTTTTTTTGTCGGGCGGACAAGTAGCGTTCTTGCATTCTTTTTCGGTCAGCATCAGGAGCTCTACAGAGGGAAAACTACAAAAAACGGGGAACAACCCCCAGGAATTTGTACTTTACCCCGTTTGTTCCCCGGCTTGTTCCCCGACATACTCTTGGCAGCGGTTAGACACCGTTAGACGGCATTACATCGCAAGTCATTGATTTACCAAAAGAAAAAGGGGTTCAATGAACTTCATTGAACCCCTTTGTACAGGTGGGTGGTGGAGCTGGCGGGAATTGAACCCGCGTCCGCAAGCCTTCGCCGGACAGATCTACATGTTTAGTGCTCTGATTTAAATCTCGCCACCCAAGCCCCGCAGGCACACGCTACTTGGTTAGCCAGCTTCCTAAAATCTCGCCAGGTATCAAGAAGCCCGATACCCAGCCAGCTAATGAAAATTCCCTTACAGCCTGGAGATATTGCTACCCCCTTGCCCAGCCCACTAGCGTGCTGTTGTAAGGCTCACCGGATTAAGCGGCGAGTGCGAAACGTTCGTCGTTTGCAGTTAGTTTTTTGAATGGAGATTTACGAGCGTCACTCAAGCTCGACATGCACCGCACCGATCCCGAACCCACGTCGAAACCAGGACAGCCCCTTACTTCCTATTCTAGCCTCATCCAAGTAACTTCAACAACTCAAGGGGAGATTTGATGTGTGCATCTGCACCCCAATGTGCTGTATCGGTCTTTGCACCCAAGTATCCGTAGCAGGCGGCCACTGTTTTCATGCCTGCAGCAGCACCAGCCTGAATGTCGCGCTCGTCATCCCCGACATAAATGCAATGCTCCGGATCAATATTCATACGCCGAGCCGCCTCAAACAACGGCTCAGGATGCGGCTTGGCATGGGGTGTCGTATCTCCGCTCACCACCGCAGCGGCCTTGGAGAACAAAGGCATTTGCTGAGTCAATGGATCGGTAAAGCGCATGGACTTGTTGGTGACAATGCCCCACAGGAGTGATCCAGCTTCCAGCGTCTGAATCAGCTCAGGCACGCCATCGAAGGCGTAAGTACGCTCAGTCATGCATTGCTCGTAATTGCGAAAAAACTCTTCTCGCATTTCCGCAAAGCCTGCTGATTCAGGCGTCATGCCAAAGGCAATACCCAGCATTCCACGTGCGCCAGCGCCAGCCATATGGCGATAGGCATCCAGAGGAAGCGACGGCATTCCTCGGTCCACGCGCATTTTGTCCGCAGCCGCGCCCAAATCAGGGGCACTGTCGATCAATGTGCCATCCAGATCGAACAGCACTGCTTTTACATGCTTCCACATACTCATTACTCCTGTGGGCGGCGAGTTGCCAGCATGTAATTGACCGAGGTATCGTTGCTCAACCAGTAACGACCCGAGATGGGGTTGTGCTCCAGCCCTTTGCTGCCTTGAAGATCCAGCCCTGCTTCACGCGCAAAGCGGGCCAGCTCGCTGGGGCGCAGCAGCTTGGCGTACTCGTGCGTACCCTTGGGAATCATTTTAAGCATGTACTCTGCCGCCACAATCGCCAGTGCAAAAGCCTTAGCATTGCGATTGATGGTGGAAAAAAACACCCAGCCACCGGGCTTTACCAGCTCCGCGCAGGCGCAAACGATGGAAGCAGGGTCAGGCACATGTTCCAGCATCTCCATGCAGGTCACCACATCAAAGCTGGCTGGCTGTTCTTGTGCAAGCTGCTCTACGCTGACTTCGTGATACTGAATATTGGGTGTTGAAGTCTCAAGCGCATGCAATTGCGCCACTCGCAAGGCCTTGGTTGCCAGGTCAATACCCACAACTTTAGCCCCTTTGCGCGCCATGGAGTCAGCAAGAATGCCGCCACCACAACCCACATCAAGCACTCGCTGATTCACCAGAGGCACCTGGGCATTAATCCAGTCGAGTCTCAGGGGGTTAATTTGATGCAGTGGTTTGAATTCACTCTCGGGATCCCACCAGCGATGGGCTAGGCTGGAGAACTTTTCCAGTTCTGCCGGATCGGCATTGATAGTGTTGCTCATGGTGCAATTGTCCGCGATTACCGCAATGAATCAGGCATAAAAAAAGCCCCGTTACCGGGGCTTTTTATGTAGCAATCAAAGATTACTGAGCAGCCTTGGTGCCCACAACTTCGATTTCCACGCGGCGGTTTTGAGCGCGACCAGCAGCAGTCTTATTGTCTGCCACGGGTTGCTTTTCGCCCTTGCCTTCGGTGTACACGCGGCTCTTTTCGATGCCCTTGGACACCAAGTAAGCCTTCACAGCTTCAGCGCGACGCACCGACAGCTTCTGGTTGTATGCATCGGAACCGACGGAGTCAGTGTGACCCACGGCAATGATGACTTCCAGGTTGATGTCCTTGATCTTGCCGGTCAGGTCGTCCAGCTTAGCCTTGCCAGCGGGCTTCAGAACCGACTTGTCGAAGTCGAAGAAGGCGTCAGCAGAGTAAGTGACCTTGGAAGCAATAGCTGCAGGAGCTGGAGCAACAGGAGCTGGAGCAACAACAGCGGGAGCAGGAGCAGCAACTTGAGCCTTCAGTGCACCGTCGCAATCAACAGCGGCAGTAGCAGGAGTCCAGTTGGCATCGCGCCAGCACAGTTCGTTTGTGCCGTTCTTCCACACCAGCTCGCTGGTGCCGTTTTGCCAGTTGTCGATGACGTTGCCGCCATTTGCAGCCTTAACTTGTGCGCCAGCGGCCGTCACGAGGGCAGCGGAGGCAAACAGCATCGCCACTTTGTTCAGTTTCTTCATGGTTCTCCTCTTGGGGAAAAAGCCGCAGCAGGGCTGCGAATCTGTGGACGTCATCAGTGACCATCACCAAAAACGTTGAAACGATTGTGCCATACGTAACATGCAAGAGTGTTGTCAACTAAGCTCCAACAAGTAGGAGAGCTGCGTAATTCCTAAGTTATGTTGCTCTGCTGCCACACGCCATTCGACCTAAAATGCTTGCTTTCCAGCCGTCAAAGTATCACTAGACATGACCCAGTTTGCTAAAGAAACTCTGCCCATCAGCCTTGAAGAGGAGATGCGTCGCAGTTATCTCGATTACGCCATGAGCGTGATCGTGGGCCGGGCGCTTCCTGATGCGCGTGATGGCCTCAAGCCCGTGCACCGTCGCGTTCTGTACGCCATGCACGAACTCAATAACGACTGGAACCGCCCTTATAAAAAGTCAGCGCGTATCGTCGGTGACGTGATTGGTAAGTACCACCCTCACGGCGACAGCGCGGTCTACGACACCATCGTGCGCATGGCCCAGGACTTCTCTTTGCGCCACATGCTGGTGGACGGACAGGGTAACTTCGGTTCGGTGGATGGCGACAGCGCCGCTGCCATGCGATACACGGAAATCCGCCTCTCGAAGATCGCTCACGAAATGCTGGGCGACATCGACAAGGAAACCGTTGATTTCGGCCCCAACTACGACGGCTCTGAAAGCGAGCCTCTGGTGCTACCAAGCCGCTTGCCCAACTTGCTGGTCAACGGCTCTTCGGGCATTGCCGTGGGTATGGCCACGAATATTCCGCCGCACAACCTCAATGAGGTCGTTGACGCCTGCCTGCATCTGCTGCAGAACCCCGAAGCCAGCATTGATGACCTGATGGAAATCGTGCCCGCACCCGACTTCCCCACCGCCGGCATCATCTACGGTATCAACGGTGTCAAGGAAGGCTATCGCACCGGTCGCGGCCGTGTGGTGATGCGCGCCAAATGCCACTTCGAGGACATCGACCGCGGCCAGCGCCAGTCCATCATCGTTGATGAGCTGCCCTACCAAGTCAATAAAAAGACGCTGCAGGAGCGCATGGCCGAGCTGGTGCACGAGAAGAAAATCGAAGGCATTAGCCATATTCAGGACGAGTCAGACAAATCCGGCATGCGCTTGGTGATCGAGCTCAAGCGCGGTGAAGTGCCCGAGGTTGTGCTCAACAACCTCTACAAGCTCACCCAGCTGCAAGACACCTTCGGCATGAATATGGTGGCGCTGATCAACGGTCAGCCCAAGCTGTGCAATCTGAAGGACTTGATCGAAGTCTTCCTGCAGCACCGCCGCGAAGTGGTGACACGCCGCACCGTGTTCGAGCTGCGCAAGGCCCGCGACCGCGGCCATGTGCTGGAAGGTCTGGCCGTTGCGCTGGCCAATATCGACGACTTCATAGCCATCATCCGCAGCGCGCCCACGCCCCCCGTCGCCAAGGCTGCGCTGATGGAAAAGTCGTGGGATAGCAAGCTGGTGCGCGAAATGCTCACCCGCACGCGCACAGACGGCGGCGTGATCAATGCCGACGACTACCGCCCCGAAGGCCTGGAGGTCGAATACGGCATGCAGCAAAGCGGTCTGTACCGCTTGTCCGAGACGCAGGCGCAGGAAATTCTGCAGATGCGTCTGCAACGCCTGACAGGTCTGGAACAAGACAAGATCGTGGCCGAGTACAAGGACATCATGTCGGTCATCGAAGACCTGCTGGACATTCTTGCCAAGCCCGAGCGCGTCTCTGTCATCATTGGCGAAGAGCTGAACACCGTGAAGGCCGAATTCGGCCAGACCAAGAAGGGCGAGCGCCGCTCTACCGTCGAGTACAGCGCGCAAGACCTGTCCACCGAAGACCTGATTACGCCCACCGACATGGTGGTGACGCTCTCGCACACCGGCTACATCAAGAGCCAGCCCCTGTCCGAATACCGCGCCCAAAAGCGCGGTGGTCGCGGCAAGCTGGCCACCGCCACCAAGGAAGACGACTGGATCGATCAGCTCTTTATCGCCAACACGCACGACTACCTGCTGTGCTTCTCCAACCGTGGCCGCATGTACTGGCTCAAGGTCTGGGAAGTGCCATCGGGCTCGCGCGGCTCGCGCGGTCGCCCCATCGTCAACATGTTCCCGCTGCAAGACGGCGAGAAGATCAACGTGGTGCTGCCGCTGACCGGTGAAAACCGCAGCTTCCCTGAAGATCACTACGTCTTCATGGCCACCAGCATGGGTACCGTCAAGAAGACAGCGCTGACCGAGTTCAGCAACCCCCGCAAGGCCGGCATTATTGCCGTGGGCCTGGACGAGGGCGACTTCCTGATCGGCGCGGCATTGACCGACGGCAAGCACGACGTGATGCTGTTCAGCGACGGCGGTAAGGCTGTGCGTTTTGATGAAAACGATGTGCGCCCCATGGGCCGCAATGCCCGCGGCGTGCGCGGCATGAACATCGACGAAACCCAGAACGTCATCGCCATGCTGGTTGCCGAGGCCGACGACGGCACGGGCAATGTGGCAGAAGGCTCGCAAAGCGTGTTGACCGCCACCGAAAATGGCTATGGCAAGCGCACCGCCATCAGCGAATACACGCGCCACGGCCGTGGCACCAAGGGCATGATTGCCATTCAGCAGTCCGAGCGCAACGGCAACGTGGTGGCCGCCACTCTGGTCGCACCTGAAGACGAGATCATGCTGATCACCGACACCGGCGTGCTGGTGCGTACCCGCGTCGCGGAAATCCGTGAACTGGGCCGCGCCACACAAGGCGTGACACTGATTAACCTGGACGCAGGCGCCAAGCTCATCGGCCTGCAGCGCATTGTGGAAAATGATGCCAACGACGCCGAAGGCAGCGTTGACGAAGCCGAAGGCAATACCGCTGCAGACGGTGCCGCTGAAGGCTCGGCAGAGCCAGGCGACGCCTCTTAAGCGACTGCCCAGGAAAGCCGCCACGCGCCTGCCCCAGGCCGTGGCGCAATGTTTTTGATAGCTGAAAGCGCAAGCCAGGCAAGCGCTTTCACATGTTTTGAGCGTAAATCTGATGAACCGCCCCTATAACTTCTCCGCAGGCCCCGCCGCTATCCCTGAAGAAGTGCTGCAAACCGCAGCCGCCGAAATGCTGGACTGGCACGGCTCTGGCATGGGCGTGATGGAAATGAGCCATCGCGGCAAGGAATTCATCAGCATTTACGAAGCCGCAGAAGCCGATCTGCGCGAGCTGCTGGCCGTGCCCGCCCACTTCAAGATTCTGTTCATGCAAGGCGGCGGCCTGGCCGAAAACGCCATCGTGCCCATGAACCTTTCGCGCGCTGGCGTGACCGATTTTGTGGTGACCGGTAGCTGGAGCCAGAAGTCGGCCAAAGAAGCCGTCAAGTACGCCAGCGAAGCCAATGTGATTGCCACGGGCAAGGACAGCGACTACACCACAATCCCCGCAGCCAGCAGCTGGAACCTGAGCCGCGGCGCAAGCTACGTGCACATCTGCAGCAACGAAACGATTCACGGCGTGGAGTTTCAAGAGCTGCCCGACCTGAAAGCGCTGGGCTCGGACGCGCCACTGGTCATCGACTTTTCCTCGCACGTCGCATCGCGCTCCATCGACTGGAGCCGCGTGGGCCTGGCCTTTGGCGGCGCGCAAAAGAATATTGGCCCTGCAGGCCTGACCATCGTCATCGTGCGCGAAGACCTGCTGGGCCACGCCCTGCCCGTCTGCCCCAGCGCCTTTGATTACAAGACCGTGGCCGACAACGGCAGCATGTACAACACGCCCCCGACCTGGGGCATTTACATGGCAGGCCTGACCTTCAAATGGCTCAAGCAGCAAACCGAAGGCACGCTGACTGGCGTGGCCGCCATGGAGGCGCGCAATATCGCCAAGGCCGATCTGTTCTACAACTATGTCGATCAGTCGCGCTTTTATGTGAACAAGGTGGCAGAGAACTGCCGCTCGCGCATGAATATTCCCTTCTTCCTGCGTGATGAATCGCGCAACGACGCCTTTCTGGCGGGTGCCAAAGAAGCCGGTCTGCTGCAGCTCAAGGGCCACAAGTCGGTGGGCGGCATGCGCGCCAGCATCTACAACGCCATGCCTATCGCAGGCGTGCAGGCGCTGATTTCCTATATGGAAGACTTTGAGCAGCGCCAGGCTTAAGCCCGCCTAACTCACGCCTACCGTACGCACACCATACAAAATGAGCTGCCAGCGCTCACCTCTAAAAGCTTTCAGGGCCATAACCCCCTGAAAGCTTTAAGAATCAGGCGCAAGCAGCTACAAAATTTGAGGAACCCATGAGCCAAGACCCACAAGCCAGCCCCGAGTTGCTGACGCTACGCAACCAGATCGACTCGCTGGACCGCCAATTGCTGGACCTGGTCAACCAGCGCGCCCATGTGGCCGAACAGGTGGGTGAGCTCAAGAAAAAAGAAGGCTCGTCCTTCTTCCGCCCCGACCGCGTGGCGCAGGTGATCGAGAAGATCAAGCGCAACAACCCCGGCCCCCTGAAGGGCGCGCATGTAGCCGCCATCTGGCGCGAAATTATGTCCGCGTGCCTTGCGCTGGAGTCTCCCCAACGCGTGGCTGTGCTCGGCCCGGCTGGCACCTTCTGCGAAGAAGCCGCCATTCAGTACTTTGGCGGCGCTGCCGACCTGATGTACTGCAACAGCTTTGAAGAAGTCTTTCACGCCACCGCCGCAGGCAGCGCCCAGTACGGCGTGGTGGGCGTTGAAAACTCCAACGAAGGCGTGGTGACGCGATCGCTGGACATGTTCCTGCACACGCCTTGCCATGTGGTGGGCGAAGTCAGCATGCTGATCCGCCACAACCTGATGCGCACCAGCAACTCGCTGGACGGTATTGAAGTGGTGGCCGCCCACCCCCAGGCGCTGGCCCAGTGCCAGGGCTGGCTATCCAAGCACCTGCCCCATGCAGAGCGCCGCCCGGTGGAGAGCAATGCTGAAGGCGCGCGCCTGGCCGCCCTGCACCCCAACTGGGCTGGCATTGCTGGCGAACGTGCGGCGCAGCAGTTTGGCCTGCACATCGTCAGCCATGCCATTCAGGACGACGCCTACAACCGCACACGCTTTGCCGTCATCTGCCTGCCGCACACGCTGGCCACGGCTGCACCCAGTGGCTCTGACTGCACCAGCCTCGTCGTCTCCGTACCCAATACCGCTGGCGCCGTGCATGACCTGCTGGTGCCGCTCAAAAACCACGGCGTATCGATGACTCGCTTTGAGTCGCGCCCGGCACGTACCGGCCAGTGGGAGTATTACTTCTACATCGACGTGGAAGGCCACCCCGCACAAGCCAATGTGGCCGCCGCGCTGCAGGAGCTGCAATCACTGTGCGCCTTCTACAAGGTGCTGGGCACCTACCCGGTGAGCAAGTAATGACGACTGAGCAGAAAATGCAGCCCTTCGAGCAGCTGGGCCTGATTGGCTGCGGCCTCATGGGCGGCTCGTTTGCGCTGGCGCTCAAAAAGGCGGGTCTGGTCAAACGCGTGGTGGGCTACAGCAAATCGCCATCCACCACAGAGCGCGCCCGCCAGATGGGCGTGATTGATGTGGAAGCCCCTTCGGCCCTGCTGGCTGCAGCAGGCGCCGACCTGGTATTGCTGGCTGTGCCTGTGGCCGCCACCGAAGCCACGCTCAAGTCCATCAAGCACCTGGTCACCCCAAAGATGATGATCATGGACGTGGGCTCCACCAAGGTCGATGTCGTGCAGGCGGCCCGCACGGCGCTGCGCGACCAGATTGGCAGTTTTGTGCCCGCCCACCCCATCACCGGCAAGGAAGTGGCGGGTGTGGAGCATGCCGACGGCAATCTGTACCACAACGCGCAAGTCATTCTCACCCCCACAGAACGCACGCTCACCGCACACCTGCACCGCGCTGAAGCTCTGTGGCGGGCGCTTGGCAGCCATGTGCAAGCCATGTCGCCAGAGGCGCATGATGGCGCACTGGCCACCGTCAGCCACCTGCCCCACCTGCTGGCGTTTGCCATGATGCAAAGCGTGCTGAACCAGCCCAAGGCCGATGAAGTGCTGTCGCTGGCTGGCCCCGGCTTTCGCGACTTCACCCGCATCGGCGCTGGCGACCCCCAGCTCTGGCGCGATGTGCTGCTGGCCAACCGCGAACAGGTGCTGGCCCAGTCCCGCCAGTTCCGCCAGGCGCTGGAGCAGCTCGAAGGCCTGATGGAAGCGCAAGATGGACAAGGCCTGCAAGATCGCCTGACGCTGGCCAGCGCCGCCCGCGCCCACTGGAAGATGGGTGCCAAGCGTGGCTCTGGGCTCTGAAAATCAAGCCTTTTATGCTTCTAGCGCTTACTGAATAGGCGCTAGAAGCTACTAATTTCAGAGCAAATTTACGACCTGATGGATCGCCATGTTTAATACTGAATTTTTGGATATCCCCGCGCTGGACTCTGCCAACGGCACCGTCAGCCTGCCCGGCTCCAAAAGCATCTCCAACCGCGTTCTGCTGCTGGCCGCGCTGAGCCAGGGCACAACCACCATCCACGACCTTCTGGACTCTGACGACACGCAGGTCATGCTGGCTGGCCTCAAGCAGCTGGGCTGCCGCATCACGCCAGATACCGTCACCCCCGGCCAGGCGATTGAAGTCACTGGCATTGGCGGCCAGTTGCCTGCAGGCACCACGGCAACGCTGTTCCTGGGCAACGCAGGCACGGCCATGCGTCCGCTGACGGCAGCACTGTCGGTACTGGGCGGCAACTTCGAGATGACGGGCGTACCCCGCATGTACGAGCGCCCGATTGGCGATCTCGTCGATGCGCTGCGCCAGTTGGGTTGCCAAATCGACTACCTGAAGGACGAAGGCTTTCCTCCGCTCAAAATCGGCCAGCCCGACTTCAGCCAGCTGAGCAGCGAATCCATCAAGGTACGCGGTGATGTCTCCAGCCAGTTCCTGACCTCGCTGCTCATGGCCTTGCCCCTGCTGGCCAAGGACCGCGACATCACCATCGAGGTGGTGGGCGAGCTGATCTCCAAGCCCTATATCCACATCACGCTGGAGCTGCTGGCCCGCTTTGGCATTGCTGTCAAAAACGAGCAATGGCAGCGCTTTGTAATTCCCGCAAGCAGTCGCTACCAGTCGCCTGGCAGCATCCACGTAGAAGCCGATGCCTCATCCGCTAGTTATTTCATAGCACTTGGCGCAATCACTGCAGACGCTACAGAGCAAAACAGCATCAAAATTCTGGGCGTTGGCAAAGATTCGATTCAGGGTGACATCCGCTTTATCGAAGCGGCTCAGGCCATGGGTGCACAGCTCGAAAGCGGCCCCAACTGGCTGCAAGTCAGCCGCGGCACATGGCCCCTCAAGGCCATCGACCTCGACTGCAACCACATCCCCGACGCAGCCATGACGCTGGGCGTGATGGCCTTGTACGCCAACGGCACAACCACGCTGCGCAACATCGCCAGCTGGCGCGTGAAGGAAACCGACCGCATCGCCGCCATGGCGATTGAGCTGCGCAAGCTGGGTGCCACGGTGGAAGAAGGCGCGGACTACATCCGCATCACCCCGCCTGCCAGCAAGCAAGCGTGGAAGGCCGCCAGCATTCACACCTATGACGACCACCGCGTCGCCATGTGCTTCTCGCTGGCCGCCTTCAACCCCGCCAAGCTGCCGGTGCGCATTGAAGACCCCAAGTGCGTGGCCAAGACCTTCCCCGACTACTTTGAAGCGCTGTTCTCCATCTGCGAAACAGAGCGCGAGCGCATTCCCGTGATCTGCATCGACGGCCCCACCGCCTCGGGCAAGGGCACGATTGCGGCCGAAGTGGCCAAGGCGCTGGGTTACCAGTTGCTGGATTCGGGCGCGCTCTACCGCATCACCGGCCTGGCCGCATCGCGGGCCGGCCTGTCGCTTGACGAATCCAACGAAGAAACCATTGCCGAAATGGCACTGGAAATGCCTGTGCGCTTTGACGCCCAGCAACGCGTGTGGCTGGGCGATGAAGACATCAGCCTCGCCATTCGCAGCGAAGAAGCGGGCATGAATGCCTCACGCGTTTCCGCCCTGCCCGCCGTACGCAGCGCGCTGGTCGATCTGCAACTGGCCTTTCAGCACCTGCCCGGCCTGGTGGCTGATGGCAGAGACATGGGCACCGTCATCTTTCCCCATGCGCCGCTGAAGGTCTATTTATGGGCCTCCGCCCAGTGCCGCGCAGAGCGCCGTCATAAACAGTTGATTTCCAAAGGGATTTCAGCTAATATATCTACCCTTTTGGCAGACCTTGAAGCACGTGATGCACGCGATATGAATCGCGCCACTGCGCCTCTCAAGCCCGCCGAAGATTCTTTGCAGCTCGACAGCTCCCAGATGACCATTGAAGAAGTGGTTGCCCAGGTGCTGTCGTGGTGGCAAGAACGTCAGCTGTTTGGCCGCGCTTGATTTATCAGGCATAGCCCCGCAGCTGACTTGTTGGCCCTTGGTGTCAGGCTCTGCAGATCGCAGAACCGGCAGCAAGGTTGTTAACCTTTAACCCCGTGGGCCTTAAAAACCCGCACCCTCCGCATTCAGTCTTAAAAACGTTTGGCAATAGTGCTGACGGAAACCTGTTTGCGGTCAAGGAAATACATGTCTGAATCTTTTGCCGCCCTTTTTGAAGAGTCGTTGACACGCACCGAAATGCGTCCCGGCGAAGTTATCACCGCTGAAGTCGTGCGCGTTGAGCACAACTTCGTGGTGGTGAACGCTGGCCTGAAGTCGGAAGCCTACGTGCCCCTCGACGAGTTCAAGAACGACCAGGGCGAAGTTGAAGTCCAAGTGGGCGATTTCGTTTCCGTGGCCATCGGCTCCATCGAAAACGGCTACGGCGACACCATCCTGTCCCGTGACACCGCTAAGCGTCTGGCTTCCTGGCTGTCGCTGGAAAAGGCTCTGGAGTCCGGCGAATTCGTGACCGGCACTACTTCCGGCAAGGTCAAGGGCGGCCTGACCGTTCTGGTCAACGGCATCCGCGCATTCCTGCCCGGTTCGCTGATCGACACACGTCCTATCAAGGACCTGACTCCTTACGAAAACAAGACCCTGGAATTCAAGGTCATCAAGCTGGATCGCAAGCGCAACAACGTGGTGCTGTCGCGCCGCGCTGTGGTGGAAGCCTCCATGGGCGAAGAACGCGCCAAGCTGATGGAAACCCTGAAGGAAGGCGCCATTGTTCAAGGCGTGGTCAAGAACATCACCGAATACGGTGCGTTCGTGGACCTGGGCGGTATCGACGGCCTGCTGCACATCACCGACATGGCATGGCGCCGTGTGCGTCACCCTTCCGAAGTGGTGACTGCTGGTCAAGAAATCACTGCCAAGATCCTGAAGTTCGACACCGAAAAGAACCGCGTGTCTCTGGGTCTGAAGCAAATGGGCGACGACCCATGGATGGGCGTTGCTCGCCGCTATCCATCGGCCACCCGTCTGTTCGGCAAGGTCACCAACATTGCTGACTACGGCGCATTCGTGGAACTGGAACCCGGCATTGAAGGCCTGGTGCACGTTTCCGAAATGGACTGGACCAACAAGAACATTGCTCCTACCAAGCTCGTGTCCCTGGGCGACGAAGTGGAAGTCATGGTTCTGGAAATCGACGAAGACAAGCGTCGCATCTCCCTGGGCATGAAGCAGTGCAAGGCTAACCCTTGGCAAGATTTCGCTCAGAACACCAAGCGCGGCGACCGCGTGAAGGGTCCTATCAAGTCCATCACCGACTTCGGCGTGTTCGTGGGTCTGGCTGCCGGTATCGACGGCTTGGTGCACCTGTCTGACCTGTCTTGGAACGAAACCGGCGAAGCCGCTGTTCGTAACTACAAGAAGGGCCAAGAAGTCGAAGCCATCGTGTTGGCCGTGGACGTTGAGCGCGAGCGCATCTCCCTGGGCATCAAGCAGCTGGACAGCGACCCCTTCACCACGTTCACTACCGTGAACGACAAGGGCCAGATCGTGACCGGCAAGGTCAAGACTGTGGACGCTAAGGGCGCTGAAATCGACCTGGGCGAGGACATCATCGGCTACCTGCGCGCTTCCGAAATCTCGGTGGACCGCGTGGAAGACGCTCGTTCCGTCCTGAAGGAAGGCGACGAAGTGACTGCAGTGGTGGTGAACGTGGATCGCAAGAGCCGCAACATCCAGCTGTCGATCAAGCAAAAGGATCACGCTGAACAGCAGACAGCCATGGCTTCTCTGTCGGCTCAGTCCTCCAAGGAAAACGCTGGTACCACCAGCCTGGGCGCTCTGCTGCGCGCCAAGCTGGACGCAGACAAGTAATCACTTGCCTCAGCTGGTCGGTCAGCTAGCCTGATCGACCGCTAAGCGTCAAAGACAACGGGCGCCTTGTGCGCCCGTTGTTGTTTTCAACCTAGTTTCCGCTGCCCGATGACCCGATCCGATCTCGTAGAAGAACTTGCCGCCCAATTTGGCCAACTCAACCAACGTGATGCCGAACAGGCCGTCAAAACCATTCTGGATGCCGTCAGTGATGCACTGGTGCGCGGCCACCGCATTGAAATTCGCGGCTTTGGCAGTTTTGCCATCAATCACCGCCAGCCCCGCATCGGCCGCAATCCCCGCTCCGGCGAATCTGTGCAAGTCCCCTCCAAGCGCGTTCCCCACTTCAAGCCAGGAAAAGCCCTGCGCGAAGCCGTGGACAACTTGAAGACCGACGACCCAACACCTTCACCACAACAGACAGCCTGAAGCAGCAGGTGCCTTTTTGCACCTGTCTGGCCTGACTCTCTTGCCTGTTGACCAGTCTGCACACAGGCTGGCCTAAAATCTCCCCGTCATACAAGAGGCACAAGGGGAAGCATGAAATACCTGCTGTGGCTGCTCAAGGCAGCCATTTTTTTCACTCTGTTTGCATTCGCACTCAACAACCAGCAAGACAGCACCGTGCATTTTTTCTTTGGCACGGCCTGGACTGCACCCCTGGTACTGGTGGTGCTGACGGCATTTACGCTGGGATTATTTGTTGGCGTACTGGGCATGGTGCCGCGCTGGCTCAAGCACCGTGCAGCAGCCCGCGAAGCGCATGCCGCCAAGCAGGCACAACAAGCCGCAGCAAGCATGCCAGCAGCACCGGCTGCCGCAGAGCAGAGTTCTTCTTCGACCCTTTCGCCAAGCGACATTCATGGAATTTAATCTGACTTGGATTTTGCTGGGCCTGCCCGTTGCCTTTGTACTGGGCTGGCTGGCCTCTCGCTGGGATTTACGCCAGGTGCGCGCCGACAACCGTCAGGCACCTAAGGCATATTTCAAAGGCCTGAACTTTCTGCTCAACGAACAGCAGGACAAGGCCATTGATGCATTTATCGAGGCCGTGCAAAACGACCCCGATACGACCGAGCTGCACTTTGCACTGGGCAATCTGTTTCGCCGCCGAGGTGAGTACAACCGCGCCGTGCGAGTGCACGAGCACTTGCTAAGCCGCGCTGACCTCTCCCGCCCCGACCGTGACCGTGCCCAGCATGCTCTGGCGCAGGACTTTCTCAAGGCCGGCCTGCTGGACCGCGCCGAAGAGGCTCTGAACCGCCTTGAAGGCACGCAATACGAGGCCGAAGCACGCCTTTCCCTGCTGGCCATCTACGAGCGCTCACGTGACTGGACACAAGCCGCAGCCATCGTGCGCAAAATGCAGGCTGCCGCTCAGGGCGACTTCAGCACCCGTCTCGCCCACTATCTGTGTGAAGACGCACAAGCACAAGTCGCACATGGCCAGCTCGACAAAGCATTTTCGCAGCTGCAGCAAGCGCTTGAAACCGCACCACAAGCCCCACGCCCACGCCTTGAACTGGCACAGCTGCAACACCGTCAAGGCCAGTCAGCACAAGCACTGACCAGCTTGCAAGCACTGGCGCAAAACAGCCCCGCAGCACTCCCTCTCGCCGCCAGCCTGATGGTGGAAGTAGCCGAAGCCACTGGCGAGATTGAGCCAACACGCGCACTGCTGCTCAAGCACTATGAGCAGGCTCCGTCGCTTGACCTGCTACAGGCCTTGGTGGCTTTGGACAAGAAAAGCAGCCAGCCCGATGCACCTGGCCGCCTGCGCCTGGTCAACCACCTGGAGCGCGAATCGTCCCTGGTGGCCGCAGCGCAATGGCTGGAAGGCGAAACACTGTCCGAGGAGCAATACCACGGCACGGTGCAAAAAGCCCTGAACCATGCCACCAAGCCGCTGACCCGTTACCGCTGCGCGGCCTGCGGATTTGAGGCACGCACCCATTTCTGGCACTGCCCCGGCTGCCAGAGCTGGGACAGTTACCCGGCCCGCAGAGTAGAAGAGCTGTAAAAGCTGAAATCAAAAAGAGCGCCCTTGAGCGCTCTTTTTGTTGGTGCAGCAAAAGCTAATGCTGCTCCCACTCTCCCTTGGGCATGTCCTCACGCCCAATCAGCCAGGGCAGCCGTGTTGCAACACCGACCAGAACGCCTACCGCCCAGAACAAGGCAGAAACTCCCACCACCGCGCCCAGCGAGCCAAACAGTACGGGCATCAGCACGCTGGAGCCATTGATGGCCATCATGCGCAGGCCCAGCGCTTCGCCATGGCGCTCGGCGGGTGTGATCTGGTGAATCATGCTCATCACCATGGGCTGCACCGAACCCAACACAATGCCCAGCACGACAGAGCAAGCACCCATGCTCCACGCACCGGGCATGAAGGGGTAAAGGATAAACAGAGAGCAGGCAGCAACCATGGCACCCAGCACCACCTGCCACTCGGCCAGATGACGCGTGATGATAGGCATGAGCATGCGAATGACCGCAGCGGCGATAGCGAATGCGCCAAGAATCGTACCGATGACCGAAGCGGGCAGGCCCCGCTCATGCCCAAGAATCGGCACCACAAAGGTGTGCACATCCCAGCACGATGACAGCGCCCAGTTCAGCAACAGCAAACGCCTGAAGCCACGGTTTTGCACGAGATCCCAAGCCGTCGCTTTTTTATCGCTGCGAGCCACATCTTTGGACGGCAACTCCGGCACCGTGCGCCCCCAGAACCAGGCGGCCAGCGGCATCAGGGCCAGCAGCAAGAACGCAGCTCTGAAGCCTGTCTCGCTGGCGGCCTCTCCGCCCGCATAGTCAATCAGCAATCCCGCTGCAAACGGCCCCAGAAAATTGGAGAAAGCCGGGCCAATGGCCAGCCAGCTGAAGACTTTGCGCAGATCATCCTTGTTATGTGCCATGCGGCCCACATGCCGCTGCAGAGCAATCAAGGCCGTGCCTGCCGCACCACCCGTCAGCAGCGCGCTCAGGCACATCACCGGATAGATCGGAAATATAGCCGACAGTCCCGCCCCCGAGCAAGCCGCCACCACGCTAATGATCAGCGGGCGCTTGAGTCCATGGCGGTCTGCATAACGGCCTGCGGGCAGCGAGAGAAACACCTGAGTCAACGCAAACAGCGCCAGCAGCATGCCCGCCGCCGCAGCGCTATAGCCTTCTTTGAGCGCAAGAAGTGGCGTGGCCATGCGCATGCCCGTCATGCTGCCGTGAATGCAGACTTGCGCCAAAATCAGGCGCAGCAAGGCTGCATTCATTCTTCGTCCTCGGCACTGATCTGGTCGCTACTCAGGGGTACGGCTGGGAGTTGCAATGCGCCCTCTTCCTGCCCCGCATCGGGCAAAGCCTGAACATCGCGCAGCTGCCGCTGAATGGCACGCGTGCGCACCCCGACCTGATCAAACTTGCGCGCTGCTGCGTCAATGGATTTGCGTGCGGCATCCACCACATCACCAAACTTGCCAAACTCGGTTTTGACCTGACCGAGCACGCCCCAGACCTCCGAAGAACGCTTTTCAATCGCCAGCGTCTTGAAGCCCATCTGCAAGCTGTTGAGCATGGCCGCCAGATTGGCGGGGCCGGTAACCACAATGCGGCTTTCGTTCTGCAGGGCTTCAACCAGTCCGGGGCGGCGCAGCACTTCGGCAAACAGCCCCTCGGTGGGCAGGTACATCACAGCAAAGTCCGTCGTAAATGGCGGTGCAATGTACTTGCTGGCAATTTTCTTGGCCTCGGCACGGATGGAGGTCTCAAACGCATTGCCCGCAGCCACTATGGCCAAGCGATCTGCGCCGTCCTGCGCATCCTGCAGGCGCTGGTAATGCTCTACCGGGTACTTGGCATCCATGGGCAGCCACACCGGTTGCTCGCCGCTACGGCCCGGCAGGCGAATGGCGAACTCCACCAGCTCATCGCTGCCCGGCACGGTCTTGACGTTCTTGGCGTATTGCTCGGGGGTGAGCACGTTATCGATGATGTTGCCCAATTGCATCTCGCCCCAGGTTCCGCGCGACTTCACATTGGTCATCACGCGCTTGAGGTCGCCTACGCTGCCGGCCAGCGTCTGCATCTCTCCCAAGCCCTTGTGCACCTGCTCCAGCCGGTCGCTGACCTGTTTAAAGGACTCGCCCAATCGCTGCTCCAGCGTGGCATGCAGCTTTTCATCGACGGTGCGCCGCATCTCTTCGAGCTTGGTTGCGTTATCGCTCTGAATGGTGGCAAGGCGCTCGTTCAGTGTGCCGCGCAACTGCTCTGCGGAGATTTGCTGGCCTTGCGCCAATCCGCCAAGTTGCTGGCTCACCGCATCTTGCAGCACCGCAAACTGATGGCGCAATTGCTCGCCATTGCTGCCCAGCTGATCCTTGAGCGCAGCGCCCATATTGGTGCTCATGTGGGTGAGCTGCTGCTGAATATCGCCCTTGAGCGAGTCCAGCGTGCCCCGTGTGGTTTCGGCCAGCGCTTCAAAGCGCCGCTGCACATGGGCCGTTTGCTCGGCACTGCTTTGTTCTAATGCGGTGCGTGCCTGCTGGCTGTCCGCCGTCAAGCGCTGCGCCAGCTGCCCAACCTCTTCACGGAAAGCAGTCAATGCCGTGGCCTGCTCGCGCCTTGCGGCCAGTGCATCTTGCTGGGTCTGAGCCAGCTGGGTCTGCACATGCTGGGTCACGCGGTCCAGCGCACCATCGCTTTTGGCCACTGTAAGCTGCGTGCTCTGGCTGCTACGCTCCAGCTGCTGCAGCCGCACGTCCAATGCCTGCAAGCCTTGCAGCAACTGGGCCTGCAGCCGCATGGCATCCGGGCCCAGCGCAAGTTCTGTCTGTCGGCGCAAGCCCTGCAGCCACCACAGCAGCACCAGAAGCAAGACCACGATCAATGCGGCCACTGCCGCCAACCCAAGCCACCACGTAGTCACTGTTTTGCCACGCCTTTCGCACTCTTGTTTTAATAGCTGCCAGCGCCTTATGAATAAGCGCTACAGCCATTATTTGTATTGATTTTCGTGCGCACAGAAGCTGCAGACTGACGTTTGCAAGCACTCGCGCGCCTGCAAATTATCAGTCCACACCGTCCCGGTGAAATCAATCCCGTCAAAAGTGGCGCGGCGGCCTGCCGCCTTGGTGACTCAGGCCGCAGCCTCAGGCGTCTGGGCCGACCTGCTGGGCAATGGCCATGGCGAACTTGCCGCCACCTACGGACCAATCAGAGTAGTCGTTTTCATGCGTGAAAATGAACACATCGCTAGGTGCCACGCCAGCGTCTTTTTCCAGATTGGCGGCGATGTTGGCGTACAGGGCGCGTTTCATGGCGTCGCTGCGGCCACGGCGCATGGTGATTTCAATCACGACCACGCGATCCGAGCGCCGGTAGCCGTTGAAGGTGCGGCTGAAGAAGAACTTCTGCTCGTCATAGTCGTCAACCATGTTGAACAACTCGTCGGCAGGCATGCCGATGCCGTCGATCAGTGCCTGATGAATACCGTTGACGATGGCTTGACGCTGGGCGGGCGTGGTGTCCTTGTGGACGCTGGTGCGGATGAAAGGCATGTGCTGTCTCTGTAGAAAATAAAAGCTCGCCGCGCTGATGCAATGGCTGCGGCGCAAGCGGGCTCAAATTATCAAATCCAGCAAGGCTGCCAGACCATACGTCAATCCTCAAACTGATGTGACGTGAGGCGGCCTAATACAAGCCTAGTGCAGACCCGAACCACCCAGCAGATTAACCGGCGTCAACGCGCCCTTACCGGCGAAAAAGGAGATCAGGTTATCTGCCGCCAAAGCCGCCATGGCCGTGCGCGTGCCCTTGGTGGCGCTGGCGATATGCGGTGTCAGCACCACATTGGGCACCGTGAGCAGATCGGGGTGAACGGCGGGCTCGCCCTCAAACACATCCAGACCGGCCGCAGCAATGCGTTTTTCACGCAATGCCTGCGCCAGAGCCGCATCATCCACGATACCGCCGCGCGCAATATTGATGAGGGTAGCGGTGGGCTTCATCTGCGCAATCTCTGCCGCGCCAATGGTGTGGCGGTTTTCGGGCGTAAAGGGCAACACCAGCATCAAATGGTCAGCGCGTTCCAGCAGCTCTTGCTTGCTCACATAGGCGGCCTTGCATTCCGCCTCCATGGCTGTATCAAGGCGTGATCGGTTGTGATAAATCACCTTCATGCCAAAACCATAGGCCGCACGGCGGGCAATGGCCTGGCCGATACGCCCCATTCCCAGAATGCCCAGCGTAGAGCCATGCACCTCAGCGCCCGCAAACAGGTCGTAGTGCCAGTCCTTCCACAGCCCTGCGCGCAGGTAATGCTCGCTCTCGGTAATGCGGCGCGCCGTGGCCATCAGCAGTGCAAAGCCAAAATCCGCCGTGGTCTCAGTCAGCACGTCGGGAGCATTGCTACCCTGCACGCCTGCGGCAGTCATGGCGGGCACATCAAAGTTGTTGTAGCCCACCGCCATATTGGCCACGATCTTGAGCTGCGGGCAAGCCGCGAGCAACTGCGCATCAATACGCTGCGAGCCGGTGGTCAGCACCCCGTCCTTGCCCTGCAATTGCTGAGCCAGCTCCTCAGGCGTCCACACCACATCGTCCTGATTGGACTGCACGTCAAAGTGCTGCTTCAACTGCTCTACCACCTCAGGCGAAATGGCACGGGCAATCAGAATGCGGGACTTGGTACTCATCACTTGGTCTCCTCTTCAATCTATTTTTGAAAGCATCACCAATATTGGGCGCATTTCGCATGCGAGGCAGCAAGGGCCGCCCCGCAGCGGGGATACCGTCCCCCTTTGGGGGAATCGGCAAAGCCGCTCAGAGGGAGGCAGCCAATTCAATCACTTAAACCAGATCAGCGTCATCAGCACCAGCAGGGGCACCAGAATGCAGACCGACCAGATCATGTAGCCAAAAAATCCCGGCATCTTCACGCCGCGATCTTCTGCAATAGCCTTGACCATCAAGTTGGGCGCATTGCCAATATAAGTATTGGCGCCC
Source organism: Comamonas sp. 26 (assembly GCF_002754475.1). Taxonomy (NCBI): domain Bacteria; kingdom Pseudomonadati; phylum Pseudomonadota; class Betaproteobacteria; order Burkholderiales; family Comamonadaceae; genus Comamonas; species Comamonas sp. 26. The sequence continues at coordinate 2,896,049 of NZ_PEFL01000001.1, forward strand.
ATGAAAACAGCGCCTGCCGAGATAGCCGCCAGCGTCAGCGCCATATCGGTCATCAAATGCGCAGGGTCACCACCTGCGGTGTTGAAGAACACCAAGTAAGTGGGCGCGTTATCCAAGAAGGACGACAACACACCCGTGGCCCAGAAGTACATGGCGGGGTTAGGTGTACCGTCCCCATTGGTCACAGCACGCACAACGGCACCGAACGGGCCATCCACACCGGCCTTGAGCATGGCAATGACGGGGATGATGGTCAGGAAGATGCCTGCAAACAGCTTGGCCACTTCCTGCATGGGTCCCCAGCCAAAATCATTGGCCTGATGCACGCGAGCAGGCGTGATCTTGAGGGACAGCAGGGCCACAACAATCAAGCCCACATCGCGCACCAGACCGGGCAAACCCACGTGGGTGCCGGCAATCTCAAAGCCCACAGGCGTGCGCCAGATGCCGCTGATCAGCACCAGTACCACCACCACGCCCAGCAGAACAAAATTCACACGACCGTCAAAGCCGAGACGGCTTTGCGCACCCGTCACATCCACACAGGGGGTCGGATCGGGCAAATCGGTCTCACCCTTTTCGCCCATCAATTTGTGGTCAATCACATAAAAGATAGCCAGCAGCGCCAGCGTGAGGAACAGCATGGGCTGCCAGATATGACGCACCGTCCAGAAAAAGTCCACACCCTTCAAGAAGCCCAGAAACAGCGGCGGATCCCCCAGCGGTGTGAGTGCGCCACCAGCGTTGGAGACGATGAAGATGAAGAACACCACCACATGCACCTGATGACGGCGGTTGTCGTTGGCGCGCAGCAAAGGGCGAATTAGCAGCATGGAGGCACCCGTCGTGCCCATAAAGCTGGCCAGCACTGCGCCAATGGCGAGGATGACGGTGTTCAGCCCCGGCGAGCCACGCAAATTGCCGCGCACATAAATGCCGCCAGCCACGGTGTAAAGCGCGGTGAGCAAGATGACAAAGGGCAGGTATTCCGCCAGCAAGGCATGCGCCAGATTAACCCCGGCGGCGCCCATGCCGTAGAGCAGCGCAAAGGGCAGCAGGAAGGCCAGCGCCCAGCCCGCCGTGACCTTGCCAAAGTGGTGGTGCCAGAAATTTGGGGCCACCAGCGGCAAAAGTGCAATTGACAGCAGCATGCCCACAAACGGAATGCCCCAGGCCACAGACATAGCCGCGCCATCCATCTCTGCGGCCTGTGCGGCACCTGCGGTCATCGCCAGCGCCGTTGACGCGGTGACCTTCGCGATATTTATCCAAAGTTTGTGGTTCAAACGCTCACCCTCGCTTATCTATCTTTTTATGGGCGCTTAACGCTCGCCCATCGTTTCTCAATTTTTTAAGGCCTGCTGCATTGACAGCATGGTCTGCGCAGCTTCTGGTGGCTCAATACTGAACACTTGGCGCAGATAGGCCAGATATTTTTCGTCATCGCACATGCTTTTGCCAGGCGTGTCTGAGAGCTTGGCAACCGGCTGACCATTGCAGCGCGTCATCTTGACCACGATCTGCAGTGGCACATGCTCAGGCGGGCTGCCCAGATCATTGGTCAGATTGGTACCGATACCAAAGGCTAACTGGCAGCGGCCATTAAAGCGCTTGAACAGCTCAATGGTTTTCGGAATCGTCAGCCCATCACTGAAGATCAGCACCTTGCTCAGCGGATCAATCTTGTTGGCCTTGTAATGCGCAATCAGACGCTCACCCCAGTCAAATGGGTCGCCGCTGTCATGGCGTGCGCCATCAAACAGCTTGCAGAAATACAAGTCAAAGTCACGCAGAAAGGCGGACATGCCATAGACATCAGACAGCGCAATGCCCAGGTCCCCGCGATATTCACGCGCCCAGGATTCAAAGCCAAAAATCTGGCTATCACGCAGACGCGGGCCCAGTGACTGGCAGGCCTGCAGATACTCATGGGCCAGCGTGCCCAGCGGTATCAGGCCCAGCTTCATGGCGTACAGCACATTGCTGGTACCCGCAAGCTGCCCCTTGCGCTGAGCATTGCCTGCCCCGGCGATGCGCGAGCCAGCATGACCGAGTCTTGCGCACAGCACGCGCAGAACCTCTTCATGCCAGGCCTTGGAAAAGCGGCGGCGCGTGCCGTAATCAGCAATCTTGAGCGACTCAAGCCCCGGCCCTTGGAGCAGCTCAATCTTCTCGTCCAAGCGCTTGCGCCCTTCCAGAAAGTTAGGTACGGGCTGGGTATTGCGGAAATACACCTCGTTGACGATGGCCAGCACCGGAATCTCAAAAAGAATCGTGTGCAGCCACGGACCCTTGATGCTGATGTCAATCTCGCCACTGGGCAGCGCCGTGACGGTGATGTATTTATCGTTGAGCTGAAACAGGCTCAAAAAATCCACAAAATCGCTTTTGATAAAGCGCAGAGAACTCAAGTAGGCCAGCTCCGCATCCTGAAAGCGCAGCTTGCACAGCGAGCGGATTTCTTCACGGATTTCATTGACGTAGGGAGCCAATTGCACGCCGGGGTTGCGGCACTTGAAGCGGTACTCCACCTGTGCGCCCGGAAACTGATGCAGCACCACCTGCATCATCGTGAATTTGTACAGGTCGGTATCTAGCAGGCTGGTGATGATCATGGACGACGGTGGGCCTGGCGGTCCGTTCAGTCATAGAACAAGGCTGGCCCAAAGCGCATGCAGCGCCAGCCTCAACAAAGGTTTCCGAGTGTAGGCGATTCCACACTCTGCGCCCTGCTCAGCGCCATAACCGCCTCGCCTTTACTGAAACTTGGGCCGTAGTTTGATCGATTGACTACAAATCACCCTCAAGCCCTTTATATAAAAGCGCAAGCAGCTATCAAATTCTTCTATTTTTGACTATCAGTTTGCCTCAGCAAAGGCTCTAGCGCCACGCGCAAAGCGGCGGGCAACGGTGCGGGTCGGCGCGTCTGTCTGTCTACATAGACATGAACAAAATGTCCCGCCGCAGCGGACTGCGCCTCACCCTGCGCAAACAGCCCTACCTCATAGCGCACGCTTGAGCTGCCGAGATGCGCCACGCGAATACCCGCTTCGACCTGCTGTGGAAAGGCCAGAGAAGCAAAGTAATTGCACTGAGTCTCTATCACCAGCCCAATCGTCTGCCCCGCATGAATATCCAGAGCCCCCTGCTCAATCAAATAAGCATTCACCGCCGTATCAAACCAGCTGTAGTAAATGACGTTGTTGACATGGCCATAAACATCGTTATCTGACCAGCGCGTGCTGATTTCACGAAAAACGGCATAGGAATCACGTGCCTGGGACATGGCTCGTGCGGGCTGGGCAGCTGTGTGTGATGCATTCATTGCGTCATTGTGCAAACCTGTATCAACACCACCAGCACCACGGCGACAGCGCCTGTTTTGACCCTGAGTCAGTCCTTACCAAGCACTGTCATCAACGTCTTGCTCAATGCACAAAAGCACGCACATGCATTTTTGCGTCAGTTATCAGACATAACAAAGTTTTTAAAAATCAAATACTTACAGAAACAAAAGTGTCATTCATTTATTTGTTGCAACGCAACAATTAATGCTTGCATTGCCCAAAAAACTCTTCCACAATGCACCCATGCTGCACTGCAACATACAACTAGTTAACCACTAGCGATCATGTCAGAGCAGACGTTCACTCCGGTCCGATGCCCTTGTTAGTTTCGTAATTTTGGAGAATTGCTATGTCCCTGACCCCTGACCAAATCCTGAGCGCACACAAAGCTCACCTCGAAACCCTGTTCGGCCTGACGAGCAAAGCTTTTGAAGGCGTGGAAAAGCTGGTGGAACTCAACGTTACTGCTTCCCGTGCAGCTTTGAGCGAAGCCGCTCAGCACACGCAAGCCGTCCTGAATGTGAAAGATGCCCAGTCCCTGCTGACTTTGCAAACCAGCATTCTCCAGCCTCTGGCTGAAAAGACTGCTTCCTACAACCGCCACCTGTACGACATCGCCAGCAACACTGCCAGCGAGTTCAACAAGGCACTGGAAGTCCAGTCCGCCGAAGCCCGTAAGAACTTCAACTCCTTGCTGGACACCACCACTCAAAACGCCCCCGCAGGTTCTGAATCTGCTGTGGCTCTGGTCAAGAGCGCTGTCTCTGCCGCTAACAACGCTTTCGAGTCCGTGCAAAAGGCTGTCAAGCAAGCCTCCGACATGGCCGAAGCCAACTTTAACGCTGCCTCCAAGACAGCCACTGAAGCCGTCAAGTCGACAGTTGCAGTCAAGCGCTAAAACATGGTTATTCGCATGACTGGCAATTTTCAAGGGTTTACCCTATAATTGTCATCATGTCAGGTCAGCGCCTTTATGGATGCTGATCCGCACAAGTTGTCTCCTTGGATCCTCCTGAAACCCCCGTTTCACGGATCCCTTCAAAGCCCAGTCTTCATGATTGGGCTTTTTTTTATGCGCGCTTTCCGCAATTCGAATTTGTTTCCGCCTTCTGCATAATTGACGTTTACGTCAACGTAACATCAAAGGGGACAGTTCATGCAGATTCAGGATCGCGTGTTTATCGTGACTGGCGGCGCATCGGGTTTGGGCGAAGGCACTGCGCGCATGCTGGCGACCAACGGAGGCAAAGTCGTCATTGCCGATATGAATGCAGAGCGCGGCGAGAGTGTGGCCAAGGAAATCGGCGGCGTCTATCTGCGCTGCGATGTCAGCAACGAAGCCGATGGCCAGGCCGTGGTGGAAAAAGCCACCAGTCTTGGCAAGTTGGTCGGCTTGGTCAATTGCGCCGGTATTGCACCCGCCGAAAAAACAGTGGGGAAAAATGGCCCGCACAACCTTGCCACCTACACCAAGACCATCATGGTCAACCTGGTCGGCAGCTTCAACATGATTCGCCTGGCTGCTGATGCCATGAGCAAAAACGAGCCCGAAACCACGGGCGAACGCGGCGTGCTAATCTCAACCGCTAGCGTAGCGGCCTATGACGGACAAATTGGCCAAGCAGCCTATGCCGCATCCAAAGGCGGCGTCGTTGGTATGACCTTACCCATTGCCCGCGACCTGGCCCGCAGCGGCATTCGCAATATGACGATTGCCCCCGGCATCTTTGGCACACCCATGCTGTTCACCATGCCGCAAGAAGTGCAAGATGCGCTGGCAGCAAGCGTCCCCTTCCCCAGCCGCTTGGGCAAACCCGAGGATTACGCCAAGCTGGTCAAGCACATTCTTGAAAACGACATGCTCAACGGTGAAGTGATTCGCCTTGATGGCGCTATTCGCATGGGCCCCAAATAAATCTAACCAGTCATCTCATCACTCAAAAGCCTCCTTGCGAGGCTTTTTTCTTGCATACATTGACTTTCCAGACAAGAAAAAAAGCCGCAACCATTTTTTGATTGCGGCTTTTAAAATCTGGCGGAGTGGACGGGACTCGAACCCGCGACCCCCGGCGTGACAGGCCGGTATTCTAACCAACTGAACTACCACTCCTGGCAGGAAGCTTCGCTACACAATGTATAGCTACCAGTGCTTCAAACTTGGCGACCCTACGGGGATTCGAACCCCGGTACCTACCGTGAAAGGGTAGTGTCCTAGGCCTCTAGACGATAGGGTCAATCCTAGAACGATTCTGATTTTTTAATCAGCCGTCAATAACTTTTTGGTGGAGGTAAACGGGATCGAACCGATGACCTCTTGCATGCCATGCAAGCGCTCTCCCAGCTGAGCTATACCCCCTGAAGCAAAGAAACAAGTGTTTTTCTGCTGCAATGCAAAAATTGTAGCACAGGCTTTTTACTGCTTCAGGGGAAACGCTCAACAATTTATCGTGAACATAAAAAAGGGAGGCAACAAGCATCCCTTTTCACTTCAGCATATCAAGCGCATTAGCTCACAGCGCCACCATCACGGATACGGTGCATTTCGCCAATGTCCACCGTCCAGACCAAACCATCACCGATCTGACCAGTGCGGCAGGCCATCACGATGGCTTCGCGAATCGGCTCCACCATGGACTCATCCACGATGACGCAGACCATGAGCTTGTCCGAAAAGTCAGTCAACTCATCCTTGACGGTGCGCTTGTCCACCGCAGCAGGAGCCGTAAAGCCCTCAGCCTTGAAAATGGTCACGCCGGGAAAGTTAGGAATGGCACGCAGCGCAGTGCGCAGGCGCTCTAAGCGACTGGGCCTCACAATGGCCCGGATTTCCTTCATCGGCATAGATTCACTCTCCTTTTAGTATTCACGCGTCAAAACTGACGCTCCTCACGCAAGAAGCAGCAAACAAGGGCGGCCGCCTCAGTAAAGCTGTTGTCCCCCTCCCCAAAAGAGAGGGGGAAGGCGCAAAGCGCCTCAGGAGGTACTTAGGCCTCAGTCGGCTTCTCATCAAACCAGCGGTACAGCGTAGGCAGCACCACCAGCGTCAGCAGAGTCGAGGTAATCAGACCACCGATCACCACAATCGCCAATGGGCGCTGGACCTCAGAACCAGGACCTGTCGCAAACAGGAACGGCACCAGACCCAGCAATGCAACTGTCGCGGTCATCATCACCGGGCGGAATCGCTGAATACAGCCTTCACGCACAGCTTGCGCCACATCCATTCCATCCTGTCGCAGCTGGCGAATGCTGGAGACCAGCACCACGCCGTTGAGCACGGCAATACCCCATAGAGCAATAAAGCCCACGGAGGCTGGCACGCTCACATACTCACCCGTGACAAACAAACCGATCAGGCCACCAATCGATGCGAATGGCAGCACCAGAATGATCAGGCTGGCGATCTTGATGGAGTTGAACAACAGGAATAGCAGGAAGAAGATGGCCACGATGGTCAATGGCACGATCACCTGCAGCGTACCCATGGCGCGCTCCATGTTCTCAAACTGGCCACCGAACTTGAAGTAGTAGCCATCAGGCAACTTGACTTCCTTTTCGAGACGCTGCTCGACCTCGGCCACAAAACCTGCCAGGTCACGCCCTTCCACGTTGGCACCCACCACCACGCGGCGCTTGCCGCCTTCGCGGCTGATCTGCGCAGGGCCGTCCACCAGTTCAATCTTGGCCAGACTACTCAACGGCACTTGCGCGCCAGCGGAGGTCGTCAACAAAGTTGCGCCAATGGCCTGAGCCGAGCCTCGATAGACCTCGGGGAAGCGCACCACTACGGAGTAGCGACGCTCACCTTCATACAGCGTGGTCACATCCTTGCCGCCAATGGCGGATTCCAGAACGCTCTGCACATCTGCCACATTGAGGCCATGGCGTGCAATTGCCTTGCGGTCAATATCCACCGTCAAAGCTTGCTGACCCGACAGACGCTCAACACGAATATCCGTGCTACCAGAGACGCTTTTCAGAATACGCGCCACTTGCTCGGAGACATCCTTGAGTTCATTCAGCTCATCGCCAAACACCTTGATGGCCAGCTGCGAACGTACGCCGGTCACCATTTCATCCACGCGCTCAGAAATAGGCTGCGACAGCACAATCTGCACGCCCGGAATCTTGGACAGACGCTGACGAATCTCTTCGTCGATTTCATCCTGTGTGCGTTCAGACTCGGGGTCCAGCAGCACGATAGGGTCAGACTCATTAGGTCCGGCAGGATCAGCAGGCGATTCCCCGCGACCTAGTTTGGACACCACAGACTTCACACCAGCCACCTGCGCCACTTCCTTCATGGCAGCCATTTCCATGCGGATGGATTCATCCAGAGAAATGCTTGGCACGCGGTTGATCTGCGGCGTCAAGGCCCCTTCCTTCATGGTGGGCATGAAAGACTTGCCCAGCAAGGGAAACAAACCCAGCGAGCCGATGAGCAGAGCCACCGCCACAGCCAGAGTCAATCGATTGCGTGCGGTAGCAGCATCGAGCAGGTTCAGGTAGTGACGTTTAAGGAAACCAATCAATTTGGTATCGTGGTCCGCACCGCCCTTGAGGAAGTACGAGCACAGCACGGGCGACAGGAACAGCGACACGGCCAGCGAAATCGCCAGAGCCATGGCAATGGTCAGCGCCAGCGGGCCAAACATCTTGCCCTCAATGCCTTGCAGAGTCATCAGCGGCAAGAACACCAAAATAATGATGGCGATACCGAAGATCGTGGGCGTAGCCACTTCCACCGTGGCAGACAGCACAGTGCGAATGCGCTCACCGCGTGAATCGCCTGCCTGCCCCAGTTTGTGGAAGACGTTCTCCACCACCACCACGGTCGCATCCACCATCAGGCCAATGGCGATGGCCAGCCCTCCCAGCGACATCAAGTTGGCCGAGATGCCGTACTTGTTCATCATGATGAAGGTCGTGAGCGGCGTAATGATCAGCGTCGCCACAACGATCAGACTGGAGCGCACATCACCCAGGAAGACAAACAGCACGATCACCACCAAGAAGATGCCTTCAATCAGCACCTTGCCCACGGTCCACAAAGCCGAGTCCACCAAATCGGTACGGTCGTAGTAAGAGACGATCTGCAAGCCACCGGGCAGCATGCCTTTGGTATTGATCTCGTCCACGCGCTCTTTCACGCGGGTCACCACTTCCTTGGCATTGCCGCCGCGCATCATCAGCACAATGCCGGAAACGCCTTCGGTATAACCCCCCTTGATGATCGCGCCCTGGCGTACTTCGGCATCAATCTGCACCTTGGCCACATCACGCACATAGACAGGCACCCCGCCCTGCTCCTTGAGCACGATATTGCCAATATCTTCCAGCGAGCGGATCATGCCCACGCCGCGGATCAGATACTGCTCTGTCACCTGCGGCAGAATGCCGCCGCTGGCATTGGCGTTGTTATCTGCCACAGCCTGAACGACCTGGCGCACTGTCAAACCATAGTGACGCAGACGACCGGGATCGACCAGCACCTGGTATTGCTTAACGTAGCCACCCTGAGAGTTGATTTCAGCCACACCAGGAATGGATCTCAGCAGCGGGCGCGCCACCCAGTCCTGAATGGTGCGGCGCTCGGTCAACTCTTCCTGAGTCAGCGCGCGCTCACCATCATCGGGGTGATCCAGCGTGTACTGGTAAACCTCACCCAGACCGGTAGACACAGGACCCAGCACCGGCACGATGCCTTCAGGCATGCGCGGTGTAACTTCGATCAGGCGCTCTGTCACCAGCTGGCGTGCGAAGTAAACATCAGTCGCTTCAGTAAACACCAGCGTAATGATGGACAGACCGCTCTTGTTAAGCGAGCGCATCTCGGCCAGACCGGGCAAGCCCGTCATGGCGATTTCGAGAGGCACAGTCACAAAACGCTCAATTTCTTCGGGAGAGCGTCCGGGCGCTTCGGTGGCAACCTGCACTTGCACATTGGTCACATCGGGGAAGGCATCCACCGACAGATTCATGGCAGCACGCAGGCCAAATCCACAGACAACCAGCGCCAGCACAATCACCACCAGCCGCTGCGATAGCGCGGCACGAATCATGGAGGCAATCATGGGCTTACTCCAGCTCAGCGCGCTTGCGCTCGTTGTTCAGGTGGAAAGCACCTTCAATTACGATCTGCGTGCCTTCGCTCAGGCCCTTGATAACAGGTCGCAACTCACCGCTGGCAGCACCCAGCTCCACAGGCGTCAGGCGATAGTGGTTCTCCGCCTTTTTCACGTAAACGTGGTCCTTGTCGTTCTCACGCACAACGGCCAAAACAGGAATAGCCAGCGTCTTCTCCATCGCACCCTGAATCTTCATGGTGGCCAGCATCTGTGGCTTGAGTGCCAGATCCTTGTTGTCGACCTGGGTACGAATCGTCACTGTTCGGGTCTCGGGCGACACGGTATCGCCCACATAAATGATCTTGCCGGCAATCGTTGCTTCTTCAACCGTCAGACCCAGCGCAGGCACATCAATCTGCACGTTCTGGCCAGTCTTCACGCTTCGCGCGATTTGTTCAGGCAAAGCACCCACCACCCAGACGCTGGACAGATCCGCCACCGTGAACAAAGGATCACCGGGCTGCGCCACCTGCCCCTGGCTGATCTGGCGCTCAATCACGATGCCAGAAGCGGAGGCGGTAATGGCGGCATTGGGAGCCACACTGCCTTGCACACGCAGACTCGTCAACGCATCAGATGACAGACCCATCAGCTTGAGCTGATCACCCGCCGCACGTAGCTCAGCGCGAGCGATCTGCACTTCAGACTCGCGACGCTGCAGTTCTGCAGAACCAATCACATCCGCCGCAATCAGTTGACGCGCACGCTCAGCAGAGCGCTCGGCCAGTGTCGCGGTGGCGCTGGCGCGCATATAGGCCAGCTGGGCAGTTGTCAGCTCAGGGCTGGCCACACGTGCCAGGGTCTGCCCCAGCTTCACGCGATCACCGGTTTCGGCCAACACATCCGTCACGCGACCGGTCACTGCGGCACCGATACGGGTCACCTTGCGCTCATTGGCTTCAATGCGCCCGGAAATCTCCAGCACAGACGCCACGTCAGACTGAGTCACAGCAGCCGTCTTGAAGCTAGTCGCCATCTCGGCAGAGACTTTGACTTCCATAGGGTCCAGCTCAGCCTGGGTATTGGCAGCTGCCACAGCGGCAGCCGCTGAGTCATCTTTGCCGCATGCCGTCAAAGTCAGCGTGGCAAGTCCAGCCAATGCCAGCGCCAGAACCAGAGAGACAGGACGATTCGTCCTGGATTGATGATGAGAAGACATATAGCGAATTCAAAAAATACGAAAACGGGGTCTTAGCTTTGAGCGATCAAAGCGCGGAAGGCTCGGCGTAACGGCCAGCCAGAAAATCCAGTTCAATCCGGGCGGACTGCAGCTGATAGCGCGCTTCCAGCAAATCCGCACGCACTGCACGCAGCACGCGCTGGGCATCCAGCACATCCAAAATTCCGCGCTCGCCATAGCGGTAAGCGGCTTCAGCCACACGCAGCGCAGACTCCGCTTCACGCACCGAGCCTTCGCCCAGCGCCTTGGTGCGAACCTTGGCCATCTCCATGACCTTTTCGGCCTGGAGCATTTGCTGCTCAAGCTCTGCCTTGCGGCCTTCCATACGCAGACGGGCACGCTCGGCCTCGGATACAGCCTCGTCAATCGGGCCGCGCCGCTGGTCGAACAAAGGAATCTGCATGCTCACACCCACGGTGTTGTTGCGAATATCAGGCTCGCGCGTCTGCGCATAGCGCAGCTCAAGCCCGGGCCAGCGGCTGGCCTTGGCGCCTTGCTTTTGGGCTTCAGCCTTGTCCACCTCTGACTGCAACTGAAGCAACTCGGGATGCGCCTGCCAGTTAATACCGTTCAATTGAGCTTTGGCCACAGGGTCTTGCAGTGACAGCGCAAGGTCAAAACGCTGAGGCAGCTGACCGGCCGCCATGCGGTTGAGCGTGAGCTGAGACTGCTCTGCCATCAGTTTGGCCGTTTGCTCTTGCTGACGTGCATTGATAAGCTCGGCATCGGCCTTGATGATTTCGTAGCGCGCAGCTTCTCCACTGGAGACGCGAACACGCACGCGCTCATGCGCCTGCTCCAAAAGCTTGACAGCGTCATAAGCGGCCTGAGCCTGAGCCTGACGCAGCACTACTTCATACGCCTTGAGCTTGACCTGCGCCACCAGCGCATTGCGAGATGCTGCAATCTGATGCACAGAAGCCCGCTGCCCCGCCTGCGCGGCCTCTATACGGGCATTACGCACCGAAGGCATCTCAATGGGCACAGAAATGCTCATGCTCTGCACATTACCTGGCGTGGCCGATGCCATGCGCGCCTTGTTATCGCCACGACTCCATTCCAGCTTCGGGTTAGGCAAGGCACCTGCGCTGACCACGGCAGCCTGAGCTGTCACGCTTGACTGCTGCACGGAACGCAGCTCAGGGTTGTTGTCCAGCACGGTCTGCACCAGCTGCATCAGTGACAGTTGAGGCTGAGCCTTATCTGAAATGGTGCTGCTGATCTGTGGTGCGCTGGAGCTGGGGGTCTGCGCATGTGCAGACAGAGCTGCAGCCACACAGAGTCCAAGCATTGCCGTACGTTTGAGGCGCAGTTTAGGTGCGGCTTTGGCCGTTAGGTACGCCGGCACTATCGATCTATTGAACATAGAACACAGCTGCCTTCTTGAGGGCAGATAAAGTGAGAAAAGGGTTGAAAGCCCGCTGATACGCACGGCATTCGCCGCGCGTGATGCGAGATCAGGTGCACCTGTGCAGGTGAAGCCAACCTTTGAAATGCCTCGGCACCATGCAAAAAGGCAAGTACATTCCCGCCTCGCCGGGCAGAATCAAAGGGCAGCAGGTATCGATGGGCGATATAGCCCAGCGCAAAAGCAATGACGCGTTATGGCGTCAGGTACGCTGGAGCTTGCCTGCCAACGGCAGGCTCGTACTTGGCGGACGTAGCATGCTGTCAGGCCAAGGAGAAGTAGGGTGCACCATATGCCCTTGTGGAGGCACCCAGACATGAGCCACCCCGACAGCTACTGCTTCGGGTGGGCCAAACAATTCATTGCGATCATCCTGCGCTGTGTTGAGTTCGGCAGTGCGGTGAGGTCGATGGATGGAATACTCCAGCGCATCGTCTTCCACATCCTCTTCAAACTCCTGCAGCACATCCACGCCGTACTCATGCGGCTCGGCTTCGAGCACATAAGCCAGAGCCGCCACATCTTGCGTGGCAGCAGGCCACATGACTGCGAGCTGCACTCCAAGAATGGAGGCAAACATCAGCAGCGACAGCAAGAAAGAAAACGCCGGACGCATGGATCAGAAGAAGAGTGTCAGAAGTGAACGAGAAGATGAATGACAACCATCAGAAGCAATTCCCGATGATGACTAGATGGTGTACTGCACAGCAACAAAAGTTCCCGTATTGAAAACTTTTGTTAGCAGTTGCAAGTGGGTAAACCATAGCGTATCGCCATAGCACTTGCATGGCAAGGGTATCTCGCTAGGAAATCAGGAGCTAAAAACTCTTTTTACACACCCAAACCCAACAAAAAAGCCGCAACCAATTTCTTGATTGCGGCTTTTAAAATCTGGCGGAGTGGACGGGACTCGAACCCGCGACCCCCGGCGTGACAGGCCGGTATTCTAACCAACTGAACTACCACTCCTGGCAGGAAGCTTCACTATTTTTTTAATAGCTACCAGCGCTTCAAACTTGGCGACCCTACGGGGATTCGAACCCCGGTACCTACCGTGAAAGGGTAGTGTCCTAGGCCTCTAGACGATAAGGTCAATCCTAGAACGGTTCTGATTTTTCAATCAGCCGTCAATAACTTTTTGGTGGAGGTAAACGGGATCGAACCGATGACCTCTTGCATGCCATGCAAGCGCTCTCCCAGCTGAGCTATACCCCCAAAAACTGTGGCGGAGTGGACGGGACTCGAACCCGCGACCCCCGGCGTGACAGGCCGGTATTCTAACCAACTGAACTACCACTCCTGGCAGGAAACTTTGCTATTTTTTCAATAGCTACCAGCGTTTCAAACTTGGCGACCCTACGGGGATTCGAACCCCGGTACCTACCGTGAAAGGGTAGTGTCCTAGGCCTCTAGACGATAAGGTCAATCCTAGAACGGTTCTGATTTTTCAATCAGCCGTCAATAGCTTTTTGGTGGAGGTAAACGGGATCGAACCGATGACCTCTTGCATGCCATGCAAGCGCTCTCCCAGCTGAGCTATACCCCCAAAAACTGTGGCGGAGTGGACGGGACTCGAACCCGCGACCCCCGGCGTGACAGGCCGGTATTCTAACCAACTGAACTACCACTCCTGGCAGGAAACTTTGCTATTTTTTCAATAGCTACCAGCGTTTCAAACTTGGCGACCCTACGGGGATTCGAACCCCGGTACCTACCGTGAAAGGGTAGTGTCCTAGGCCTCTAGACGATAAGGTCAATCCTTGGACAGCTGCTGCAACCGAATAAAAAAGCGCCTTCTTCAATTAAAGGCGCTCTTTTGATCAAGCGACTAGCTTAAAACTGGCGGAGTGGACGGGACTCGAACCCGCGACCCCCGGCGTGACAGGCCGGTATTCTAACCAACTGAACTACCACTCCTGGCAGGAAGCTTCACTATTTTTTCAATAGCTACCAGCGCTTCAAACTTGGCGACCCTACGGGGATTCGAACCCCGGTACCTACCGTGAAAGGGTAGTGTCCTAGGCCTCTAGACGATAAGGTCAATCCTAGAACGGTTCTGATTTTTCAATCAGCCGTCAATAACTTTTTGGTGGAGGTAAACGGGATCGAACCGATGACCTCTTGCATGCCATGCAAGCGCTCTCCCAGCTGAGCTATACCCCCAAAATTCCTTCTCCTCACAACACAACCATTTAATTAGTTGCGTTGTGCTGAGCCTCGAATTATAGACAGGTTTTTAGCGATTTTTTAAACGTGCGATAACTTTTTCACGTCCGAGCAATTCCAGCACTGCATCAACCGATGGAGTGTGGGCTGTTCCCACGGTCAAAACACGCACTGGCATAGCCAGCGCAGGCATCTTCGCGCCCTGGGCTTTGAGCATTTCCTTGATGGCCGCGGCAATGGCTTCCTTGCTCCATTCAACGCCTTCAATCACAGCCACAAAAGCATCGAGCAAAGGATTCGCTGCCTCTGTCATATGCTTTGCATAGTCTTCGGCATTGCGCTCCACGCTCTCTACATAGAAGACCTTGGCCCAGTTAGCGAGATCAACCAGCGTTTCGCAGCGATCCTTGAACAGAGCGGTAATGCGCACCAGACGGTCATCCGCATCGATCACGCTTTCAGCCACACCGGCCTTGATGACAAAAGGCTTGACCAGCTGAGCCAGCTCGGAGTCATCCATGGCCTTCAGATGCTGGGCATTCACCCAGCGCAGCTTGGCCTCGTCAAACTGACCAGCGCTGCGGCCCAGGTGATCCAGGTTGAACCACTCCAGGAATTGCGCACGGCTGAAAATTTCGTCGTCGCCGTGGCTCCAGCCCAGACGGGCCAGATAGTTCACCATGGCATCAGCCAGATAGCCTTCGTCACGGTAGGCGGTCACAGCCTTGGCACCGTTGCGCTTGCTCATCTTCTCGCCCAGCTCATTCAGCACGGTAGGCAGATGCGCAAACACAGGAACAGCAGCGCCCAAGGCTTCAAAGATGTGGATCTGGCGAGGCGTGTTGTTCACATGGTCATCGCCACGAATCACGTGGGTGATGTTCATGTCCATGTCATCAACGCAGACGCAGAAGTTATAGGTAGGTGTGCCATCAGGGCGGGCAATCACCAGATCATCCAGCTCGGTGTTCTGGAATTCGATACGACCCTTGCATTTGTCTTCCCAGCCAACGACACCGGACTGAGGCGTCTTGAAGCGCAGCACAGGCTTCACGCCCTCAGGAATAGCGGGCAGTACCTTGCCAGGCTCAGGGCGCCATGTACCGTCGTAACGTGGCTTCTCCTTGGCGGCCATCTGCTTTTCACGCAGGGCATCCAACTCTTCCATGCTCATATAGCAGGGGTAGACATAGCCCTTATCTTGCAGCGTAGCCAGAACTTCCTTGTAGCGATCCATGCGCTGCATTTGGTAGAACGGGCCTTCGTCATGGTCCAGCTGCAGCCACGCCATGCCTTCGATGATCACATCCACCGAAGCCTGTGTAGAGCGCTCCAGGTCGGTATCTTCAATACGCAGCACAAAGTCGCCGCCATTGGCGCGAGCAAAGGCCCAGGGGTACAGAGCCGAGCGGATGTTGCCCAAGTGGATAAAGCCCGTAGGCGATGGAGCAAAGCGAGTGCGAATTTTGTTAGTAGTCATGTCAAAAAATCCTTGTGCTGCAAATCAAATGTCGAAAGCGCATTCCCTGAATGGAGCATGCTATCAACCAGAGATGCCGAGCAAGAGCCGCCTCGCGGCGAAGGCCCCTCTACATGAGAGGAGGAAGTTGCGAGCGGCTCAGGGGGTTCACTTCAGCGTGTCTAGTCCACGGGAAAGGTCAGCCTTCAAGTCATCAAGGTGTTCCAGGCCCACGGAAATACGAATCAAGCCCTGACCTACACCTGCAGCCTGACGCTGGGCTTCGGTCAAACGGCCATGCGAGGTGCTGGCGGGGTGAGTAATCGTGGTCTTCACATCACCCAGATTAGCCGTAATGGAGCACAAACGGGTGCTGTCCACTACATGGAAAGCGTTGGCGCGCAGTTGCTCGGCGTTGTCACCAATCACATCAAAGGCAAACACTGCGCCGCCCATGCCGTTTTGCTGACGCATGGCCAGCTCATGCTGCGGATGGCTCTTGAGACCGGGGTAGTACATGCGGGCAACCTTGGGATGGCCCTCCAGCCAAGTCGCAAACTCCAATGCCGCAGCGCTTTGCGCCTTGACGCGCAGAGCCAGAGTCTCCAGCCCCTTCATCACCGTCCAGGCGTTGTAAGGGGCGATATTCAGACCGCCGCTGCGCAGGAAGGTGCCCATGACCTTGTCCACCAGCGCGATGGTGCCGCAGACCGCACCGGCCATGACACGACCTTGGCCATCCAGGAACTTGGTACCCGAATGCACCACGATGTCTGCACCGAACTTCACGGGCTGCTGCAGCACGGGGGTGGCAAAGCTGTTGTCCACGGCCAGCAAGGCGCCATTGGCATGAGCTACTTCGGCCAGTGCAGCAATGTCGCACAAGTCTGTCAGCGGGTTGGTTGGGGTCTCGGCAAACAGCATGCGCGTGTTGGGCTTGACGGCTGCTTTCCAGGCTTCGATATCGGTTTGTGACACGAAGGTGGTTTCCACACCGAAGCGGGCCATTTCCGTGCCCAGCAGCTTGATGGTGGAGCCGAACATGGACTGCGAGCAGATCACATGATCGCCCGACTTGAGTGCCGTCAACGCGACCAGCAAAATGGCCGACATGCCGGTGGATGTGGCAACCGCGCATTCTGTGCCCTCCATGGCCGCCAGTCGCTTTTCAAAGCTGGTGACGGTGGGATTGCCAGTGCGGCTATAAGTAAAACCGGGCTCTTCGTTGGCAAAACGGCGTGCCGCGGTCGCTGCGTCGGGCTGCACAAAGCTACTGGTCATGTACAGGGCTTCGCAATGCTCGCCCCACTGGCTGCGCTCAACCGCTTCACGCACGGCCAAAGTCTCAGGATGCAAACCTTCAGGTAATGTCTTGTTATTCACAGTCGTCAAATCCAGATGGTTGGTACTGGTCACGAGCGCCGCTTAGGAGTCAATCACTCCAAAGCGTTTTACTCAACCAGATTGACCAGCGGCACTTGCCAGGCCGGTCTTTGAATACGCCTTGCGCAGGCCTTCAGGTTTTAAGTCAAATTGTACTCAAGCCCTTTATTGACAGGCGCAGAACGCTCACTTTACAAGAGCGGACTAAGCGCATGGCAACGATATTGTCCTCCTGAATGAAAAGGGTTGCCTAAGCAACCCATTTCATTCAGTCATTCAGCGCACTGTTTCTGCAACTGCACGCTCAATTGTCTTGAGCGTTGGGCAAAGACAAACGCGAAGTGTCTTCGCTTTCCTCTTCGCTGCCACGGTTACGGCCTTCATTCAGCGCCGTCACCTCTTCATCGGAGATATCGCCGGTGATGTAGATGCCGTCAAAGCAGGATGCCTCAAAGCCATCAACCTGAGCATTGATCTTGCCCACAGCCTGCTTCATGGCGTCCACGTCCTGATAAATCAGTGCGTCGCAGCCAATGACTTGGCGAATTTCTTCAACGCTGCGGCCATGGGCCACCAGCTCGGAGCGTGTGGGCATGTCAATGCCGTACACATTAGGGTGACGCACGGGTGGCGCAGCCGATGCCAGATACACCTTGTTGGCACCGGCATCGCGTGCCATCTGCACGATTTCCTTGGAGGTGGTGCCACGCACAATGGAGTCATCCACCAGCAGCACATTGCGGCCCTTGAACTCGCTGCCAATGGCATTGAGCTTCTGGCGTACCGATTTCTTGCGCGCACCCTGGCCCGGCATGATGAAGGTGCGGCCCACGTAGCGGTTCTTCACAAAACCTTCGCGGTAAGGCTTGCCCAGCAACTGCGCCAGCTGCATCGCGCTGGGGCGGCTCGACTCAGGGATAGGAATCACTGCATCGATTTCATTGGGCGGAACCATCGAGACCACGCGCTTGGCCAAGGTCTCACCCATGTTCAGGCGGGCCTGATAAACCGAAATACCATCCATGGTGGAGTCTGGACGCGCCAGATACACATACTCGAACACGCAAGGGTTCAGCTGGCTCTTTTCAGAGCATTGCTGACTTTCAACGCGGCCATCGTCGTGCACAAAAATCGCTTCGCCGGGGGCGATATCACGCTCGAACACTTGCGAGGTGCCTTCCAGCGCTACCGATTCGCTGGCCAGCATGATGGAGCCATCCGCACCGCGACCCATGCACAGAGGGCGAATACCGAAGGGATCGCGGAAAGCCAGCAAGCCGTAGCCAGCGATCAGAGCGATCACGGAGTACGAGCCCTTGATGCGCTTGTGCACCGCACGAACCGCTTCAAAAATATCTTTGCTCTCCAGCGGAGCACCGCTGGAGGCGCGACCAATTTCGTGGGCCAGCACGTTGAGCAGCACTTCAGAGTCGCTCTCAGTATTGGTGTGACGGTGGTCGTTATCGGCCAGTTCACGGCGCAGCTGCTTGGCATTGGTGAGGTTGCCGTTGTGCACCATGACAATGCCGAAGGGCGCATTCACATAGAAGGGCTGAGCCTCTTCTTCGCTGGATGCATTACCCGCCGTGGGGTAACGCACCTGACCCAGACCCACATTACCGGGCAGAGCGCGCATATTGCGGGTGCGGAACACGTCCTTCACCATGCCCTTGGCCTTGTGCATGAAGAACTTGCGTTCTTGTTGGGTCACGATGCCGGCTGCATCTTGCCCGCGGTGCTGCAGCAGCAGCAAGGCGTCATAAATCAGCTGATTCACGGGTGCGGTGCTCACCACACCAACGATTCCACACATAGTTGCGTTCCATCTGTTCGCGAAGATTGCTCTTCGCCACACTCGCCTGCTTCGCCACCCATTGGCTAGCCTGCGCTTTGAAATCCGGCATGGCGGATCGCGCCAAAGCCAAATCAACGTCAGCGCTCACTGCGTTTTACAGCAAACACTTTAGCCACTCTTCACTCACGTAAATTGCGACAAAAAACTCTTCTTCAAGAAGCCGCCCCAGGCAAATACTGCTCCCACTCCGGCGGCAAAGCCGGCAAAACCCAACCCAGCGCCGCAGACAACCAAGGTGCCAAAGCGGAATCCAGCCACCACTGCGCCTTGTGCAGCGGGGTGTACTGAATGACCAGCGCCAGTACCAGAAGCAGCAAGCCGCCACGCAAGACACCAAACAAGGCACCCAGAGTGCGGTCCACCGGCCTCAGCCCCACCGCCTCGATCAGTTGCTTTGACAACCAGGAGATCACACCCCAGGCAAACATGGCTCCCACCATCAGCAAGACAAAACCTGCCGCATAGCGCAGTTGCATATCCCAGCCATCCAGCGGTAACCACACGGCTACCTCTTGCGCCCAGGTACGCGCCACCATGAAAGCGACCACCCAGCCCACCAAAGACAAGACTTCATAGACCAGACCGCGCCAGGCACCCAACAGCATGGAGCCCAGCAATACGGCGATAAAAATCCAGTCCAGCGTGGTCATCAGTCAAAAACGTCGCGCAAAAACTCAAATCAGCCCTTGAACACCGATGCTGGAAAACCCAGCCCCTTGGCTCTGGCTGCAGCCTTATCCGCCTCTTCACGGCTCTTGAAAGGCCCCATTCGTACACGTGTGCGCGTGCCGTCTTTGGTATCTACAGACTGCGTAAACGCACCACTACCGAGCTTGCCCTTGATCTCATTGGCCTTGCTAACTTCAGCAAAAGCACCAATCTGCACGATAAAGCGCTCATTGCCAGCAGAGTTATCCTTGGCCACAGCCGCTTCTGGCGCGGAACGACCTTCCAGCAATGCGCGGGCACGAGCAGCTTCATCGGCCTTTTCAGGCCTGTGCTTTGGCTCGGGCTTGGCTTCAGGCTTCTTGACCTCGGGCTCAGGCTTTTTAACTTCCGCCTTGGGCTTTTCTGGCTTGGGTTCAGGTTTCGACTCTGGCTTCGGCTCGGGTTTGCGCTCAGGCTTGACCTCGGGCTTGGGCTGCGGCTTAGGTTCAGGCTTCGCTTCTGGCTTGGACTGAGAAGCAACTACCGCAGAAGCCCCAACAGCAGCCGCTGTTGCAACTGCGCCAGCCACGGGTACGGACGCAGCAGATGGAGCTGGCGCAGCCGCTCTTGATGGAGCAAGAACCTCTTCGCCATCATCCAAAGAAGCATTGGCTGCAACGCGACCAGAGGAAGTGCCGGGCACCACCTCTGGGGCAGAATTCGCCTGATCTGGAATTTCAATGGGTATATTGACAGGGATGGGACGCGGTTGCGTATCAAACAACAACGGAAATCCCACCACACCAATCAGCACCAGCGCAGCAGCGCCGATGAGGCGATGACGTGCGCGGCGGCGCATGTCATCCACGCTTTCGCCTTGGGCCAGGCGGCTGGGGCGCTTGGCTCCAGCCACAGACTCGGCATCGTCTTTTTTGCCAGGCCAACGGAAATTGAAAAGTGCCATGAATTTGGACAGGTTGAGGTCAGTCGCCGGACATAAGCCCGGACGGCTGACCGCAGGCTCAATGAGCCAGGTGTTTGGCGTTCAGACGAGGTGTGCCATGTTGCAGCACTCCGCCGACGGTGAAGAACGATCCAAAGACCACGATTCTATCAGCGGCATCGCTTGCCTCTACAGCGGCATCCAGTGCCTGCTGCGGATTGGCAAAGGTTTGCATGCTCACATCTTTGCGAATCACGCCCTTGGCCTGCAATTGCTCGAGTTTGGCCTTGAGGCCTTCTGCTGAGTCTGCACGCGGTGTGGGCAGATCGGTGAAGTACCAGCGGTCAATCAGCGGACCCACCTTGGTGAGCATGGGCTCCCAATCCTTGTCAGCCATGGCACCGAAGACGACATGCGTGGTCGGAAAGTAGCCCATAGCATCCAGATTAGCCGTCAGCGCCGCCACCGAGTGCGGGTTGTGAGCGACATCCAGCACCAATGTGGGCTGACCCGGAATAATCTGGAAGCGACCGGGCAGCTCCACCATGGACAGGCCTGTGCGCACTGCCTGCGCAGTCACGGGCAGCTTGCTGCGAATGGCTTCATAGGCTGCCAGCACTCCAGAGGCGTTCATCAGCTGATTGGCACCACGCAGCGCTGGATAAGCCAGACCCGCATAGCGGCGGCTGCGGCCAGCCCAGCCCCATTGCTGCTTATCACCGTCGTAATTGAAGTCTTTGCCAAAGCGCCAAAGCTCGGCACCGATCTCAGCAGCATGGTCAATTACGCTTTGCGGGGGTACGGGGTCGCTGACGATGACAGGGCGACCTGCACGCATGATGCCCGCCTTCTCGCGTCCGATACTTTCGCGATCCGGGCCCAGCAGCTCCATGTGGTCGAGGTCGATGCTGGTGATGATGGCGCAGTCGGCATCCACAATGTTTGTGGCATCAAGGCGACCGCCCAGACCGACTTCCAGAATCGCTACATCCAGCTTGGACTGGCTCATCAAGTGCATGATGACCAGCGTAGTGAATTCAAAGTAAGTGAGCGCAACCTCTTCACCACCCTTCACTCTGGCCTGCTCTACGGCTTCAAAGTGCGGCAGCAGCTCAGCGGCCTTGACGATTTCACCGCCAATACGGCAGCGCTCTTCAAAGTGAACCAGATGGGGGGAGGTGTAGACACCGGGGCGGTAGCCGGACTGCAGGGCCACGGCTTCGAGCATGGCACAGGTTGAGCCCTTGCCATTGGTGCCAGCCACCGTGATGACCGGGCAATCGAATTTCAGGCCCATGCGCTGTGCGACTTCACGCACGCGATCCAGACCTAGGGCAATGTTCTGGGGATGCAGGCGCTCGCAATAAGCAAGCCATGCATCCAAGGTGGGAAATGTGGTGTGCATACTGGGCGCTATTGTCGCCGACAGCCAGAGGCCCTATGAGCTCTGGCACATGGCAAATACGTTACATCCAACTCCAACCGTTTCACTGAAGCTGATACCTCATGAGCAAGATCACCACTGTCTATGGCATTCCTAACTGCGACACTGTCAAGAAGGCACGAGTCTGGCTGAGTGAGCAAGGCATCACTTACCAGTTTCATGACTTCAAAAAACAAGGCGTTCCCGCCGAACGTCTGCCCGACTGGATGCAGGCCGTGGGCTGGGAAAAACTGCTTAACCGCCAGGGCACCACCTGGCGCAAGCTCGATGAAGACACCAAAGCCAGCGCAGTCGATGCAGTCAGCGCAGCTGCCGTGATGCAGGAGCACGCCAGCACGATCAAACGCCCCGTGGTGGAATGGGCCGACGGGAAAATCACGGTCGGATTCAAGGCAGATGACTGGCAGGCCTTCATCAAGGAATAAGCAATTACTCACATTCACACATTGCTTTACCTAGTTTTACCCTGCAGAGTCATCGGATTCACGCAGATCCCATAAACTTTTTCGTGATCTGGCGCGTTATAGCCTCAGAGACAGGAGAGATGTTCATGAAAACTCTGGCAGTTTTGACTTTCACAGCCGCTGCAGCAACCGGTGCATTTGCCCAGGAGCAAGGCCGCGTGCTTTCTTCCACCCCCATCACGCAGCAAGTTGCCGTGCCTCAGCAAGTGTGCAATGACCAGCAAGTGGCAGTCGCCCCCCGCCCAAGCGGCGCGGGCGCGGTGGTCGGAGCCATTGCAGGCGGTCTGCTGGGCAATGCCATTGGCGGCGGCGGCGGTCGTGCAGCAGCCACAGGTGCAGGCCTGATCGGCGGTGCCATGCTGGGCAATCAGGTCGAAGCGACTGGCCCTGCCCAGTACCAGACTGTGCGCCAATGCAGCACACAGACCTTCTATCAGAACCGTACCGTGGGCTACAACGTAACCTATGAGTACAACGGGCGCAGCTACACCACACAGACAACCGAGCCGCCCGGCAAGTGGATTGCGCTGAATGTGCAGCCTGCCGCCAACAACAGCACTTACAGCAACAACGGTTACTACAGCAACCAGGCTCCGGTGCAAGGCGCTTATTCGACCAGCTACCCGCAAAACACTCAGGGCAGCTACCAGACTGGCTACCCCAGCGATTACCCAAATGGTTATCAAGCCGGCTACCCAAGCAACTATTACGCACCGCAGCCGGTAGCGCCCACGTATTCGGCCGGCTCCAGCTATTCGGCAACTGACTATGTCGGCCCCCTGCTGTTGGGCGCTGTCATTGGTGCCGGTGCCTACTACGCCACGCGCCCTAGTTACTATTACCGGGGTTACGGCGGTGGTTACCGCCCCAACCATGGACATGGTGGTGGTCACGGCTGGCGCCGCTGATCCGCGCCCAATCGGTTGCAAAAACTGAGCAAGAGCCCCACTACGGGGCTCTTGTTTTTCCTGCCTTTGCCAAGCATTCGCACAGGTACAAATCTCGTGGCCTAAAATCAGAGGTTTTGACCTTCGACCACGCTCAGCGTACTTCTTCCATGACCACCGAAACCATCGACCACGTCAGCCTCACCACCAAGGCCAATGTTTACTTTGACGGCAAGTGCGTCAGCCACAGCTTCACTCTGGCTGACGGCACCAAGAAGTCGGTCGGCGTGGTTCTGCCCGCGACCCTGACTTTTGGCACCGCTGCCGCAGAAATCATGGAATGCGTGGGCGGCGCCTGCGAGTACAAGCTCGACGGCAGCGATGAGTGGAAGAAGTCTGCGGCAGGCGAAAGCTTCCATATCCCCGCGAATTCCAAGTTCGACATTCGCGTGACCGAGGCCTATCACTACATCTGCCATTACGCTTAATCCGCGTTGGAGCAGTGCCTGATACAGGCATAGAAATTTCAAGCCTTTTCAGCCCCAAACGCTTATTCATCAAGCGCTTGCAGCTATCACTTTGAAGAGAAATCTCATGGAAACCATTCTGCAAAATGTTCCCGTCGGCCAGAAGGTCGGCATCGCCTTCTCCGGCGGTCTGGACACCTCCGCCGCTCTGCGCTGGATGAAGAACAAGGGCGCTGTGCCCTACGCTTACACCGCCAACCTGGGTCAGCCCGACGAAGCCGACTACGACGAGATCCCTCGCAAGGCAATGGAATACGGCGCTGAAAAGGCCCGCCTGATCGACTGCCGCCCTCAGCTGGCCAACGAAGGCATTGCCGCTATCCAGTCCGGTGCTTTCCACATTTCCACCGGTGGCATCACCTACTTCAACACCACCCCCCTGGGCCGCGCTGTGACCGGCACCATGCTGGTGGCTGCCATGAAGGAAGACGACGTCAACATCTGGGGCGATGGCTCGACCTTCAAGGGCAACGACATCGAGCGCTTCTACCGCTACGGTCTGCTGACCAACCCTGATCTGAAGATCTACAAGCCTTGGCTGGACAGCACCTTCATCGACGAACTCGGCGGTCGCGCTGAAATGTCGGCCTTCATGACCAAGGAAGGTTTCGGCTACAAGATGTCGGCTGAAAAGGCCTACTCCACCGACTCCAACATGCTGGGCGCCACCCACGAAGCCAAGGATCTGGAATTCCTGAACTCCGGCATTCGCATCGTGAACCCCATCATGGGCGTGGCCTTCTGGAAGCCTGAAGTCGAAGTCAAGGCTGAAGAAGTCTCCATCACGTTCGACGAAGGCCGCCCCGTGGCCATCAACGGCAAGGAATACACCGACGCTGTCGAAGTCTTCCTCGAGCTGAACCGCATCGGTGGCCGCCACGGCCTGGGCATGAGCGACCAGATCGAAAACCGCATCATCGAAGCCAAGAGCCGCGGCATCTACGAAGCCCCCGGCATGGCCCTGCTGCACATCGCCTACGAGCGTCTGGTGACCGGCATCCATAACGAAGACACCATTGAGCAGTACCGCATCAACGGCCTGCGTCTGGGCCGTCTGCTGTACCAGGGCCGCTGGTTTGACCCTCAGGCCATCATGCTGCGCGAATCCTCGCAGCGCTGGGTGGCCCGCGCCGTGACCGGCACCGTGACGCTGGAACTGCGCCGCGGCAACGACTACTCGATCCTGAACACCGAGTCGCCCAACCTGACTTACGCTCCCGAGCGTCTGTCCATGGAAAAGGTCGAAGATGCGCCTTTCAGCCCCATCGACCGTATCGGTCAGCTGACCATGCGCAACCTGGACCTGATCGACACCCGCGCCAAGCTGGCCATCTACTCGCAGGCTGGCCTGCTGAGCGTGAGCAGCTCCAACGCACTGCCCCAGCTGGGCAACGACAAGAAGTAATTCAGGTCGCCTCACAAAAAAGCCGCTGCAATGCAGCGGCTTTTTTCATGCCTTTTTAGCCTCTAGCACTTGCTAATCAGGCGAAAGCAGCTATCAATCTTGAATCAAAGGCGGTTGATATTGTGCAGTTGCTGCTCCAGCTGCCCCACATAAGCCGCCGTGCTGTTGTCCGACTCCTGAGCACGCTGCACCAGATGGACCTCCAGCACATCAAGGCGAGCCATCAACGCCTCTTTATCCTTGGCATGCAGCGCTTCCAGCACGCCGCGCAGCTCGGTAAAGCGCGATGCCTCAGCCTTGTCCGCCAGATCGCGCTGGCTCTGCATTTCCTTGGCGTGGCGACGCGCTTCCATCAGCACCGAGCCCTGCATCCACAGCACATAGGCGATGAAGAAAACGCTGAGCAAAGTGGTCAGCGCCAGCATCAGCAAGCCCAGCGGGGCCTCAATCGTCGTCACGCCCAACGATACCGTGCTAGGGGTTGAAAGTGCCGTCCAGTTAAAAGCCGCCAGCACGGCGATAAAAGCCACGATGATGGCAATGCAAATGGTGCGAAAGTTCATGGTCTTCTCCTTGTCTCTGAGATGCCCTGTTTTAACCCAAGAACGCACGCTACCAAGTCAGCCGGAGCCAGAAACGACAAAGCCGCTGCAAACAGCGGCTTTGTCGTCATTGAGCAGTCAGATCAATTGACTTCGGACAATTGATCCAGGATGGCAGGATTCTCCAGCGTCGAGGTATCTTGCGTAATCGCCTCACCCTTGGCCAGCGAGCGCAGCAGGCGGCGCATGATCTTGCCGCTGCGAGTCTTGGGCAGGTTGTCGCCAAAGCGGATGTCCTTGGGCTTGGCGATGGGGCCGATCTCCTTGGCCACCCAGTTGCGCAGCTCGGCAGCAATCTGCTTGGCCTCTTCGCCGGTAGGCTTGCCGCGCTTGAGCACCACAAAGGCGCAGATGGCTTCACCGGTCAGGTCGTCGGGGCGGCCCACCACGGCGGCTTCAGCCACCAGGTCGGTCTTGGCGACCAGTGCAGACTCGATCTCCATGGTGCCCATGCGGTGGCCTGAGACGTTGAGCACGTCATCAATACGGCCGGTGATGCGGAAGTAACCACGGTCTTCGCTGCGCACCGCACCGTCGCCAGCAAGGTAGTAGCCCTTGAGCTCTTCGGGGAAGTAGCTCTTCTTGAAGCGCTCTGGGTCACCCCAGATATTGCGAATCATCGAAGGCCAGGGCTTTCTCACTACCAGAATGCCGCCCGAGCCGTTGGGAATTTCATTACCCGCCTCATCCACAATGGCCACCGCAATGCCGGGCAGTGGCAGGGTGCAGGAGCCGGGCACCAGCGGCGTGGCACCGGGCAGCGGCGTGATCATGTGACCGCCGTTTTCGGTCTGCCAGAAGGTGTCCACGATGGGGCACTTTTCCTTGCCGATGTTCTTGTAGTACCACATCCAGGCTTCGGGATTGATGGGTTCACCCACCGAACCCAGCAGACGCAGGCTGCTCAAATCCCAGTTCTTGGGGTGCACGCTTTCATCCGACTCCGCTGCCTTGATCAGCGAGCGAATGGCCGTGGGCGCAGTGTAGAAGATGGAGCATTTGTGGCGCTCGATCATCTGCCAGAAGCGGCCCGCATTGGGGAAGGTGGGCACGCCTTCAAACACAATCTGCGTCGCACCTGCGGCCAGCG
This sequence comes from Comamonas sp. 26, assembly GCF_002754475.1. NCBI lineage: Bacteria > Pseudomonadati > Pseudomonadota > Betaproteobacteria > Burkholderiales > Comamonadaceae > Comamonas > Comamonas sp. 26. The sequence continues at coordinate 2,922,985 of NZ_PEFL01000001.1, forward strand.
GGCCGTAGGCCACATAGCTGTGACCGGTGATCCAGCCAATGTCAGCCGTGCACCAGAAGACATCGCTGTCCTTGGCGTCAAACGTCCACTCAAACGTCTGCTTGGCCCACAGCACATAGCCGCCGGTGGCGTGCTGCACGCCCTTGGGCTTGCCGGTGGAGCCGCTGGTGTAGAGGATGAACAACGGGTGCTCAGCGTTGACAGGCACCGCCTCGCATTCGGTGGACTGCCCGGCCAGCGCCTGGGCAAAGCTCAGATCACGCCCTTCCACCATATTGCAGGCTGTGGCCGTGCGCTCGTAGACGAAGACGGTCTTGATGGCTTCACAGCCACCCAGCGCAATGGCATCGTCCACGATGGCTTTGAGCGGCAGCTCTTTGCCACCGCGCATCTGGTAGTTGGCGGTGATAACGGCAGTGGCACCCACGTCCACAATGCGCTCTTGCACGGCTTTGGCCGAGAAGCCGCCAAACACCACAGAATGCGTGGCACCAATGCGCGCGCAGGCCTGCATGACCACCACGCCCTCAATGGTCATGGGCATGTAGATCAGCACACGGTCACCCTTTTGCACGCCGCGCGCCTTGAGGGCGTTGGCGAACTGACTGACGCGGGCCAGCATTTCCTTATAGGTGACCTTGGTGACTTCGCCGCCATCGGCTTCAAAGATGATGGCCGTCTTGTTCTCCACGGGCGTGCCCATGTGCTTGTCCAGACAGTTGGCGCTGGCGTTCAGCTCGCCGTCGGCAAACCATTTGTAGAACGGCGGGTTGCTCTGGTCGAGCACCTGTGTGAAGGGCTTGGTCCACTGCACGTTCTCGCGGGCCAATCGCGCCCAGTAGCCTTCGTAGTCACGCTCGGCCTCATCGCACAGGGCCTGGTACTGAGCCATGCCCGAGATACGGGCCTTGGCAGCAAAGTCCGCAGGGGCGGAAAAACACGGTTTTCCACCAGTACGGATTCGATGGGTGATGTCGCTGTGCTCATCGTTTTGTCTCCTGATGCATAAGCAATGAAATTATTGTGGGTGTACTGTCAAGGCTCGGTCTTACATGCCACTGACTGAAATGAGCATCCAGATTTTCTGAGTCAGCAAACCGGCGATTCACTCCCATTTTTGCAGCAGCAAGCGCACATACAGTCTTGATTTGCTTGCAATTTTGTCAAAACACCCCAGAACAAACCCTTAGAATCGCCCACCTGCTGCCAGCGGCGGGCGGCGCAAGACGCTGCCTGACCTCATAGGCACAGCCAGTCCGGGACGCGGCCCCATCAAAACCAGTCTTTCAAGGTGGCGGCGCCCCATCGCCCTCCTCCTTCAACGGCCTCATCGGCCGTACCCGCACACACATCATGAGCCGCATCCACTCCGACGAAGCAGGCACCTCATCCTCCAAACCACCTAAGGCGAGCCATCAAGCCCCGGCTGCGCTGCGACCTCTGCCCTCGCTGATCTTTGCCAGCCGCTGGCTGCAGCTACCCCTGTATCTGGGGCTGATTGCAGCACAGGGGGTCTATGTCTGGCACTTTCTGCTGGAGCTATGGCATCTGGTCGAGGCCGTCTTCGGCAACAAAGAAGCCCTGCAGGCTCTGATCACCAACATTGGCTACAAGAGCGATGTGCAGATCACCCATCTCAACGAGACCATCATCATGCTCGTGGTGCTGGCGCTGATCGACGTGGTGATGATCTCCAACCTGCTGATCATGGTCATCGTTGGTGGCTACGAAACCTTTGTCAGCCGCATGGGTCTTGAGTCTCACCCCGACCAGCCCGAGTGGCTGAGCCATGTGAACGCCTCGGTGCTCAAGGTCAAGCTGGCGCTGTCCATCATCGGCATCAGCTCCATCCACCTGCTCAAGAGCTTCATCAACGCGGGCAGCTACGAGGTGCAGGTGCTGATGTGGCAGACCATCATCCACGTGGTCTTCCTGCTCAGCGCGCTGGCCATTGCGCTGACGGACAAGCTGACACAGAGCGCCCACCAGCACTAAGTCCTGGTAATCCAGCCACGTCCCTGAAAGCCCCGCATGGTTCGCCATGGCGGGGCTTTTTATGGCCTCTGGACAATGCAAAAACCATCAAAAGCTGACAACCCGTTAAAAAAAACTATAAATCTGCAGCAAGCCCTTATCTATCAATCACTTGTTGCTCTGTTTTTAGGGTATGCAAATGTTTCAAGTCCATGATTTCATGCCTGCTAAGCACCCAATGCTTACAGCTCGATTTGACGCATAAAACTCAGTTCGATATATTAAAAAGTCATTTACAACCTGCCGCGCAGGTCGTCACCGTATTTTTTAAAGACGGCTGACTCACTCCCCGGCGGATCGTTGTGTCAATTTCAGGAGCTTTTCGCTCCTTTGGCGCAGCCCCGTCAACCGGGCCGAAACACGGTCCTGATGCATGGGGGCTTCTTCCGGTCTAAAGCACCGGAAGCTAGCCTGACAAGAAGCAGCGCATAGGCGTGCCAGTCGGTACACCTGGTGCCAGCCACCCGCTTCTTTACATTTGACAGCTCTTGCGCACACCTCGCTTGTGCCATCCGGGCTGAATCACCGGCGCCGCCATGGCGCCATCTGCATCGTGCAGTCCTGCCCAAAAGGCCGGGCTGAGCTGCAGCATCAGGGCTCATTTTGGCTTGTGCGCCAGCGCCTACCGGCATTGCCGGTTGTAGGCGCTGGACTGTGTTCCATCTCATCCAAAGGAGAACGCCACAGTGGCCAAGCAAATCGCTATTGATCATGTCTTCAAGGTCTTCGGCAATGATTCGAAAACCGCGCTCAACCTTGTGAAACAGGGCCTGAGCAAGCAAGAAATTCTTGCCCAGACCGGGCAATCCATCGGCGTATTCGACGCCCACTTCACCATCGAAGCTGGTGAAATCTTTGTCGTCATGGGCCTGTCGGGCTCGGGCAAGTCCACGCTGGTGCGCATGCTCAATCGCCTGATCGAGCCCACCAGCGGCCGCATTCTGGTGGACGGCCAGGACATCAACGCGCTCAGCGACAAAGAGCTGCGCGCTCTGCGCCGCAAAGACATCTCCATGGTGTTTCAGTCCTTCGCGCTAATGCCTCACCTGACGGTGCTGGACAACACGGCCTTTGGCCTGGAGCTGGCAGGCGTGGACCGCGCCACACGCCAGAAGCAGGCGCAGGATGCGCTGGAGCAAGTGGGCCTGGGCGGCTGGGGCGCCAGCTACCCCGATGAGCTGTCGGGCGGCATGCAGCAGCGCGTTGGTCTGGCCCGTGCACTGGCATCTGACCCGTCTATCTTGCTCATGGACGAGGCGTTTTCCGCACTCGACCCCATCATCCGTACCGAGATGCAGTCCGAGCTGTTGCGCCTGCAGGAAATCAAGCGCCGCACCATCGTCTTCATCTCCCACGATCTGGATGAAGCCATGCGCATTGGCGACCGTATCGCCATCATGAAGGACGGCATGGTGCAGCAGGTCGGCACGCCTGATGAAATTCTGCGCAACCCGGCCAATGACTATGTGCGCACCTTTATTCAGGGCGTGGATGCTGCGGCCGTGTTCAAGGCATCTGACATTGCCCGCCAGGCACTGACCGTGATTTCCGAGAGCAGTGACCGCGGCTGCCGCGCTGCGCTGCGCCTGCTGGAAGACTCCGACCGCGACTACGCCTATGTGCTCAACACACGCAAGCGCTTTCTGGGTGTGGTCTCGTCGCAGTCACTGCGCGATGCGCTGCAAGGCCACGACGGAATGCTGGGACTGAAGCATGCCTTTATCCCTGACGTGCAGCCCATTGCCAGCAACACACCTGTCGCCGAGCTGTTTGGTGCCGTGGCCGCGCCCCCCTTCCCACTGCCTGTGGTGGATGAGGATGGAAAGTACCTGGGCGTCATCAGCCGCACGACCATGCTGAAGTTCCTGGACCGTGCCACACCGCCCGTGCCGCCGCCTCAGAAGGAGATTCCACCCGTCAAGCTGGACACAAACTTCCAGGCCGTTCAGCACACATCACCGCAAACACAAGCTGCCCATAGCGCAGCGCAGTAAGGAGGGAGCCGATTTGAACGACAACGCACTGAACAACCCCGTAACCGACAGCGCCACAGCCAGCGCCGCTTTTGAAGATCCGTGGGCGGCAGCCTCGGCTCCCGCCATAGAGCCGGTGAACACACCCTCCCCTGAAAGCACCGCCAGCGCAGACCCTTGGGCCGCATCCTATGCTGAGCCTGACACGGCCAGCACCAGCTCTGACTGGCTTAGCGCTCCCTCGCCCACCGATATTCCCGAGCATGACGGCGGCATCGGCCATCTCTGGCACCAGATCACCACCGAAGGCCTGCCCGTGCAGGACTCCATCAACCACGGCCTGGCGTGGGTGGTCGACCATTTCCGCCCTTTCTTTCAGGCCGTTCGCACGCCTATTGACGCCACGCTCAACGGCGTGACCGATGTGCTGCAGACCATTCCCATGCCTGTGCTGGTACTGCTGATTGCCTTGCTGGCCTGGCAGTTTGCGGGCCGCAAGCTGGCCATCGGCGCGGCACTGTCCCTGCTGGGCGTGGCTGTACTAGGCATCTGGCCTGAGGCCATGGTCACTCTGGCGCTGGTGCTGACCTCGCTGTTCTTCTGCATCGTGATCGGCCTGCCCGCAGGTATTTTCCTGGCCAGCAGCGACCGCGCCCAACGCTGGACGCGCCCCCTGCTGGACGCCATGCAGACCACGCCGGCTTTTGTCTATCTGGTGCCCGTGGTCATGCTGTTTGGCATTGGCAACGTACCCGGCGTCATCGTGACCATTGTGTTTGCGCTGCCGCCACTGATTCGCCTGACGAATCTGGGCATTCGCCAGGTGCGCCCCGACCTGATCGAAGCCAGCCGCGCTTATGGCGCATCGCCCGCACAGTTGCTGTGGAAGGTGCAGCTGCCACTGTCCATGCCCTCCATCATGGCGGGTATCAATCAGGCGCTGATGCTGTCGCTTTCCATGGTGGTCATCGCTTCCATGATCGCCGTGGGTGGTCTGGGTCAGATGGTGCTGCGCGGCATTGGTCGCCTGGATATGGGTCTGGCCACTGTAGGCGGTCTGGGCATTGTGCTGCTGGCCATCGTGCTTGACCGCATCACCCAAGCCATGGGCGAGCCCAAACGCGGCAGTGCCCGCTGGTGGGCGACTGGCCCCGCCGGGGTCGTTATGCGTCTGTTGAAAAAGCCTCAAGCAGCTCCCGCGCCACAGCGCAGCGCTGAACCCGCCAAGCCCGCTGCGGTTTGAACCCAAAAAAACGAGGAGGACATATGAACATGACTCAAAACGCCCCCCGCATGCGCCAGAACCTGGGTCGCTGGCTGCTTGCCAGCACGGCCGCAGCCACCATGGCACTGGCTGGCACAAACGCCTTTGCCGCTGACGGTCTTCCCGGCAAGGGCGTAAAAGTAACGCCCCTCAAAAGCTCGATTGCAGAGGAAACCTTCCAGACCGAGCTGGTCATGAAGGCTCTGGAAAAGCTGGGCTACGAAGTGCAGCCCATGAAAGAGGTGGAGTACCCCACCGCCCATATTGCGCTGGCGAATGGGGATGCGACCTTTATGGCCAACCACTGGAACCCGCTGCACGCTGACTATTACAAGAACGCGGGCGGCGACGCCAAGCTCTACCGCAAGGGCGTTTTCTCAGCCAATGCAGCTCAGGGCTATCTGATCGACAAAAAGACGGCGCAGGCCTATGGCATCACCAATCTGGGGCAGTTGCAAAAGCCCGAGATTGCCAAGCTGTTTGACACCGACGGTGATGGCAAGGCCGATCTGACCGGCTGCACGCCCGGCTGGGGCTGCGAAGCCATGATTGAGCACCAGCTCACTGCCTACAAGCTGCGCGATACCGTCACACACAAGCAAGGCACTTACTCGGCACTGATGGCGGACACCATTACCCGTTACCAGGCGGGCAAGCCCATTCTTTACTACACCTGGACGCCTTACTGGGTGAGCAATGTGCTCAAACCCGGCAAGGATGTGGTGTGGCTGGAAGTGCCCTTCTCAGCCCTGCCCGGCGAGCAGTCCGGCACGGACACCAAGCTGGCCAACGGCAAAAACTACGGTTTCATCGCCAACAGCCAGCAGATCGTGGCCAACAAGACCTGGGCCGAGCAGAACCCTGCCGCCGCCAAACTGTTTGAAATCATCAAGCTGCCCGTGGGCGATATCAACGCCCAGAACTTCATGATGAGCCAGGGGCAGAACAAGCAATCGGACATTGATCGCCACACCGACAACTGGATCAAGGCTCATCAAAAGACCTTTGATGACTGGATCAGCCAGGCTCTGGCCGCCGCCAAAAAGCCCTGATCGACTCAGACCAGACAGATGACGGCGACCGCTTTGGCGGCTGCCGTTTTTTTTCGGGCCAACCGGCCCAGCAACCGCAAGGAGAAATAACAACAATGATCAAGACTGTGCAAACCATGACATCGCCCCGACTCGCCAAACGCCAGTGGCTTCTGGCTGCAGCAGCCACCGCCACCACAGTTGTACTTGGCCTGAGCCACACAAGCAGCTGGGCAGCAGGTCAGAATTCACCAGACGCAGCACTGCCGGGCAAGGGCATTACGGTACTGCCCGTCAAGAGTGCGCTGGCGGAAGAGAACTTTCAGACCCTGCTGGTGATGAAGGCGCTTCAGCAACTGGGCTACACCGTCAAGCCCTGGGAAGAGCTGGACTATCCGCTGATCCATTTGGCCGTTGCCAATGGCGATGCCACCTTTATGGCCAATCACTGGAATCCGCACCATGCCGAGTTCTACAAGCAAGCCGGTGGCGATGCCAAGTTATCGCGCAAAGGCGTGTACTCGGCAGGTGCTGCGCAGGGTTACGTGATCGACAAAAAGACTGCGGACGCCTACAAGATCAGCCGCCTCGATCAACTCAAAGACCCCAAGCTGGCTGCGCTGTTTGACATGAACGGCGACGGCAAGGCCGACCTCATAGGCCCCAACGCAGGCTGGGGCGGTGAAGCCGTGGTGGCGCACCAGATCAATGCCTTTGGCCTGAAGAACACCGTCAGCTACACACAGGGAAACTACCCCGCCCTGATTGCAGACACGCTGTCGCGCTTCAAGGCAGGTAAGCCCGTGCTGTATTACGCGTGGACGCCCTACTGGCTCAGCAATGTGCTGCGCCCAGGCCATGAGGTAGTGTGGCTGCAGGTGCCTTTTTCATCCATGCCCGGCGTGCAGGCGGGTACGGACACCAAGCTGCCCAACGGCCGCAACTACGGTTTCCCGCTCAATAACGAGTACATCGTGGCGAACAAGGTCTGGGTAGAAAAGAACCCGGCTGCCGGCAAACTGTTCGAAGTCATGCAGATCCCTCTCAACGACATCAGCCAGCAGAACCGCCTGCTCAACGATGGAGAGAGCAAGCCCGCCGACATCAACCGCCATGTAGACAGCTGGATCAAGGCACACCAGAAAACCTTTGACGGCTGGCTGGACCAGGCACGCGCCGCGGCTCAGAAATAAGCATCAAAACTGACCTCAGCGCTTATCAATAAAGCGTAAGCAGCTATCAAAAAAGAACCGGCCATGAGTGCCGGTTCTTTTTTATGGGTTCTGCGCGATCACCAGCTGGACTTGCCGTTGGCACAAGTCGATTGGCTAGACAGGCTGACAAAGCGCTCCACACGCAGCGCCAGCATTTTGCGACCTTGCTGTGCCAGCACCGGGTCGCTGACCGGGCGCTCCACCACGCGGCCCTGCACCTCGGCCAGCATGCTCACTGCCGCATTGCTGCGCGTGTTCAGGTAGGCCTGCTCCAGCAACACGTTATCGGCCTCGGGCAGCACGGCAATGAACTGACCGGACTCGCACTCCTGAAAGCGACCTGTCTCGCCCTCCAGGCTGTAGAGGCCCTGCCAGCGGCCGCTTTCCTTGCTGATCTTCAGTCCCGATGGCAGGGGCGCTTGCTCGGCCGCCCTGGACTGCACTGCGCCCGCAGCCTGCTTCTTGCCGCTGAGGCTGGACCAGGTCTTGTCCCAGGTCTGGGAGACCTTGCCCGTCATATTGGAGACGGTAGAACAAGCCGTCAGACTCGTCACAAAGATGGCACCGGCGGCCAGACGCCACAGCTTGCTGTGCATGAATACCTCAGATTTTCCAAAAACAGGCACGTTAACAGAGTGCGAACGCCTGTAATCCGTCGCGATCTCTGGCTGTGACAAAGTGTTGCATACATAATCACGCATCATCGAATCACTTGCGCCATGAGTACACACAACGCCCCCATCATTCACGGCACTGAAGATGTGCTGATTGCCCTGTGCAACTCCGTATCGGGCGTGCTGCAGGTCGCCACCCAGTGCCCAATTCAGTATTCAGGCATGGTGCAGCGCATCACCAAGACCAGCCTCAAGCCTGATATTGGCTGCTTTGTGCTGATTGACGGCGGCTTTTCGGCGCTCATCATCATCAATTTCTCGGCCGAAGCAGCCATGGAGCTGTACCGTAGCTACCTGCTTTCCATGGGCATGGCAGAGAGCGATCTGGCCAACTCCTACACCTCTGACGAGGTGAGCAACGTCATGGGCGAGCTGATGAACCAGGTCGTGGGCGACTTCACCAGCAAGGTACAGCGCGAGCTGCAAACCCATATCGCGCAAAGTCAGCCCAAGATGATCCGCCTGAACAAGCAGGTCAATTTGAGCGTGGACGCCAATCTGGACGCCCCCGAGGCCCGCCGCGTCACTTTCTATACCGGTAACAACAATATCTTCTATCTGGAGATGGCCGTGGACCACATGGAATTCATCAAGATCAAGGACTTCGAGCCACAAGAAAAGCCCGATCCTGATCTGGTCATGGCCCAGGCGCGCGAAGCCCATGCCAAAGCAGCTCCAGCCCTAACCGCCAGCAATAACGACACGGACGATCTGCTCAAGTCTCTCGGTCTGTAAGCCATCCATTCAGGGGCGAGGCAAGCTCCCCTGAAGCTCAAGCCCAGCCCTTGCCCCGGCCTGTCAGCACATTCACTGACAGGCTGCAAGCACCAGACTCCGCCAATCCCCAAGGCGATTGCGTAATGCCTGCAGCAAATTCTCTGTTGTTTGATTCTGTTGTGATGTCGCACCTGCTCTCGCGCAGGCTCCCTGGCACTGCAAAGGCCAAACCGCGCTCTTTTGATGCTCGCCAACACAAGCCTTAGTGCGTCGTTGTTGCCAAGCCTTGTCGTGCTTTTAATACCAAGTGCGGGCAAAACCCTGTAGGCAGCATTAATACATGCATGAACAATAATTTGAATGCCAACTATTTGAATTGCCGCATAATGCCCAGCCACCCATCACGGTCAGACCGCCAGCGCCAGCTCATGTTTGCCATGGCGCAAGTCAACAAGCAGTGGCGGCGCTCACTCGACCGTGTGCTTGCTCCATTGGGTCTGACGCAAGCGCTATGGTTGCCTCTGGTGCATCTGGAGCGCTGCCAGGGCGCCATGCGGCAAAAAGATCTGGCGCAGGCCCTGGCGCTGGATAGTTCTTCCATCGTGCGCCTGATTGATGGCTTGCAGGCGCAGGGCTGGGTAGCGCGGCTGGATGATGCAGACCGCCGAGTCAAGCGGATACAACTCACGCCAGCGGGTCAAGACAAGGCGGAGGCCGTGAAGAAAGTCGTCGCCGAGGTGCGCAGCGAGGTCATGCAGGACTTCCCTGCCGCGCTGCTAGATCAAACGCTGAGCGCACTGGACACCATGCTCAGCAAGATGGCCGCTATGGAGGCAATCGCCACGGGCGGGGAGCAGCCAGACAGCTGACGTCAAGTTCAGTGCCCTTGTCTCGCAACCCTCAGCGCCTCAATCCTCCAATCGCCCTTCATGCAACGCCCTGCCTCCCCCGCTCCCAAAGCCCCCTTGTGGCTGCTGGCCATGGTCACCATTGGCGGCACTCTTGCCATGCACATGTTCATCCCAGCCCTGCCTGATGCAGCCAGACAGCTTGGCAGCAGCAACGGCCAGATGCAGCAGACCATCACCGTCTACATCATGGGCATGGCGCTGGGGCAACTGATCTATGGCCCCATGTCCGATGCGCTGGGGCGCCGCCCCGTTCTTCTGGCGGGCCTTAGCCTCTACACACTGGCCAGTCTGCTCGCCTTCATGGCACCCAGCACTGACATGCTGATTGGCGCGCGGCTGCTGCAGGCGCTGGGTGGCTGCGCAGGTCTGGCGCTAGGCCGCGCCATTGCGCGTGATACGGCCACGCCTGAAAACGCCGTGGGCAGCTTGGCCCTGCTCAACCTGATGATGATGATTGGCCCTGGCATCTCTCCCTCTATCGGCTCCGGGCTGGATGCCGTGTTTGGCTGGCGCTCCATCTTTGCCGCACTGGCCTTGATGGGTCTAGTCACCGCCATCTGCGTATGGCGCCTGCTGCCTGAAACCGGCCGCCCCACAGGTCAGTTGAACTGGCACACCGTGCGCACCGACTACCGTACCCTGCTGGGCTCGCCCCAGTTTCTGGGTTTTGCCATTGGTGGTGGGGGTGCGACCACCTCTCTGTATGCATTTATTGCCGCAGCGCCTTTCATCTTTATCGAGCAACTCCACACCAGCAAGACCGAAGTGGGCCTGATTCTGGGGCTGCTGATGGGCGGCATGGCACTGGGCAATGTGCTGGCCCGCCAGCTGATTCAGCGCGTTTCACTCGACAAACTGATGCTGGGCGGCAACTTGCTCAGCCTGGCCTGCGCGGGCGCGCTGCTGGCGCTGACTCTGGCGCAGCAACTCAATGTCGTGCTGGCCGTTTCGTTGATGACTCTGTTCACCATAGGCTCAGGCATGACCAGCCCAGCCGCTCTGGCCAAGGCGCTGGGCGTACACCCTCACCTGACAGGCTCGGCCGCAGGCGTCTATGGATTTGCCCAGATGGCCGTGGGCGGAATCTGCACCATGGCCGCCAGCGTGGGCGACAACCCCTCACTCTCCGCCTTCTCCGTGCTGTTCATTGCAGGCATTCTGGGGCAACTGGGCTTTCGCTGCGCTTTGCGCCTGAACCCGCCTGCCAAGCACTGAGTCGCGGGCCAAACCACTTTATTCATAGCGGCTTGCATTTTGGAAGGCTTTTTTCAAAGCATTTTTTCTTGAAACACTTGAAAAAACAGGCTCCATCTGCTTTTCTTTCGATAGCAAAAGGCTACTACCTAGTCCGACATGGAGCAGCTGATTCAGTCACTGGCCAGCGCCGTCACCGCATCATCCACGCTCCAGGCCACATAACTGCTCGCCGCCAGCGTGGGAATCTTCACCCGGCCCAGCAACTCGCGCACGCTATCTTTCACGCGCGCCAGCTTTAGCACTAGGCCGCGCTGGGCAATCTGTGTAGCAAATTCGGTCAAGGCCTCTATGGCCGTGCTGTCGAGGTCTGGCGATTCTTCCAGACTCAGCACCACGGCCTTGAGGCCGGTTTTCAAACGGATTTGATCATCCACTTGGGCCAGCAGGCGCACAAACACGGCATCGGCATTGCCAAAGAACAAAGGCTCTTCGGGCCGGGCAATCAGCACGCCGGGCACGCTCTGCGCCTCGGCGTGACGGGCGGTGTCCACATAATCGTGCGACTGGGGAATCTGACCCAGCCAGCTCACACGCGCATCGGCCAGGCGCTTGAGCAGCATCAGCACGCTGGCGCCCATGGCGGCCAGCAGGCCGTCGAGCACGCCCAGCAAGATCACGGCGACAAATGCCACCAGCACCACAAGGCGGTCGCGCCGCCAGACGAAATAGGGTTTGAGCGCCGCCGGATTCAAGGTATGGGCCACGGCATGGATCACGATGGCGGCCAGCAGCGGCTCGGGAATGCGCTCCATCCACGGCAGCAACTGCCACACCAGCAGACCGACCACGGCGCAGGCCACCAGGCTGGCGGCCTTGCTCACGGCGCCCGCCACCTCGTTGGCCGAACTGGCCGAATAACCTGCTCCCACGGGCATGCCCTGAAACAGGGCCGAGAGCATATTCGCCGCACCCAGCACCACCAGGTCGCGGTTGGGCGCCACCGTATCGCCGTGGCGCATGGCCAGGGTGCGAATCGAGCTGTACGACTCGGCATAAATAATCAGCACCAAGGCCACGGCCAGCTGGCCCACGCGCAGCCAGTCGGCCCAATCCAGTGCGGGCAACGCGAGATGCGCGCTCTCGATGGCGATGGTGCCCACGGCCTCAATGCCCCAGCGCTGGCAGTAACCCAGCGCATCAAGGGCAATGCCCGCCGCAATCACCAAGAGCGCCGCCGGCACGGCTTTCCAGCGGCCCAGCAGCCGCAGCAACACCAGGGCCGTCAGCATCATCGTCAGGCCATACCAGTTCCACTGCGGCCATTGGCGCAACACATCCCAGAGGTAGCGCAGAAAATCGCTATGCGCCGGGTGCACGCCCAGGGCCAGCGGCAGCTGCTTGACCACAATCGTTAATGCCAACCCCAGCGCAAAACCGCGCAGCACCGGCTTGGCTATGAACTGCGAAACGGCACCCAGCCTGGCGATGCCGGCCAGCGCCAGCATGACGCCGGCCACCAGTACCATGGCCACGCCCATCAGGTGGCGGTGCTCATCCGTCACATGCAACACCGACGTCGTGGCGGCCAGCAGCACGGCAGCCGACGACGATGTGGACGAGACAATGGCAAAGCGGCTGCTGCCCAGCACAAAGTACACCAGCAGCCCGGCAAACAACGCCATTACGCCGGCCTGAGGCGGTGCGCCGGCAATGCCGGCATAGGCCACGGCCTCGGGCAGCAGCAAGCCGGCAATCGACAGGCCGGCCACCCAATCGGCCGCTTTAGGCCCTTTAGGCATTACCCATTTGGGGCTCATAGTCGGCTCACTTTTTGCGGTGAGGATTGGCTACGGTCTGCATCCCCGTACCGGACCAGCCGGGCAAAAACTCTGCGGCCGGGCTGCGGGCCAGCACCACGGCCTTGCTGATGGCTGCGGCCGACAAGCCCCCGCCATCGGCGGTGCTCAGCTGTTTTTTGTCGAACTGCGGCCGGAAAAAATCGGCCCACAAAAATTCGGTGTACGGTGCCGCATCCTTGGAATAGCCACCGGCTTTACGCACCTCGCCGGCGAGACTCCGGTAGGGGTCGTCGTTGAGCTGACCCAGTTGCTTGGGAATGGCCGAAAAACTGCAGCGCCGCCCTTTTTCGTCGTACGGGTGGGCCCAGTGGTGAAACTCCATCACGCGCCAGAACATGTCGTTGTCACCGGCATTGCCACCGAGACTATCGATATGGCTGTAATCGGCCAGTTGCATGACCCAGACATCATTCTGCGCTTCCTCGATCAGCGCCTGGCCCAGGTGGTGGTGATCCACGATGTAAAAGCGCCCGCGCGGGCCGCGCACGGCAGGGAACCAGTGACTTTGCAGCAATTTCTCGCGGGCGTCGGGCTTGAGCTGCGCCCACTGCGTGCGCTTGGCCGCCACTTCAGCGGCCCCCACCGTCATCTGGGTAGGGCGCAAATCCGCCAAGTTGGCGCGTTCCATGTGCTGCTGGGCTGGCATGTGCTCTCCTCATAAGGGTGATCCGCCATTCTGTGCCAGCGCACAGCCCACCGCGCACCGGCGGAGCCACGCTAGTGCGCCATGCGGTTTTAGCCTACAGGTTGCCCACCATCTGCTCCGGCACCACCCACTGATCAAACTGCTCGGCCGTGACATGGCCGCTGGCAATGGCGGCATCACGGAGGCTGCTGCCCTCCTTGTGCGCCTTCTTGGCGATAAAGGCGGCCTTGTCGTAGCCAATGTGGGTATTGAGCGCCGTCACCAGCATAAGCGAGCGGCCCACCAGCTCATCAATGCGTGCGCGGTTGGGCTCAATGCCCACGGCGCAGTGGTCGTTGAAGCTGACCATGCCATCAGCCAGCAGGCGCACGCTTTGCAGAAAATTATGAGCAATCAGAGGGCGGAACACATTCAGCTCAAAGTTGCCCGAGGCACCGCCAAAGTTAATCGCCACATCGTTGCCGAAGACTTGGGCGCACAGCATGGTCACCGCTTCTGACTGTGTAGGGTTGACCTTGCCCGGCATGATGGAGGAGCCTGGCTCATTCTCAGGAATCGAGATTTCACCCAGCCCGCTGCGCGGTCCAGAAGCCAGCCAGCGCACATCATTGGCGATCTTCATCATGCTGACCGCTACGGTTTTCAGAGCACCATGCGCATGTACTAGGCCATCACAACTCGCTAAAGACTCAAATTTATTGGGTGATGTGACAAACGGGTAGCCCGTCAACTGGGCCAGCTCCGCCGCCACGCCTTCGGCATAGCCCTTGGGCGCATTCAGGCCTGTGCCCACTGCCGTGCCGCCCAGCGCCAGCTCATACAGATGCGGCAGCGCTGCACGTACATGGGACTCCCCATGGGCCAACTGAGCCACCCAGCCAGATATTTCCTGCCCCAGCGTCAGCGGTGTGGCGTCTTGCAAATGGGTGCGGCCAATTTTGACGATATCGACAAACGCCTCGCTCTTTGCCTGCAAAGTAGCGCGCAGCTTGGCCATGGCGGGCAGCAGTCGGCTCTGCATCGCCACCACCGCCGCCACATGCATGGCCGTGGGGTAGACATCGTTGCTGGACTGGCTTTTGTTCACATCGTCATTGGGATGCACCAGGCGCGCCTCGCCGCGCTCGCCGCCCAGCAACTCGCTGGCACGGTTGGCCAGTACCTCGTTAACATTCATATTGGTTTGCGTACCAGAGCCAGTCTGCCACACCACCAGCGGGAACTCTCCCAGGTGCTTGCCACTCAATACCTCATCGGCTGCCGCATTGATGGCCTGTGCTTTCTGCGCACCCAGCAAGCCCAGAGCGTTATTGACAGTGGCGCTGGCTTTTTTGACCTGCGCCAGCGCCGCAATGAGCTCGCGCGGCTGGCGCTCGCCGCTGATGTCGAAGTTCTTCAGCGAGCGCTGAGTCTGCGCGCCCCAGAGCTTGTCGGCCGGAACATCAATCAGGCCAAAAGTATCTTTTTCCTGGCGAATCGCTGTCATAAAAACACTCCTTGCAATACAACGTTGCGTCTCTGTCGAGACGACACTGCGCCTGACAGACACCTGAAACAAGCTCACTCACCATACGGCAAGCGGCCTAGCACATAAGTCAATACCAGCTCAGCTCAAAAACCGCAATCCCACCCCATTCAACATCCTTGAATGGGCAAGAGCCGAAATAGGTAGTTACATTAGGCCCGCATCGGGCATAGAAACCGAGCAGCCTTGCTGAACCAACACATTAATGCTCTCAGACCTTTCCACCCCTCTCGCAGATTCTTTCATGGCATCAAGCTACAGCTTGGTGACCGTGGGCTTTTCCATTGTCATCGCGGTGATGGCATCGTATGTCACGCTAGGTCTGGCCCGTCGCGTGCACTTGGCCTCAGGGGGCATCAGTCGTATCTGGTGGTTAATTGGTTCCATGGTGATGGGCACGGGCATCTGGGCCACCCACTTTGTCGGCATGCAGGCGTTTGAGCTTCCCATCTTGCTGGGCTATCGCGGTGCGCTGACCCTGATTTCATGGTTTGCTGCCGTAGCAGCCTCCGCTCTGGCTTTTGGGGTGACCACCAAGACAGACTACCGCTGGCCGCATTTTGTGTTGGCCTCGCTAGCCATGGGCGGCGGCATCTGCGCCATGCATTACCTGGGCATGCTCGCCATCGACATGTCCATCCCCATTGTCTGGAACTGGAGTCTTGTCGTCATATCCGTCGTGATTGCTGTGCTGGCATCCGCCACGGCTCTCAGCCTGTTTCGCATCATGTTTTCGCTCTCAGGCAAGAAGCTGCGGCTGTTTCAGGTGCTGGCAGCGCTGGTCATGGGCTTTGCCATCTGCGGCATGCACTACACCGGCATGTCAGCTGCCAGCTTTGCCAGCGGCGCCATCTGCCTGAGTGCCGAGGCACTGAACGGTCCTGAGCTGACCACCATCATCGTCCTCACCACGGCCATGCTGCTCATCGCAGCCATGTTCAGCACCGTGCTGGATGCCCGCCTGCAAAGCACGGCATTCAAACTCAACGAGTCATTGAAGGAAAGCAATAGCAAGCTGCAGATGGCCAACAACGAGCTGCGCCAGCGCGCCTTTGCAGACCCGCTGACCAACCTGCCCAACCGCCTGCTGTTTGAAGATCGCCTGATTCACGCCCTGCTAAGGCTGGAGCGCGCCAATCGCTCCAGCGTCAAAGACAGGCTGGGCATTCTGTTTGTGGATCTGGACGGCTTCAAGCCCATCAATGACTCCTTCGGCCACGCGGCAGGCGATGAAATTCTGATTGGCGCAGCCCAGCGCCTGCTGGCACAGGCGCGCTCCAGCGACACTGTGGCCCGCGTGGGTGGTGATGAATTTCTGGTACTCCTTGAAGACGCGCAGGACGCTGCCGCCTGCATGGCCGTCGCCAATCGCATTCTGAAAAGTCTGAGCCAGCCCTTCCAGCTCGGTAACAAAGAGCTGCAGATCACCTGCTCCATCGGCATCGTCGTCTTCCCCGACCATGGCGACCGCGACCACCTGATCGCCAATGCAGACGCGGCCATGTATGTCGCCAAGCGCAATGGCGGCAACAGCTTTGCGGTGTTCGAGCCCCATATGGGCAGCGATGCTTCAGAACAGCTGGAGCTACAAAGTGATTTGCGCAACGCCATTCAGCGTCAGCAAATGTCTCTGCATTACCAGCCCAAAATTGATGGTGAACGCGGAAGCATCATCGGAGTTGAGGCCTTGCTGCGCTGGACTCACCCTGAGCGCGGGATGATCGCACCCGACATCTTCATCCCACTGGCCGAGCGCTTTGGCATCATCATCAACCTGGGCAACTGGGTGATTGAAGAAGCCTGTCGCCAACTGGCCGAATGGCGCGGCATGGGACTGCAGATGCGTGTTGCCATCAATCTTTCCGTGCATCAGCTGCGCGAAAGTGGACTGGCAGAGCGCATTACCCAGACCCTGCAGCGCCACGGTGTGCAGGCCAGCCAGCTGCTGTGCGAGATCACAGAATCCGTGGCCATGGAAGACACACAGGCCACCCAGCGCACTTTTGAAGAGCTGCGCGAAATCGGCGTCTATCTCTCCATTGATGACTTTGGCACCGGCTACTCCAGCCTCAACTACCTGCGCCAGTTGCCCGCGCAGCAGCTCAAGATTGACCGCAGCTTCATCCGCGACCTGGAAACTGAAGAGGATGCCCGTGCCGTGGTTCATGCCGTCGTCCACCTGGCCCACGCGCTGGGCCTGCGCGTAGTGGCTGAAGGCGTTGAAACCGCCGCCCAGCGCGACATTCTGCTCAATATGCACTGCGACGAGCTTCAAGGCTACTTCTACGCCAAGCCCATGCCTGCCGACAGACTGCTGGCCTGGGCCAAGGGCGACAAGCAAGATGATCAGGCCGACTTCTCCACATCCATCCTCGGTGGCTTGAGCTAAGCCTCAGATCCGCAGTACCAGCCCCAAGTCATATATAAGACTTGCGGGTTATGGGCTGCAAAACTTGTCGTCTGGCACCATAATCATGGGGTTTACCGTACGCACCCCACGCGTACAGAAGATTGCAACCCCGAGAAGCCCCCGATGACAACTTCCATCCGCCAGCAGGACCTGATCGACTCCGTCGCAGGTGCCCTTCAGTACATCAGCTACTACCACACGCCGGATTTCATCCAGCACCTGGCCCGCGCCTATGAGCGCGAGCAAAGCCCTGCGGCCAAGGATGCGATGGCGCAGATTCTGACCAACTCCAAGATGAGCGCCACCGGCCAGCGCCCCATCTGCCAGGACACCGGCATCGTCAACGTGTTTCTGAAGGTGGGCATGGACGTCAAGTGGGACGGCTTCACCATGGGCCTGGAAGACGCTGTGAACGAAGGCGTGCGCCGCGCCTACAACCACCCCGACAACACACTGCGTGCCTCGGTGGTAGCAGACCCCCACTTCAAGCGCAAGAACACCAAGGACAACACGCCTGCCGTCATCAACGTGCAAATTGTGCCCGGCAACACCGTTGAAGTGACCGTGGCCGCAAAGGGCGGCGGCTCCGAGAACAAGTCCAAGATGATCATGATGAACCCCAGCGACGACCTGGTCGAATGGGTTTTGAAGACCATCCCCACCATGGGCGCGGGCTGGTGCCCCCCCGGCATGATCGGCATCGGCATTGGCGGCACGGCTGAAAAAGCCGTTTTGCTGGCCAAAGAAAGCCTGATGGAAGACCTCGACATGTACGAGCTGCAGCAAAAAGCAGCCAGTGGTGCCGAGCTGGACGACGTGGAAAAGCTGCGCCTGGAACTGTTCGAAAAGATCAACGCCCTGGGCATTGGCGCCCAAGGCCTGGGCGGTCTGACCACGGTGCTGGACGTCAAGATCAACATGTACCCCACGCACGCGGCATCGAAGCCCGTGGCCATGATCCCCAACTGCGCCGCTACCCGCCACGCTCACTTCGTGATGGACGGCAGCGGACCTGTGTACCTGGACCCACCGTCGCTAGACACCTGGCCCAAGATCGACTGGGAGCCGGACTACAACAAGTCCAAGCGCGTGGATCTGAACACCCTGACCAAGGAAGAAGTGGCCAGCTGGAAGCCCGGCGACACCATTTTGCTCAACGGCAAAATGCTGACCGGCCGCGACGCTGCCCACAAGCGCATCCAGGACATGCTGGCCAAGGGCGAAAAACTGCCCGTGGACTTCACCAACCGCGTTATCTACTACGTGGGTCCGGTTGACCCCGTGCGCGACGAAGTGGTTGGCCCTGCAGGCCCGACCACCGCCACCCGCATGGACAAGTTCACCGAGATGATGCTGTCGCAAACCGGCCTGATCTCCATGATCGGCAAGTCCGAGCGCGGCCCGGTCGCCATCGAAGCCATCAAAAAGCACAAGAGCGCTTACCTGATGGCCGTGGGCGGCGCCGCCTACCTGGTCTCCAAGGCCATCAAGCACGCCAAGGTCGTGGGCTTTGAAGACCTGGGCATGGAAGCCATCTACGAATTCGATGTGGTGGACATGCCTGTGACCGTGGCCGTTGACGCTGGCGGCACCAGCGCCCACATTACAGGTCCTGCAGTCTGGAAGGAAAAAATTGCGACAGGTGAATTCAAGGGCATCAGCGTGGCTGGTGCTTGATCAAACGTTCGATCAATAACCCGCCTTTGTAATTAATAAAGAACCGCCTTCGGGCGGTTTTCTATTTTTCAACCACTTATCGGCTTCCAGATGATTGATTCCCAGCGTGTACCCGCCGCATTACGCCACTTGATCCCACTCGCGCAGAAGTTTGGCATTAGCGATGACCTCGCACGCGAAGCCATCGTTTCTTCATCCTCAATGGCAGAGATTAAAGTTCTCAAACAGGCAGTTCAAGCCAACAATGCATTGCTGGATGCCTGGCTAGCCGGGCCCGAGGCGACAGACCCTTGCTTCTCGAACGAATACATTGCCTTCAGCGCAATGCGTATGGCAGCAGACTTTGCATGACTGCTGAACGTTTTTCTGTCGCTTGTGCAGTCATCGAAATTTTCCGAATCGTGCCCCTCATTGATAAATACGAAACAGCCATTGCAGCGCCTATCTAAAAAGCGTATGCAGCTATGCTTTTTAATCCTAAAGCGCTTGACTGATGACAGCCCTTATTTGACAGCGCCGTATTTCTTCTAGCATGGCTCCATACCCTACACTGCAAGCTGCATCAGCAAGGCATCAGAAATCGAGTTCGACAAGGAGTTCACATGCGCAAGCCTTTGGCTTTGTTGACAGCCACCGCCACGGCTGCGCTGCTGGCAGGCTGCCTGATACCGGAGCGCTTTACCGCCAAGGTCGATGTGCACCCTGATGCCAGCTTCAGCTATCTCTTTGAGGGCACAGCCGTCGATGCCATGGGCATGATGAAGCTGAGAAAGCAAGGCCTGCTGAGCGAAAAAGACCAGCAGGGGCTGGCCGCTGAAGCACAACAAATGAGCAACGAGCCGGATGTCAAAAAAGCCGTTTACAACGGCAACGCACGCTTCACACTGGAAATCGCGGGCCAGCGCATTGCGGGCGAGTCTTTGCGGCTGCTGGACATGTTCAGCGTGCAGACCGACAAGGACGGTGTAATGACGATTGCGGCCAAGCCACTCAAGGAAAAGGAAAAAAGCGACTTTTCGCAGCTGGGCATCAATGTCAACGGCAAGCTGAAAGTCCGCCTGCCCAGCAATGTAGAGGTGATCTCGCAAAATGCCAGCGCCACGCCGGTGCTGGGTATTGGCTCTTACAGCTGGAAAATTGGCGGTATTGGCGTACGTCCTGAGATCAAGCTGCGCTTCAAGCCCGCTTCCTGACACCCTCGACCACCTCGAATCTCCGTCCAAGGCGGGGCATGATGCAGGCATCTTCGCGCCACCTCTACCGTCATGAACCACACTATGCCCCGACACATCCAGCCACTGCCTTTTGCGCAGGCTTGCGAAAACAATCAAGCCACCATTTTTGCGGTGCTACAAACTGCGCTGCAGGGCAGTCGACATGTACTGGAGATTGGCTCTGGTACCGGCCAGCACAGCGTTTACTTTGCACCGCGCCTGCCGCAACTGACCTGGCAGACCAGCGACCTGACCGATAACCACCCCAGCATTCAGGCATGGCATGCCGCCCACGCTGCGCCCAATCTGCGTGCGCCACTGGAGTTTGATCTGGCCACCAGCGCCTGGCCCACACCAGCAGAGCAGCCTGGGTTTGACGCTGTATTTACCAGCAATACCTGCCACATCGTGGCCTGGCCGCTGGTCCAGCGCATGTTTGAGCTGGTGGGTGCGCACCTGCCTGTAGGCGGCGTATTTGCCATCTATGGCCCATTCAACTACGGCGGCCGCTTTACCAGCAATAGCAACCAGGCCTTTGACGCATGGCTGCGCCAGCGCGATGCCCGCAGTGGGCTGCGTGATTTTGAGGCCGTGATCGCGCTGGCCGAGCAGCACGGCATGCAACTGCAGCTCGATGAGGCCATGCCAGCCAACAACCGCACGCTGGTGTTTCGTAAATCACTGCCTCAGTGATAAAAAACAGCCTTCAGCACTTATCCAAATTGTGCTAAACGCTATGAGTAAGTGAGCAAAAAAGCTGCCAAGGCAGCTTTTTTGTTGGGGGTGCAGGTTTGAGCCCTGTCAGTTCCAGCCATCCTTGTAGAACTGCTGAATCAGCGCCCAGGCCTCGGCTGGATCGTCTGTGTAGCGGAAGAGATTCAGGTCCTTGGCAGAGATGGTGCCCTCTTCGATCAGCGCATCAAAGTTGAGCACCTTCTTCCAGAACTCGGAGCCAAACAGAATCACCGGTACGGGCTTGCTCTTGTGGGTCTGCACCAGCGTCAGCACCTCGAACAGCTCATCCATGGTGCCAAAACCGCCCGGGAAGGCCACCAGAGCCTTGGCGCGCATCATGAAGTGCATTTTGCGCAGCGCAAAGTAATGGAACTTGAAGCTCAGTTCCGGCGTGATGTAAGGGTTGCCATGCTGCTCGTGTGGCAGGTAGATATTCAGACCCACATTGGGTGCACCCGCATCATGCGCGCCGCGGTTGGCCGCTTCCATGATGCCGGGGCCACCGCCCGTACAGATGTAAAAGCGCTCGCTGGGCTCTTGCTTCATGCCTTCGGTCGCCACGATGCGGGCGAACGAACGTGCTGCTTCATAGCGCTGGGCATTGCGCAGACCACGCTCGGCCAGGGCCATGCGCTGGGTATCGCCGCTGGCTTTGGCTTCAGCGAGTTGCTGCTTCGCCTGATCCATGTCCATGAAACGGGCACTGCCATAGACCACGACCGTGTGCTCTATGCCGCGCTCGATCTGGGTCAGATCGGGCTTGAGCATTTCCAGCTGCATGCGGATGCCACGGGTTTCGCGGCGGAACATGAATTCCGGGTCAGCGAAGGCGAGGCGGTTGGATTGAGGCTCTAGCTCTTTGCCGTTGTGGGCCTGGTTGTGCAACTCAGCCCAGGCATTGGCCAGATCGGTATCAGACAGGGGGGAAGAGATTTGCATGAGCCCTCAGTTCTTAGAATGCTGAGCAGCACGGGCTACGAGATCATCAAGGATTTAGTAGCGCTGACCGCCCATCCATCAAACACTTCAATATCAAACACACCTGTAGTGCATGTGATGCTTGCACTATACGCTCACAAAGCGATAGCTCATCAGAGTATTTAGCCTCTGAAAGCCAAAGCCATTTGCCTTAATAGTGGTGAATGGCGCAGCCACTCAGCGAGCCATCCAGACGTTCCAGCTCAGCATACCCATATAGGTCATACACAGCGACCCCACAAGGTGAATCGCGGCCCAACCCAGGGCTACCGCCAGGCGCTGCTGCTGCAGCAGGCCAATGACTTCGGCCGAGTAGCTGGAGAAGGTGGTCAGGGCCCCCAGAAAGCCGGTGACGATGGCCAGCTTCCAGACCGGATCGAGCTGGGGCATGGACTGAAACAAGGCAATGCAGACCCCGATCAGATAACCGCCAATCAGGTTGGCAGCCAGAGTCCCCCAGGGCAGGCCTGCCCCGGTACTGAGCCACAGACCCAGCCACCAACGCGAAAGCGCGCCCAGACTGGCCCCCAGACAGATAGCAAAAATATTAAGCATGGTGGCCAATTTAGCGCAAGAAAGGCGTGATGCCGGCCCTGCCCTCAGCCCTTTGCAGCAGCGGCTTTGGTTTCGGCGTCTTCCACCTCTTCTTCATCCAGCGGCTCGTTGCGCACCAAATTGCTCAGTGTGGGCGGCACGTCTTCGCCCGACCGGCGCGAGCGAAACAAGGCCGCGCGCATGAGGAAGATGGTCGTAATAGGCACGGTTACCGCCACAAAAATGGCGATCAGCACCGAGTGCATGACAAAGCCCTGACCACTGACCGAAAAATAAATCCAAGTCGCATGCATGATGAGCCAGCAGCCCATGGTGGCGATGATGGACGGCGCATGCACACGCTCGAAGTAGCTCTTGAGCCGCAACAGCCCCAAAGAGCCCATGAGCGCAATCAGCGCCCCCAGAGACACCAATGCAGCCACCAGAATCTGAGCCCACAACGGCAAGTCCACGCCAATAACGTCTGTGCTCATTCGATCACCTCGCCACGCAGCAGGAACTTGGCCATGGCCGTTGAGCCCACGCAGCCAAACAAGGCCACCAGCAAAGCGGCTTCAAAGTAGTTGGTGCTGTCATACAAAATGCCCATGACAAGCATGACCAGCATGCCGTTGAGATACATGCAGTCCAGCGCCAGCACGCGGTCTTGTGCATGCGGGCCTTTAAGCAGGCGCAGCACCGAGCAGCCCATGGCAGCCAGCAGCATGAACAGCGAGGCAATCAGAACCCAATAAAACCAGGGCGTCATTCAAAAATCTCCATCAGCAGGCGCTCATAGCGTGACTTGACAAAGTCGGCGAGCTGGTTCGCATCCTCCACCTCCAAGGCATGCAGCAGCAGCATCGAGCGATCACGCGAAATCTCCGCCCAGGATGTGCCCGGAGTCAGGCAGACAATCATGGCCAACACCGCCAGCCCGTTGGGGTCACGCAGATCCAGCGGAATATGCACAAATGCCGCCGGATGGTGACGCATGCGCGGGAAAAGCAGAAACCGCAGCACATTGAAGTTGGACACCGAGGTATCACACACCACGCGAAATGCCAGCTTGAGGATGCTCAGCGGGTGACTGACCCGCACCGGCAATGGGCGCAGCCCACCCAGCAGCACGGGGATGAGCAGGCCCAGAATCAGGCCTAGCAGGATCTGGCCGGAACTGACTGAGCGGTTGAGCAGCAGCCACAGCACCAGCAATGCCACAGACAGCAGTGGCGCGGGGAAGATGGATTTCATCAGGTGCTTCATGGGCGGGCCTTTTCTTTCTGGGTCGCCACACTTGTGGGCTTGGCATCCTTCGAGCTCTCGCTTGCTTCACCAATGCCCTGTACCGGCTCGGCCTGCATTTCCTGCGCTGCAGCACGGGCAGCAGCCTCGGGACCCGCTGCTTCCTGCGCCTTCTTTTCCTTGGGGGTTGGCACAGGTTCCTGGCCCATCACGGTACGCACATAAACGTCCGGTGAATGCAGGGCGTTCGCCGCGCGCTGGGTATAGCGCATCACATCATCAGCCTTGACAGTCAAGGCCACGCAGCACAGCAGCAATGCCGCAATAGGCAGGCCTTCAGCCACCTTGAGCGATGGCGCATTTGTCTCTGGGTTGGCCCAGAAGTGGCGAATACCGGCGCGCGTCAGCGCAAGCAGTGCCATCAGCCCAGTGACGATGAGCAAAACCACCATGCTCCAGCCCAGCACGCCAGGGTTGACCCCGGCAGACATGCCCATGCCCAAGGGGTTGAGCAAGCTGGTCAGCATGGCGAATTTGCCCAGAAAGCCAGCCAGCGGCGGCAAGCCAGAGATGAGCAAGGTGCACGCCATAAAGCTCAAGCCCAGAAAAGCAGCAGCAGCAGGGAAGGCGCGGCCAATCAGCAGCTCTTCATCATCATCCAGATTGAAGCCTTCGGATGGCAGCAACTCGGCGTTAAGAAAAGGCGCCTCATCGTCCTCATAAGGCTCGCCCTCTTCCTCAGCGGTACGCCAGCGGTCAACCACATCCGCAATCAAGAACAGTGATGCTACTGCCAGAGTGGAGCCTGGAAGGTAGTACAGCAGGCCCGAAGTCAGTAAATTCTGGCCAAAGCCAGTAGCAGCCAACAATGTGCCAGACGACAGAATGGCCGCAAAGCCCGCAAGATGCGTCAGCCGCTGCGAGCCCAGCATGCCAATGGCACCGAACGCCATAGTGAGCATGCCCCCCACAATCAGCCAGGTACCGCCAAAAAGGGCTGATGCTCCGGCTTCTGAGCTGAAAAGAAGCGTCCACAGACGCAAGATGACATAGACGCCCACCTTGGTCATCAGCGCAAACAGCGCGCCCACAGGGGCGGTTGCAGCGCTGTAAGCGGGTACCAGCCAGAAGTTCAGCGGCCAAAGAGCGGCCTTAATTAAAAAGGCCGTTCCCAGCACGCCTGCCGCTGCGTGCAGCAGGCCACGGTCAGCATCCTGCACCAGCGGAATAGCACGGGCCAGATCTGCCATATTGAGCGTGCCCGTGATGCCGTAGAGCATGGATACACCAATCAGGAACAGCGAAGACGCTGCCAGATTGATAGCAATGTAATGAAGCCCGGACTGAATTCGTGTGCTGCCAGAGCCATGCAGCAGCAAGCCATAAGAGGCTGCGAGCATGATCTCGAAAAACACGAACAAGTTGAACAAGTCCGCCGTGATGAAAGCCCCACTCAACCCCATGAGCTGCAGCTGGAACAGCGGGTGAAAATGCACCCCCGCCTTATGCCAGCGCGCAGCAGAGAACACCAGTGATGCCAGTGCCACCACATAGGTGACCAGCAGCATCAGAGCGGTGAGCCGGTCCATCGCCAGCGCAATGCCAAAAGGCGCAGGCCAGTTGCCCGGCATATAGACCGACATGGTGACGGAGGAACCCGCCTGATTGGTCCAGCCCAACAGCATGACCACGATCACCAGACTGATGGTGGTGGACAGAATATTCATGCCCAGCTTAAGGCGCTGGCGCTCCTCGCGCAGAAACAGCATCAGCGCTGCGGTCAGCATGGGCAGCAAGATGGGTGCCAACATCAAGTGCGGCATCAGGTACTCGATCCAGGCCGTCATAGCATTTCCTGCTCGTTG
Source organism: Comamonas sp. 26 (assembly GCF_002754475.1). NCBI lineage: Bacteria > Pseudomonadati > Pseudomonadota > Betaproteobacteria > Burkholderiales > Comamonadaceae > Comamonas > Comamonas sp. 26. The sequence continues at coordinate 2,948,688 of NZ_PEFL01000001.1, forward strand.
CGCGAGTGCAGACCATCCACATGGTCATTACCCGAAGATCCACGCGATGCGAGCAGCACCACCAGAAACAGTGCCGTCATGGCGAAGCCGATGACGATGGCCGTCAGCACCAGCGCCTGAGGCATGGGGTCAGCATAGTGAGACAAGTCTGTGGGCACGCCGTTTTGCAGCACCGGCACCTTGTTAATAGCCAGACCCTGGCGACCCATGGCAAAAATGAACAGGTTGACGGCATACGACAGCAACGCCAACCCCATGATGACCTGATAACTACGCGGGCGCAGCAGCAGCCAGACCCCGGAACCGGTGAGCACACCGATGGCAATGGCCAGAACGATTTCCATTACATACCTCCCCGTGCCAGTGCTTCGGCTGTTGCAGCCTGCACAGCGGCTTCAGCCCTCTTGGCTTCTTGTTCCTGCTCTTCCAGCAAGCGTGCGTGGAAACGATGACCGCGCACCGATTGGTGGGCAATCGCCGTCAAGATCAGCATGGTCGAGCCTACGACCAGCGCAAACACACCTATATCAAAGAACGTGGCGCTGGCAAGATGTACATGCCCCACCAGCGGCAGCGCAAAGTCAAAGCTGTGACTGGTCAGGAAGGGGTAGCCCACGAAAATGGAGCCCAACCCCGTGCCCAGCGCAAACAGCAGACCAGCAGCAATCCAGCGACGCGGGTACAGCGGCAAGTGCGCCTCAACCCAGTGCGTGCCAGAGATGATGTACTGCATCAGCAAAGCGACTGAGAACACCAGCCCCGCCACAAAACCGCCACCGGGCTGGTTGTGGCCACGCACAAAGATGTAAGCGGCCACCAGCGCTGCAAATGGCAGCAACAAACGCACCAACACCGCAGGCACCATCAGGTAGCCTACGGCCGTATCGCTGGCGTTGCGAGGGTTGAGCAAGTCGGTCTGCAAGTCACCAGGCACATAGCGCTGCTGCTCAGGAATGTCCATCGCCTCACGCGCGGGGCGGAAGCGGCGCAGCAAGGCATAGATGACGATGGCCACAATGCCTAGCACCACAATTTCGCCAAAGGTATCAAAGCCCCGGAAGTCCACGAGCATCACATTGACGACATTGGTGCCACCACCACCGCCCAGAGCGTTCTCGAGGAAGAAGGTAGAAGAGCTTTCATAGAAGGGACGGCTCATCATGGCAAAAGCCAGCCACCCCATACCGCCGCCAGCGATCAGCGACAACATCAAGTCACGCAGGCGGCGTGCCTTGGCGCGTGCATCAGCGTTATCCGCCACGCGCATGTTTTTGTCACGCTTGGGCAACCAGCGCAGGCCCAGCAAGATCAGTACCGTGGTCGCCACCTCCACCACCAGTTGGGTCAAGGCCAGATCGGGAGCCGAGAACCAGAGGAAGGTCAGCACCGTGCACAGGCCGGTGCCGCCCAGCATGATCAAAGCCGTCATCCGGTGGTACTTGGCCTTCCAGGCAGTCCCCAGCGCGCACAGGCAGCCAATCGCCCAGAGCAGCACAAAAGCCCAGGAAATGGGTAAAGTACCGCGATTACCCAGCTTCATGCCCCAGATCCACAGCGGCAAGGCAGCTGCCACCAGGGCAATGCTTACCAGCCACAGCATCTGCCACTGCAGGCGGCGGGTGGACAGATTGCGGCGCCCAGCCCGGCCCAGCCAGGTGATGCGGGCCAGCAAATTCTCAAAAATCGCGCGACCACTGATACGGCCCAGCACCGGCGTAGTGTCGAAATGCCCTGCCGTGCGCTGCCAGCGCAGCAGTGTGTAGAGCAAGATACCGCCCGCAAGCGCCACCAGACTCATGATGAGAGGCATATTCCAGCCATGCCAGATGGCAAGGCTGTACTCAGGCAGGTCACCGCCCACCACTGGCGCAGCAGCAGCAGCAAGAAAGTCGCCCACCGCCCATGCGGGCAAGATACCCACAATCAGGCAGGCCAGCACCAGCAACTCAACTGGCACACGCATCCAGTGCGGCGGCTCATGCGGCTCATGCGGCAGGTCCGTCGCTTTGGGGCCAAAGAACACATCTACCGTATAGCGCAGCGAATAAGCCACGCTGAACATGCCAGCCACAGTGGCCACCACCGGCAGCACCGTCTTGACCCATGGTGCGGCATCCAGATAAACGGTCTCGGCAAAGAACATTTCTTTGGAGATAAAGCCGTTGAGTAGCGGCACCCCCGCCATGGCCGCACTGGCCACACAGGCCAGCGTGGCGGTAATCGGCATCATGTAACGCAGGCCAGATAACCGCCGGATATCTCGCGTGCCACTTTCGTGATCCACAATGCCCGCCGCCATGAAGAGCGAGGCCTTGAAGGTGGCGTGATTCATGATGTGGAATACCGCCGCCACTGCCGCCAGCTTGCTGTTCAAACCCAGCAGCAGGGTGATGAGGCCCAGATGCGAAATCGTTGAATACGCGAGCAATCCCTTCAAATCATGCTGAAACATGGCGCAATAGCCGCCAATCAGCAGAGTTAACGCACCGGCACCCCCCACCATCCAGAACCATGCATCGGTATCTGCCAGCACTGGCCACAGCCGTGCCAACAAGAACACTCCCGCCTTGACCATAGTGGCCGAATGCAGATAAGCCGACACCGGCGTAGGCGCTGCCATGGCATTGGGCAGCCAAAAATGAAAAGGGAATTGCGCACTTTTAGTCAACGCTCCCAGCAAAATCAAAACCAATGCCACCAGATAGAGGTGGCTATCCCGAATTTGCTGTCCTGCGGCCAGCACGTTATCCAGGTCATAGCTGCCTACGATATGACCGAGCACCAGCATTCCCACCAGCATGGCCAACCCGCCGGTGCCCGTGACGGTCAGCGCCATGCGCGCACCCCGCCGCGCATCCTTGCGGTGGTACCAGTAGCCAATCAACAAAAAGGAGAAAAGACTGGTCAGCTCCCAGAAGAACACCAGCTGAATGATGTTGCCCGACAGCACCACCCCCGCCATGGCCCCCATAAAAGCCAGAAAAAACGAGAAAAAGCGCGGCACTGGATCTGCAGGTGACATGTAGTAGCGCGCATAAAGCACCACCAGCGCACCAATGCCAAAGACCAGCATGGCAAACAGCCACGCAAAGCCATCCATGCGAATAACGAGATTCAGCCCCAGCGCAGGCAACCAGGGAATTTCCTGTCTCAGTACCGCCCCATCCGCCATTTCTGGGAAGAGCATCCCGACTTGAACGGCACAGACCAGGGCAATGATGCCGGCCAGCGTGGACTCCTTGTTACGAGCGTTCGCAGGCAATAAAGCAGCAAGAATGCTGCCGGCAAAGGGTAAGAGAATGAGGTAAATCAGGGGCATGGGCGGATTATTCTAGGGGGTGAGGTGTTTTTTACCGCTATAAAAACCTGAGCATTTAACTGCCTTTAGACGACTGTTCGCCTTCAATTGATGCATGAAAATTCATCGAAACAGCGGGTTGCATGCAGATAAAAACCAGCCACGTCAGGACTTAAACACCTTGGCCGCATACCCCAACCCCTTGTTTGAATTCATTTTTACCAAACTAGAAGCACCTGCCAATCCATGCATATACGCAGCTACCAGAGCGGAGATGAAACAGCGCTGTGGAACATATTTCACAGCGCTGTCCATCAATTGGCTGCCTCACACTACACGCCAGAGCAGCTCAATGCATGGGCATCAGACCAGCCAGACTGGCCTGCATGGACTGCGCGCCTGCAAGCGCTGCAACCCTTTGTTCTTATAGAACATAACGGTCAGCCGGCAGGTTATGCAGACCTGCAGCCCAATGGCTATATTGATCACTTTTTTATAGCACCATCTCATGCAAGGATAGGTGCAGGCAAGCAATTAATGCAATATCTGCAGCAACTGGCCGAGCAGCGCGGCCTTAAAGAGATCAGCGCGGACGTCAGCTTGAACGCCCAGCCGTTTTTTTTACACTCTGGCTTTGTGCTGGTGCGCCAGCAGCAGCCCGTCATACGCGGCATTGCTCTGGCCAATGCCCATATGCGTAAAAGCCTCCACCATTTTAAAAAATGAACTGGCTCTGGAAACCCAAGACGCCCACCCCACAGAAATGGATGATCTCCATTTTTCTGCTATCCCTGATCGCCGCTCTGACCCCCATGCTCTGGCGCAGCTTCGTGCCTGCTGCCCACTGGCAGCTGCAGTCTCTCTATGGCGCACTACTACTCACCGCAGCCGGCGGGTTATGGCTGCGCAGCCTGTATCGACGCAAGCTCTGGCGGCCGGCAGGGCCGTGGACAGACTACGGCCCCATCAAGTGCAGCCTGATGACTGCGCTGTGCGCCTGCTTTTTCGTCTTTGTGCTCTGGCTGGATCTGGTCGCCGCGCTGCCAATGGCCTACACCCGCGTAATGGGCGGTGAGGTGACGTTTACAGGCATCGCAGAGAAAAAACGCGGCTCTGGCCGCCATGCCTGCCGCCAGCAGCTCAAATTGCCAGACGTTCACTACATTTTGTTTGAGTTCTGCATCAACGAGGACTCTTTTGACGACTTGCCCGATGGTCCTCTGCCCGCTCGTATCTCTGCGCGCCAGAGCTACTTTGGCAGCAGCATTCACACGATTGAGCTGGCCGTTGCGCGCTCCCAATAAACCCTAAAGATCCAACGCATGCGATTGCTTCTACTCCCTCTCATGCTCCTCGCAGGTCTGGGGCTGCTGTGCAGCTTTACCCTGCACCTTGCCTCACTCGCAGGCCACGCCACCCAGATGCAAAATCTGCTGACGGAAGATATGCAGTTCCGCGTAATGACCAGCATCACCGCAGGCATTTTTGTCGTGTGGCTGCCCGCTGTCCTGATCGCCCAGCGCATCAGCAAAGGTAACCGCCTGAAGTTTTCCTGGAAGGATGTGCTTGCAGGCTGCCCGCAATGGATGAGCTACGCCGTCTACGGTCTGTTTGCCTATGCATTTATCAACTTCTTTTTATCCATCTCCACACGCGAGATGGACAGCCAGCAAGGCCTTCGCACCTTTTCAGGCCACTGGATGCTGTTTTACGGCATGGCGCTATGTATTTTCTTTTCAAGTTGGAGGCGCCCTTCACTGCTACGCACCCGGCACTGCCCTGCCGGGCATGAAGTGGCGCATAACGACCAATTTTGCTCACTTTGCGGCCTGCCTGCGGTGCAAAGCAGGCAAGATGAGAACTAATCAAGGCCTTGCACAGATCCGCATCGCACAAAGCGGCGCATACTGACATCCGCCTCCGCCCTCACTCCACATCAACGCCAGCGCCATGCCCACCTCTCAATCCCCGATCGGTATTTTTGATAGCGGTGTTGGCGGTCTCAGCGTGCTCCAGGCGCTACGCCATGAACTGCCACACGAACAGTTTGTGTACCTGGCAGACAGTGGCAATGCCCCCTACGGCGATGCGCGAGGTGATGCCTTTGTGCGAGAGCGCAGTCTGGCCATTGCCCAACACCTACTTGCACAGCACGGCATCAAAATTCTGGTGGTGGCCTGCAATACAGCCACGGCAGCGGCCGTGGAACTGCTTCGCTCCCGCCTGCCGGAGCTGCCCGTGATTGGGGTAGAGCCCGCAATCAAGCCCGCATCGTTTTCCAGTCAGACCCACCATGTGGGCGTGATGGCAACGCGCGCCACCATCAACAGCCAGCGCGTGGCACGGCTGGTGGCCGATCACAGCGAGCGGGCCGACTTTCATCTGCAAGCCTGCGACGGACTGGCCAAAGCCATTGAGCGCAGTACCGAGCAGCCTTTACCAGAGCAAGCTGACACTACAGAAATAAGAGCACTTTGCGCAAGATACACAAGCGCTCTAGGCAGTTTTGGTCAAAAAACAGGGCAAATGGACACTCTCGTGCTGGGCTGCACGCATTACGTGTTTGTCAAAGACGATCTGCGCGCCTTGCTAGGCCCGGATATTCAACTGCTAGACACCGGTGCCCCCGTCGCCCGTCAGACACGCCGCATGCTGGAGCAGCGCGCCCTGCTGGCCCCTGAAGCCCATTCACAGCAGATCCAGCTTCAGACCACCGGCACCTTGAGCGCACTGCAAGCCGCCGCTCAGCGCTGGCTGGCCCTGCCCGCGAGCTGCTGCGCGATGGTCAACGTGCCATCGCCCAACGCGGCAATGACGGCCTGAGCGTCAAGATCAGCCCCAAAGCGGTTCACCACCGCAATCCAGATAGCTGAGATAAAAGCGCACATCAAATTCGAGCTGGTGATACTCAGACTCCATGTGCATGCACAGCTGATAGAAGGCTTTGTCGTGATCCATGATGCGGATATGGGCCAGCTCATGCACGCAAATCATGCGCAAAAATGCATCAGGTGCCTGCTTGAACATGGCCGCAATATGAATCTCATGTCTGGCATTGGTCTTGCTGCCATGCGCGATGGAACGCCGCGTGTGCAAGCCCAGCGCATTGCGCATCACATGAATCTTGCTGTCGTAAGCCACTTTATGCAATTGACCCGAATTGCGCAGATATTCCAACCTAATATCGTCAACGTAGTCGTAAAGTGCCTTATCCGTACGCACCACATGCGCCTGCGGATACTTGTTCAGCAGCCACTCCGCGGCCTTGCCCGCCACCAGCCATTCGCGCACCTTGCTCTGCAACGATGGCGCATAGCCCGACAGATACGGCAAGGCCAGCTGCGCCGGTGCATTTTCAGCCGTGGCACGCGCAGCCCTGTTCTTGCGCAGCTGCTGCGTGATGGCACCTGAATATTTGGGGGTAGGAATGGGCTTCATCGCAAAAGACAAACCCTCTGTGTCACGGCCTGAAGACCGTAGCGCAGAGGGCTTTTTAATTAGAGTCTGTGAATCAGTGCAGATGACGTGGGCGGCGGTTGCCTCCACCATGACCAGAGCCTGAGCCGCCGGAGCCACCGCGCGGGGGCTTGCCCAACTCAAGCGAGCTGACCAGAGCTTCAAAGCGCTGGGAGAACAGCTTGTCGATCTCCTGGACCACGCCACTCAGCTCAGCCCCATCAAAGTGGCGCTCCATCAGGCCGACAACGTCCTGCACCAGCAGGTCACGCTGCACCTGCATGATGGCGGCGGGGTTAGGGCCCACAAAGAGCATGACGAAGTCATCGCGGCTTTGCGACTCATCAGAGGCTTCTTCTTCATCGAACTCGGTGTCGTAGAAGGTCACCTCAATGGCCGAGCCCTGCTCGGCCAGCTCGTTCAGGCTCATGCACATATCGTCCAGCGCCTGACGGAAGTCTTCATCACCGCGCACCGTCCAGCACATCTGCAGCAGATGCTCCTTCTTATCGAGCTGAATGCCGGGTTCTTCTTCATAAAGACTCCCCTCGGCTTCAGTCAACGAGCGCGCACCGGCATAGGCCCACAAAGGACGCAATGCGTCTTGCAACTGCTCGTACGTAACATCAGCACGGAGCAGAACCTGACCGTGGACATGAATTTCAAAAGCAGCGTTGTAACTAGGCATCTTTTTTCTCTTGGAGTGCAGGCCCTGTCAGCATGACAGAACTGAGAACCATATTGCACCGAAGTATGGGCTTTTCCAAGCTCGTGAACCAATGCTTGACACAAGAATGCCAAATCGCATCTCAGACCCTGGATTTTCCCACTTTCAGCACAGCTGACATGCAAGAAGGCCTCTGAAACCACAAATACAAAAAGCCCGCTACACAAGATATAGCAGGCTTTTCAATTCTGGTGCCCCGAACCGGAATCGAACCGGTACGCTTCGTTAAAAGCGGCAGATTTTAAGTCTGCAGTGTCTACCAATTTCACCATCGGGGCCCACTTCACAATGTGACGCATACGCCAATGTGAAGTATTGCATCAGCCATGCGACTAAAGCAATAAAAAAGGGAAGCTTACGCTTCCCTTTTCAAAACTTGGAGCGGGAAAACGGGTTCGAACCGTCGACCTATACCTTGGCAAGGTATCGCTCTACCAACTGAGCTATTCCCGCATTTCTGAAAAGTGTTTCACTCAACAGAGCAGATTCGAATTATAGCCACGATTTTCAGGTAATTTTGAGAATCGGACTACTTTTTCAAGACTGCGTATTCAAGCCGGTTGCGCAGCCTGCTCCAGCTTGGCTTTGACGATCTGCAGCAAATCGCGCTTTTGCACCTTATTGGAGGCATTCACGGGCAGGCTGTCGAGTTGCTGCACAAAGCGCGGCACCTTGTAATTCGCCATATTGGCACGGCACCAGACGATGAAAGCATCTTTGTCCAGCGCCACGCCATTGCGCGTCACAACGCAGGCGCAACCCACTTCACCCATGCGCTCATCGGCCACACCGACGACGGCAATCTGAGCCACATCAGGGTGATTGGAGAGGATGCGTTCAATTTCAGCCGGGTAGCAATTGAAACCGCCGACGATGAACATATCCTTCAAGCGGTCGGTAATACGCAGATAGCCGTTCTCATCGAGCACGCCCACATCGCCGGTATGCAGCCAGCCATCCGCATCAATAGTCTCTGCCGTCGCTTTCTCATCCTCAAAGTAGCCCTGCATGATGTGATAGCCACGCAGCAGTACCTCGCCAGCCTCACCAGCAGCTACAGGCTGGCCCTGCTCATCCACGCAGCGCACCTCTGTGCCCGGCAAGGCCTTGCCGCAAGTATTGGCCACGGTTTCCACATTATCAGCAGGCTCGCACAGCGTAGCGCAGCCACCGCATTCGGTCAGGCCGTAGGCGGTCGTCACGTTCTTGATGCCCAGTTCTTCGCGCATGCGCTTGATGAGAATCGGGGGAACAGTAGAAGCACCAGTCACCGACGACACCAGCGAGCTCAGATCAAAGCTCTTAAGACCCGGGTGCGCCAGCATGGACAAGAACAACGTGGGCGGGCCGGGCATGAAGCTGATGCGGTCGCTTTCAATCCGGCGCAGAATGGCTTCGGCATCAAAGACCTGCTCAGGGTAGACCGTAGAGCCTTGCAGCAAAGCGGCCACCCAGCCGGCCTTGTAGCCAAAGGTGTGAAAGAAGGGGTTGACGATCAGGTAACGGCTGCCTTCGGTCAGCCCCACCACATCAGACCAGGCCTTGAAGGCCAGAATAGTCGGGCGATGCGAGCACATCACGCCCTTGGGGCGACCTGTGGTGCCTGAGGTGAACATCAAGTCAGCTGTATCGTCTGGCTTGATCTGTGCTTCGCGCTGCTGCTGGGCTTCGGCGGTTGTGCCTTCGGCCTTGGCCATGAACTGCTGCCAGTTCAGGTCTGCACTGGGCAGCACCTTGTCGCCCAGCACCACCACCTGCTCCAGCGTTGTGGGCCGCTGACCCGTCAGCAGATCAGGGTAGTAGTTACTCAGAAAATCGCCCACACACACCAGCACTCTGGCGCGGCTGCGGTCCAGAATGTCGGCGGCTTCGCCTCCCTTCATGCGGGTGTTCAGCGGCACCAGCACGCCACCGGCGGCATGCACGCCGCAGGCCGCAATAATCCATTCGCTAACATTCGGTGCCCACAGGGCCACACGGTCACCAGCCTGCACGCCCAGTGTCATCAAGGCGCGGGCGGCCTGGCGGCTCAGTTGCTGCAACTGTTCATAGCTGATGGATTGCCCGTTCTCGACAATCGCTGCGCGGCTGGCGAAGCGGCTGACCACATCGGCCAACATGCCAGGCAAAGTCAGAGAAGCCTCAGTCAGCGCGCTCTGGTTGATATTCGACATAAATTACTCCGGAAATTTGACGCGCAGCTTTTCGCTGGTGGGAACGGACTGACAGGCCAGCGTCCACTTCTTGGACAAATCTTTGGCATCCAGCACTTCGTTGTGGCGCAGATGGACACTGCCGTCCTGCACCTGACACATGCAAGAGGCGCACATGCCTGCCTGGCAGGAATACGGCACATTGATACCTGCGCGCAGACCCGCCTCCAGAATGGTTTCAGTGCCGCTGCAGGTGAACTCGTACTCCTCACCATCTAGGCGCAACTGCACCACAGCTTCATCAACCGCAGCCTCCACAGACGCAGCCGCCTCCTGCATCTGTTGCAAGGTTTCCTCGTCAGGTAGCGAGACAAAGCGCTCCACATGCACCTGCTCCGACGGCATTCCTGCTTCGATCATGGCCGTCTGTGCCGCATCCATGAAGGGGCCGGGGCCGCAGATAAAGGCTTGACCAGCATCGGCGACCCAGGGTGTTGCCCAGGCCACCAGTTGTTTTTGCGACGGTGCGCCCTGCACCGAATCCAGCCAGTGAATGACTTGCAGGCGATCGGGATACTCGGCCGCCAGTTGCTGCAAATCTTTCTTGAAGATCACCGAGCGCTCATCGCGATTGGCATAGAACAACACCACATTGCCCTGATGCTGATTGAGCACCGTGCGCAGAATCGAAAACACCGGTGTGATACCACTGCCACCAGCCAGCAGCAGAAAGTTCTGCGACAAGTTTCTGGGCGAAAACAGGCCAGAAGGCGGCATCAGCTCGATGGCGTCGCCCACGCGAATTTTGTCGCACACCCAGTTGGAACCACGTCCCTGATTCACGCGCTTGACGGTGACGCGCAGCGCATTGTCCAGCGCAGGCGCGCTGGACATGGAATAACAGCGGGGCACATAACGGCCATCGATAGGCAGTCGCAGCGTCAAGAACTGGCCGGGGCGATAGCTGAATTGCTCGGCCAGTGCCTCGGGTACATCAAACACGATGGATTTGGTGTCGTGCGTTTCATCAATCACCGCGCTCACGCGCAGCGGGTGGTAACGCGATGTGGTTGTTGTGGCTTCACTGCTCATTTTTATTTACCCCTTACTCACTCACACTTTTTGTCGCAGTCATGTGCCGACGCCCCGACACATGACTGCCCCCAAAGGGGTCAGATCGAAACACGATCCAGCGCCACTGCTGGCTGGACTTGCGCCAGTTGTTCTGACTTGTCATCCTCCAGCGCTGCTGCCTTGCCAGCACGGCGACCAGAGAACACACAGTCAGCCAAAGACAATCCGCTCACATAACGTGAAGAGGCCACGCCAATGGCCGTGCGGCCAGCGGCATACAAGCCCGGAATATCGCGGCCTGCACCATTGATCACCGCGCCGTTGTCTTCGTTGACCTGGAGGCCACCCAGACTCAGAACGGCCAGCGGGAACATCTTCTGCGTGATGGAGATATCAATGGCAAACAGCGAGCCACCCTTGAACTCGTGGTGCATGTCCTTGGACTTGCCCTGCGGGTCCTCAGCTTCGCCACGCGCTGCGGCATTGGCGCTGTCAAACTGGCGCTGCAAAACAGCGGCATCCATGTCCAGTTTTTTGGCCAGATCGGCAACAGACTTAGCCTTGACTGCGACCTTGTACATCAGCGCCAGCGCTGGCATGGACTGAAAGGCCCACAGGCCACCAAACAGGCACTGCCACGCAGCCTGCCTGCGCAACTTGCTATCAATAATGAGCCAGCCCTTGCCGCCCTGCTTTTCCATCAGTTCATAGCCCAGCTTGGCACCATAGACCTGCTCGTTGCAGAAACGCTCACCCTTGGTATTGACCACCAGCCCCTTGGGCCAGACCGACGGAGGCGTGATGAAGCGCCAGGCCGAGATGTTGTTTAGATCCTTGCCAACGCCACCCACGGACTGACCCAAACGCAGACCCGATCCATCGCAGCCCGTGGCACCTGTCAGCCAGCCGGGTTTGTATGCCGGTGCGTGCTGGTCCATCAATTCGGAGTTGAAGATATAGCCGCCGGTGGACAGCACCACACCCTTGCGGGCGCGGATAAAGCGTTTCTCGCCAATCTCGCTCTCAATCTGCGCAGCTTCGCGTCGGCCTGCCTGGGCGCGTGGTGCCTGATACAGACGCCACTTGGCCACCAGCTCATCCAGCTTTTTGTGGCGCTCAGTGCGTGCGTCACCTTCCGGCAGCACAGTCACTTCAACACCCAGAATCCGGCCGGTGTCTTGCTCGCGCACCAGTCGCTGCACGCGTGCCTGAGTCAGCGTGCGGGCACCATGGGCCAGCGTAGATTTTTGAAGCGCCGCAAAAAACGTAGCACCCGACTGACCCTTGGCCACCACACGATGACCACGCGGAGCAGGCTTCTTGGCCACTTGCGGATTGCCGTAAGCAGGAACCACTTCGTTGCCGGAGTAGTACAGGTACATGCCGTCTGCAGGGTACGACGTTTTGTACGCAGGCATGGTCGACGCAAAGGTCGCACCCTGCTTTTCCAGCCAGTCCAGATTAGCCACGCTGTCGCGGCTGAAACGTGCCAGCACCTCATCGCTGACCACGCCATTGACCTCATGCTTGAGGTAGGCGGTCATGGCTTCGGGCGAATCCTCAAAGCCCGCTTGCTTCTGGTACTTGGTGCCACCACCGGCATAGACCACGCCGCCCGAGAGCACGCTGGCACCACCACCGCTGAAGCGGTCGATCACCAGCACTTCAGCGCCCTGCTCGCGTGCCTCAATGGCTGCGCTGGCACCGGCTCCACCCCAGCCTACGACGACCACATCGGCAGCATCAGACCAATGAATCTCATCGGCAGACCGCACATCCAATGCAGCGCCCACAGGATTAATGGTGCTGATGCGTTTTTTGGAGTTTGACATTCGCGCCTCCTGCTTAAACAGCCTTGCCCAGCAGGTGTGGGTTTTCCAGCGGCAGGGGCTTGCCCAGCATGTCGGCCACCGCGCGGAAGGCAAATGTCATGGCTGGGCCAAGAGTAGAACCAGCACCCGCATAGGCAGGGCCCATGACGGAAGCGGAGTTATTACCCACGCAGTACAGGCCATCAATCACCTGACCTTCGGTGCTCAGAACGCGGCCTTCACGGTCAGTTAGCAGACCGCCCTTGGTGCCGATCTCGCCGGGCCACAGGCGCATCGCGTAGAACGGGCCTTTTTCGATGGGCCCCAGATTAGGGTTCTTCAGGCGTGGGTCGCCGTAGTAGCGGTCGAACACGTTGCCGCCGCGGTCAAAGTCCAGATCCTTGCCGGTTTTGGCGTATTCGGTCATGCGGCGTGCACTGTCCTTCAGACCAGCAGCCTCCACGCCGATCTGGCCAGCCAGCTCTTCCAGCGTTTCGCCCTTCCAGTACACATTATTCAACCAGCTCTTGCGCACCTTGCTGTCTGGAATGGCGGAGGCAGGCATCAGCGGCCCCATGGGGTTCTGGGCACGGAAAGAGGCATCAAAAACAATCCACGCAGGCACGCCGCCATTGCCCTTGGCATGTTCGGCCAGCATGGCTTGTTGAAACTCGGGGTATGGGCCGGACTCATCCAGAAAGCGCTGCCCCTTGTTGTTGACCACCATGCAACCAGGCAATGAACGCTCTACAAAAATACCGCGGAAGGCCGCCTCTTTAGGAACATCCATCGTCGGCACGCCCCAGGACCAATCCATCAGGTGCAGTTGCGCACCCACAGCCTGACCGGCGCGGTGTGCATCACCAGTATTGCCGCCTACGGGGGTGGCAGTCCATTCAGCCTTGGTGGGCTTGGTCAAATACTGGTCGCGCATTTCCTGGTTGCGCTCAAAACCACCCGCACCCAGCATCACACCGCGCTTGGCGTTGACCTGCATGCGCTGGCCGTTCTTTTCAACGATGACGCCTGTCACGCGGCCCGATGCGTCCTTCACCAGCTCCTTCAGCGGCGACTTGCTCCACATCTCAACACCGACCTTGTTGGCCGCTGTCAGCAGGCCAGCGATCAAGGCCTGACCACCGGCCATGCGGCGATCGCGAGTCGTCTTGCTGCGCCAAGGGTAGTCAAGAAAATATTTGAGCATGATGCCCACAATGGTGAAGCGCGACTTCAGCTCACGCGACAGCATGGAATGCGCTTCAAACGCATTAATGCTCATCTTGCCAAACAGCATGTTGCCCGTGGCACCAGGGCGCATGGTTTCAAGCGCTGGCAAGCCCAGCTTGGCGGCGTTGAAATCCATCGGATCCATGGTGCGACCGCCGGGCTTGGAGCCTTCGATATGAGGGTAGTAGTCAGCGTACTTAGCCATGGCGCGATAGGGAATACCGATCTGGCGCAGGTACTCGGCCATCTTGCTGGCGGTTTCCACATAGGCCAGCACACGGTCATCCGTGGCCATGCCGCGCACGCAGCGCTTCATGTAGCTGAATGCGGTTTCAAGGTCATCTTTGATGCCCGAATTTTTCTGATCATAATTAAGCGGAATCCAAATACCACCACCCGACAAAGCGGAGGTGCCACCAAACAGATCTGTTTTCTCGACCAGCAACGTCTTGAGGCCTTGCTCCTGCGCGCGAATCGCGCCCAGCAGGGCGCCCGCTCCCGAGCCCACGACGATCAGGTCATATTCTTGTTCTGCCATACCTTGTCTCCGAAATCTTTGTTTTATGGATGGTCTGTCGCAAAAGAACGCGTGCAGCAGTGGCCTCTATGGGCGACTGCCGCAATTTCAGCTGATCAAAATCAGACGAAAGGTTCCTGGTTAGGAATGCCCAGCACATGCGAACCATAGGCGCGCACATAGGCGTCCGTATTGTTGGCGATGTGGGTACGGCCCTGATGAATGTCGCGGAACACGCGCTCGATGGGGTTGCTCTTGAAGGTGCCGCTGGCTGCGCAGGCGCGCATCATCTCGTTGACGTGAAAGCCTGTGAGCTTGGGCACATAGGAAGCTTGGGCACGCTGCAGCAGGCGCTCCTCCAGCGACAGCTGAATACCGGTCTTGGCAGCATCCACGATGCGCGCATAGTTGCGGAACAGCACCAGCTTCAGTTGGTCCAGTGCAATGGCGGCCTCCGTCACTGCGGTCTGCGCGTTCACGTCTTCGGCCATCTTGTTGCCATGCTTGCCCACGTGGGCCGTGGCGCGCTCGGTAAACGAGGCAATCGTGCCTTCCAGCGCCCCCAGGCAAGCCGTGGACACGGCACGCTGGAATACATGGGTGAACGGAATGCGGAACAGCCAGCTGGTGTTTTCCACGCGACCAGGGCAACCCGCATCGCTGTGGTCATTGGTGTACTGAATGCGGTGCGCAGGCACGAATGCGTTTTCCACCACGATGTCGTGACTGCCAGTGCCGCGCAGGCCCAGCACATCCCAGTTGTCTTCAATGCTGTAGTCGCTCTTGGGCAGCAGAAAGGTCACATGCTCAAAGCCCGGTGTGCCGTCACGCTTGGGCAGCAGACCGCCAAGGAACAGCCAGTCGCAATGCTTGGAGCCGGTGGAGAAGCTCCAGCGGCCATTGAACTTGAAACCACCTTCCACAGCCTCAGCCTTGCCGGTGGGCATATAGGTCGAGGCAATGCGCACGCCGCTGTCCTTGCCCCAGACATCTTCCTGCGCCTGAGCGGGGAACAGACCCAGCTGCCAGGGGTGCACACCGACCACGCCATAGATCCAGGCAGTGGACATACAGCCCTTGGCCAGCTCCATCTGCACGCTGTAGAAAACGCGTGGGTCCATTTCATAGCCACCCCAGCGCTTGGGTTGCAGCACACGGAACAGACCCGCCTCGGCCATCTCCTGAACGGTTTCGTCGCTGATCTTGCCTTCGCGATCTGCTTGCTGTGCGCGAGCTGCCAGCTTGGGCGCCAGCGCCTTGGCACGCTCGATCACGGCCAGCGCATCGGGGGTGAGGTAGTTGTCTGTCATTGTGTTCATTCGGGTCTCCAGTTGCCGCTCCACCGGACGGCTTGTGGTGTGGTGGGCAAGGCTTTTTTGCCTATGACAGGAATGCTCTCACCATGCAAATTCCCATTCATCGTCCGATCAGACTAACGAGTAAACATGCGCAAAACCGCTCCACTCCAAGCGGATTCAGCGCAGCAAAAAACAGGACCCTAGGACAAACACCAAGACCTGTTTACCCCTGCTAGTCCATGTGAAGGATTCAAAAATCGCCCATAGCCAGCACTCTTGGAGCAAGGAGACATTCACCCATGCAAAGCACTACAGCAACCTTCGACCCCAAAGACTTCCGCCGCACCCTGGGCATGTTCGGCACAGGGGTCACCATCGTCACCACCCGTGCCGAAAATGGTGAGCCTGTAGGAATCACCGCCAACAGCTTCAACTCGGTTTCGCTGGAGCCGCCCATGGTTCTGTGGAGCCTGGCCAAGAACGCCCGCAGCCTGCCTGTGTTCCAGAGCGCTCAGTCCTGGAATGTGCACATTCTCTCTAACGAACAAGAAGCCCTCTCCAACCGCTTTGCACGAGCGGGCGAAGACAAGTTCTCGGGCCTGCCACTTGACTCAGAGGAAGCCCATGCCCCTCTGCTACAAGACTGCAGCGCGCGCTTTCAGTGCAAGACAGCCTTCCAATACGACGGTGGCGACCACATCATTTTTGTAGGCGAAGTGACCGGCTACGACTCCAACCCGCACCCGCCTCTGCTGTACGTGACAGGTGGCTACGCCCTGGCATCACGCATGGCCAATGCCGTGGCCAGCGAGCCTGCAGCCGACACCAATGCCGCGTATTCAGAGAACCTCATCGGCTATCTGATGGGCCGCGCTCACTTCCAATTCTTAAGCGGTCTGCGCAAGCCCATGGCGGCTTACGGCATGACGGATGCTGATTTTTACGTACTCTCCCTGCTCAGCATCCAGCAGCCTCAGTCGCCTGCCGAGATCGCCTCACACATGGCCTACACAGGTACCGACATCGGCGCCGTGGCACTGCAATCACTCATCAGCAAAGGCTGGGTGGAGGAAAGCCGTGGTCGCGCTGAGTCGCTGCAGCTGACGGCGCAAGGCAACACAGCCATCCTGCATGTGCTAGCTGCTGCCAAGGCGGTAGAGACCGATCTGATCGACAGCCTGGGCGAGATGGAAGCAGCCACGCTGCGCAACCTGCTCAAAAAAGCCATCACCGCCACCGACCCGGGCCTTCCCAAGCTCTGGCAGGCCAAGGCCTGAGCGCCAATTTTTCATCCGAAGGCCGGAGACAGCCTTCGCCAATCCACTCCAACCATAAAGAACAGAGATGAGCCAATTTTCCATCCCCGAAGGCAAATATGTGGACATCGGCAATGTGGCCGGCCAGCCCCAGCGCGTGCACTATCACGAGCAGGGCTCGGGTGATCCCGTCATCTTTTTGCACGGCGCAGGCGGTGGTGCCAGCGGCTATAGCAACTTCAAGGGCAACTACCCAGAATTTGCCAAGGCGGGTTTCCGCTCCATCGTTCCTGACCTGCTGGGCTATGGCCTGTCTTCAAAAACCGAAGAGCCCAAGCAGTACGACATGGATTTCTTCATCGCTGGCGTCAAGGGTCTGGTTGACCAACTGGGTCTGAAAAACATCACCTTACTGGGCAACTCGCTGGGCGGCGCTGTGGCGCTGGGCTATGCGCTCAAGTACCCGGAAGACGTCAAGAGCCTGATCCTCATGGCCCCGGGCGGCGTGGAAGAGTTCGACGCCTATATGGCCATGCCCGGCATTGCCAATATGTTCAACATCTACAAGTCAGGCAAGACCGGCCCCGAAGCCATGCGCGCTGTGATGAGCATGCAGGTGGTGGACCAGGCTCTGCTGACCGACGAGATCATCAACGAGCGCGCGCCCATTGCGCTGACACAGACCGAGGCCTCGCGCCAGCGCCTGTACATACCCAACATGACAGAACAACTGCCTGAGCTGAAGTGCAATGTGCTGGGCTTCTGGGGCATGCAAGACGCTTTCAACCCTGTGGGCGGCGCCGACAAGCTGGCCAAGGGCATCAAGAACTGCCGCATCGTGCTGGTCAACCAGTGCGGTCACTGGGTACAGGTTGAGCACCGCAATATGTTCAACCGCACCTGCATCGACTTCATGCAAAACGGCTGATCTATCATGAGCGACAAGCAATTTATTGAAGCCCAAGGCCAGCGCCTGTATGACGCGCTGCGCACCGCAAAAACCCTGGCTCCGCTGACCGACAGCCACCCCGAAATGACGGTGGAAGACGCCTATCACATCTCCCTGCACATGCTGCGCCTGCGTGAAGCATCGGGCGAGCGCGTGATTGGCAAGAAGATCGGCGTCACCTCCAAGCCCGTGCAGGACATGCTGGGCGTATTCCAGCCAGACTTTGGCTTTCTGACCAACAGCATGGCGTTTGAAGATGGCGCTGCTGTCTCGCTCAAAGCATCCGGCCTCATCCAGCCCCGCGCTGAAGGTGAAATCGCCTTCATGCTCAAGAAGGACCTACAAGGCCCGGGAGTGACCAAGGAAGACGTGCTGGCCGCCACCGAATGGGTTGCACCCTGCTTCGAGATTGTTGACTCACGCATCAACGACTGGAAGATCAAGATTCAGGACACCGTGGCCGACAACGCCTCTTGCGGCGTCTTCGTCATCGGCAAGCAGCACACCGATCCCGCCTCGCTGGACCTGGCCGCCGCCGCCATGCAGATGACCAAGAACGGCCAGTCTGCAGGCTCGGGCCTGGGCAGCGCCGTGCAAGGCCACCCTGCTGAAGCTGTGGCCTGGCTGGCCAACACACTGGGCGCTTTTGGCATTCCCTTCAAAGCGGGAGAGGTGATTCTTTCTGGCTCCCTCGCCCCTCTGGTTCCTGCCGCTGCCGGCGACCGTTTCGACATGGTCATCGAAGGCATGGGTACCTGTTCCATTCAATTCACGGAGTAAGACACCATGACGCAAAAGAAGATCAAGTGCGCACTGATCGGTCCCGGCAATATCGGCACCGACCTGCTCATGAAACTGCAGCGCTCCTCCATTCTGGAGCCTGTGTGGATGGTCGGTATCGACCCCGAATCTGATGGTCTGAAGCGTGCCCGCGAAATGGGCATCAAGACCACGGCCGATGGTGTAGACGGCCTGCTGCCTTTCGTCAAGGAAGACGGCATCCAGATCGCGTTTGATGCCACCAGCGCCTATGTGCACGCTGAAAACAGCCGCAAGCTCAACGAGCTGGGCGTGCTGATGATCGACCTGACACCTGCTGCCATTGGCCCTTACTGCGTGCCCAGCGTGAACCTGGCCGAGAAGGTTGCCGAAAAGGCCATGAACGTGAACATGGTCACCTGCGGCGGCCAGGCCACCATTCCCATGGTCGCAGCGGTCTCCCGTGTGCAGGCGGTGAGCTATGGCGAGATTGTGGCGACTGTTTCCAGCCGCTCCGTCGGCCCCGGCACCCGCAAGAACATTGATGAGTTCACGCGCACCACATCGGGCGCGGTGGAAAAAATTGGCGGCGCACAAAAAGGCAAGGCCATCATCGTGATCAACCCGGCCGAGCCGCCACTGATCATGCGCGACACCATTCATTGCCTCACAGTGGACACACCCAAGGTGGCCGAGATCGAAGCATCCGTGCAGGACATGATCAAGGAAGTGCAGAAGTACGTGCCCGGCTACAAGCTGGTCAACGGCCCTGTCATCGACGGCAACCGCGTCTCCATCTACATGGAAGTCGAAGGCCTGGGCGACTACCTGCCCAAGTACGCAGGCAATCTGGACATCATGACCGCCGCTGCCGCGCGCACGGCCGAGATGTTTGCCGAAGAAATCCTGGCTGGCCGCTTTGAGCCCGCTGAAGCTGCCCTGGCCTAATTCGCAGGAGATAAGACATGAGCCTTCAAGGTAAAAAAATCACCGTCCACGACATGACACTGCGTGACGGCATGCACCCCAAGCGCCACCTCATCTCGCTGGAGCAAATGAAGACAGTGGCCTGTGGCCTCGACGCAGCTGGCGTGCCCCTGATCGAAGTCACCCACGGTGACGGTCTGGGCGGCAGCTCCGTGAACTACGGCTTCCCTTCCCACACAGACGAAGAGTATCTGGGTGCCGTGATCCCGCTGATGAAGCAGGCCAAAGTTTCCGCCTTGCTGCTGCCCGGTATCGGTACCGTCGACCACCTGAAGATGGCCTACGACCTGGGCGTCTCAACCATCCGCGTGGCGACTCACTGCACCGAGGCCGATGTCTCCGAGCAGCACATCTCCATGGCCCGCAAGATGGGCATGGACACGGTGGGCTTTCTGATGATGGCCCACATGAACAGCGCCGAAGGCCTGGTCAAGCAAGCCAAGCTGATGGAAAGCTACGGCGCCAACTGCATCTACATCACCGACTCTGCCGGCTACATGCTGCCCGACGATGTGAAGGAGCGCCTGTCTGCCGTGCGCCAGGCACTGAACGCTGAGACCGAGCTGGGCTTCCACGGCCACCACAACATGGCTATGGGCATCGCCAACTCACTGGCGGCTGTCGAAGTCGGCGCCAACCGCATTGACGCAGCTGCCGCAGGCCTGGGCGCAGGCGCTGGCAACACCCCTATGGAAGTGCTGGTCGCCGTGTGCGCCCGCATGGGCATTGAAACCGGTGTGGATGTATTCAAGATTCAGGACGTGGCCGAAGACCTGGTCGTGCCGCTGATGGACTTCCCTATCCGTATCGACCGTGATGCACTGACACTGGGCTACGCCGGCGTGTACGGCAGCTTCCTGCTGTTTGCCAAGCGTGCTGAAGTCAAGTACGGCATTCCCGCACGTGAGCTGCTGCTGGAACTGGGCCGCCGCGGCATGGTGGGCGGTCAGGAAGACATGATTGAAGACACGGCCCTGACCATGGTGCGCCAGCGCAAGGCGGCTGCCCTAGCCTAAGCCGTTATCTTCAGGTTCTCATTTCCACTTTGGATTCGGGTTCAGTGGCTGCTTGGGGCGGCCACTGAACCTTTTTTTATGGCGCATCAGCATCCAAAACGCCATGACGGCTCAAGCCGTGAAGCCAAGCAACAGCAAAAGCCCAAGACTGCTTCCCCCAATGCCCAAAGCCAGCAGGCGACTGCCATGTAACTTCGTCCACAACAGGACGCCCGTCAACGACAGTGCAATCAAGGCACCGGCCAGAGTGTCTGTCAGCAGAATCCAGGCTGCAGACGCACCGGTTGCCATGTGCAGCCGGTTCAGCCTTGCCAGCAGATTAGGGTCCATGCGCTTGATCGACACTGATTGGTTGCCCACCCAATACTCTGCATTGACTGTCGCCCGGGGCAAGGCAAAAGCGATCAGCCAGCGCTCAGGCTGCATGGCGCCAGGCCAGGGTGCGGGGCCTGCGGCCTCTACCTTTTTCTGATGCGGTGGCTTGGCAACCCCCAGCTCCTGCTGCAATTGCCGCACCAGTGCATCAATATCCGCAGGCTGCTGCGCCAGACTGAGCTGCCACTGGGTGTTGTCATAAGCAGGGCCGGGTATCTTCATCGTGGCACGATGATTGAGCAACAGGCCCGTAGCGCCAAACAGCAAGCCAAGAGCTGCACCCCAGATACCAAGCCAGGCATGGGTGCGGCGCAGCCATTTGAGAACGACCGGCCTATGCCAGCGCGCCGGAACAAACAAATGCCCGCCGCCGGACTTTGCCGGGCGCGGTGTGGCAGGTTCACCTCTCTTACCCGGTTCAGCCTTTATCGATGAACGTATAGCGCTCATTTTTTAAAAGCGATAGCGCGCCACAACCTGGGCCGAGCGTGGAGCACCCGGCAGGTTGAGATTGGGCGAGCTGCCATGACCGGCGACGATATAGCGGCGATCCAGCAGGTTGTTGAGCTTGAGCTGCACATCCCAGGCACCCATGCGGTAGTAGGCCATGGCATCCACGGTCATGTAGCCGGGCAAGGTCACGGTATTACCAGGATTGGCGAATCGGGCCCCCACATAGTTCAGTCCCCCGCCCAGACCGAAGCCATGGCCCAGAGCTTTGGTGACCCAGAGGTTGGCACTGTGCTTGGCCGTCAGCGTGGGGCGCTTGCCCTGCACGGGCTGGCCTGCATCAACGGCCGGTGATGTCACCATTTCACCGTCGAGGAAGGCATAACCTGCCCAGACTTGCCAGGTGGGCGCGATCTCGCCCGCAAAGGTCAGCTCCAAGCCGTTGGTGCGCTGCACACCCAGAGGTACTACGGTATTGGTTGTGGGGTCGGTACTCTTGATATTGGTGCGCTCCAGCTTGAACAGCGAAGCCGTGACCGAAGCCTTGCCGTCCGGCAGATCCCACTTGACACCAACCTCCTGGCTGGTCGTTTTCTCCGGTGCCAGTTGCGCATTGCTGGCAGCCAGCGCAAAAGCTTCACCCGAGGGCTGGAAGGACTTGCTCCACGAAGCGTAATAAGACCACGCAGACGATGGCTGATAGACCAGACCGACGCGCGGACTCCAGGCTGTATCCGTACGACCCAGATCCGGCTTGCCAGGCAGCCGTTCATGCGTGTCCTGCTGGAAACGGTCGTAACGCACACCAGCCAGAGCCTTCCACTGCGGGGTAATGGTGACCAGATCCTGCAGGTATACGCTGGCCACCTTGAAGACGCTGCGGTTGTCTGCCGACGGATTGCCATCAATGCGCGGCGGCAGGGTTGGCAGCACCGGATTCAAGAGCGAGACAGTTGCCACATTGGCGCGGCTGTATGAGACCAGTTCCTTGATCTGGCGGCCGAATTCAAGGCCATACAGCAGCTGATGCTTCATGCCCGCCAGCTCCAGCTTTTGCGTCAGCTCGGTCTGATTGGAAAAGCCACTCTCGTCACGCTGCAGATTGCCACGGGTCAGCGATGCAGTCATCGCCTTCTCATTGACCGAGCCGACCAGCGTGTTGCTTCTATCCAGCGAATAGTCGTAGTAGCGGAATGCATTGCGCAGCGACAAGCTGTCGCTGATACGGTGATTCAAGGTCGCACCCAGCGAGGCCACCTCGGCTCTGCTCACATCCACATCCCTGGCATTCGCCGCGCCGTAATAGGTGCCCGGGGCCACGTTGACGGGCCTGCCCTGATACGCGGGTATACCGAAATCCGTCAACCGGCTGTCTTTGAGGTAGTCGGCCTGCAACAGCACACTGGTGTCGGCGCTGGGTTTGATCAGCACCGATGCAGCCAGAGCCTTGCGATCCAGAAACTGCTGATCGCGATAGCTGTCGGCGCGCTCCACGGCACCGGTCAGGCGATAGGACACCACACTGCCTTCTGGTGCACGAGCCAGATCGAACTCGCCCCGGCGCTGGTTCCAGCGTCCAAGTGTCAGCCCCACTTCGCTGAGGTTACCCCCCGGCTTCTTGGTGATGCGGTTGATCAAGCCGCCCGATGAACCTCGCCCGTAGAGCACCGAAGCTGGGCCCTTGAGCACTTCAATCTGCTCGATGTTGGACAGGTCCCGGAAGTACAGCGCGTCATCGCGCAAACCATCCACAAACTGATCGGCAATGGCCGAGAAACCGCGAATCGTGACCTGATCGCGCTGACCATCACCATGAGACAGTCCCACGCCAGGCACGGCTTTGAGGGCGTCTTGCATGGATTGCGCGACCTGATCGCGCAGCAGGCTCTGCGGCACCACATTCACGGTCTGAGGAATATCGCGCAGCGGTGCCTCAATCTTGGTTGCGCTCGTTGCCGTAGGCGGGTTGTAGCTGGGGTCGAGCTGGCGATCACTGCGAACCTGTACTTCTCCCAGCGTCACTTCCGATGCTTGTTGCGCCCATGCTGCGCCAGAAAAAGCCAGCCCCAATGCCGCAGCCAGCGGTGAATACCTCAATGCCATAAATGCCTCGTTATATGAAGTTTTTAATGTGGCTTGGCGGGTATCTACCGAAACACTGACTACGGCATCAATTGGCTACAACCTATGTGCTGTGCAAAAGCGCGTGAATCATAGTCGAGAATGACTATCATTTACCTGTACTTTACAGTACAGAAATCATTGAAAAATAGAAGTCTTGTAGGCAGCTTTGAAGCATACGTGCGTCCACGCTGAATGGACTCAGGGCAGCGCCGGCATGTAGGTTTTTTTCAAGCGAGCTAAAGCCGCAGTCGGCATTCCCGCAAGCGCTTTGAAGCAGAGCCGCTGCGGCATGGCGGGCGACCAGAAAGACTTGGTGGCAAGCCTGGCTCTAAGCGTGGTGCGCCAGCGCAAGATAGCTGTCGCTACCTGAGCCGTTTTCTTCGAGTTCTCCCTTCTTCACTGGATTCGGGTTCAGTGGTGGCCTGAGGCGGCTACTGAATCTTTTTTATGGAGAATTGCAAGAAGCGAAGAGAGAAATAAAAAGAGAGCGGAAAGCAGACAGACCAGCCCCGGGCGCAGGGGCCAGCCCAAAGCTCAATAACGGGATGCAAAAACGGCTTGCCAGGAAGTATGTGCGCTAGCCATGCTGATGCCTGCAGGCAGCTTGGCTTGAGAATCCGCCTGCGCAGCGGCGGCCACGCTCTGCTGCAGATTCGTGGCGGGCAGAGACAGCGCCAGCGCTGCCAAGCCAAGCCCTAGAAACCGGACTCTGTTCATCAGGCGAGAAGGCTTTTTCATCGTAGTCTCCTTTGCTATGCCAGCGTTAACGTGTTGAGCGTCTAACGCCATATTTGCTTGCAGTATCGCCAGCGCAAAAAATGCCACATCGTCCATTTCAACGAACAGGTATTTACCTAAGGTTCAACCCCTAAGCTCTACCTGCCCAAGAATGAAAAGCGCCTGTCATTGACAGGCGATGAGCAAGAGAAAACTATGAAATCAGTAGCTACCAGCGCTTATCCAGCATGCACCAAAGGCTGATTTGAATGCGATTTTTTGCTGAGCAGCAAATTGAGGATGGGCACAACGCTGGAAGCCAGCGCGAACCAAAGCACAGGCTCAATCCCCTGCGCGCCCATGAGCTTGCCCGCCACACCCGGCCCCACCATGGAAGCCAGTGCAAACGCACCCGGCACCAGCACAATGGCGCGTCCCGATGGGTCGGTGCGCGCGATATGGGCCGTCTGCAGCACGCAGCCGCAGGTAAAGGCAAATTCCCAGAGCCAGGCACCAGCGGCATAAAAGCCAAAACCCGTGGCTGATGCCAGCAGACCCAGCCCGCCCATCAGGCCCAGCAAGGTCACGCTCAGCCCCCGCACCAGAGACCAGCGCGCCCCCACCCCGGCAATGAAGAAAGCCGCCACGCTGCCAAGCAGCTTGAGCACGGCAAAGACCACACCCATGTCCGTTGCACTGACGGACAGGTGAACACCTATGCGCTCCAGAAACGCCCACAGACCGATATTGCCGACCAGAAACAGCCACAGCACTGCCAGCGCCCACCAGGCTTTCACAGGCATGCGCTGAGGCTGAATGGTTAGCACATCGGTTGAGAGCGTTGAGCGGGCGTGCGCCCCACTCGGCCCCCAGAAAACGGAGAGCCCCAGCAGCAGCACCAGCGCAGCCAAGGCCCAGGCTGCACCCGCATACTGAAAGCGGGCAATCAGCAGTGGCGGCAGCGCAAACAGCACCGCAGCCGTCACAGAAAGCTCCACGCCCTGACGCACACCAAAGGCGCGCTCCTTGTTGGGCAGATCGGAAAGCATCCGCATGCCCAAGCAAGTCATGGTCGACGCAAAAAAGCCGGTGCAAGCCCAGCTGACATACAGCAGCGGCAAGGCCTGCACCATGGCGCTGAGCGCAAAGCACAGCGCCGTACCAATGGCACCCACCACCGTCAGCCAGCGCCAGTTGAGTCGGTTCATCCAGATAGGCGCTCCCAGCGTGCCCAGCAGATAGCCGCCAAAGCAGATGGAGCCGAGAAGGCCCACCTGCTCAGGCTGCAGATGAAAGCTGTCAGCCAGGCTTCCCAGCAGCACAGGCAGAGTATTGAACGGCAGACCACCAATGGTGGAGGCCAGACTGGCCGCCAGCATGAGTGCGACCACATTTTGAGGTTTAAGGGTCGCGCCCATGCCAGTCTTTCACCGTCGTTCTGCTCGCGCAGATTACATGTACAGAATCACCAGATCATTGATGACCGCAGGGCGGTCCTGACCCACCACATGGACGTTGATTTCCATGGTGGTCTGCACACCGCTCTTGACCTGCTCAACCGCCTTGATACGCGCACGGGCGCGAATCTTGCAGCCAGAGGGAACAGGCGATGGGAAGCGCAGACGATCCGAGCCGTAATTGACCATGTTGTTGAAATCAACCACCTCGTAGTCCAAAGGGATCTGGAGCTGGCTGGCCAGCACCTGAACCAGAGCGCCATGGGCGATGGTCGTGCCAAACGGGCTCTTTTCACGCGCTTGCACGGGGTCGGTGTGAATCCAGTAGTCATCGCCCGAGAGCTTGGCGAAGTCGTTGATAACTTCCTGGCTCACGGTGAACTCGTTGGACCAGGGGCTGTATTCCTCTGAGACCAGCAACTTCATGGCATCGATGTCCTTGACGGAAATCTTGCGCTTGGGGACCGCGTTTTCCTGCTCGGCAGTGGTGGACGGTGCGGCCTCTTCTTCGGCCTTGATAACCGAAGGATGGCTGCCCGCCTTGTCGGTAAAGCGCAGCAGTGTGACTTCGCCGGGGCGGTCGTCAAACACAGGGCGCACTTCCATGCCAACCTTCAGCGCTTCAGGATCGACACCCACCATGGTGGTGTTGATGCGAACGCCTTCTTTCAGCTCAACCACGGCCAGTGCCTGAGGCATCTCGTCCGTGAACTCGGGCATGGTGGGAATGCGCGCAATGGTGAAGCTGTAAAGCGTGCCTTCTCCCGAGACTTTGCTCCACTTCAAGGAGCGCGATCCGCAGGTGGGGCAATGGGTGCGAGGGAAAAACAATGAATGTCCGCGGTCGCATTGCTGAATGCGGACTTCATGGGCCTTGAGGCCTTCCCAGTACGGAGCCGAAATTTCCGTGGGATGCGGCAGAGGTTTGTTCCAGGCCATGTTCTTATGCTCCCCGCAGGATCAAGGCGCCCTGCTCGCTCATCACGCCACCGGTGCCGGACACATAGGCCAGATCGTTGCGACCCAGCTGTCTGTCACCTGCACGGCCCTGAATCTGGTGCACCGCTTCAATCACTTGCGACATGCCGCCCGCTGTGCCCGACTGGCCGAAGCTCAGCTGACCACCGTGGGTGTTCATGGGGAAGTTGCCCTTGAAGGTGAAGTCGTTGTTGCGCAGGAAGCCCATGCCCTTGCCCTTTTCGCAAAAGCCCGCGTCTTCCAGCGACAGCATCACGGTGATGGTGTAGCAGTCATAGATCTGCGCCATGTGCATATCGGAAGGGCGCATTCCAGCCATCTCGAATGCCTTGGCAGATGCCGGGCCGATGGGGGTTTTGAGCATGTCAGCCATATAAGTGGGCGACTTGCTGCTGACATGCTCGCCGCAGCCAACAATGCTGACGGGACGGTGCTTGGTGGTCTTGGCGCGATCTGCACGGGTGACGATCATGGCACCGCCACCTGCGGCGGGCAGCACGATTTCCAGCACGCGCAGGGGCTCGGCCACCATGCGCGAGTTCAGCACGTCATCCACCGTAATGGGCTGGCCGTAGAACATGGCGTTGGGGTTGTGACAGGCGTTGAAGCGCTGGTCCACGCTGATGCGCGCAAGCGCCGCTGCATCGTAGCCATACACCGCGCCATAGCGCTGGGCAATCATGGCGTAGCCGGTGTTCTGAGCCATGTGACCGTAGGGCAGGTCCATCTCGGCTTCAGGCGCACCAAAGCGGGTGCTGTGGCCGCCAAAACGGCTGGACTTCATGACTTCCTTGAAGTGGTCGTCATGCTCAGACAGCGGCGTCATGCGCGATGGCAGCACGCAGACCACGGTGTTGCACAGGCCCAGCTCAATCGCTGCGGCTGCACGCCACACCATGGCTACGGAGCTGGCTCCGCCTAGGTCAACGACCTCGGCAAAGTTCAGTCGCACACCCAGGTATTCACCCGCCATGGCCGGCACAAAAGAGCCGGCTTCATGAAAGTGGGGGCCGCTGGTGATCAAACCATCGACCTCGGACAACTCCATGCCCGCGTCTTCCAGAGCCTGCAGCGTCAGGTCAGCCACCTGCTCCAGATGGAACATGCGTGGTGCTGTCGCGTATTTCTCCGGCTTGTACTGTGCAACGCCTACCAGCGCCGCTTTTCCTTGCAAACCCATATGTCTCCCTTAACAAGAAAGTGTTCACTCATTGTCCAAATGAAGCGGACTGAATCCATCGTCTGTAGAGACTAAAAAACCGGCCCAGTACATACCCCTAATTCTCAGAGCAAACGTCCATTCGGACGATGTTGCCAGAGCCCCAAATCAAGAACCTGCCCTTGTGTTTGCAATACATGCACATGCGTGTAACAAATCAATAAGGAGACAACGTGAAAACAGCCGTCGGTATCGGCGCAGCAGCATTGGTGGCCTTTGCCTCTGCGCTCGCCTTTGCACCTCGCACCCCACCCCCACTGGCCCCCACAACGATTGGCGTTGAGCGCAGCCACTTCAACACCGTCACTCAGGTGGGCGACAGGTTGCTGGCCGCCGGTGCTCTGGGTGGAATCCTCTACTCTGACGACAAAGGCGTGACCTGGACCTCCGCCAAACTCAGCCAGGACCGTCAGGCCCTGCTCGTCAGCATTGCTTTCGCTCCCGACAAGAAAACCGGTTTTGCCGTGGGCCACGAGGGCTGGATGCTTCGCACCAAGGATGCTGGCAGCACCTGGGAAGAGGTCGCCTTCACCAAAGAAAACGGCGAGCCGCTGATGTCGATTGCACGCCTGCCTTCGGGTGACTGGATCAGCGTCGGCGCGTTTGGCCGCGCCATCACCTCCAAGGACAACGGTCAGACCTGGGGCCCGCTGACGCTGCCTGCCGAAGTCGAAGACAAACACATGAACCGCATTGCCAGCACTGAAGATGGCAAGAACTGGCTGATCGTGGGCGAGCGCGGCCTGGTCATCAAGTCAACGGACTCTGGCGAGACATGGCAGATCGAGCCTGAGTTCTACAACGGCTCTTTCTACAACGCCATGTCTACCCGCGAAGGTGGCTGGCTCATCTACGGCATGCGTGGCAACGCATTTGTGCAGACCGCACCGGGCGAGCCGTGGAGCAAGTCCACGATTCAGGCGCCTATCTCCTTTTTCGGCCACGCCCAGGAAAAAGACGGAACCATTGTTCTCGTCGGCCAGGGCAGCATGCTGGGCATGAGCAAGGACGGAGGCAAGACTTTCACGCTGCAGCGCGCCAAGGGCCGCGCGACCCTGACCGACATCGTGCTGACCGGCCCTGACAGTGGCTGGATTTCCAGCGACGCGGGCCTGCAGCCCTTCCCCCCCTCTCAGGCCAAGGCAGCCGCACCCGCTGACCAAGGAGCGAAACAATGACTTTGAGTGAACCCACCAGCCGGCTGGACCGGATGATTGCAGCGACTGCGCGCTGGCTGATTTCGTGGAGCAAATCCATCGTCGCTCTGACGCTGATTGCCACGGTACTGCTGGCCATTTCTGCCACGCGCACTCATCTGGACCCTGGCTTTAACAAGCTGATCCCCATGCGTCATGACTACATGACGGCTTTCCTCAAGCACGCAAGCACCTTCTCTGGCGCCAACCGCATTCTGGTAAGCGTGGAGTGGAAAGGCCAGCAGGGCGACATCTACAACAAGGAATTTCTGGATGCGCTGCGCGGCGTGACGGACGAGGTGTTCTTCACCCCTGGCGTCAACCGCGGTCAGGTGTATTCGCTGTACACACCGAACGTGAAGTACATCGAGATCACCGAAGTGGGCTATGTGGGCGAGGTGCTGATTCCATCGCGCTTTGAAGCCAACGAGGAGGGTCTTGCCAAGGTCCGCTCCAACGTAGCCAAGTCCGGCCAGATTGGCTCGCTGGTCAGCAACGATCTGAAGTCCGCCATGGTGCGCGCCGACTTGCTGGAAGTGGACCCCAAGACCGGCGAAAAGCTGGACTACCACAAGGTCGCCCAGCGACTGGAAGAGATTCGCAGCAAGTTTGAAAGCAAGGACATCTCCATTCACATCATTGGTTTCTCCAAGGTGCTGGGTGATGTGATGGATGGCCTGAGCACCGTGATGACGTTTTTCGCCATCGCGTTCGTGATCACAACCATCATGCTGCGCATGTATACCAAGTCCACCAACCTCACCGTGGTGGGTCTGGCTGTGGCCTTGCTGCCGGTGATCTGGCTGCTGGGTATCTTGCCGCTGATCGGTTACGGCATCGACCCCATGTCGATTCTGGTGCCCTTTCTGATCTTCTCCATCGGCGTATCGCATGCCGTGCAGATGACGGGGGCCTGGAAGCATGATGTGCGCGCCGGCCTGAGCTCCAAGCTCGCCGCCGAGAACGCGATTCGCAAGCTGGCCATTCCCGGCGCACTGGCGCTGCTGACTAACGCCCTGGGCTTCATGGTCATCATGCTGATCGACATCCCCATCGTGCATGAACTGGGCCTGACCGCCTGCATGGGCGTGCTGCTGATGATCATCACCAACAAGGTATTCCTGCCTGCGGTGCTGGCCAATCTGCGTCTGGAAAAAAAGGCCATGCAAGCGCCCTCTTCGACATCCAACGGCCGCAACCCCATCTGGTGGAAGCTATCGGGTCTGGCCGAATCACGCCCCGCTCTGCTGACGCTGGCGGTGTCGCTGGTGCTGCTGGCTGTGGGCACTTACGAGTCTCGCAATCTGCTGACGGGTGACGTGGGCACCGGTGCCCCAGAGCTGCGTGCCGAATCGCGCTACAACCGCGACAACGACAACATCATCAGCAACTACTCCATTGGTATGGATGTGCTGTCCGTCTTCGTGGAAACCTCCAACCTCGACGAAGGCTGCCTGAACTGGCAGGTGATGAATGCCGTAGAGCGTTTTGACGCCCGCATGCGCCGCGTGGATGGTGTTCAATCGGTCTCTACCGTCTCCGGTCTGGCCAAGATTGCAGCCTCCAGCAACAACGAGGGCAATCCCCGCTGGGCTGCTCTTCAGCGCACAGAAGCGTCTTTGCGCTCCGGCGCCAAAGCACTGTCGCCTGATCTGGGTCTGAACACCGAAGGCTGCAAGGTCATCAACCTGCAAGTCTTCCTGAAGAACCACGAAGGCGCGACACTGACCCATGTGGTCAACGAAGTGCGTGACTTCATCGCTGCAGACAAGACACCTAACGTCAAGTTCCTGCTGGCTGGCGGCAACGCCGGTGTGGCCGTTGCGACCAATGAAGCCGTCGAGCACGCTGAAGTGCAGATGCTGGGCTCCATCTTTGGTGCCATCACGCTGCTGTGCTGGCTGACTTTCCGCAGCTGGCGCGCCGTGCTGTGCATCGTCGTACCGCTGGCCATCGTGTCCATTCTCTGCAACGCCTTGATGGCCATGCTGGGCATTGGCCTGAAGGTGCCTACGCTGCCCGTGGTAGCACTGGGTGTGGGCGTGGGCGTGGACTACGGAATCTACCTGTTCGAGAGCATGCAGCACGAGCTGCGCGAACGCGACATCTCGCTGCGCGAGGCCTTCTATGAGGCCATGCGCCAGCGTGGCAATGCGGCCATCTTCACTGCTCTGACCATGTCGATCGGCGTGGGCACCTGGGCCTTCTCGGCTCTGAAGTTCCAGGCTGACATGGGCATCTTGCTGGCCTTCATGTTCCTGGTGAACATGCTAGGCGCCATCTTCCTGTTGCCCGCCATGGCCGCCTGGCTGAATGTGGGTCCGGCAGAAGCCAAGGCCCGCGCCAAGCGCATGCAAAAGCAGCCAGGCACCAAGACCACAGCCGGCACCAGCAGCACCGGTGGCATCAGCCATGCAGGCGGCATGCTCAAGCCTGAACCCCAATCGTCCATGAACGGAAAAGTGTGATGAATACTGCAGCAAGCACTCTGGAGCAGGTTCTTCTCGAGCATGCTTTGTCCCAGACTCTGACTCGCTATGCCACGGCATGCGACACACGCAACTGGGACTTGCTGCAGCAGGTTTTCACACCTGACTGCACCACGATTTATGGCGGCGGCTACATCTGCGAAGGTGTGGCCAGGGTACGTCACATGATCAGCACGCACCTCGACGGCTGCGGCCCCACCCAGCACCTGCTGGGCAATCTGGAAGTGGATGCCAGCAACCCGGCCCGCCCGCGCAGCAAAATTCAGGTGCGAGCAGTGCATCAAGGGCTGGGCGAGCGCGCTCATCTGCGCTACGACGCCATTGGCTTTTATGAAGACGAATGGCTGCAGCTGCCGCAAGGCTGGCGCATTCAAAAGCGCAGCATGACCATGCTGCTGGAGATCGGTGATCGCTCAGTGCTCCAGCCTGCACCCAAGCCCTGAAGATTTCCATCAACGATCAAGCCGCGCAGCTCGCTGTGCGGCTTTTTTCATGACTGCCGATTTCCACAATCAGACTATCAAAAGCGTAGCTGCCTGAGCTTACTAAATAAGCGTCTGAGGCTTATTCAACATAAAAAAGGCCAGCTAAAAAGCTGGCCTTTGAAGAGTTCAGAAAACGCTACATCTCAAACCGTGCCTTGAGAAACTGCAGCAGCTGCTTGCTCCCCAGGCTTCGAGCAGACTCATCACGACCAGCGATATAGCCAACCTTGACGCAGTCGCCCAGCGCCTTACCGCTTTGCACGCGAATCTGGTAGCGGGTCTGGCGATCGGGCTGAGCACCGGCAGGAATCAGTGGCTGACCATTCAAGACCGGAAAGTACTTGTCATTGAACTCAATCGTGCAGCCCGCCAGGTAGGGGCGGCTCGTCATCTCGCGCGGCTTGTCACTTTCCCAGTCATGGCCGGCCTTGGCGTAGACCACCGTGCTGACATCCGAGCCGGCCTTGCGCAAAATTGCTTCCTGCTGGGCACAGGCGACAAGGTCGTTCGATGCATCCTCTCCCGCTCTAAAGCTGAGCAGCGGAGAGCCCGTGGTTTTTTGTGACTGCAGCAACGCGTAGCAAGGACCGTAGAAGTCCACATGCATGGCAAAAGGCTGAATAAAAGGTGCCAGCTTGTCGCGAATACGTGCATCCATGCTCATGCGCGCCGCGATTCCGCCTTTAGAAAATCCCATTACCCCAATACGCCAGCCATCAATGGCCGGGTGCTTGTTCAAAGCCTTGAGCGCCGCATAAGCATCGGCCACGGCATCGAACTCGGAGGTCCCCATGATCTTGAGTGCATAAGGCATCTCTTCGCTGATGCCGCGCGGCTTGAAGTTATCAACCAGCAGCGCAGCAATGCCGTTGTCCGCCAGCATCTGCGCAGTTTCGTTCTCACGTCCAGGAATGGCTCCAGCACTACCGGGCAGGACAACCATGGCTGGCACCTGTTTTTTCTCGCTGGCTCCCTTGGGCAAAAACAGCTTGCCCATGCCCATGGTCGCCTCTGCCTTCGCTGGCTGATTGAGCAACACATCAAGGTCGTAAGGGCTGCTGGATTTGAAACGAATTTCACCCTGTGTCTCGCTGCGCAGCTCCGTGGGCG
The DNA here is from genome assembly GCF_002754475.1 of Comamonas sp. 26. Classification (NCBI taxonomy): domain Bacteria; kingdom Pseudomonadati; phylum Pseudomonadota; class Betaproteobacteria; order Burkholderiales; family Comamonadaceae; genus Comamonas; species Comamonas sp. 26. The sequence goes on from NZ_PEFL01000001.1 coordinate 2,981,816, forward strand.
GCATCATAGGAGCGACTCTCGGTAACGGAGGCAAAGCATCGAACATATGCTGAGCCCAAGCCGCAGAACTCGCTAAGCTCAGTGTCACAGCCCCGAGAGGCATGGCAATTGTCTGCGCGAAAGATTTCATTTCCTTGCATCCCTTCAAAAACAAAAGCCCGGAGAGCCGGGCTTTTGTGGGGTTGGCTCGTCGCAGTGCTTAAAACGAGTACTTGGCTGTGACGGACAGCTGATCGCGGTCTGCCAGAGGGCGTGCGCGCAAAGCATCCGCAGATGGATTGCCCAGATAGTTGATGTAGGCAACGCTGATCGCCAGGTTGCTCTTGCGCACAAACGTTGCACCCAGGCTCAGGCGGCTGTCGCTTTGGCCACCACCAAAGGTGCCGACCAGAGCGCGACCACGCAGTTGCGACTGGTAGCTGATAGGAATGTTCAGATCCCAGCCTTCAAAAACACCGGGGTAGCTCAGCGTCAAAGTTGCACCAGCCACCAGCGAATTGCGAGTCTTGAAGTTCAGGTTGTCAGTGCTGCTGCCATCGGCCACGCTCATCACACGCGAACCCGAAACTTCAGCCAGCAAGGACATGTCGTCTGCAATCGCCGTGCGGCCGATATTGAAAATACCGCCCACGTTACCCTGCACTACATCGCCGCGCACAGCCACGCCACTGCCGTTGAGCACAGGTGTACCCTTGCGATAGCTGACTTCGGTATAGCCAGAGAACTTGCCGAAGGTAGAGCTGGCGGTTGCGCCGAACATCTTGATGTCGTCAAAGTAACGCACCTGATAGCCCGTAGGAGTAAAGCCATTCATGTTCACCACCAGAGATGGCGTGCGATCGTTGTAGTTCAGGTAGTAGAGACCGACTTCGGTTTCATCAGTGACGCGGTAGCGACCACCCACACCCCACTGACCAGTGCTGCTGGGGCGAATATCGTTACCACGCTTGAGACCTGCGCAGTTCGCACCCATGTAGACGCCCAGGCAGGATGCGCCTGGACCCAAGGCATTGCTGGTGCTGGTGTACATGCCAGGTGCAGGCAGCAGGGTTTCATGGAAACCGAACTGGTAATGCGCCAGCAGCGACAGCTTGGAGTTCACTTCCAGAGAAGCCGAAATTTGATCTTCGGGCAGCAGGATTTCCTTGACTTCAGCACCAGGAGAGGCCGCCTTGGCCGCATCGCTAGGGCCTTGAGCCGAAGCGATATTGGCAAACAGATTGGATTCGCCCCAGTTCACGACCTGCTTACCCAGTCGAACGGTAGCGCGGCTTTCGCCCAGGTTAAAGCTGGTGTAGGCATAGGTATCCAGCAGGCGTGAGTAACCACCACCGTAACGCTTGGCCGCCGAGTTGAACTCATTGACGGGACCCGGTGTGCTGATGAAACGACTGCTGTTGTCATTGCTGCCGTGATACACATCGTCATAGAAAGTGCTGGCATTCAGCACAAAGCCGCTGTCGCCCTTGGACAGCTTGCTTTCCCAGACAGCGCCCAGACGGTTCGCTGTAAGAGCACCCTTCTTGAAGTTGTTGTTACCGTCGGTATTCAGAACCGGGGACGGATTCTCTAAACGCACACCCAGGCCATAGCTCATGTTCAGACGCCAGTCGAACTTGACGCCATCACCCAGCTCGATGGTCTCCCCCGCATGAACAGCACCCATGCCCAGAGACAGCAGTGCAGCCACTGCAATGGGGGTGAGTTTCTTCATATTTTTTGTCATAGTGAATTGCTCGTTGATAAAACTTAGTTGCCAGCGTTGCGGGCGGCTTCTGGGGTGTACATCGCGGGCGTCAGATCACCCTTATTCAAGATTGGTCCAATGGGACGCTCCTGGAATAAGTTGTAGCCCATGTATCCGCCCGAATTCAGGTCGTGATAGAAGGACGTCCCCGCATGCCAAGCATTCAGATCAGGGGTGTAGTAGTAATTGATCAAGGCGTGCTGCCAGAGCTGACCACGAGCGTCGTAGAAATCAGACATGACGGCTTGACCCGTGTCTTCATCCAAGAACATCACACGCTTTCCGTAGACGTGACGGAAGCCATCTTTGAGAGTGCCTTCCAGCACCCAGACACGACGCAACTCATAGCGCGCATAGTCGGGGTTCGCATGGTTGGTCTTCAGCAAATCCGCATACTTGACGGTGGACTGATGAATCTTGAAATTGTTGGCAGGGATATACATCTCCTTCTTGCCAAGCGACTTCCAGTTGTAGCGTTCAGGGGAGCCGTTGAAAAAGCGGTCCGAGTCAATCGTCATCTTGCCGCCCGTGCCGGTCATGGGCTGATCAAAGCCGTATTCGGGCACCTGACGCACACGACGTGTACCAGGGTCATATGACCAAGCCAGACGCTTGTCTTTGGCGTAATTCACGGGCTCCACGGAATTCGTTACGCCACCCTTCTCACGCTCTGGCAACATGCCTTTGGTCTGGCTATATGCCTGAATACCTTCCACCGGCTTGCCACGATTGGCGGGGTCATTCACACGGTCAAGATTTCGGTTCAGCATTCGACCAAAACTCATCGAACCATCAGACAGCACGTTGGCCATGTCACGGGTGATAGTTTCGGTATAGGCGCGTGTAGGTATCTGGTTATTCCATAGCAGCTCTAAACCAGATTTAGGAATAGGAAAATTGATCGCGCCGAAATTACCCTTGATGCCTAGCCCGTCATCAATGATTTCCGATTCCAGAGCATTCTTTTTGGCGATATCACAGACGTAATCCGGATAACGGAAGTCACGATGGCCTGGGTACACAGGAAGGCGGTAAGTTGCCGGGTACTTCTTGAACATGGCCTTCTGACCATCACTCAGCTTATCCGCGTACTTCTCCATGTTTTCAGCCGTGATGCTGAACAGAGGCTTTTCACCCTCGTAGACATCTACAGGATGCTTACCAGTACCCACCACATGAGTTACGCCAGCAGGTGCGCCCACCCACTTGCCTGTGAATTCAGGAATCGTGCCTTCCTTGTTGCCGGCCTTGATAGCGCCTACGCAAGTCAGGTCCTTCCCAAGGCGGTCAGCCTCGCTCGCAGGTACCTTCGCCCATACCGACGTTGCCACCAACAAACCCACAGCCACTGCGAGCGGAGTCTTTGCTGTCACAAACTTCATCTCTGTCTCCTAGGTTCTAGAATTTTTTTTGACGGGTGCTACAAACGACATACATGTCTCGCCGTGCCCCTTGGTTTTGCCGTTTGCAGGCAGTTGCATACTGCTTGAGCAGGGTCTGAAACCCATCGTCTGAGAAGACTACTGACAGACCCTAGAGACCTAGTCCACATGGTCCATGAAAGTCACCATCCCCAATGAAAAAGCCTGCTGGCGCACTTGGCGGCAGCAGGCTTTTTGAAGGCTTTGGGGAAAGTCCTAGGGCACCCCAGAACCGTGCATTAGCTCATCAGGTGAGCGCATTCCTTGCGGATGGCGGCCTTGAGCATCTTTCCGGCAGGATTACGGGGAAGAGGCTGATCCCGCACAACAATCTGTGTCGGCACCTTGTAGCCCGCCAGGCGCTGCGCCACAAAGTCTCGCAAGGCCTCGGGCGTCACCTGGCTCCAGGGCTTCCCCACCACCACGGCAACCACCTGCTCGCCAGTCACCTCATGGGGCATGGAGAACACTGCGGCCTCTTCCAGCGCTTCGTGCTGAAGCAAACAGGACTCGACCTCAGCCGCCGCTATTTTTTCGCCACTGCGGTTGATCACATCCTTGATACGGTCAACGATAGTCAAGAATCCCGAATCATCCAGAACACCGATATCACCCGTGTGGAACCAGCCGCCCCGCATCGCGTTTTCCGTGGCCTCGGTATCGCCGCAGTAGCGCTCCATCAGGGTCACGCCGCGCAGCCAGATTTCTCCGGCAGCACCGACAGGCAAGGCCGTTCCATCCAGATCGGCAATGCGAACCTCAATGATGGGAGACAGCACACCGGAACTGCGAGGATGCGCCTCAAACATGCGGCCAGAGCTGCCTGCGCAGACTCCGTTGGACTCCGTCAAACCAAAGCCAACGCCTGACATACGCCCGCTGAATTTGCCCAGCACATCATCAATCAGTCGGGGATGCAGGCCTGCCCCGCCAAAGCCAACGCCAGAGAGGTTGCCCGAGGTCTCGGGCTGCTCAAAGCCCGGCAAGCTGATGAGCTGCTGCACCATGCTGGGTGCACCATTGAACTGGGTGACCTTTTCCTTGCGGATCAGCTCGGCAGCCTTTTCAGGCTCCCAGCGGTGAACAAAGATCAGGCGGCGGCCGTGGCGCAGGCTGACCAGAAACTGCGCATGCAGACCACTGACGTGGAACAGCGGCACGGCAGACAGCGTAGTGGGCTGCAACTGGCGCGCCATGATAGCGGCAATCGCATCGGGCGATGTAATCGCGGCCAAGGCGCCGATGAAGTCAATATTGAACAAGCCCTGGCATACCGCGCGGTGCGTTGACTCAACACCCTTGGCACGACTGGTTGCACCCGAGGTAAACAGCACCAGCGCGGGCACATCAGAGTCCAGCTGCGGCGCGGCAAAACCATCGTGCCCACCCGCCGTCAGTTCAGCCCAGCTGGCATCGCCACCCTCGCCATCCACCACCACCGTCTTGATGGCCTGACCGGCGATGGCTTCCTTGACGCGCGCATAGCGATCTGTATCGCAGAACAGCATGACAGGCGTGGTGTCTTCCAGGTTGGCCATCAGCTCGCTGCTCAAGCCAAAGCTGTTGAGCGGCACGGGCACAGCGCCCAGCAAAGCCACAGCCGCAAACGCCACCGCCCATTCAGGGCGGTTACGCATGGCAATGGCCACACGCTCACCGGCCTTCAGGCCATGGCGCTTTTGCAGACGGCTGGCCAGCGCATCGGTCGCGGCAAAGAAACGGTCAAACGTCCAGCGGTCATCGCCGTAAACCAGAAATTCAGCCGCGCCATGTACTCGTCCGGCGTTGATGAACTGAGGCAGGTTCTGAAAAGCATTGCGATAGGCCGCCACATTGCGGCCATCAGCCAGCGTGAGCTGCTGCACTTCAAACGGTGCACCAGGCGAAGTCAGCTGAGCACGAACGCCCTTGATCTTGTCGCCAATAGAGGGGGCGGCACTGGTCTCTGTCGTCATCTCAAAATCCTTTCAGCTGAGCAAAGCGGGCACGGTGAAAACCACCATCGCCCAGCAAACGCTGCAAAACACGTGCCCGCTTGAAGAACAGGCCGATATCGAGTTCATCGGTCACGCCGATACCGCCATGCAGCTGAATGGCTTCGTTGCACAGCTTCTCGCACAGATCGGAGGCCCTGGCCTTGGCCATGCTCACGAGCTCTGCCACCTTGGCCTCCTTGCCAGAATCAATGGCTTCATGGGCCCCCAGCACGCAGCTTTCCAGCAACTCCAGCTCCACATACAGGCGCGATGCACGGTGTTGCAGCGCCTGAAAGGAGCCAATCACCACATCAAACTGCACGCGTTCTTTGAGGTAAGCCACGGTGCGCTCAAACACTTCACGCATCAGGCCCAGCGCTTCAGAAGCCAGACAGGCTCGCGCGCGGTCCAGCACTTCATCGAGCGCCTTGGCGGCAGGCATGGCGACCAGCGCCATTTCGGCCGTCAACGCCACCTGGTCAAACTGCACGCGCGCCATGTTACGGCTGTCGATCAGAGACTGACGCTGCACCGTGACACCTGGCGCATCTGCGGGAACCAGCCACAGGCCGGGAGCACCTTCACCCGAAGCCGCCAGCACCACAAAGGCGTTGGCACCCACGCCGTCAATCACAAAATATTTCTCACCGCTCAGACTCCAGCCAGTGCTGCTTTTGACGGCAACAGTGTTCAGCTTGGCTGGCAGGTGCAGACCCGATTGCTCATCGGTGGCCAGCGCAATGCGAGCCTCACCAGCCGCCAGCAAAGGCAGCCACTGGGCCTGCTGCGCGGCAGATCCTGCGCGAATCAGCAATTCAGGCGCAATGATGGCCTGGCTCAGCAAAGGCTGGGCCGACAGGTTGCGGCCAATGGCCTCAAACACGGCGCCCATGCCCAGATAGCCTGCGGCAAGTCCATCGTGCTCCTCGGGCAACACGGCCACGGGCCAGCCCATCTCTACCATCTGCTGCCAAAGCTGGGGATCAAAGCCCTGCTCTACCTTTTCGTCCCGCAGGCGGCGCTGCTGGGCCACGGGAGCTTCTTCAGCCAGAAAGGCGATGGCACTGTCTTTGAGCAGTTCCTGCTCTTGCGACAAAAGCATGGTCATATCGTGTCTCCAATCTCAAATTCTTATCAGCACACTCTGGCCCAAACCAGAGGCAGCAAGCAAGGGCCGCCCCACAGCGATGCTGTCATCTCTCTTGGGAAAAACAGCAAAGCTGCTCAGGGGGATCAAGGAAGTTCCAGCACCCGCTTCGCAATAATGTTCAGCTGTACCTCGGAGCTTCCGCCCGCGATCGTGTAGCTCTTGGAGCGCAGCCAGGCGCGGCACACATCCAGCTCATCGGCACTGAAGTCATCACCTTCCCAGCCCAGCCCGCGCAAGCCCAGCGCCTGCTCCAGCAGCTCGTACTTGGCCACTTCCTGCTCGGTCTGCACCAGCTTCATGATGCTGGAGGGGCCGGAGATATCCTGACGCGCCAGCGCCTTCTCCGTCACGCGGCGATGTGTCAAGCCAAAGGCCTGAGCATCCATCAGCACACTGGCCAGCTTGTCGCGCAGCACAGGATCAATGACCTGCCCCTGCTCATCCACCATATAGGGCAGTGCTGTTTTCACAGCATCGTGCGAAGGTGCACCACCTTCAGTGAACTTGGACATGGCAGCACGCTCGTGCTGCAGCAGTTTCTTGGCCAGAGACCAGCCCTCGCCTTCCTTGCCAACCAGCTGACGCACGGGTACGCGCACATCGTCAAAAAAGACCTGGCAGAAGCTGGACTTGCCACTGATCAGCTCAATGGGCTTGACTGTCACGCCGGGGCTCTTCATGTCAATCAGCACAAAGCTGATGCCTTGCTGCTTCTTGGAGCTGCTGTCGGTACGCACCAGCGCGTACATCCAGTCGCCCTTGTCACCGTCAGACGTCCAGATCTTGCCGCCGTTGACGATATAAGCTTCACCTTGTTCATCCGTCACACGCTTGGCCGATGTCTTGAGGCTGGCCAGATCAGAGCCGGCGTTGGGCTCAGAAAAGCCCTGGCACCAGCGCTGCTGGCCAAGCATCATGGGAACCAGATGCTCCAGCTTTTGCTCATGCGTGCCCTCTTCAACCAGCACCGGACCCAGCATCCATACGCCCAGGTTGTACTGGGGCTGGCGGCAACCCAGTCGCGCCATCTCGGTTTCGAGGATGCGTGCTTCTTTCGGGTTGAGACCACCGCCGCCATACTCCTTGGGCCAGGCGGGTGCAAACCAGCCGCGGTCGCGCATGCGCTCGAACCACAGCTTCTGGTCTGCGTTGATGAATTCCAGCTGAGAGCTGCCCCACACCATTTCCTCCGAAACGATGGGGCGGCGCATGCTGGCCGGGCAGTTTTCTTCCAGCCAGCCGGCGACTTCTTGTTTGAATGTTTCTAGTTCCGTCATGGCAATTCCTTACGTCAACGAAAAATACGCAATCTTGCCTTCTAGGGACTGGCGCGAAAGCTCTCCAGCCAGGTAAAGAAGGTTTAAATGGGCCATGGTTTCCCCTAGTGCCATCAGGCGATCAACGGGGCCGCGCAGCTTGGGAAAGAGAACCGGCACAAGCTCTGCCGCCGACGCACGCCCCACTTGCTGCAGATGCGATTTGAGAAAATCAAACTGCTGCTCGTGGTGCTCCCGGATCTGATCCAGCCGTTCGTGCAGACCGTAGAACACGCCTTGATGTGAAGGCAAAACCAGCGTATCCGCAGGTAAGCTGTGCAAGCGCTGCAGCGACGCCATCCAGTCCTTGAGCGGGTTGCCCTCGGGCTCGATGGGGCTGACCATCACGTTCGAGGTGATGCGCGGCAGTACCTGATCGCCCGCCAGCAAAATGCCATCTTCTTCGCAGTACAGACAGGCATGCTCTGGCGAGTGACCTTCACCCAGCACAATCCGCCACTGGCGTTCCCCCACCTGCAGCACCTCGCCAGTGCGAATGCGCTGGTAGTTGCTAGGCGGCTTGGGCATAAACGGGTCTTTGCGCATGGCGCCGACCATGTGATCCAGCTCCTCATCCGTGACCCCGGCGCGTGCATAGAAGTCGCGGTGCGACTGCGGCAGCGGATCAGGCGGTGGCCCCATCAGCGAGCGCAGCATCATGAATTCGCCATAAGTCATCAGCAGCGGCACGCCAAAACGCTCCTGCAGCCAGTGGGCAGCACCCGCATGGTCGTAATGGCAATGAGTGCAGATCACGCGGGTCAGCGGCTGGCCGGCCAGCTTTTCGGTGAAGATCTTTTCCCACAGCTCAAAGGTGCTGGGAATACCCAGCCCCGTATCCACCACCGCCCAACCTTCGCCATCACGCAGCAGGTAGACATTGATGTGGTCCAGCGACATGGGCATGGGCATGCGCAGCCACAGCAGACCGGGGACGATCTCCACATGGCTTCCATCGGACTTTGGCGGCTCGAAGGGGTAGCGCAGTACGTCAGCGGGCTTGGCCCGGGCGCGTTCTTGCGCAACAGCGTTATCCACGCAGTGCCTCCTCAACCGCAGTTGCGGTCAGCGGCACATAGGTCTGCAGCTTGTCATTGCGCACAAACAGCGGGTCGCTGGTCTGGGCAGCGTCATAACCCTGTTTTTGCAGATCGACCTTGCGCAGCTTGTAGTTGCCAGTCATGTCAGGCGTATCCATCAGGCGCACAAACTGAGGCGCAGCGTAGCGCGGCAGACGGGCAATGGCCATGTCCCAGAAGGCCTTGGGCTCAAACTGTGCATCTTCATGCATCACCAGAGCCGCCATGCCGGCTCGGCCGCCGTGGCCGGGTACCTGCACGCCATAAACGGTGATAGCGTCAAGGCCGTTAAAGTCGCCCAGCGCATCGCTGACTTCCATGGTCGAGACGTTCTCGCTCTTCCAGCGGAAGGTGTCGCCAATGCGGTCCACAAACCAGCAGTAACCGTCTTTATCGCAGCGCAGCAAGTCGCCCGAAGTCCACCACACATCGCCTTCCTGGAAGACATTGCGCAGCAGCTTTTTCTCTGAAGCCTCGACGTTGGTGTAACCCTCAAAGCGGCCCGCCACCACGCCTGGATACTGAATCACCATGCCGATGGCTTCGCCGGGCTCGTCCACACCCGCCAGTTGCAGAAAGCCTTTTTCGTCACGGATGTAATCGCCCTTTTCCTGATCGAAGCGCACCAGGCGCAGATTGGTCTTTTCCCAGTAAGGAACGCGACCACAGGAGCCGATGCGGTTGTCCAGATTGATGGTATTGGTGTTGGACTCAGTGCCGCCCCAGCCTTCAAAGATCTGGAAATCTGCGCCAAAGCGCCCTGTCCACTGCTGCCAGATTTCTGGCGTCAGACCCGTTCCGGCCATCTTGCGCAGAGTGTGATCCTTGTCGTTCTCTGCAGCAGGAACGCTGAGCAGAAAGCGGCAAATCTCGCCCACGTACTGGCAGAAGGTGATGTCATGGGCGCGGATATCGCTCCAGAATTCGCTGCGGCTGAACTTGCGGCGCACCACAATGCGAGCACCTGCCGCCATGGCCGTAGCCGTCAGCGACATGGAGGCTGCGCCGTGGTAAAGCGGCAAGAAGCAGTAAAAACAATCGTTCTTGGTAATCTCCCACAGCACCTGCATGGAGTCACCCGCCATCAGCCAGCGCGCGTGGCTGATAACCGCGGCCTTTGGCAGACCCGTGGTGCCCGAGGTAAAGATGTACTGCGCCGTATCACCCGCCAGAACGCCTTCGCGCCACGCAAGCGGCACGGGGGCTCCATCCTCAGCCATGGCCAGCGCCTGCAGGTCTGCGCCAAACTGCTCAAGCACTCCAGCAGCGGCTGGGCGGCTCTCATCAGGCCAGTGCCAGTAGGTCAGCGTGGTGTTCAGACCATCGGTCTGCGCAAAGCGCTCGGCACATTCTTCACCCACGATTACATGGCTGGCACTGGTGACTTCCAGCGCATGTACCAGAGGCTTGCCTGCCACATGGGTGTTGATGAAGGCCACGACCGCACCCAGTTTGGCAATGCCAAACCAGGCGAAGAAAAAGGCAGGGCGATTTTCAATGGCCATGGCCACCACATCGCCCTTTTTCACGCCCTGCTCATGCAGCACACGTGCCACCTGGTTCGCGCGCTGATTGAACTGTGCGTAGGTGTAGCGCACATCGCCTTCCGTCAGAAAGGTGCGCTCGCCAAAGTCGCGCACGCAATCATCCAGACGATCTGCCATCGTGTAAGGCGTGGCAGCCATGTACTTGGCCGCGATGGGGGCGCGACGATCCAGCTTGAGCTGGGTCTGCTCACGCGACACCAGAGTGGTTTCACTCATCACCTGTCTCCTTGTCTTTGTTATGTGTGAGAGATTCGCTCAGCGCTGAGGGCGGGGCATACCCAGACCGAACTGGGCAATCAGCTCACGCTGAATCTCGTTCGTGCCACCGCCAAAGGTATTGATGGTCGCGGAGCGCAGCTCATACTCCAGCTCGCCCATCAGATAGGCGGCGGCAGAACCACCACGTACCAAAGAGCTGCTGCCCACGATGTCCATCAGGTGGTGCAGCACTTCCACCACGCTTTCGGAGCCATAGACCTTGGTGGCAGATGCCAGGCTCACGTCCATGGCACCGGCTTCCAGACTGGCTGCAATGCGGAAGTTCGTCAGGCGCATCGCTTCGATGCGGGTGTAGCATTCCGCCAGGCTTCGGCGCACCCAGGGCTGGTCGACCGCACGGCGGCCACTTTCGTCCTTGGCCTTGGCCCATTCCAGCACCTTGGTGAAGGGGCCGAACACTTTGTCAGACCAGGCACCCAGACCCAGACGCTCGTGATTGAGCTGAGCGGTAATCAGCTTCCAGCCACCGTTGAGCGAGCCAATCAGGCGGCTTGCAGGCACTTCAACGTTGTCGAAATACGTAGCCGCCGTGAAGTTGCCCACGGTCTGAATCAGCGTGTGCGAGAAGCCCTTGGCCTTGGCATCCACCACCATGATGGAGATGCCTTTGTGGCGCGGCAGATCCTGATCAGTACGTGCCGCCAGCCACACATAGTCAGCCGACTCAATGCCCGAGGTCCACAGCTTTTGGCCGTTGACCACGAAATGGCCGCTTTGCAGATCGCCTTGCAGCTGGGCTTGAGTCTTGAGCACCGCCAGATCGGAGCCTGCGCCGGGCTCGGAGTAACCAATGGCAAAAATGATGTCGCCATTGGCCATGCCGGGCAGGAACTCTTTCTTCTGCGCTTCAGTACCATGCTCCATCAGCGCTGGGCCAACGGTACTGATGGTCACAAAGGGCAGGGGTGCGCCTGCGATGTTGGCTTCTTCAAAGAAGATCAGCTGCTCGGTCGCCGACAGGCCCTGACCGCCATACTCCTTGGGCCAGCCAATGGCCAGCCAGCCGTCGCGCCCCATCTTGCGGATCAGGGCGCGATACTCGTCGCCGCCCTCGGCACCGCGCATGCGGGCCTTGATCTCGGGCGTCATCAGGTTCTGAAAGTAGTCACGGCACTTCAGGCGCAGCGCATGCTGCTCCGGGGTCAAATCAATGAACATGGTTTGGCCCTTTCAATCAAGCGCGGTCGCCCAGAATCAGGCCGCTGGTGGGCACACCGGTACCGGCGGTCACCACCATGTTGTGCACGTCCTTGACCTGGTTGACCGAGGTACCGCGAATCTGACGCACCGCCTCGGCAATGCCGTTCATGCCGTGGATATAAGCCTCGCCCAGCTGACCTCCATGGGTGTTGATGGGCAAAGAGCCGCCACGCGCATGCTCACCAGCGCGAATAAACTCCTTGGCCTCGCCACGCTTGACGAAACCGAACTCTTCGAGCTGGGGCAGCACAAACGGCGAGAAGTGGTCATACAGCACGGCGCTTTGCACGTCCTGAGAGCTCAGGCCGCTCTGCTTCCACAGCTGGCTGGCCACATGGCCCATTTCAGGCAGGCCGGTGATGTCTTCGCGGTAGAACGAAGTCATGGACTGCTGGCCATCAGAGATGCCTTGAGCGGCAGCCTTGATGAACACAGGCTTGGCCTTTAGGTCGCGCGCACGGTCGCTGGAGGTAATGACCATGGCCACCGCACCGTCGGACTCCTGGCAGCAGTCCAGCAAGTGCAGAGGCTCGCAAATCCAGCGGCTGGCCTGATGCTCTTCCAGCGTAATAGGCTTGCCGTAGAAGAAGGCCGCAGGGTTGGTGGCAGCAAAGTCGCGCACGGCAACAGCCACACGGCCAAAGTCTTCGCTCGTGGCGCCAAAGGTATGCATGTAGCGGCGGGCAAACATGCCCACCCAGGCTGCAGGCGTGTGGAAACCATGGGGCATATACCAGCCATAGTTCACGTTATCAAAGAAGGGCGAGCTGCCGAAGCCGTAGCTGCCGGTACCAAAGCGGTACCAGCTGCGCTCGTTCATGGCGCGGTACACCACCACCGTCTTGGCAACGCCAGTAGCCACTGCCATCGCGGCATGCAGCACGGGGCCGCAAGCTGCGCCGCCGCCATGCGGCACTTGCGAGAAGAAGTTCACATTGCGCGCACCCAGCAGACGGGCGATTTCATACTCGGGAACCTTGTCCACGGAATAGGACGAAAAGCCGTCCACTTCCTTGGGGTCGATTCCCGCATCCGCCAGAGCAGCCAGCGTGGCTTCCATCGCCAGGCGCAGCTCGGTACGGCCGGAGTTCTTGGAAAATTCTGTAGCGCCCAGACCCGCAATGGCGGCGCGACCGGAAATATTCATATCGTTCACAGGAATGTCTCCGTTTGTTGTTCTTAAGGCAGGGCGACTTGCACAGTGCCGCTGACATGGGAGCCCATGGAGTTGGTGCCCTTCAAGGTGACTTGGACGCTGCGCGTGGCATCGTTCTTCTCCGTCACGGAGGCCGTGAACTTCATCGTGTCACCAGGGTAATTAGGCGCACCCAGACGAATCTTCAGATCCATCAGACGCGACTCGGGGCCAGCCCAGCTTTCGACAAAACTCTGTACCAGACCATTGGTGGTCAGGATGTTCATGAAGATGTGGGGTGAGCCCAAAGCACGTGCGGCATCGCGGTCGTGGTGACCGGGAAAGTAGTCACGCGTTGCAATGGCGCCGCCTGCAATCAGCGGCACAGTCACGGGCAGACTCAGGGGTTGGAGTTCGTCGCCGACGTTCACCGATTCAAAGCGAGGTGTTTGATTTGCCATGATGTTGTCTCCTTAGCGGTCTTCAGGAAGGTCGTACTTCCAGCCGAGCGTGTCGTTGTCTGCGAGCCACTGGCCCAGGGCTTCCAGGTGCTGATCGGCGCTGCCGAACTCAACAGCCAGCGCGCGGCACCAGAGCAGGTAGCGGTGCATGTGATAGGTCACATCCACACCCATGCCGCCGTGCAGGTGCTGTGCCACGCGGCCAATCTTCAAGCCCAGCTCATTGGACTGAGCGCGCACTGCGTGCGCCTGAGGTGCGCAAGGCAGGTTGGCATCTAGTCGCCAGACCAGCTGGCTCAGGGCGCTGCGCTGGGACTGCAAAAGAATGTAGCCATCTGCCATCTGGCCTTGCACCAGCTGGAAGGTGCCAATGGGGCGGTCAAACTGCTTGCGCTCGGTCACGTATTCCACGGTGCGGCGCAATTGCTCCTGCGTCACGCCTTGCTGCAGGCTGGCCAGGCAGGCAATCGCCTGCTCGCTCACCCACTCCACTGCGCGGCTGCTCAGCACAGCGATCACGGGGGTGGCACTGAACTGAATGTCGGCCACAGCGCAATAGTCCTGGCGCATGCCATCGACACGCAGAACGCCAGCGGCTTGCAGGTTGACCAGTACCATTTTGGTAGCACCTGTCTCAGTTGTGGCGGCCACCAGAGCCAGGTTCGCCTGTGCTGCCAGAGCGACGGCATTGAGCGACCCGTGCAGCTGGTCATCCTTGATCTGCAGCGAGGGGCCACGGCTGGCGACCAGGTTTTCCAGCGACAGCGCAATCAGCGCGCCTTCCAGAACCGATTGCACCGCTGCCGTGACACGGGGGTCATCGCCACCAAACTTGGCCACCGCAGCAGCAGCTACTTGCTGCTGCCACAAAGGAACCTGCGCCAGAAAGCGGCCCTGCTGCTCCAGCACGGCCAGCAGCTCGGTCGTTCCTAGACCCAGGCCACCCGCGGCCTCGGGCACCAGAATGGTGTTCAGGCCAGAGGCAACGCATTGCTGCCACAGGTCCTGCATGAAAGGCTGACCCGAGGCATCGTGCTCGCGCAGCTTGTCGTCGGTGCAATAGTCAGCAAACAGGCTTTGCGCCATGTCTGCAAATGCACGCTGGTCTTCAGTCAGTTGAAAGTCCATGACAGGCTCCTCAACTCAGGCCACAGGGCGGAACTGGGGCAGCGTCAGTTCACCATCATTAAAGGTGTTGAACTCGACCTGAACCTTCTGACCCACCTGCACATCGCCGGGCTTGATGCCGACCAGCTGCGCAATCAGGCGTACGCCCTCTTCCAGCTCAATCAGACCAATGGGGTTGGGATGATCGAACGGAGGCACTTCGGGGTAATGCATGACCACGAAGGAGTAAACGGTGCCCTTGCCGCTGGCCTCCACCGTATCCCAGTCAAACGAGTGGCACTTGGGGCAGACGGGGCCGGGTGGGTGGTGCAGGTCACCACAGCTTGTGCAGCGCTGAATCAGCAACTTGCCTTGCTTGGCACCTTCCCAGAAGAAACGGTTGTCATCGCTCACGCCAGGCGCAGGGCGCTTGATCTTGGGCGCTGCCGCTTCAGCAGCCGGTGCAGGCGTGTGCACATTGGCAGGACGGAACTTGAAGACGCGGAACATCAGCTGACCGACCTTCTCGTCTTCGCCATTTTTGGCCTTGATCGAGAAGAAATCCATGATCAGCGTGACAAAGTAGCCCGTGCCCAGACCCGTGGTCTTTTCTTCGCTGATCGCTTCCAGACGCGTGGTGTAGTACAGGTCCTCACCCTCAACCACATCGCGGTCAAACGTCAGCTCGGAGTTCACCGCCACGGTAGATGGAAAGTTGTGCGCCTCGATCTGCTTCAGAACCTCATAGGGGTTCTCGGTGGTGGAGCCCGGCGGATAGTTGTTCTGCACCGGGCCTTCCATGCACCAGACCTGCAACATGGCTGGCGGCGCAATGATCTTGCCTTCGCTGTTGGTTTTGACAGTCACGCCCATCAGCTCGCACCACTGGCGAATCATCGGGCTGTTGACCTTATCCCAGGCATAGATACGCCCGTACTGCTTGCCCACGTAGGTGCGGACTTCTGTCATCCAGTCTTGATCGGTCAAGATTGTCTCCTTTGAAATTCAGTGATTTTTCTTTGCGGAATCTGAGTTCGAGGCCCCCAGAAATGCCGGGCGCTCACCGCCGCCATGCAGCAGCAAATTCGTGCCGCTCATGTATGACGCACGCTTGGACGCCACATACAGGCAGGCGTTGGCAATGTCCTCTGGCTCGGCCAGACGACCTGCGGGAATCGTTTGTGCGACGGAGGCAATCCCTTCGTCGTCACCAAAGTGCAGATGTGATTGCTCGGTACGCACCAGACCGGGGCTCACAGCCACCACGCGCACCTTGGGGGCCCACTCCACCGCCAGCGAGCTGACCAGACTCAGCACAGCCGCCTTGGCCGCGCCATAGGCCGCTGTACCGGGCGAGGGGCGCAGTGCGCTGATGCTGCCGATACAGACAATCACACCGCCGCCGTCCTGCTCCTGCATGACGGCATTGGCCGCCTGCGATGCATGCAGCGTGGAGAAAAGATTGAGGCGCAGCACGCCTTCATGAAAGCGGGGCGAGACCGTAGCGGCATCCACCGCTGGCGCACCGCCGGCGTTGTTGACGAGAACGTCCAGGCGACCATGGCGGGTTTTCACCGCGTCAATCAGGTCCTTGACAGCCTGAGCCTCGCGGACATCGCAAGCGATGAAATCCGCAGTGCGCCCGGAAGCGGCTGGCAGCTCCTCTGGCTGCTGGCGACCGCAAACCACCACCGTGGCTCCCGCTGCCAGAAATGCCTGAGCAATGCCCTTGCCGATGCCCTTGGTGCCGCCAGTCACCAGAACCACTTGATGTTGAAAGTCGTTATTCGTATCCATGGCTGCCAATTTAGGTTTCAGCACTCACCGCAGATACGTCCAAAAGGACGATGTAACTCACTCCCCGTAAAACGACCATCCCCTCAGATCAAACCCTTGGAATGCCTTATGACTACATCGCCGTCTGCTATTGAAAACATGGAAAGCGCCGAGCAGGAGCTGCTGGTACAGCGCGCGGAGAACGGCGTCGTTATCGTCAAGCTCAACCGCCCGCAGGCCACCAATGCCCTGAGCCTGTCGCTGCAGGCCGCGCTGTCGCAGACATTTCAGGAGCTAAGCCATGACGACAGCGTGCGTTGCATCGTGCTCACCGGTGGCGAAAAAGTGTTTGCCGCGGGCGGCGACATCAAGAGCATGGACTCCTGCGGCCCTATAGAAATCATGAAGCGCCACACCGAGCGCGTCTGGGCGCCCATTGAAAACTGCCCCAAGCCCATCATTGCCGCCGTCTGCGGCTATGCCTTTGGCGGCGGGGCTGAGCTGGCCATGCACTGCGACATCATCATTGCCGGCCAGAGCGCCAGCTTTGCCCAGCCAGAGATTCGCATCGGCATCATGCCGGGCATCGGCGGCACCCAGCGACTGGTGCGCGCCGTGGGCAAATTCCAGGCCATGCGCATCCTGCTAACCGGCAAACCCGTGACCGCCGACGAGGCTTACGCCATGGGTCTGGTCAGCCTAGTCTGTGCAGACGATCAGGTAATCCCTGAGTCATTAAAAATGGCGAAATTGATTGCCAACATGCCACCGCTGGCCGTGGAGCAGATCAAGGAAGTCGTCATTGCAGGCATGGATGCATCGCTGGACACCGCTCTGATGCTTGAGCGCAAGGCCAACCAGATTCTGTTTGCTACGCTGGACCAGAAGGAAGGCATGAACGCGTTTATTGAGAAACGACAGGCGGTGTTCAAGGGGGAGTGAGTGCCTTGATGGCGGTGAAAAGCCTGGCACGCTCCGCGCTGAATGATTGCCGCTATGCAGTAGCCGAACGACTGTTGCGCAGCAGCTAATCAACGACCTTGATGAAATCTTGCCCGGCAAGAATGCGCTATCAAAACAAAAGCTGCTTGCGCATGATATTCATAGATTTCAGATTAAAAGTATTCTGAAACCCAATCCAATCAAGCGCAAGCAGCTTTGAAATCAAGAGCAGGCTCACCCTGCTCTTTGCCGCATCAAGCCGTTGCGTGAATGTTTTTCTCACCAAACAGTGCGCGCATGCTCACGATCTGGCCTGCTTCGTTGAAGCGGAAAAAATCGATAGGCGCAACCGTTGTCTTGCGGCCCTGGTATTCAAAACTGACGGTAAAAGCAAATGCAGCTTCGTTCACCGTCGCACGCACTTCGCCTTGTAAAACCACCTGCAACGGCAGCTTGAGCGAGTTGGCATAAAACGCGCGAATCGCCGCAATGCCGCGCTGGGGCTCTGATCCAACAGGGTCTTCAACGGTAGCGTCGTCGGCATACAAAGCCACGATGCCGTCCAGATCGCTGGCATTCAATGCATCGACATAGCGATGCACCACAGCGGTCATATGTTCAACAGTGTTCATGCAATTCCCATCATGTTCAAAACCAGATAAGGGCAGCGAGGAAGGCGCAAAGCGCCTCAGGGACTCAGAACTGCATCGGGCGCATCACCGCATCAATACCGCCATCAATGACAATCTGCGCGCCATGCACATAGCTGGCGGCAGGGCTCATCAGAAAGGCGATGACAGAGGCCATTTCCGAAGGCTCGGCGCGGCGACCCATAGGGGGCACGAACTTGGCGATGGATTCGCCAAAACGCGGATCTTCCAGACCAGCTTGAAGCAGCGGGGTCTCTGTGGCACCGGGGGCGATAGTGTTCAGGCGCACGCCAGCCTGCCCCCATGCTGTGGCGCGCTTGCGCACAGCCACCGTCAGCGCGTTCTTGCTGCCTGCATAGGCCAAGTTGCCACCCTGCTCGCCAGCACCTTCCACAATGGCGCGAGCCTTGGCCTCTTCACCCGCCTCCAGCGGTGCCGCCAGCGGGTTCTTGTCAAACGGCAAGTGGGCCGCTGCCACTGACGAAATAACGACGGCTGCAGGCTGCTGGCCCTTTTTCAGCTCTGGCAGAAAAGCGTCCATCAACTCGACCGAGCCAAAGTAGTTGACCGATACGACGTTGCCAAGCACCTTGGTCTGCGGGCCCAGACCGGCGCATAGCACGAGACCGTCCATACCATCGCTGCACTTCGCCAGAACATCGGCAATCGCCTGCTTGCGGCCTTCAGCGGTGGAAAGGTCGGCAATCACTTCCGCATCACGGATATCAATACCGATGATCTGGTGACCAGCCTCTTCCAGGGCCTTGCGAGTAGCTGCGCCAATGCCGGTTGCACAGCCGCTCATCACGATAGTGGACATGTCTCTTCCTTGTCTTTTGGGTTGTTGGTGCCACATCAAAGCCCAAGCCTGCGGCCTGCACCACATGCAAACGGACGATGTGATCAGCCTTTGGAAAAATTACTGTGGTGCTTCTGCATTGGCATCGCCATAGTCTGCTGAGCACCTCATGTACCCCTCTTTGTTCCAGCCCATTCGTGTGGGCCACCTCGCTCTGAAGAATCGCATTCTGATGGGCTCCATGCATACCGGCCTGGAGGATCAGGCTCAAGGCTTCGAGAAGCTGGCCGTCTTCTATGCCGAGCGGGCCCGCGAGGGGCTGCAGCTGATTGTGACAGGTGGTTTTGGCGTCAACACCCATGCGCTGGGCATGCCAGAAAATGCCGAATTCTCCACCCTCTGTACACCCGAGCAGGCCGAGCGGCACCGCATCATCACGCAGTCCGTGCATGCCGAGGGCTGCCACATCCTCATGCAGCTGCTGCATGTGGGGCGCTACGACCACGGCAGCGGCGGCGTATCACCCAGCAGCGTGATCTCCAAGCTCAGCAACCGCAGCTCGCTGGAGCTGAGCCATGAGCAAATCGAGCAAATCATTGCCGACCATGTGCGCTGCGCGCTGCTGGCCAAAGATGCAGGCTACGACGGCGTGGAAATCATGGGCGGAGAAGGCTATCTGATCAACCAGTTTCTGGCCCCTGTCACCAACTTCCGCGAGGATGGCTGGGGCGGAGATGCCCAAGGCCGCAGCCGCTTTCCGCTGCGCATCGTGCAGGGCATTCGCGCAGCCTTGCCTGAGAACTTTGTCATCAGCTTTCGCCTGTCGCTGATGGATCTGGTCGAGCATGGCAGCCACTGGCTGGAAGTGCTTGACCTGGCCCGCCAGCTTGAAGCGGCAGGCGTAGACCTTTTCAACACCAGCGTGGGCTGGCACGAGGCCCGCATACCCACCGTTGCCATGGTGGTGCCCCGCGCGGCCTTTAGCTGGGCTGCGCAGCAGCTCAAGCAGGCGGTGAGCGTGCCCGTGGTGGCCAGCAACCGCATCAACACCCCGGAAGTGGCGGACGATCTCATCGCTCAGGGTCACGCCGACATGGTGGCCATGGCCCGCCCGTTTCTGGCCGACCCGGCTTTTGTGCGCAAATCACAGGCGGGGCAGAGCAGCGCCATCAACACCTGCATTGCCTGCAATCAGGCATGCCTGGACCGAATCTTCACGCGCCAGCCAATCAGCTGTCTGGTCAACCCCCGCGCCTGCCGCGAGTGGGAGTGGCCAATCAAGAAGGCTGAAAAATCGATCCGGCTTGCCGTGCTGGGCGCAGGCCCCGCAGGTCTCGCCTGCGCCCGCGAGGCCGCAGAGCGCGGCCACCGCGTGACCCTGTTTGAGCCCAGCATCCGCATTGGCGGTCAACTGTTTCTGGCGCAGAAAATTCCCGGCAAGCAAGAACTGGGTGAAACGCTGCGCTATTTTGAAAGCGAAATTCAGCGCTTGGGCATTGAGCTGCGCCTGAACACCACGCCCAATGTGGCTGTGCTGGCCGACTTTGATCATGTGGTGGTTGCCAGCGGCGTGGTGCCACGGCGCAGCGGCATTGCCGGCGAGAACAATGCCAAGGTGCTGGACTATATGGAGGCGCTGCGCAACCCGCGCTTTCTGGGCGAGCGCGTCGCCATTGTGGGCGCAGGCCCGCTGGGTTTTGATGTGGCCGAACTACTGAGCCACAGCAAGGCTGAGGACGGCAGCGTGGCTACCTTTGAGCGCGAATGGGGCATTGACCAGAAACGCGAGCTGCGCGGCGGCATCAAGCCCATCGAAACCATCGAATCTCCCCGGCAGCTCTGGCTGCTTCAGCGCAGCAAGCTGCCCATGGGTAAAACCCTGCCCACCACCACAGGCTGGATTCGCCGCACCAAACTCAAGAACAAAAGTGCCCGCCTGTTCAACGATGTGAAGTACATCCACATCGACGACAACGGCCTGCACCTGCGCATAGGTGGCGAGCAGCGCTGCCTGAGCGTGGACAACATCGTGGTCTGCGCCGGACAGGAGCCTCACAACCCCTGGTCGGCCCGACTTGAAGCACACAATATTGCGCATACCGTGATTGGCGGAGCGCGAGATGCTCACCAAATTGATGCGACACGAGCCATCAACGAAGGCGCAGAACTCGGCAGAAAACTATAGGAGACAGAAAAGAAAATGAGCAATCCCCACGCACCCCTGCTTCAGTCCGGACGCATAGGCTCCATGGAACTGAAAAACCGCATCGCCATGGCGCCCATGGGCGAGAACTATGGCGGCACTGACGGCATCTGCGGCGAACGCGCCCAGGCCTACTACGAAGAGCGCGCCAAGGGCGGAACCGGCCTCATCATCATGGGCACGGCCGCCATATCTTGGCCTTCAGGCACTAGCGAGCCACACCAGTTGGGTATCTCGGAGGATTCGTTCATTCCAGGTCTGGCCGAAGTCACGCGCCGCGTGCACGCGCACGGTGGCAAGGTCGCTATCCAGATCAACCACAGCGGCAAAGTCGCTGCCAATGACCGCTCTCATGGCCGCGAGATGTGGGTATCGTCCATGCCTCCGGATGGCCCCGTGGCAGAGGCCATGCGTACCGTCACACCCAAGGAGTTCTCGACCTTCGTCGGTGTGGGCCCCTACCCTGACCGCTACCGCGTGATGGACAAGGCCGACATCGCACAGATGATCGAATGGTTTGGAGCCGCCGCCGTGCGCGCCAAGCAGGCCAATTTCGATGCGGTTGAAGTGCACTGCGCGCACAACTACATGATTGCGAACTTCCTCTCACCCTTCTTCAACAGCCGCACCGATGAATACGGCGGCAGCTATGAAAACCGCAGCCGCCTGCTGCGCGAGGTGCTGACCGAAGTGCGCAAGCGCGTGGGCCCGGACTTCCCGGTCTGGGTGCGTCTGGACTCTGAAGAGATGCACACACCCGGTGGCATCGTCATGGAAGAAGCGCTCAAGAGCGCCAAGCTCTGCGAAGAGCTGGGCATGAACGCCATCAGCGTCTCGGCCTATGCACGCCTGCCCACTGGCACGGCATTCACCGATGCCCCCATTCCGCAAAAGCAGAACGCCTATCGCGACTTCGCCAAGCAGTTCAAGAAGGCGGTGAACATTCCCATTATTTCGGCAGGCCGCTGGGAACTGGACGATGCCGCTGACGCCTTGAACAAGGGCGAGATTGACTTTGTGGCCATGGGCCGCAAGCTGCTGGCCGAGCCCGAAATAGCCAACAAGCTGCAGGCCAACGCCGCGCAGGATGTACGCCCCTGCATCTACTGCTATGCCTGCGTCAGCGAAATCTTCATCAACAAGGGCATCAAATGCGCGGTCAATGCCCAGACCGGGCACGAGACCACCAAGACCATCACCTTTGCCGAAAAGCCCAAGCATGTGCTCATCGTCGGTGGTGGCCCTTCTGGCATGGAAGCGGCACGCGTGGCGGCCCTGCGCGGTCACCGCGTGACGCTGGCCGAGCGCAGTGACCGCCTGGGCGGCACGCTGTTCTTTGCCGCGCTGGCCTACCCGGAAAATGGCCGTCTGCTGGACTATCTGGTCAAGCAGATGAAGCACCCGCAGATCGATGTGCGCCTGAACACCACGGTAGATGCCCAATTGCTGGCCGACCTCAAGCCCGACGAAATTCTGGTGGGCACCGGTGCCAAGCGCGCTGCGCCCCCGATTCCCGGCGCCAATCAAGACCATGTGTGGAGCGGTGACGAGCTGCGCCGCCTGATGACGGGCGACCGCGCCGACGAGATTGCCAAGGCCAAGCTGAACCTGGCCGAGCGCGCACTGTTCAAGGCTGGCGGCATGCTCAAGGTGACGGACAGCACTGCAGCGATTCAGAATCTGTCCAAGCTGTGGATGCCTTTGGGCAAGCGGGTAACCATTATTGGCGCGGGTCTGGTGGGTCTGGAGCTGGCCGAGTTCCTGATTGAGCGCGGCCGCGAAGTCACGGTTCTGGACCCTGGCACACACCCCGGTTCTGAGCTACCCATCGTGCGCCGCTGGCGCGTGTATGACGCCGTGAAGAACCACGGCAAGCTGCTGATGCAAGCCAACGTCACCCAGATCGACCGCAAGGAAGTCATCTGGACCGACAAAAAAGGCGAGGAATACCGCACGCCTGCTGACTCCGTCGTTCTGGCCATGGGTGCCGAGGCCGACTCCACCGTTGCCGATCAGCTGCAGTCCATCACACAGACACCCGTGCGCCGCATTGGTGACTGCAACGATCTGGGCTATATCGAGGGCGCCATGCACTCGGGCCACCAGGCCGGCCGCACCATCTGATTTGATAGCTAATACCGCATGCAGTGATTGAGCTGCAGCGGTATTTGATTCAAACTCACAAAAAAAGGGACCTCGCGGTCCCTTTGTTTCTGGTGATGGTCAGTCTTAGAAGTTAGGCGCTTCCACGCCGCCGTCCACACCCAGCACCTTGCCGGTCACCCAGCTGGATGCAGGGCTGACCAGGAACAACGCTGCAGCAGCGATGTCTTCGGGCTGGCCCAGACGTGTCAACGGCGTGGTGCGCTCCATGCGCTCCTTGCGCTCAGGGGTGAGAAAGGGAGCCAGCGCATCCGTCATGATGGTGCCGGGTTCAATCGCGTTGATACGCACCTTGGGGCCGAAGTCCTGCGCCAGGCAGCGCGTCATCTGGTTGAGCGCAGCCTTGGCAGCAGCATAGGCACTGAAGTACTTCTGCGAATAGCGCGCAGCCGTCGAAGAAATATTGACCACGGCACCGCCGCCTGAGGCTTCCATCGCTGCAGCAGCCTTCTGGATCAGCGTATAGGCAGGCACCACGTTGAAGGCCAGCATCTCGCCCACAGCCTTGCCCGTGACCTTGCGCGGATCGTTAGGGCCGCCACCGCCCACGTTATTGATGAGCACATTGATCTTGCCCAGCTCGGCCACAGTGCGGGCGATCAGGTTGTCGAGATCTTCTTGCTTGTTCACATCACCGGGCACGATGATGGCGCGTCGGCCCAGTGCCTCGATGTCGGCCTTGACCGTCTGCAGGTCTGCCTCAGTGCGCGCAAACAGCGCCACATCTGCACCAGCCTTGGCCAGCGTGATGGCACAGGCACGGCCAATACCTTTGCCAGCACCGGTCACCACCGCAACCTGGCCTTCCAGCGAAAACTGGCGAAAAATCTCGTTCATTACTCGTCCTTTAATAGCATTCTGACCCGTCCATACTCTGGATGAAACATCTTTAAAACATCTGCCAAACGGACCATGGGACAAGCCCCATGGTCAAGCGCAGACCGTTCAGTCAGAACGATGAGCAAAGCCCATCACAAAGCAAAAATGCAGAACGCCCAGCCAAGGCAAGGCGTCCAAACAAACACAGCGCAGGCAGCAAAGCTGTCGTCCCCCTTCCGCGAAGCAGAGAGGGGGAAGGCGTACCTTAAGGGGTGACTGCCTGGTTCAGCATCTGCGCAAACTGCTCGTTATAAGGCGGCAGCATGCCCCACTCGCGGCGCGGGTCGTGACTGCCGGCCTTGTAGACCGAACGTGCGTGGCTGAACTCCAGGAAACCTTCATGGCCATGGTAGTGGCCCATTCCCGAAGCGCCAACACCACCAAACGGAGCATCTTCCAGCGCGGGGTGCATAACCACATCGTTGATGGAAACGCCGCCCGACAGGGTGTTGTCCAGAATCCAGTTCTGCTCGACCTCATCGCTGCCAAAGTAGTACAGCGCCAGCGGACGATCCCCCTGGTTGATGGCCGCAACCGCTTCGCGAATGTTCTGGAAGCTGCGCAGCACCACGGCGGGGCCAAAGATTTCGTGCTGAGAAATTTCAGCATCCTGCGGCGGGTTGATGACTACAGACAGCGGCAGGCGACGATCCACACCGGCTTGCGCAGAACCTGTTTCCACCACCTGCACGCCACGGGCCTTGGCATCTTGCACATAGGCGCTGACGCGGGCGTGGTGACGTTCGTTGACCACGGGTGTCATGTCCGCATTCGCCGTGACAGAGGGGTATAGCGACTGGTACTGAGCCACTATGCCATCCGTCAGCGACTGCAGGCGCGACTCATGCACCCACACCACATCGGGCGATACGCAAAGCTGACCCGAGTTCAGCGACTTGCCCACGGCAATGCGCTCAGCCACATTGGCGATATCGGCAGAGTCACCCACCAGCACGGGCGACTTGCCGCCCAGCTCCAGCGTGACAGGCACCAGGTTCTTGGCCGCAGCCGCCATGATGAGCTTGCCAACGCTGGTCGAGCCCGTGAAGACCAGATGGTTCCAGGGCTGCTCGGAGAATGCAGCCGCGACTTCAGGACCGCCCTGCACCACGGCCAGCACCTGCGGATCAAAGCGCTTTGCCACAGCCTCGGCCAGCACCTGGGCGGTGCGCGGCGCAATTTCAGAAGGCTTGAGCACGGCACGGTTGCCTGCTGCAAAGGCGCAGGCCAGCGGCGACAGCAGCGTGAACAGCGGTGCATTCCAGGTCCCGATGATGCCAATCACCCCCTTGGGCTGGTACTTGACCCAGGCCGAGGCGCCAAACATGTCAAAAGGTTTGACGCTGGGGCGCACGGAATCTCCCTGCCACTCCGCCAGATGGTCACGCGCATGCTTGAGCGAGGACAGCGAGCCCAAAATGTCATTGGCCAGCGAAAAAACAGCTGGTCGACCACCAAAATCTTCACCCATGGCCTGGCACAGCGCATCTTTGGACTCGACCAGCAGGTCAATGACTTGCTGAATGCGCTGCACACGCACCTCGGCACTGACTGCGCCTTCTGCGATAAAGGCCTGGTTCTGCATGTCCAGCAACTGGCGAATGCCAATGGACGAATTTGTCTGGGTCATTTTGTCTCCTTGATATTTCTCGTAAAAGCCATGAGCGGAAGATCACATGCTCAGACCTGAGGATTTCCCGGTCGTCGTCCAAAAAGACGATGGCATAACCCTAAGCCACCCTCACGATGCTGCGCATGCACACCCCTCAAACCTTGCCCCCCACCGTCACATGGCGCACTCACCTGAGTCTTGCCCTGCTTGCACTGGTCTATATTTTCTCTTTCATTGACCGTCAGGTGCTCTCTATTTTGCTGGAGCCCATCAAGCAGGAGTTCGGAGCGTCCGACACTCAGATGGGCCTTCTGACGGGGCTGGCCTTTGGCCTGATTTATGCGTTACTGGGTATTCCCGTAGGGCGCATGGCCGATACGCAAAACCGCCGCAATATCGTGGCCGTGTGCTGCGGGGTATGGAGCCTGGCCACCGCCGCTTGCGGCTTTGCCACTCAGTACTGGCATATGCTGGCCGCGCGCATGAGCGTGGCTGTGGGCGAAGCGGGGGGCATGGCTCCATCGATCTCCATTGTTTCGGACTCTTATCCGCCCAAGATGCGCTCGTTCGCCATCAGCCTGTTCATGATGGGCCCGAATCTGGGTACGCTGCTGGGCCTGGTGATTGGCGGCATGGTGGCCCAGTACTACGGCTGGCGCTCGGTGTTTCTGGCTTTTGGCATACCCGGAGTGATTCTGGCCGTGCTGGTGTACTTTTTTGTCAAAGAGCCTGTGCGTGGTGCTTATGAAGCGCCAAAGACAAAGCCTTCGGTCAATGCAGCACGTGAGCCCTTGCTCAAGCAGGTGTTTCGCCTGCTGAGCATGAAGGCGATGCGCAATGTCTGTCTGGCCTGCGGTATGGCGGGTATTGCGGGATATGGCTATGGCGTGTGGGCACCAAGCTTTTTCATTCGCATACACGGCATGAGCATCTCGCATGCGGGCCTGGTCTTTGGTATTGCCAGCGGCTCTGGTGCCGTGCTGGGTGCCATGTTCTGTGGCTGGCTATCCGACAAGCTTTGCCAGCGTGATAGCCGCTGGCAACTGCGCCTGGCCGCGATTGGCAGCTTCATCGCCGTGCCTGCTGGCCTGGGTGTGTTTTTCTGGCCCGTCTCTGACTTCTGGATGCTGGGCAGCATCAAAGTACCAGTTGCCATGGCGTTTGCTCTGATGTTCGGCTTCTTCGGCTCCTGGTTTGCCACGCTGTCATACAGCGCCATCAGCCAGCTGGTAGGCGCGGGCGAGCGCAGCGTAGCCGCTGCCGTGCTCAACCTCTTTATCACCTTGCTGGGCGTGGGCGTGGGTCCTCTGGTCACGGGCATGCTGTCGGACTACTTTGCCAAAACCCATGGCACGGAAGGCCTGCGCCTGGCGCTGTCCGGAGTGACACTGATGCTCCTGGTGACCGTGCTGTTCTTTATGCTGGCCATCAAGCCCTACAAGCGACACCTGCAGCAAATGCAGTCGGCCTGATCACAACAAAAATACGGAGACTTCTGCATGACTCAACCCGTCGTCCTCATCACCGGTGCCAGCCGTGGCATTGGCGCTGCCACCGCCGTCTTCTTTGCCAGCAAAGGCTGGCGCGTCGCCATCACTGCCCGCACACTGACCGAAGGTGCACAGCTTGATAACCAGCTGCGCCTGCCTAACGGCCAACTGCTCTCGGGCAGCCTGCAATCGACGGCTGACGCAATTGAAGCCGCTGGCGGCGAGGTGTTCTCGCATGTCATGGACCTGATGGACCTCGGCAGCCTGGACAAGGCCGCCGATGCAGTGCTGGCACGCTTTGGCCGCATTGATCTGCTGATCAACAACGCCGTCTATCAGAACCGTGAAATCAACGACCTGATTCCCGACATCAGCACCGCATCGCTTGAGCGCTCCATGCTGGGCAATGTGATTGCCCCCTTTCATCTGGCGCAGCGCCTGCTGCCAACCATGGCGGCGCAAGGTGGTGGCCGCATCATCAACGTGTGCTCGGCAGCTGGTCAATTCAACCCGCCCGTGCCTGCCGACAAGGGCGGCTGGGGCTTTGCCTACGGCGCATCGAAGGCAGCCATTGCGCGCCTGGCCGGTTGCATCAATACCGAATACAAGACGCAGGGCGTGCGCGCCTTCAGCGTCAACCCCGGTGTGGTGACGACTGAAGCCGTGAAGGCGACCCTGGGTGATGATGGCGTGCTGGCCCAGCGCTATGGTGCAGCGACCCCGGAAGAAATTGCCGCGGCCCTGTTCTGGCTGGGTACGCAAGAAGAGGCACTACCCCTGGCTAAAGCCTTCACCATGATTGATCTGCAACCGATCTACAAAGAACGCGTGGCCGCAGTCGCAGCGTAAATCACCGCTGCAGCGCACTGACGACAAATCAGTGCGCACAGGAATACTGAGGAAAGAACTCTTCAGTCTTCTCCCCCATCAGGATGCAGAGCATGTATATGCGTAGATGAGCATTGCTCCAAAGCCATCTGCAGCAGGACGGTAGATGTCAGCCCCAAACGCAAGACTTGAGGCTTGACGCCGCGATACGCCAACGGATAGAACCACAAAGAGCATGCGCTCACACTCAACATAGTGCAAACCCTTGGTGGTTTGCGCCAGATCAAAGCGGCACATTCACTCGTCCAAACAGAGTATGCGCAGCGTGGCTCCCAGCGCGAAGATTCAGTGTCTAAAACAAGATATGGAGACTTCTGCAATGGCAACCACGAAGGACTACCGCCTCGGTGAATTTACCTACCCACGTGGCTGGTTCATGATTTCCGAGGCCAAGGCGCTCGACACCCACAAGCCTGTGGCGGTGCGCTTCTTCGGCCAGGATTTCGCGATGTACCGCGGTCGCGAAAGCGGCAAGGTTGTGCTTCTGGACGCGTACTGCCCCCACATGAAGACCCACTTGGCAGCGCCCAACACCACAAGCTACGTGGTGATCGACGGCGGTGGCAGCAACGTGGAAGGCGATGGCATTCGCTGCCCTTATCACGGCTGGCGCTTTGGCGCAGACGGCAAGTGCAACCACATCCCCTACCACGATGGCGCCATACCTGCGGCTGCAGCCGTCAAGAGCTGGACCGTGGTCGAGCAGTACGGTGCGATCTGGGTCTGGTTTGATCCCGAAGGTGGCGAGCCTGATTACGCTCTGCCAACATTTGGCGACTGGCATGACGAAACCTATGTCAACGGCCAGTGGGACTATCTGGGCGAGCTGAACCAGCACCCCATGGAAGTGGTGGACAACATTGCCGACTACGGTCACCTGAGCCCCATCCACGGCTCCACCGTGGCGCGCTTTGAAAACGAATTCAAGGCCCACAACGCCATTCAACGCCAGTGCGGCGGCCACCGCACTCTGGTGGGCGAAGGCGGCGCCAGTGACATGCTGCACACTGACACTTGGTACCACGGCCCAGCCATTCTGGTCTCCAAGGTCAGCGGCATGTTCAACTCGTTCATGATGATCATGCACACCCCTATTGAGGACGGCAAGATCAAGGTCTGGCACAACCTGCTGGTCAAGACCGCGCACGGCGGCTTGCCCACCAAGGCTGACGAAGTGGCAGCCAAGCAGTTCCAGGAAGCCAGCCGTCTGGCCTTTGCACAGGACTTTGAAGTCTGGTCCCAAAAAGCGCCTTGCCTGAACCCGCTGTTCATCCCCAGCGACGGTGCCTTCCTGAAGGCCCGCATCTGGTACAAGCAGTTCTACAACCCCCGCGCCAAGGCTGCAGAGTATCTGGACCAATGCGAAGGCAAGTACATCCCTCGCGGCATGGTTGCCTACACTCAGGAAGCGGAAGAAACAGCTGCCTGAAAGAAGTCAGATAGAAGAGTGATTCCAAGGTAAAAAGGCCCATGCAGGGATTGCATGGGCCTTTTTATTGGTCTTGATTATTGGGCTGAATCTTTTAGCAATTTCAGGGTCTGGCGTGGGTCACTTCGGCCAGCATGAACACATGCTCTCCCCAACCAAATTCATCATCCTGAGCCGCGGCCGAGGCATTAAGACTTTGCGCCGCACTGAGCGCCTGCTCCACGGTATCAAACCACCACTCCACAATGTAGCGATAGCCATATCCGGCTGGCGCTTTCTCATCAAGCGTGTTGCAAACAATGCGGCTGGCCTGGTTCACCCCACCAATCCTCCAATGCGGAGGACACAGCACAGGACTCGTTACAGCGCCCTGCCACTCATCGCTGCGCTGCAAAAACCCGATCAGCATGACTTGCTCATTTTGCGGCAGCAAAGCAGCTGAGACATCAGCAGGCATGCGCTCATACAGCACCTGCTGGCGGCACAACACCGAAAAGTTACGTACATAGTCGGCAAAAACGCGCGGCTCGTCGGGGCGCATGATGGCCAGCGTTTCCGGATCGTCCCAGATAGCAGATCCGGCCTCCCGGTCTGCCAGTACCATCAGATTGACCCCGTCATAGTCGGTACTCAGTGCCGATGCATCAACTTGCAACTGGCGTGAACACTGAGCCACTGCCTTCACGCGCTGGCCCACGTTTTTGCACTGCCGCCCCAGCGCAGAATGCTCGCGCCAGGCCTGAGGGAAGTCTGCGGCCGCCAGCGCCGGGTTGCGCCGGGCCAGATAGATCATCTTCCACACCGTAGGCTGGTTTTCTTCTTTCAGCATTTCTTCAGCCATCTCACGCAGGCACAGCCACGGGCGGATGTGCCTGACGATAGGCCCTGGGGTAGTAAGCCAGCGCTCGCATAAACGCCCACACCCCCGGCAGCAACGTGCACATCATGACTACCAGCGCATAGCGCAGGCCCTGTCCTTGCCAGACCGTATTGAGCACATCGCTAAGCCAGCCAGCAGCAATCGGCCCCACTCCATTGCCCAGCAAGGCACCCGCCATCAGCACCATCGCGCTGGCCGTGGCGCGGCGCTGCACAGGCACCACCAAACTCAGCGCCGCATAAGTCGCAGGCGCCCACCAGGCTGTAAAAAAGGAATAAATGAGCATGCAGGCCAGCGAGAGCATAAACAGCTCATCACTCACCAACAGATAAGCCAGTCCGAAAAGTGCAGCCAGGCCTACGCCGATGACGGGAATCCGAATCTGCCAACGCACATCGCTGCGGGCCAGTCTGTCCGTCAGCCAGCCCGAGAACAGGCTCCCCGCCACTGACAAAAGTGCGGCCACCGCAGAGATACCGCCCGCCTGCTTGAGACTCAAGTCAAAACGCCGCGCCAGCAGCGCCACATTCCAGGAGCCAATCGACAAGCCCGCTATCAAAGCGCAAGCAGCTCCCACAATCAGGAAGCGCGTTACAGGCTCATTCCATATTAATTTGACGGCAGATTGCGCCGGTTTCTCAGCGGTATCCGCATCGCTCGCAGCGGCCTTTGTCAGTGCCCTTGCAGGCTCATGCACCGTAAAGCGCAGAACCAGTGACAGCAGCACAACGCACGCGCCAATGATTGCCAAGGTCACCCGCCAGCCCCACCACTGCGCAAACAGCGGCCCCAGCAGCAAGGCCAGCAAAGCCCCCAAGGCAGCGCCTACCCCGAAAACACTCATGGCGCGCGAGCGCTCAGACGGCGCATACAAATCGGCCAGGATAGACATGGAAGCGGCACCGCCACCCGCATCCCCCAGCGCAGCGCCCGCACGGGAAGCGGCCAAGCCTCCGGCCCCAGTCGCCAGCGCCCCCAACGCAGCAATACAGCCGCCAATGCCTCGGCACCATGCAATCAGGCCACGGCGCTCATGTCGGTCGGCCAGACGTCCCAGCGGAATGCCCAGCAGCCCAAAGGTCAACGCAAAGCCAAGACCTGTAATCAGGCCAATCTGCAGATCAGAAAAACCAAATTCCTGTTTGATCGGTTGCAGCAGCACCGCCAGAATTTGTCGGTCCATAAAGGTCATGGCAGACAGGGCTGTCAGCAGCGCCAGCACGTAAAGCCGGGAACGGTTGGAAGAAGGAGTCTCTGTCATTGCTATTGGAGTTGTATTTCGCGAGGATCGGCGCGCAGGCAATCTCTACCCGGCAGCTTCCCTATCGTGAAGTTGAGCCCCCGTACTCACATCGTCCCAACGGACGATTCCAATACCCTGTAGGCCCTCGGCGCCACTGAACTCCTAATGTGTGCTGGCTGCCCAAAGCGGCCCTTCACAAGCATTCCAAAAGGAGAGACAAGGTGCCGCACTTTGATATGTTGATTTGCAACGGCAGCGTGGTCGACGGCACGGGTGCCCCGCCGTTTTCCGCCGATGTGGCCGTGCTGGACGGACGCATTGCCGCCATCGGGCATCAGCTCGGCAGTGCATCGCAAACCATCGATGCCACAGGACTTCTGATCACCCCCGGTTTTGTTGATGTGCACACCCACTTTGATGGCCAGGTCACCTGGGACGCACGGCTCTGGCCCACATCACAGCAAGGCGTGACCACCGCCGTCATGGGCAACTGCGGCGTGGGTTTTGCCCCATGCCGCCCCGAAGACCGCGACACACTGATCGCGCTGATGGAAGGCGTTGAGGACATCCCAGATACGGCTTTGCATGAAGGCTTGCCCTGGACCTGGGAGAGCTTCCCCGAGTACCTGAACGCACTCGGAGAACGCCACTACGACATCGACATTGCCGCATTGCTGCCCCATGGCCCGCTGCGGGTCTACGCCATGGGTGAGCGTGCCGTGCGGCGCGAATCCGCCAGCGAGCAAGATCTGCAAACCATGCAGCAACTGGTTAAGCAAGGGCTGGCCGCAGGTGCCGTCGGTCTATCCACGTCCCGCACCATGGCCCACCGCTCCAAATCTGGCAATTTCACGCCCATGTACCAGGCGGTAAGCCACGAGCTGCTGCAACTGGGACTATCGCTGAAGGACTATCCGAACAGTGTGTTTCAGATGATTTCTGACTTTGAGGAAACGGAGCAGGAATTCAGCATTCTGAGCCGCGTCAGCCAGGCCACCGGCCGCGCAAGCACCCTGACGGTGATTCAGTATCCTCACAAGCCCCAGCTGCACCGTGAACTGCTGCAACTTATCACCCAGGCCAACGCAGACGGCCAGCGCATCACCGGCCAGGTACTCAACCGCCCCGTAGGTGTACTCATGGGCTTTGAATGCAGCCTCAATCCGTTTTCCTGCAAACCCAGCTATGAGGCTCTGGTGCATCTCCCGCAGACAGAGCGTATCCGTGCGCTGGGCGATCCCGCCACACGCCAGCGCATCCTTAGCGAACAAGATCTTCAGCCCCATCTGTTCATGGCGTACTTTGGGCACAACTACGCAGGCATGTACCCCTGGCAAGGCGATGCACCTGTCTACCTGCCGCAGTCCGAGGATTGCGTGCAGGCGCAGGCAGATGCAGCGGGCGTCCCGCCACTGGAATGGCTTTATGACTTCATGCTGGGCAACAACGGCCAGGCCCTGGTCTATCTGCCCATGGCCAACTACCTCAACCATGACTGCAGCGCATTGCATGAGCTGCTCAGCCACGCGCACACCGTACCCGCATTGGGAGATGGTGGCGCGCATGTCGGCACCATCTGCGACGGCAGCGCCACCACTTTCTTGTTGACCGAATGGGTGCGCGAGCGCGGTCTCTTCAGCATCGAATCGGCGGTGCAACTGTTGACGCAGCGCCCTGCGGCGCTCTATGGCTTCCTTGACAGGGGCACGCTACAGAAGGGCAAGCTGGCCGATATCAACCTCATCGACCTGAAGGCACTGAAGATCCTGCCACCGCAAATCGTCAGAGACCTGCCCGCAGGCGGCAAGCGCTTTTTGCAGGGTGCCGAGGGCTATCGCTACACCATCAAGTCCGGTCAGATTACTTACCAGGATGGTGTGGCAACCAATGCCTTGCCCGGCAAGCTCGTGAGGCGCAGCGAACACACTGCGTAGGCGTTGATCAACGGCCCGAGCGGGCCGTTGATCAAGGGGTTCAGGTGCCGCCTATATAGTGATCAGTCATCGTCCACGCCTTTACCCCATGCACTTGCACAAGCTTTTGAAACCGCTTCACGCATGGCTCATGCTGCTGAGCTTTTGCGCCATGCCATGCAGCGCACAAGAGGCTGCGGCTTGGGAAAATCAAACCTCGGGCCGCACGTCCATCGCCAATCTGGGAACGGTTCACTATGAGGTGAGCTACAGCAGCGCAGGCTTTGATCACTTTGATTCTGAAATCGTGGTCAAGTGGAATGACAACGGCGCACAAACGCAAACGCTGTACGAAGGCATCTACGACAAGCCGCCCGCCAAGGTCTGGGGTGCCGGGCATTATCTATGCATTGCAATGCAGGCCTGTGCGAGATATTCAGATCACTGCAACCAGCATGTGATTGCACACAGCTATGACGTGCGCGGCAAAGCCTTTGTAGCGCTGGAGTCCGAGAAGACGACGCGCAGAATTTGCAGAGCACCGCGCTAAGAATAAAAAAAAGGAGGCCGAAGCCTCCTTGTAAAGTCCCGTCGTCAGGCGCGACGAACAGGGGGATTGCTCAATGGGTTTGCTGGCTGTGCGCGCCGTTCTCAGACTAGCGCAGCAGCCGTCAGCGGCTGGTTGTCTTGCGCGAAGGCCTTGGCCCAGCGATAGTCCGCCTTTCCTGCGGGGCTGCGCTTGACTTCGGATGCCACAAACACGGCACGCGGCACCTTGTAACCTGACAGATTGCTGCGGCACACTTTCTCAAATTCCTGCAGGTCAAACGTCTGCCCCTGCTGAACCTGCACCACGGCAGCCACCTTGCTGCCCCAGCGCTCGTCGGGCAGGCCGATCACCACCACATCCTGCACAGACTTGTAGCGACGCGCGGCTTCCTCCACCTCCTCGGGATAGACTTTTTCGCCGCCAGTGTTGATACATTGAGAGCCACGGCCCAATACCATGTATTCACCCGAGTTTTCGATACGGGCGCGGTCACCGGTCAGCACCCAACGGCAGCCGTCAATCACCACAAAGGTCTCGGCAGTCTTCTTGGGGTCGCCGTAATAGCCCAGAGGGGTGTGACCGCTGCGCGCCAGAATGCCTTCCTCTCCGGCTTGGCTCAGGATGCGCAGGTCTTCGGAGATCACGCTCAAATCCGCGCGCGGCGCAATCCTCATCAGCCCGGCACTCTCGGGCGTCTTGTCGCCGCCGCCCACCACGCCAGATTCAGAGCTGGCCATGCTGTTGTTGAGCATCAGGTGCGGCACCTGCACCAGCAGCCGCTCCTGCAGATGGCGGGAGAACACCGCACCGCCATTGCCAAAAACCATCAGTGACTTGAGCGGCCAGCGGCCGGGGTGACTCTCCAACGCCTGGATGATTGGCAGGGCCATAGCATCGCCCACCACGGCCATCACATTGATGCTGTGACGCTCGATCAAATCCAGCATATGCACCGGGTCAAAGCTCTTGCGGTCATTCACATAGACCGGGTGACCCGAGAAAAGGCTGATCAACGTCGCCCACATTGCCGCACCGTGCATCAGAGGAGCTGCCGCCAGGTAAGCCAGCGCAGGGCCATGAGCCACCAGTTGCAGCAGTTCTTCAGGTGCCTCAATCGGAGGGCGTCGGAAGTAGTAGCCACCACCACCTAAGGCTCCCATGAACAGAGCCTTGTGCGGCCACATCACACCCTTGGGAAGGCCGGTAGTCCCGCCCGTGCAGAGCATGAAGATATCGTCATCGCTACGGTTCGGGTCGATCAGCACAGAGCTGCCTTCGGCCAGCACTTGCTCATAGCTTTTCACCATCTGGGGCAAGCCTTCACGTGCCTCACCCACACGCAACGCCAGGCGCAGCGTGGGCACTTGAGGGATGACGTCTAATACTGCGCCATCAAAATCTGCGCCGTAAATCAGACCACGCAGATCCAGACTGTTGAACAAACCCAGCAGCTCATCGGCCACATAGCGGTAGTTCACATTGACGGGAATCGCGCCAATCTTGCAGCAGGCAAAAAATGCCTCCAGGTATTCCGCGCAGTTGTAGAGCTGAATGCCGACGTTATCGCCACGGCCGATGCCTCTGGCCCTCAGCGCATTGCCCAGCTTGTTGGCGCGCTCGTCGAGCTGGCTGAATGTGAGTTTCTGATCGCCACAGCCAAAGGCAATGCGCGTCGGCACT
Source organism: Comamonas sp. 26 (assembly GCF_002754475.1). Taxonomy (NCBI): domain Bacteria; kingdom Pseudomonadati; phylum Pseudomonadota; class Betaproteobacteria; order Burkholderiales; family Comamonadaceae; genus Comamonas; species Comamonas sp. 26. The sequence continues at coordinate 3,017,331 of NZ_PEFL01000001.1, forward strand.
GCCTGCACCACCAACTCGAAAATATCTGCCAGATTGAATGTCCGCTTCATGTCTTTGTCTCCGTCTTTCTAATTGATTCAAACCCGATGCACTGCGGCATGCTCAACGACGGCGTCATCGTCAAGCGGGCAACTGCTGCATTCATCGTCCACTTGAACTGAGGGCAGACCCTGAGAGCAAACACCCAAGTTTCCGGGCGCTGATATTGGCCGATAACCGGGTGTTGTCCTACAGAAGTTTTCCTGAGTTGCAAGCCACGCTTTCATGCGCCAAACCATGCTCAAGCGCCTTATCGATATGCGCTTCAAGCTATCTTTTTTGCAGCCATCTGCCGCGCATAAGGCTTGATGCTCCAAACATAGGCCAGCACCCCCAGCACATAAAAAGACAGCATTGATGCAAGTGCCCAGCGCAGTGATTCATTGCCAGCGCGAGCGATAAAGGCATCGCTGAGCAGACCCACCGTCAGCGGCCCCAGACCACCGCCCACCGCTGTCAGAAGCAGGTTGTAGATAGACAGGGATGTGGCCAGACTCGACGATGCAATCACATTGGCCAGCGCCGCAAAAGCAGGAGCCGCCCAGAAACTGGAGAACACCGCAAACAGGCCATACCAGACAATCGCATGCGGAATCTGCAGGCCCGCAACCACCCATTTCTCGGGCGAATCGTCAAGGTAGAACGCCAGCCCCAGCGGAATCGAGATCAGCGTTGCCAGCATCGGAATGCCGATCTGCCAGCGCACATCACGCTTGGCCATCACATCGGTAATCCAGCCACTGAGCAAGGCACCAAGAATCGCGCCCGGCCCACCAATGAAACCCATGATGGCCCCGGCATCCTTGAGCTGAAGTCCGTGAGAGCGCACCAGAAATGCGGTGTTCCACATACCAATGGCGTAGCCTGAAAACGCCATCACCATGCCCGCAAGGCCCAGGCCCACAAATGCCTTGTTACGGCGCAGAGCGCCCATCACATCCGAGAATTTTTCAGCCACTGCAGCAGTTGCAGCCCGCTTGCCCAATGCCTCCTGCGCACCGCGCAGGGGCTCACGGCAAGTCAGGCGCAGCACCAGGGCGATCAGCACACCAGGCACGGCCAGCCACAAAAATGCGGCACGCCAGCCGTATTGCTGGGCAATCCACGCCCCGACACCCAGTCCGACCAGCGAGCCCAGATGCGGGCCCAGACTGAACACACTCATGGCGCGGCTGCGTTGCTCTGGCGGGTACACATCGGCAATCATGGTGGTTGATGCTGCCGTGCTGCCTGCCTCGCCTACGGCTACGCCCACACGTGCGGCGGTCAGACTCCAGAAGCCCACCGCCATGCCGCACAAAGCCGTAGCAATGCTCCAGCCGCCGCAGCACCAGGCAATCAGGTTGCGACGGTTGGTGCGATCGGCAAAGCGGCCAAAAGGCACGGCCAGAATGCTGTAGAAGAGCGCAAAGGCCAGACCGGTGAGCAGACCCATGGCACTGTCCGAGACGCCCATCTCTTTCTTGATGGGCTCAATCAGCACACCCATGATCTGGCGGTCAATCATGCTCATGCCATAGACAAGCAGCAGCACAAACAGCAGGTAATGGCGACGCCAGCCCGTCACATTGCTCACCGCCCTCGGCATGGCAGAAACAGCTTTTGGCACATTGGCCGCAGCAGATGCACTCATATCCTGTCTCCTTTTAAGCCGTGATCTCTGCCACGTTTCATTGATGGAATTTTCTTGACCCGGCCTGATAAAAAACGCGGCGCTCCGTGGCGGGGTCAATGCCCCGGCGCGCCGCGCGAAGTCACTAAGCAACCAGCTCGCTAAAAGGCATATCCTTGTCCGTTCGGGTCTCGGGGGCCAGACCCAGCACGCGCTCGCCAATGCTGTTGAGCACCACTTCGTCAGTACCACCTGCAATGCGCATGCCCGCAGAGCCGAACCACAGACGCTCGACCATGGCAAAGCGCTCGCCCAGTTCGCTGGCCGCCAGCACGCCGCGCTCGCCCAGCAAATCGATGGCGAAATAGCTGAACGCCTGCAGCGCCGCAGCGGCCACATTCTTGGCACCGCTCATCTCTGGCCCGGGCTGGCGGCCCTTACTCAGCGCCGTCAGCGCGCGGCATTGCAGCAGCCACAGTGCCTGCTCTTTCAGGTACAGATCGGCCCAACGTTCACGCATACGGCCGTCCTGCAACGCGGGTTTACCTTGAAACTCGTAGTCCGCAAGCAGACCCGCCGTAGTGCGCCACAGCTCGGCAGGGATTACGCCGCCAATGGCCAGTCGCTCGGCCATCAAGCCCGTCAGGGTGACCTTCCAGCCACCACCCAGCTTGCCCACCAATTGGCTGTCGGGCACAAACACGTTCTCGAAGAAGACTTCGTTGAATTCAGACTCGCCGCCAGCCTGACGAATGGGGCGCACGGTAATGCCAGGCGATTTCATGTTCAGAAAGAAGGTGCTCATACCTTCAAACTTGGACGCCAGCGGGTTGGTGCGCGTCAGCACCAGACCGAACTGGGCAAACTGCGCCAGAGAAGTCCAGACCTTCTGGCCGTTGATGAGCCAGCCCTCGCGGCCATCCGTAGCGCGTTCGGCGCGGGTGCGCACCATGCCCAGATCAGAGCCTGCACCGGGCTCGCTCAACAACTGGCACCAGAGGTTTTTACCGCCCAGCGCTGGTGCCACATGCCTACCCAGCACTTCAGGGCTGGCATGGGCCATGACCGAAGGCAGTACCATGCCCAGACTGACGTTGAACATGCCAGTAGGCACCTTGACCTTGCCCTCTTCCTGGCGCCAGATCAGCTCTTGCATGGGCGTTCCGCCACGGCCACCCAACACCTTGGGCCAGGTGATGGCGCCAAAGCCGCCTGCCGCCTTCTTGCCCTGCCAGATACGGGCAGCCTCCATGCGCTGCTCAGCCGTCATGTCGCGGCCAAAGTAGTCATCAGCACTGGCCTTGGGTTCGGCATTGAGCTGCAGCCAGGCGCGGCATTCAGCGCGAAAGGCGGCCTCTTCGGGCGTATCTTCAAAGTCCATGGACTGGCTGTCACCCTCTGCCATGCTTTGAGCCACCTTCTCTTGCGCAGGTTCATCCATGCGCTTTTGCAGCTCGGCAGCAACCTGCTCACGCCAGGCGTGGATATTGCCCAGTTCCACGGCCTGCTGACGCGCACGGCGGTAGAAAAGGTGGCAGTCCAACTCCCATGTGTAGCCCATGCCGCCGTGGGTGTGCAGGCTTTCCTGCGCCGCATCGGACAGCGCCTGTGTCGTGCTCACACGCGCAGCCGCAGCGGCAGCGGCCAGATCTGGCGCACCAGCGGCCTGCGCCATGTCTGACGTCAGCGCCCATGCGCCGTAGTAGCAGTGGGCACGCGCCAGCTGGTTGTTGGTGTAGAGGTTGGCCAGCTTGTGCTTGATGCCCTGGTAGGAGCCAATGGCACGGCCAAAGGCCTTGCGCTCCTTGGCATAAGCGGCGGCCATCTCCAGTGCTGCATCGGCCGCACCCAGCTGCTCAAACGCCAGCATAACGGCGGCGCGATTGCGCACACGTGTCAGCACCTGAGCGGCGCTGGCCGCGCCATCCAGCAGCTCGGCAGCCGTGCCGCCAAAACTCAGAGATGCATAGGGCTTGGAAGGATCCAGCGTCTTGAGCGCCTTGCGCTGCACCGAGGTATCGAATTGAAAGGCCACCAGCACATCAGCGCCAGCCGCATTACGCGCCAGTGCCACGCCCCATTGCGCAGCCATGCCGTCAGCCACCAGCAGGCATTCGCCCTTCAAGGTCTTGCCATCAAACACTGGCAGATCTGCCAGCGGTTTCTGACCATCCGTAGGTGCTGCCAGACAACCAATACTTCCGCCAGAAACAGGCTGCAGCCATTTCTGGCGTTGCGGTGACTGCTCTTGCGTTGATAGCATCAGGGCCTGCACGGCAAGATACATGGTGGAGGCCAGTGGCACGGGGCTGAGCTGGCGGCCCACTTCTTCGGCCACCACGCACATCTCCATGGCTCCTAGACCAATACCGCCGCAGTCCTCGGGCAGCATCAGGCTGGTCACCCCCAGCTGCGCCATTCCGTTCCACACGCCTTGCGCGTAACGGCCTTCACCTTCGAGCAGTGCGCGTGCCTGCGTCAGCGGTGATTCCTTGGTCAGAAATTTGCGAATCTCCGTACGCAAAGCATTCTGGTCGTCACTGAAATCAAAGTTCATTTCTTCTCGTCTCCACAGATTTCTCTAAGGCTCACACCACTTCAGCCGCGCCCATCGAACTCAGCACTGTCGCAGCCATCAGGCCCGACACATCCCACTGCTTGGGTGCTGGCGGCAGCAAGCCAAGCACCAGATCGGCCCCCTTGTCACCAATCACCACCGAAGCCGCATTGGTGTTGCCCGACACCAGATGTGGCATGACCGAGGCATCAATCACGCGCAGGCCCTGCACGCCTTTGACCTTGAGGTCCGGCGTCACCACCGTCATAGCATCATGCGGCTGGCCCATGCGGCAGCTGCCGCTGGCGTGGTGACCCGAGCCCAGATACATGCCAATCCAGTCCAGCAGTTCTTCATCGCTTTGCAGGTTTGGCCCAGGGCGGGTCTGCGTCTCGATCAGCCCCGCCAGCGCGGGCTGCTGGGCAATCTTGCTGGCCATACGCACACCGTAGAGCAAGGCCTTGCGGTCACGCTCATCGTGCAGAAAGTTCATGCGGACACTGGCCAATTCTTCAGGCTTGCTGCTCTTGAGCTTGAGCACACCGCGCGAGTACGGCCGCACCTGATACGGCGCCAGCGTCATGCCCGGAAAGGCTTCAGTGCGATAGTTCTTGCCGCTTTGCATATAGCCTTCGATATCGCCCGTCACGGGCAGGCCATGCAGCTGAATATCGTTGTAAGGCAGGCTGGGGTCGCTGCTGAACCAGGCTGCAAATTCAGATGCAGGCATGGCCATGGCCCCCTGCTTGGTCAGCAAGTACTTGATGAGCGAAGCGCCAATACCCATGCCGCGAAACGACTGATTGAGGCTGGGCGTTCCCGCCTTCATGCGCCAGGACATGGGCGCGATGGCATGGTCCTGCAGGTTAGCACCCACGCCGGGCAAATCGACCTTGACCTCAACCCCCATCTCGCGCAGATGCTCTGCCGGACCGATGCCCGAGAGCATGAGCAACTGCGGCGACTGCAGCGCGCCGGCGCACAGCAAAATTTCCTGGTTAGCACGCGCGCTGTGGCTGCCGCCCGCCTTGTCCTTCCAGTTCACGGTCGTAGCACGCTGGCCATCCAGACCAATGCGCGTAACCAGCACCTGCATGCGCACATCCAGATTGCGCCGCTGCATGGCGGGCTCAATCGCGTTCTTTGCCACCGATGAACGCTGACCATTTTTGAGATTGACCTGAAACAGCCCCGCGCCATCCGGGTGACCGTTGTTGAAGTCTGTGCATGCCGGCATGCCGGCCTGAACAGCGGCCTTCACCATGGCCAGCGATACCGGGTGCGGGTTCTTCAAATTACTGGCCGTCAGCGGCCCGCCCCGGCCATGCCAGGGCTTGGTAAATGCTTCATCATCGCTTTGCTGATCTTGGGTACGCACAAAGTACGGCAGCAGTTCTTCATAGCTCCAGCCCGTTGCACCCTGATCTGCCCAGCTGTCGTAATCGACCCGGTCGCCACGGATATAAATCATGCCGTTGATGGAGGACGATCCGCCCAGACGCTTGCCGCGCGGCAGGCTGATGCGGCGGCTGGCCGCATGCAACTCAGGCTCTGTCTCGTGCCCCCAGGAATAGCGGGGGTTGTTGATCATCTGCCCCCAGCCCGAAGGCATGCTGACCAGCAAGTCCTTGTGACTGGCCCCGCCTTCCAGCAGCAAAACCTTGTGTTGACCGCTCTCGCTGAGCCTTGCTGCCAAGGTGCCACCCGCCGAACCAGCACCGATGACGATGTAATCAAAAACTTCATCCATGGCTTGTCTCCATTGATTTATTGATCGGATGAATATCTGAACCAGGGGCGAGCATTACCCGCCCCTTTAGCCGGCATCAGGCTCTTGCGGTCTTACCGTAGAAGGTCTGACCCTTGGCCGCCATATCACGCAGCAGCTGTGGCGGTCGCAGTTGCTCGCCAAACTGCTCGGCCAGTCGATCGGCTTCGGCCACAAACTGGGGCAGGCCTACGCCATCGATAAAGCAGAAAGGGCCGCCGGTATAGGCCGGGAAGCCCACGCCCAGAATCGAGCCGATATCGCCATCGGCCGGGGCCAGCAGCACGCCCTCTTCCATGGCGCGTGCACCCTCTACGGCCTGCACATAGAGAATGCGCTGCTTGAGGTCATGGGCGCTAGGCTGCTGGCTTTTCAGCGGGTAATGCTCGGCCAGACCAGGCCAGATGCGCTTGCTACCGCTTTCGTCGTAGTCATAAAAGCCCTTGCCCACCTTGCGACCCAGACGCCCCAGGTCAAACAGCTTGTTGATCACAGGCACCGAGCAGCCTTGCTTGTAGTCCTCAGGGAATTCTTTGGCCTGAGACTCACCGGCGTGCTTGGCAAGATCTATGGACAGCTCATCGGTAATTCCCAGCGGCCCCACGGGCATGCCCGCATGCTTGGCGCAGTTCTCGATCAGCGCAGGCGCAATGCCTTCGGCCACCATGCCAATGGCATCGTCCACAAACGCGCCGATGAAGCGACTGGTGAAGAAACCACGCTTGTCGTTGACGACGATGGGCGTCTTCTTGAGCTGGGCAATAAAGTCCAGCGCCTGGGCCAGAGTGGCATCTGATGTCTGCTTGCCGCGAATGACTTCCACCAGTGGCATCTTGTCCGCGGGCGAGAAGAAATGCAGACCGATAAAGCGATCAGGACGCTCGCTGGCCTGCGCCAGCAGGCTGATGGGCAGGGCCGAGGTGTTGCTGGCCAGCACGTAAGTAGGCGGCAAAACGGCATCCAGCTTTTTCGTGACTTCAGCCTTGATGGCTCGGTCTTCAAACACGGCTTCGACCACCATGTCGGCATCACGCAGCAGCCCGTAATCGGTGCTGGGTGTGATGCGCGCCAGAATGGCTTCTGCCTTCTCACGGGTCTGGCGGCCCTTGTCCACCAGCTTGGTCAGCGCCTTTTCAGCGTACTGCTTGCCCTTCTCGGCTGCAGTCTGTTCGCGGTCGATCAGCACCACATGGATGCCGCGTTGCGCCGCCACCAGCGCAATGCCAGCGCCCATCATGCCCGCACCAATCATGCCCAGCTTGCGGCATGTAAAAGGCTCAAAACCTGCCGGGCGGTGCATGCCTTTTTCGGCCTTGGTCTTGTTGACGAACAGCGTGCGAATCATGCCGCGTGCCACAGGGCTGCGCGACAGCGTGGCCATGTACTTGCTCTCGATGCGCAGGCCTTTGTCAATGGGCAGCTGGCAGCCTTCGTAGATACAGCTCTGAATACAAAGCGGCGCAGGCATGTTGTGAAAGGTCTTGGCCTGCAGCAGGGTGTTGCCCACCACAAAGGCCGGGGCCACGCGCGGATCCAGCGGGCCGCCGCCGGGAATGCGAAAGCCTTTGACATCCCAAGGCTGAGTGGCCGAGTCATGCGCCAGCAGCCACTGGCGTGCCGCAACCAGCAATTGCTCAGGCGCAACCACGTCATCGACCAAACCAGCTTCCTTGGCCTTGACGGCCTGCAGCTGCTTGCCCTCCATCAAGAAAGGCAGGGCCGCCAGAATGCCGATCATGCGCGGCAGGCGCTGCGTACCGCCCGCACCGGGCAGCAGACCTACCTGCGCTTCGGGCAGGCCCACCATCACGGTCGGTGCATCTGCAGCAATGCGGTGATGACAGGCCAGACAAATTTCATAGCCACCGCCCAGCGCCATGCCATTGATGGCGGCTACCAGCGGCTTGCCCAGAGTTTCGAGCTTGCGCAGCAGCTTGGACAGCGAGGCGCAGGATTCAAACAGCTCCTCAATGGGCATATCGGCCATGGCATCGATATTGGCTTCCATGCCCATCAGGTCGGCACCGGCCACAAAACTGTCCTTGCCCGAAGTGATGATGCCGCCACGCACCGTGGCATCGGCCTTCATGCGTTCAATGCAGGCGTCCAGGCTGTCCATGAAAGCCTGGTCGATCACGTTCATGGTCTTGCCGGGGTAATCCAGCGTCAGCGTGGCGATGCCGTCGGCGTCCACCGCGTAGCGAATGATGTCTGTTGTCATGATGACTCTTCCCTCTCTCACACGCGTTCGATGATCATGGCCGAGCCCATGCCCGCGGCCACGCACAGGCTGATCAGCGCCGTGCGCTTGCCCGTGCGTTCCAGCTCGTCAAGCACCGTCCCTAAAATCATGGCACCCGTGGCTCCCAGCGGATGGCCCATGGCAATCGCGCCGCCGTTGACGTTCATGCGGTCATGGGGGATGTTCAGCTCTTCCATCATGGTCAGCACCACGGTGGCAAAGGCTTCGTTGAGCTCCCACAGATCAATGTCCGAGGGCTGCATGCGTGCACGCTCCAGCGCTTTGCGGGCGGCATAGCTGGGGCCGTCCAGCATCAACGTGGGCTCCGATCCAATGCTGGCAAAGCCGCGAATGCGGGCGCGGGGCTTCATTCCCTGCTTGGCACCGGCCTCCGCCGTGCCGATCAGCACCGCCGCCGCGCCATCGACAATGCCCGAGCTGTTACCCGCGTGATGGTGGTGCTGAATCTGCTCGACCTGCGGATAGCGCTGCAGCGCCACGCTGTCATAGCCGTATTTCTGACCCATTTCGGTGAATGCGGGCTTGAGTGCGCCCAGCGATTCCACTGTCGTTTCGGGGCGAATGGTTTCGTCCTTCTCCAGCAGAGTCATGCCAAGGAAATCCTTGACGGGCACGACAGATTTGTCAAAACGCCCTTCTGCCCAGGCCTTGGCCGCACGGCGGTGGCTTTCGGTAGAGTACGCATCCAGATCACGGCGGCTGTGGCCGCGCAACGATGCCAGCAGATCGGCAGAGATGCCCTGCATGACGAAATAAGTTTTGTTGGCCAGTTGCGGGTCTTGCGCCCAGGCACCGCCGTCGGAGCCCATGGGGACGCGGGACATCATCTCCACACCTGCACCAATCGTCATATCGGCTTGCCCGGCCATGACCTTGGCAGCGGCAAAGCTCACCGCCTCCAGACCTGAGCCGCAGTAGCGATTGAGCTGAACTCCCGCCACGCTTTGCGCATAGTCGGCCTGTAGCACGGCCATGCGGCCCACGTTACCGCCCTGCTCGCCCACGGGCACCACGCAGCCCATGACCACGTCGTCCACCACGCTGGTGTCGAGCTGGTTGCGCTCGCGCAGTGCCTGCAGCGCCTGGGCCGCCAGCCAGACCGGCGTCACCTCATGCAGCGCACCATCCGGTTTGCCCTTGCCCCGGGGGTACGGACATGGTCAAAGATCAAAGCCTCCATTGACTACCTCACATCACCAAGTTGTTGTCGAATCCTTATTCAGATTGCCATACGCATTCCGGCCAAACCTACTTGATTCAGACTAGGGGCAGACTATAAGAAAAACGGCCCCAAAACGGCTCAGATGCATGGTCAGCGGCCATCAAGCCCAAAAACCCGCCCAAGCTGCACGCGAAGCAGCTGCTCACCGCAATATCAGCCCTGAATTTGTCGCCTGCGTGACTTTTTTCAGCATCTTCAGACACAAAAAAACCTTGCAGGTCGCAAGACCCGCAAGGCTGCTGATGGAGCAGCTCCGATGCTCAGGCCACCAGACCACCGCCGTTCACAGGCAGCACTTGGCCGTTGACCCATTCCGCCTCGGTCGATGCCAGATAGGTCACCGCAGCGCCCACATCCTGGGGCGACCCGGCACGACCTACGGAAGTCCCTTTCTTTGCAATCTTCTCGGAGCCTTCCCAGTTGTTCATGGTGCCCAGCGACAGCGCATTGGCCGTCACGCCGTGCGGACCGACTTCGCCCGACAGATTGCGGATAAAGCCAATGGCCGCCGCCTTGGCGGCGCCATAAGCGCATAAACCCATACCGGTCGCCGTGCGGGCCGCGTCGGAGTTGATGGCCACAATGCGGCCCCAACCCTTGTCCTGCATGGCCGGCAGCAGCGCCTGGCAGGCATGCATCAGGCCGTGGAGATTGAGCGACAGCCAGGCATTCCACTCCGACTCAGGCGACTGCAGAAACGGTGTGTAGCCCCAGCCCTGCGCCGGAATGCCGGCATTGTGCACAAAGATATCGACCACGCCGACCTCGACTTTGATGCGCTCGACCATGGCAAAAATCGCAGCGCGATCCGTCAGGTCAGCCGCCTGGGCCGAAGCCTGGAAACCTGCTTCACGCAGCTGCGCGGCGGCATTCTCTGCGCGGTCCTGATGAAAGTCGTTGACCACCACATGTGCGCCCTGTGTGACCAGCGCCTGTGCAATACCGAAACCCATACCGCGACCGGCACCGCTGACCAGCGCCACTTTTCCATCCAGCCTGAACATGTTTTTCGTCTCCACTTTGTTGTAAAGCTCACAGTGTTCAGACCCCGGCACAGCTGGACATACTTCAAATGGACGGGGTCAAAAGCAGAGCGCACAGCAAGATCAAATGCTCACACCTCAAAAGGAGACTAAATGAACACCGAAAAACCTCAAGGCCCTCTGACAGGCATGCGGGTCATTGAATTCGCAGGCATTGGCCCTGCCCCATTTGCGGGAATGATGCTGGCCGACATGGGAGCCGAGGTCGTCCTGATTGAGCGCAGCGCCGATCACGCGGCGGCCTCCCACTACCCGCGCATGGCACAGAACCGAGGCAAGAAGTCCATCGCGCTGGACCTCAAGTCCGAAGCCGGGCGAGAAGCGGCATGGAAGCTGCTTGAATCTGCGGATGCGCTGATTGAAGGTTTCAGGCCAGGCGTGATGGAGCGCCTGGGCTTTGGCCCCGAGGAAGTGGCCAAGCGCGCACCGCGCCTAGTCTTTGGCCGTGTCACCGGCTGGGGCCAGACCGGGCCGCTGGCGCAAGCCGCAGGGCATGACATCAACTATGTGGCGCTGACTGGCGTGATGGCGACCTCCATGCGCCCCGGTCAGGTGCCTGTGCTGCCACCCACCATCGTCGGCGATATGGCGGGTGGGGCCATGTTTTTGCTATTCGGCATCATGTGCGCCATGCACGAGGCCAAGCAGTCCGGCAAGGGCCAGGTGGTGGATGCCGCCATGATCGACGGAGTCACCGCCATGAGCGGCCTGATTCACCAGATGCGCAGCGGCATGGGCTACTGGCAGGATGAGCCCGCGCACAACCACTTTCTCAACACCTCGCCCTTCTACGAGGTGTTTGAATGCGCCGACGGCAAGCACATCACAATAGGTGCCATCGAGCCGCAGTTCTATGCCCTGCTGCTGCAGAAACTGGGCCTCACCGATGTAGATCCCAAGCGCCAGTACAAGACCAGCGACTGGCCAGCCCTCAAGGCGCGCGTCGCAGACATCGTGCGTGGCAAGACACAGTCTCAGTGGTGCGCAGAACTCGAAGGCAGCGACGTCTGCTTTGCCCCGGTGCTGAGCCTGGCAGATGCTCCCAACCACGCACATAACGTCGGGCGCAATTTATTCATAGACTTACCCGTGGATGGCACCACCCACCGCCAGCCCGCCCCTGCCCCGCGCTTTTCGCGCACCCCGGCACGCCAGCCTGTGCCAGGCACCAAGATAGGACAGGACACCGATGCCGTGCTGGAATCCGTGGGCTATGCCGCCGTCGAGATTGCTACGCTGCGGGAGACCAAGGCCTGCGCCTGAGACTGCGGAGTAAGATAGTCGCTATCAAAACAAAAGCTGCTTGCGCTTTATTTCAATGGAATTCAGATATTTTTTCTACTGAAATCTATGCTTAACAAGCACTGGCAGCTATGTTTTTAAGCAGTTGATGGTTCAGAGTTTCTCGATATGCAGCCCAACTTGCAACAGGCTGCAAGCATTTCAATGGAAAACATGATTGCTGACACTTACGGTCACGCTCATCAACGACCAGGTCCTCAAGCAAGGGTATTCTCGGCAGCTCAGTCACGGTCGACATAGTTCAGAGGATGTGATGGGACGCAAGATCAGCAACAGAGGCAAGGTCAAACAGATATGTGGAAGCGTTGTACTGAATCGGCTGCCGGGTTTGCCGGCGTCTTTGCGCGAAATGCTGATCCAGGGCCGCCAGGGAAAACGGCCAAAGCCTGATCTGCTGCAGCTCAAGCAATGGGCGGAGGATCTGCAAAAGTATGCGGCGGAGCTGGGGCTCTATGCCGATGTGGCCTCCAAGCACGACTATCTTCGTGTCAATTTTTTCATTGATGAGCCTGATGGCCACCCAGCCATTCACGTCAGCGGGCCCAGGCAGCTGGAGTTGCTGGGCGAAGCGCTTGAAGCCTGCAGTGCTACAGACTCTTACCGACAGCCCGGAAGACTGAACAGGCCGCAACACAAGAACAGTCCGGCGCTTGAATCTCCGGCAAGGCAGTCCATGAGTCTGGCTTGAAGGCACACCGATCCGCCCTCATACAGCCACAAAAAAACGGGCCGAAGCCCGTTTTTTCATAGTCGCTCCATCAACCGTTTTTATTTATTCCCCAGCCAGGCAACGCTGTTGAGGAAGATACGCACCAGTTCTGTCTGGCGGCGCACGCCCGTCTTGGAGAAGATGGAGCGCAGATGAGCACGAGCCGTGTTGCGGCGAATGTTCAGTGCTTCTGCCGCTTCTTCCAGCGACAAACCATTGGCCAGTTGAATCGCTAGCGAAGTCTCGGCCGGTGTCAGCTGGAACAGCTGCTGGGCCAGCTTGACGGGTGGGTCGGCCTTTCCACCGGTATCGCGCACAAAGACCGCAACGCTAGGGCGTTGCTTGCCTTCGGTCCACTCGTCAGGGGAGATGCTTTGCACCACCACACCCCAGTTGAGCTGACCGGACTGACGGCTCACCGACATGCCTTCGGTCATCGACAGACGCGAGACCTGGGTATGCATCAGCGCGTCTTTGATGAGGCGCTGCAGCTTGCGGTTGTCGTTGGCATAGTTGGCTTCCAGCACGCCGCCGGTGATCTTCAGCCCGTCCTGCATGTCCAGAATGCCGGCCGCTGCCGGGTTGCATTCCAGCACATTGCCGTTCTGATCGAGGATGACCACACCCACCATCAGCTGGGCCGTGGCCTTGCTGTAGAGGGAGATGACCTGACGGTCCTGATTCACGGACAGATGCAGGTTCAGCGCGCGCTTGATGTGCGGCAGCATCATGGTGCCAAAGGCACGCTCCTGCTTGGTGAAAGCAGGAGCACCTTCGGGCCTGGTGACACGCAGACCGTAGACGCAGCTGTCCTTGGTGACAATGTCGGCAGCCATTACATGGAAGACCTGCATCTGCTTGCACCAGTCGTTGTAATAGCTCGAAGCGCGCCACTCGGACTCTGGCATCACATCGCCCAGCGTCACGATGCGGTCGGTCGGCATGCTGCGAAACGGGCTCATGCTGATCTTGGGGCAGTTCGGCATCAGATCGCGACGATCGCCGGCAACCGAGACGATCAAACCCACATCATCGGCAGAGCCGGGACGCACGATCAAGGATGCGTAGTTGCCGCCCAGTTGCAAGCGCAAGGTTTCCAGAAAAGTCTTCCAGCCCTCTGGGTCCATGGCGGCCTCATACAGCTGGCTGATGAGCGCACTGAATTGCTCGGCCGTCACGAACGGAGCGTCGGCAGCCACCCGTACAGGTACAGGGGTGTCGAATATAGGCACATCTTTAATCACACAGGCAATGGAGCTTGGTGTGTAGGTGGAGAAACCCATCTTTGCGAAAGCGCTGTCCATCATTCTCATCTCCTCAATTGAAGACTGGTTTCAGGCAGTTCAGTTCAGCTCAAACAAGCCAGCAGCACCCATGCCGCCGCCAATACACATGCTCACCACCACAAAACGGACACCGCGGCGGCGACCTTCCAGCAGGGCGTGGCCTACCAGGCGCGCGCCCGACATGCCGAAGGGGTGACCGATAGAGATCGCGCCGCCGTTGACGTTCAAGCGGTCATCTGGAATACCCAGCTGATCGCGGCTGTAGATTACCTGACAGGCGAAGGCTTCGTTAATTTCCCACAGACCAATATCCCCCACGGTCAGGCCGTGCTGTTTGAGCAGCTTGGGGATAGCGTACACAGGGCCGATACCCATCTCATCCGTACGGCAGCCTGCCACCGCCACGCCGCGATAGGTACCCAGAGGTGCCAGACCACGGGCGCGGGCTTCGTCAGCACTCATCACCACGCAGGCACTGGCACCGTCAGACAGTTGCGAGGCATTTCCGGCCGTGATGAACTGGCCTTCTGGCACCCACTTACCGTTCTTCCAGACGGGCTTGAGCTTGGCCAGGCTTTCCAGCGTGGTTTCAGCGCGGTTGCCTTCGTCGCGGGTCAGCGTCACTTCTTCGGTGCCAGTGACGTTGCCTTCTTTGTCAAACAGCTGCTTGACGGTGGTCAAAGGCACGATTTCGTCGTCGAACAGGCCCTTGGCCTGAGCAGCAGCCACGCGCTGCTGGCTGCGCAGCGAGTATTCGTCCTGGGCTTCGCGACTGATGCCATAACGCTGGCTGACCAGCTCGGCAGTCTCGATCATCTGGATGTAGGCAGTGGGCTCTGCAGCCAGCACGGCCTTGGACTGGGCGCGATACGAATTCTTGTACTTGTTCTGCACCAGAGAGATGGACTCCAGGCCACCGGCGACGGCAATGTCCAGCTCGCCGGTCATGATGCTCTTGGAGGCCGTGGCAATACTCATCAGGCCCGATGCGCACATGCGGTCGATCACCATGCCGCCCACGGACTCTGGCAGACCCGCGGTGTAGCCGCACAGGCGGCCCAGGTTGTAGCCCTGTGTGCCTTGCTGGGCCGCGATGCCCAGAATGACATCGCCTACATCCTCACCAGCCACACCCACCTTGTTCAGTGCCGCACGAATGACGTGACCGCCCAGCACCGGAGCCTCGGTGTCATTGAATGCACCGCGGTAAGCCTTGCCAATGGGGGTACGTGCCGTCGAAACGATGACTGCGTCTTTCATATCTTGTCTCCTAACTAACTGTTCGTCGCGCCCTGGGCAGCTTGCGCAGCCCTGATCGAGGTCGGCCACTCTGTCGGCAGCTCATCCCTCTTCATAAAAAATGCAAACGCTGCCGGGACAGCTGTTTGCATTCACTCAATTTTCCTGGATAAAAAACAGTCTGCTGATCGTTTCGACCACGCATCCGGGTTTGTCCTGCCCCTTGACCTGCACCGTGATACGGATCGTGACTTGCACGCCGTCCGTGCCAATCGGGGTCGCAGCAACCACCTCGCCACTGCCGCGAACCCACGAGTTCACCAACACGGGCGATGGAAAACGCACCTTCTCGCAGCCATAGTTCACGCCCATCTTCAGGTCTTCATAGACCACGAGCTGGGGCAAAAACAGATTGGCCAGCGACAGCGTCAGATAGCCGTGAGCCACGCAGGCACCAAACGGGCCGTTCCTGGCCTGTTCGGGGTCCACATGAATCCACTGGTGATCGCCCGTGGCATCGGCAAACTGGTTGATGCGTTCCTGATTGATCTGCATCCACTCGGTTTCGCCCAGCTGGCGGCCGACCGAAGCCAGCACCGCAGCAGCAGAGCCAAACACTACTTTTTCAGCAACAGCGCTCATCGCTCAAGCCCTTTGCGAGCTGACGGACACCACTTCACCCGTCATGTACGAAGAGTAGTCGCTGGCCAGGAAAATCATGACGTTTGCCACTTCCCAAGGCTCAGCACCGCGGCCAAATGCTTCTTTTTCAGACAGTTTGGCCAGCAGCTCTTCAGACGCCGACTTCTTGAGGAAAGCGTGGATGGCAATGGAAGGTGCCACCGCATTGATGCGGATACCGAACTCGGCCGCTTCCAGCGCCGAGCAGCGCGTGAAAGCCATCACACCGGCCTTGGCCGCTGCGTAATGCGCCTGCTCGGTCTGAGCGCGCCAGCCCAGCACCGAAGCGTTGTTCACGATCACGCCCTTGCCACGTGGCTGCATGACCTTGAGCGCAGCGCGGGTCATGCGGAAGGTGCCGGTCAGCGTGATATCGATGACCTTGGCCCACTCCTCGTCGCTCATGTCAACGACTTTGCAGCTGGTGCCCATGCCGGCGTTGTTGATCAGTACATCGATGCCGCCCATGGTGCTATCGGCTTCGGAGATCAGTGCCTGCACCTGCTCTTCCTTGCTCACGTCGCAGAGCTTTCCGAAGACCTGGGTCAAACCCGTATCTTTCTTGATCTGCTCCACCGCCTCAGCCAGGCGGCGCTCGTGCACATCGGAAATCACCAAGGCTTTGCAGCCTTCTTCTGCTGCACGTTTTGCAGCGGAGAAACCAATACCAGCGCCAGCAGCAGCGGTAACGAGCACAGTCTTGCCCTTGAGCAAGTCGTGGGGAGCAACGTAAGAAGGAGCGCTATTCATGAGTCATCTAAGGGGAAGTTAAGTTCATCTTCAGGCTCGCGCTGCGCTGCAACATCGTCACTTTGGACGATAGGTCATTCCCTAATGTCGTCCTATGGACACTTGAAAGGCGGAAAAGCGGAAAAAACCCTCTGGCTAACCCTAGGTTTTTCCGCATTCTCAATGACACCCATCAGCGTATCTACCTACGCCAAAAGGCGGCAGCGCGGCCCACAAAAATCAGCGCGGCATGCCTAAAGCGCGCTCAGCCATCAGGTTCAGCTGAATCTCATTGGTGCCGGCGTAGATCGTGTCCGCGCGGCTGACCAGCCACAGCTGCTGCAACGCAGCAAGAGCAGGATCCTTGAGCTCCAGTTCGCCCTGCTCGCCCAGCACATCCATTGCCAGCTCACCCAGATCGCGGTGCCAGTTGGACCACGCGTACTTGGAAACCGAGGCCACGCGGAAAGGCGTGTCTTCGCGGCTGGAGCGCAGCGCGTGCGCGCGCAGTGTCTGCAAGCCCATATCTGCCTTGGCAATGCGCTGACGAATCAGCGGATCGCGAGCCGTGCCATTGCGCTTGGCCAGATCAATGATCAGATCCAGCTCATAGCGGAAATGCGCCTGCTGGCCCAGCGTGGATGCACCGCGCTCACAGCCCAGCAAGTACATGGCAACCTTCCAGCCGTCGCCCACGGGGCCCAGATGCAAAGCACCATCGGTGCGGGCTCCGTCGAAGAAGACTTCATTGAATTCAGAAGTCCCTGTGATCTGGCGAATCGGGCGTACTTCTACGCCCGCCTGCTTGATGGGCACCAGCAGCAGCACCATGCCGGCATGGCGGGCACTGGCCACGGGCACGCTGGCTTCTTCGGTGCGGGCCAGCACAAAGACCCATTCGGACTCATGCGCCCACGATGTCCAGACCTTTTGGCCGTGAATCACCCACTCGCCCGTCGCCGGGTCACGGTTGGCTTTGGTGCGGATAGCCGCCAGGTCAGAGCCCGCGCCGGGTTCGGAGTAGCCCTGCGCCCAGTAGTCGGTGCCCGCCAGAATGCCGGGCAGAAAACGGGCCTTCTGTTCTGCCGAGCCAAACGCCATCAGCGTAGGGGCCAGCAGCGTCTCGCCAATGTGGCCTATACGGCCGGGGCCGCCGCTGCGCACATATTCCTCATGGAAGATGACTTGCTGCGACAGCGGTGCATTGCGACCGCCATATTGCGTGTCCCAGCCCAGACCCGTCCAGCCGCCCTTGGCCAGTTCCCGCTCCCACTCTTTGGCGAGCTGGGCGTCATAGCCCTCAGCCCCCAGACCGCTGGCATGCTTGAGGGGCGCGAACTTGCCCGTCAAGTGCTGGGCCATCCATTCACGCACTTCAGCGCGAAAGGCTTCATTGATTTCTGATTCCTGCATGTTCATGCTGCCTCCGTCACGCTCTCGTCCAACAAACGCGCAGCCACTTGCTCGCGCCACTGCTCCACAGTCCCTAGACGCTGGCTGGCAGCCTGCGCGCGGCGGAAGAACAAATGGGGATCAAACTCCCAGGTGAAGCCCACGCCGCCATGCAGCTGTATGCTTTCACGCGTAGAAAAGAGAGCGGCTTCCGCAGCATCTGTGCGGGCTTGTGCTGCAAAATAGGTCAGATCGCTTGCATCACCTGCGGTATCAGCTATGAAAGCTGCAGCGTAAACGGCTGATCTGGCCGTCTCCACCTTCACCAGCATCTGCGCTGCACGGTGCTTGACGCCTTGGAAGCTGCCCACGGCTTTTCCAAACTGCTGGCGCTCTTTGGTGTAATTCACAGCCAGATTCAGCGCACGGTCGGCCACGCCAACCTGCTCAGCGGCCAAGCCAATCGCCGCCAGATTGCGGGTCTGAGCCCACAGTTTTTTGAGCGCGTCGCCATGCACCAGCACGGCAGCGCCGGTCAGGCTCACATTCACGGCAGCCACATTGGCGCTGCTGCGTGTGGCGTCCACCGTCGTCAGCGCCTGCACACTCAGGCCTTGCGCCTTGGCGGATACCTCCAGCAAGCCCAGCGACCCGCAGGGCAGCGTGGCGGGCAGCAAAAACACATCGGCGTGCGAGCCCGAGCCCACTTGATTCCACTGGCCGTTCAGCACCAGCGTATCGCCGTCAACCGTCACCGTCGCAGCAGCAGGCAGCTCGCCGCGCACCGTCATGCCCAGCACGCAGATCTGGCCCGATGCAGCCAGTCGCTCCACCACGGGCAAGCCTTTTTCGCTCATGCTCAGCGCCTTCCACAGCGGGGTGACGGCAATGACAGCATCAAAAAACGGCACGCAGGCCAGGTGGTAACCCATCTGCTCTTGCAGCAGCACCAGCTCGCGCCAGCCAAGGCCCATGCCGCCTGCGGCTTCGGGCAGAGCCACGCTGCACCAACCCATGTCCACCACTTCCTGCCACAGAGCGCGGTCCAGGCCACCTTCTGTTTCTGAGACTTTGCGCACTTGCGCCGTGGTGCTTTTTTCCTGCAAAAACACCGCCGCGCTTTCGGCAATCATTTTTTGTTCTTCGTTCAGACTTAAATCCATGATGGCTCGCGTCCTGCGTTTTTATTGAATAACCAGAGCCGGGCAGCGAGTCCCGGCTGCGCTCTTGCCGCTGCTGCAATCAGGTGCCATAGACCTTTTGCGGGGCCTTGCCTTGTGTAATGAGCTGATCCACCACGGCCGTCAGCTCGGCGGGCTCCCAGCGGCCTTGCTTGTCGTTGATGGTGCCGGTGAACCAGCCATCGGCCACGGACAGCTCGCCGCCCTTGGATTCAAAGCAACGGCCCGTCACATGCCTGGACTGGCTGCTGCCCAGCCACACCACGATGGAAGCCACGTTCATGGGGTCCCACACATCAAAACCAGACTCGGGCTTCTTGACCATGTCGGGCATGGCGCCTTCGGTCATAGAGGTACGCGCTGCAGGTGCCAGGCAGTTGACCGTGATGCCGTAGCGGGCCAGCTCGGCTGCCTGCACCAGCGTCAGGCCCGCAATACCAGCCTTGGCAGCCGCGTAGTTGCTCTGACCGATGGAGCCCTGGAGACCCGCACCTGAGCTGGTGTTGATGATGCGAGCGTCCACATCCTTGCCCGCCTTCTTCTGGTCGCGCCAGTAGCCGCCGAACACCTTGGCCATGCAGAAGTGTCCACGCAGATGCACGCGCATGACCATGTCCCAGTCTTCTTCTGACAGGCTCAGGAACATGCGGTCGCGCAGCACACCGGCGTTGTTGACGATCACGTTCACATCGCCAAAGGCTGCCAGCGTGGCATCCAGAATCGACTGCACGCCAGCCACGGTGGTGATGTCACCAGTGTTGGCAATGGCCTGACCACCTGCGGCCTTGACTTCATCGGCCACCGCCTGAGCGGCTTCAGCGCGAATGTCGTTAATCACCACATTTGCACCCTCTTGCGCGAAGGCCAGCGCATAAGCGCGGCCCAGGCCACCGCCTGCACCAGTAATGACGACGGTTCTCTGGTTGCAAATACCCATTTCTTTCCCCTTTTGCTTGCTGTGCAGACGGTCTCAGAACCCATCTGCTTTCTTGAATTACGCTTTGAAGACAGACAGATCCGGTGTGCGATCTGCCCATGGAACGGTTTGCTCCAGCTGCGCGGCCAGGCCAAACAGACGGCCTTCGCGACCGAATGGGGCCGCGAAGTGCGCACCCACCGGCAGGTTGTCCTTCGTCCAGTGCATGGGCACGGACATGGCTGGCTGGCCGGTCATATTGAACAAAGCGGTATAGGGCGAGGCCTTCACCGCTTCGCGTGCGAACGAGTCATAGGGCTGGTCCAGCGTCAGCACGCCCAGCAGCGGCGGCGGCACGGCCATCACAGGCGTCAAAACGAGGTCGTACTTGAGGAAGAAACGATCCAGAATCTGGCCCGCAGTATCGAAATTGGTGCGCGCCATCAGCATCTGCTCTGCGGTATAGGTCTTGGCTTTTTCCAGATACAGCCAATCCATCTGTTCGACCTCATCCTGGCGCACGGCTCGACCCAGCTGCTTTTCGCGGGCGCGAATGCTGGCCATCATGCCCACCGAGGTCACAATGCCCAGACCGGAGAACACATCGGCCACGGGCAGCTCTGGCATGTCTTCGACAATTTCGTGCCCCAGTGCCAGACAGGCCTTGATGGCCTTGTCCACGGCGGCCTGGCAATCGGCATGCACAGGAATGCCAAAGTAGTTCTTGGGCCAGACCGCAATCTTGAGTTTGCGAGCCCCCTGATTCAAGGCTTCGAGATAGGTGCCATCGACATCACGCGGCGGCACGGTGCGCGAGCCAGGCTCACGCCCCTGCGTCAGGTCCAGCAGATGTGCGCTGTCGCGCACCGAGCGGCTGATGACATGGTTCATGGACAGGCCCATCCAGCCCTCCATGTTCGCAGGCCCGGTTGGCAGGCGGCCACGGCTGGGCTTGAGGCCGAACAGACCGCAGTGCGAAGCAGGAATGCGGATAGAGCCGCCGCCGTCACTGGCGTGGGCCACGGGCACAATGCCGGCGGCCACCACCGAAGCCGCGCCCCCGGACGAGCCGCCCGTTGTGTGGGCCGCATTCCAGGGGTTTGGCGACTTGCCGTAAAGCAAGGACTCGGTCGTAGGCGTCTGACCAAACTCTGGCGATGCCGTCTTGCCAAAGATATTCAGGCCAGCCGCCTTGTAGCGTGCCACCAGAGTGCTGTCGTACTCCGCCACCGCGCCCTTGAAAAAGCGGCAACCATTGGTGGTGACCGTGCCCTTCATGTACTGGTTCAGATCCTTGACCAGAAAGGGCACGCCCCACATGGGCGCCTTGGCTGTCGCTGCGGCGCGATCTGCAGCGCCGAGGGCCGACATCTGCTTGGCAAGGCCTCGGGCCAATTCATAGTCTTTGATGACTACGGCGTTGAGCTTGGGCAAAGCCTCTGTGCGTGCAATGGCAGCATCCAAGGCCTCCAGCGGCGTGAGATCACCACGGCGAATCTGCTCAGCCCATGCGTATCCATCAAGCATCTGTGACTCCTTTTTCTCCTTGGCCATTGCCGGAACCGCCGCTGCCCCCATCACAGCAGCAGCCCCTTGAATAAGGCTGCGCCTGTCCATGCCCTGATTCACTGATTCCATGTTCTCGCTCCTCTTTTCGTTAAACACTCAAGCCTTGAGTGCAGACAGATCAGGCATGCGATGTGCCCACGGCAAGGCCTGCTCCAGCTGGGCAGCCAGACGCAGCAAGCGCCCTTCTCCCCCAAAAGGCGCAACAAAGTGAGAGCCGACAGGAATGTTGTCCGCCGTCCAGTGCAGCGGCACCGACATGGCCGGGTGGCCGCTGATGTTGAACAGCGAAGTAAAGGCCGAGGCGTTCATGGCCTCTGCGGCATAGCTCTGGTATGGCTGATCGAGCCGCAGTGCGCCCAGCAACTGAGCGGGCACTGCGGTGGTGGGCGTCAGAATCAGGTCGTATTTGGACAGGAAGGCATCAATCAGCTGCCCCGCCTTGTCAAAACCCGCACGGCCACGGTACAGCTCCAGCGCTGTGGCTTTTTTAGCAGCTTGCAGTGCGGCCCAGTTCAAGGGCTCCATCTCGTCTTCGCGCACAGCTCGGCCCAGCTGCTTTTCACGGTATTCAATGCTGCTGAGCAGGCCTGCGGACATGCCCGGCCCCATGCCGGCAAAGATCTCTGCCACGGGCAGATCGGGCATGGCCTCTTCGAGGATGTGGCCCATGGCCTCGCAGGCCTTGGCAGCCTTGTCGACAGCAGCCAGGCAATCGGCATGCACGGGTATACCGAAATAATTCTTGCGCCAGATGGCAATGCGCAGCTTGCGTTCGGGCTTTTGCATCGCTTCGAGGTAGCCGCGCGGCGCATCCGAAGGTGGACGCACACGCGAGCCGAACTCAGGGCCGGCAGTCAGGTCCAGCAGCAAAGCGGTGTCGCGCACGCTGCGGCTGATGACGTGGTTGACCGAAAGACCGGTTGCGCCATCCAGCGAATTGGGCCCTGCAGGCACACGACCACGGCTGGGCTTGAGGCCGAACAGGCCGCAATGCGCAGCCGGGATACGGATGGAGCCACCGCCATCGGTGGCATGGCCCACGGGCAGAATGCCCGCGGCAATCGCGGCTGCCGTGCCGCCAGATGAGCCGCCTGTGGTGTGCTTGGTGTTCCAAGGGTTGAGCGTAGCGCCATAGAGCTTGGACTCTGTGGTGGCCGTCATGCCGAACTCAGGCGAAGCCGTCTTGCCAAAAATGTTGAGACCGGCCGCCTTGTAGCGCGTGACCAGGGTGGAGTCCTGCTTGGCGACGGCATCTTTAAAGAAGGCGCAGCCATTGGTGGTCACAGTGCCCGTCATGCTCACGCCCAGATCCTTGAGCACAAAAGGCAGCCCCCACAGCGGCGCTGACCCCGTCGCCTGCTTTCGCGCATCGCGGCCCATGGCCGAGATTTTCTTGGCGTGCTCGCGGGCTTGCTCGTAATCTTTGATAACCACGGCATTGAGCCGGGGCAAGGCTTCCACGCGGGCAATGGTGGCGTCAAGCGCCTCCAGAGGCGTTACGTCGCCCTTGCGAATTTGCGCTGCCATGGTGATGGCATCGACCGGCGCGCTGGCCTGCGCCACGGTCTTGGCGCTGGCTTGCGCCGCTGGCAAGCTCACCGCAGCGGCTGTCGCTGCGGCACCCATGAGAAATTTTCTGCGATCTGTATCTGCCGCTCTGTCTTGCATGTCTTTGTCTCCGTTGATATTTTTTTGGATGACTTGCTTAACCGCTAACTCTTGGCCGTTGACTTCAACTCCACGCAATGCAGGCACCCACAGGTGCCCGCATGTCTATCGTCAGAGTCGTTCAATGATGGTCACATTGGCCTGACCACCGCCTTCGCACATGGTCTGCAGGCCGTAGCGGCCGCCGGTGCGCTCCAGCTCGTGCAGCAGCGTGGTCATCAGCTTGGCGCCCGATGCACCCAGCGGGTGACCCAGAGCAATCGCACCGCCGTTGACATTGGTCCTGGCATGGTCGTAGCCGGTTTCCTTGAGCCAGGCCATGACCACGGAAGCGAAGGCTTCATTGATCTCGACCAGGTCAATGTCGGACATCTTCATGCCAGCCTTCTTGAGTGCGTACTCAGTGGCAGGAATCGGAGCCGTCAGGTGCCAGATGGGGTCATCGGCACGCACGCTGATGTGGTGAATCCGGGCGCGGGGCTTGAGGTTGTAGCGCTTGAGCGCTGCTTCCGACACCACCAGAACGGCAGCAGCTGCATCGCAGGTGGAGCTGGAAACCGCTGCGGTGATGGAGGGATAGGTGGGATCCACCGGCTCCAGCGTGGCCATCTTTTCCAGCGTGCTCAGACGGGCGGTTTCGTCCATCTTGAAGTCGCCAAAGGGCACGATTTCACGGTCAAAGCGGCCTTCGGCAATCGCCTTCAGTGCACGGTCATGGCTTTCCTTGGCAAACACTTCCATGTCTGAGCGGCTTGCGCCCCAGTGATCGGCAATGCGCTGCGCTGCGTAGAACTGGTTGACGGGAGCGTTGCCAAAGCGGGCCTGCCAGCCCTTGCTCTCCGCAAACGGCGTGGTGAAGCCCAGAGGCTGACCGGCCAGCATGGCCGAGGAGATCGGGATGGCGCTCATGGTCTGCACGCCACCGGCCAGCACCACATCCTGCGTGCCGCTCATCACCGCTTGCGCCGCAAAGTGAATGGCCTGCTGGGACGAACCGCACTGGCGGTCAATCGTGGTGCCGGGCACGTTCAGGGGCATGCCTGCGGCCAGCCAGGAGGTGCGTGCTATGTCACCGGCCAGAGCGCCGATGGTGTCCACGCAGCCAAAGATCACGTCGTCGTAATCTGCTGCGGGGATGTCATTGCGCTCCACCAGCGCCTTGATGACATGAGCACCGAGGTCGGCACCATGCACGGCAGCAAGAGAGCCCTTGCGCTTGCCAGTGGGAGAGCGCAGTGCGTCAACGATATAGGCCTGGGCGCTCATGCAGCCACCTCTTCCACAATGTTTTTGATAGCAGCTTGCGCAGAGCAGTCGCCGCGAGAAGCGCTTTCTCGATCAAACGTAGCACCAGGACCCACAGGGGCATTGGGACTGCGCAGCAGGCCTTGGGTCAGGCGGGCCGAGTGATAGCCCTTGTCGCCCCATGCAGCATCAAGCACCCATGCGCGCTTCATGAACATCTGCAGATCGACTTCCCAGGTGTAGCCCATGGCGCCATGCACCTGCAGGCTGTTGCGCGAGGCAAACCAGCTCGCTTCGCTGCACTGCAGCTTGGCGTGGGAGATGCGCACGGCCAGATCAGGCTCGTTGTGCTGCAGCGCATAGAAGGCGCGGTACAGAACAGGCTTGGCAAATTCGATCTTGGTGACGATATCTGCCAGATGGTGCTGCACCGCCTGGAAGCTGCCGATCACCTTGTCGAACTGCTTGCGCTGAGCGACATAGTCCACAGACAGGTCCAGCATGCGCTGGGCCAGACCCACCATCTGGGCTGCGGCCGCCAGAGCGCCACGCTCACCAGCAGCATCCCAGACCTTCTGGCCCTGAGCACCATCAAGCACACGGGTCGCATCAGAAGCGGTCCAGCTCACCTTGGAGAGGCGACGCGAGGAGTCAATGCTCTTGAGTGCCTTGATTTCGCACAGGGCAGGAGTCAGCAGGTGCAGCTCCAGCCCGGTTGCCGTGGCCTGGGCCAGCAGCAATACATCAGCGTGCTCCGCATCGGCCACGGTCGCATTGTTGGGGTGACCCACGGCCACGCGGCAGCTGCCGCTGGCGATCTTGGGCAGATAGGCGCGGGCAGCATGGCCTTGCGGCAAAGCAGACAGCATGCCCACCGCCACATAGGCGGTGTCGGTCAGCGCATCAGGCAGTGCGTAGTAGCCCACTTCCTGCAGCAGCAAGGCCCAGTCAATATCGGCCATGCCCATACCGTCATCGGCTTCTGGCACGGACAGGCCCATCAGGCCCTGCTCCGCAATCTTGGCCCACAGCTCGGGCGAGCGACCGCTCTCGGTTTCCCAGATGTCGCGCAGCAGCTCGGGCGCGGCTTCCGTCATCAGAAAGCGGCTGACCGAGTTACGGAATGCGATTTGATCTTCGGTAAAGGTGAAGTCCATGGTGTTCTCCCAGCCGATCAGGATTTGGGCAGGCCCAGCATGCGCTGGGCAATGATGTTGCGCTGAATCTCGTTGCTACCCGCGTAGATGGGGCCCGCTTGCGCAAACAGGAAACCTTCGAGCCAGTCATTGGCTTCTTCGTCATCAATCAGCTCTGCACGCTGACCCAGAATGCGCATGGCGGTTTCGTTGATCAGAATGTCCAGTTCGGACCAGACAATCTTGTTGGTACTCGCTTCCGCACCGATCTGCGCGCCCTTGTTGAGGCGGCCCACGGTGTGGTACGAAGACAGTGTGTAGGCCTCGGCACCCTGCCATGCGCGCAGCACGGCGTCGCGGATGGAATGATCGCGGTCAGCATCGACCTGGTTGCGCAGGTACAGGTCCACCAGCTTCTGGGCGCTGCGCTGATAGCGTGCGGGAGAGCGCAACAGCAGACCGCGTTCAAAGCCAGCAGTCGCCATGGCCACATGCCAGCCCTTGCCTTCGGCACCAATCAGGTTCTCAGCAGAGACTTCTACATCGTCGAAGAAGATTTCGGCGAAATGCTCGCGGCCATTGATGGCGCGGATGGGGCGCACGGTGATGCCAGGCGTATTCAGCGGCACCAGGATGTAGCTCAGTCCGTGGTGACGGCTGGAGGTGGGGTCGCTGCGGAACAGGCCAAAAACCCAGTCTGCAAAGATGGCGCGAGTGGACCAGATTTTCTGGCCGTTCAGGATGAACTTGTCACCCTGGCGCGTAGCACGGCTGCTGATGGCCGCCATGTCAGAGCCAGCATTGGGCTCAGACCAGCCTTGCGCCCACATGTCGTCGCAACGGGCCATGCGGGGCAGGAAGCGGGCTTTTTGCTCAGGCGTACCAAACTCCATGATGGTGGAGCCCAGCAGCAAAATACCGTTCTGGTTCACGCGTGCGGGTGCATCGGCGGCCCAGTATTCTTCTTCAAAGATCAGCCATTCGGTCAGGTCGCAGCCGCTGCCACCCAGATCCTTGGGCCACATGACGGCGCTGTAACCGGCGCCAGCCAGCAGGGCTTCCCACGCGCGGTGTTGCTCAAAGCCTTCGCGCGTGTCGTAGCTCTTGAGGCGCTCTTTGGGTACGTTGTCCTTGAGCCAGGCGCGCACCTTGGTGCGGAAAGCCTTTTGCGCAGGGGTATAGGTCAAATCCATCTTGTTGTCTCCTCGTTGCGCTTGGCGAATCAGAATTTGGCGTCGCGCTTTTCCACGAAGGCGCTACGCGTCTCGGCGGAATCGGGGCTCATATAGGCCTGCAGAGTGAAGCCCTGCTCCCAGCGGTATTTGTCTTCCAGATTGCCGTCTTCGATGCCGGTCAGCGCTTCCTTGGCGATGCGGATCATGGCAGGGCTCTTGGCGGCAATCTTGTTGGCTATTTCCATGGCGGTATCACGCAGTTGCTCACGGGGCACCACTCGCTCGACAGCGCCCAAGCGGAAGGCTTCCTGCGCTCCGATCATCTCGCCTGTAAAGAACAGGTAGCGGGTCTTTTGCACACCAAACATCCGCTGCAGATGCGCTGCGCCGCCCATGGCACCACGGTCCACTTCGGGCAGGCCGAAGGTCGCGTCTTCAGCCGCGATCACGATGTCGGATGCGCCGCATATGCCGATGCCGCCACCCAGCACAAAGCCGTGCACGGCAGCAATCACCGGCACCTTGTTCAGGTGAACGGCCTTGAATGTGGCGTAGTTGCCTGCGTTTACATCGATGATGAGCTTGTCATTGGTGGCCAGCTCTTTGATATCCACACCGGCGCAGAAGCCACGGTTTTCTGCACGGATCACGATCACGCGCACATCAGGGCGTTCGCCCAGCGACTGGATTTCTTGGGCCAGGCCATACCAGCCTGCGGAATTCAGGGCATTGACAGGAGCGCGGTCAATCACCAGCTCTGCCACGCCGTTGTCGTGAATATTGGAGTGAAATTGTTGAGTGGACATATTCAGTCTTCTCGTTGGCCTGTTAGTGGCTTGTTATTACGCAGGAGTCAATTCATTGAGTGCAGTGCGACGGACCATGGCCTGGCGAACAATGCCGCTGATCACGTCTTCGCAGCTGTCGAGCTT
Source organism: Comamonas sp. 26 (assembly GCF_002754475.1). NCBI lineage: Bacteria > Pseudomonadati > Pseudomonadota > Betaproteobacteria > Burkholderiales > Comamonadaceae > Comamonas > Comamonas sp. 26. The sequence continues at coordinate 3,044,995 of NZ_PEFL01000001.1, forward strand.
GCCAATCAGCGCGGCCACCTGACCGGCAGACATCACGCCATCGGCCGGGTTGCCGTCGACCATGGAGCGCTGCAGCAGCATGGGGGCGTTGGCCGCCATGACGGTCTGGGCCACCGAGGAGGAATCCTCACGCATGGCCTTCATGAAGATGCTCATGGCCTGGCCCGTGGTCATGCCGGTTTCGGCCTTCCACTTCAGTGCCAGATTCACCGCAATGCGCAGGCGCTTCATGGGACTGGCCTTTTCCAGCATGGACAGGTATTCGTTAGGAATCATGCGCTGGGGCATGCCGTCGACAAGATGCGATACGGCAATTTTTTCGGCATCCTTGGTGGCCAGGTAGCGCTGCAGCGTGGCATCAGGGACCTTGGAGTCGCTGGTCATCAAAAAGCGCGTGCCCATGGCAATGCCCGATGCACCAAAGGCCAACGCAGCCAGCAGGCCACGGCCGTCGTAAAAACCACCAGCAGCAATCACGGGCACGCTCACCGCGTCTACCACCTGGGGCAGCAGCACCGTCGTGGGCACGCTGCCGGTATGGCCGCCACCTTCACCACCTTGTACGGTGATGGCATTGGCACCCATCTCAATAGCCTTCTGGGCGTGCTTCAAAGCACCCACGGTAGGCATGCAGACGATGTCGGCATCACGCAGGCGGCCGATGACCTTCTTGTCCGGGCCGCGGCCATAGCTCACGGCGCGCAGGCGATACTTCACGGCCAGGTCCAGCAGTTGCTGGGCGTTGGGCTGGAACATGTGAAAGTTCAGGCCGAAAGGCTGATCATCCGTCTCGCGCTTGACGCGCAGAATCTCGGCTTCAATCTTGTCAGCATGAATCGTGGCGCCGGCCAGAAAGCCAAAGCCACCGGCGTTTGTCGTACCGATCACCAGATCCGCACCCGCCACGTAGCCCATGGCGGTCTGGACGATGGGGTAACGGCATCCCAGCAAATCGCACAAAGGCGTGCGCAGTGCATTGACCTCGCTCATTGCGCGACCTCCTTCTTGTTGGCGCTGGCCATGGTCTTGGCGTCTTGACCGCCGAGCTGGCCCATGCCCATAGCCTGGCTGTGAGCGTGCGCAAAGTGGTGGTAGCCAAAGGCCATGTCCATGGTGGAGCGCAGCCCCTGCAGCTCTTCAGCCTTGTTGACAACCATCTTGGTCAGTGCCAGACCCAGACGGGGCTGGGCTGTCAGGCGCAAAGCGATGGCATCGACCTGCTCTTGCAGCTCGGCACGTGGCACCACGCGGTTGACCATGCCCATCTGGTAGGCACGGTCTGCAGTCATGCGATCGCCCAGCAGCAGGAATTCTTTGGCGATGCGGGGATGCAGCTCGTGAGCGTGGGCAAAGTACTCCACGCCGGGGATGCCCATGCGCACTACGGGGTCCTGAAAGAACGCGTCATCGCTGGCCACAATCAGATCGCAGACCCAGGCCAGCATCAGGCCGCCCGCCACGCAGGCGCCTTGCACCATGGCGATCAGAGGTTTTGGAATGTCGCGCCAGCGGCGGCACATGCCCAGATAAACCTCTTGCTCACGGGCAAACAATTGCTCGCCACCGGGCTTGTTGGTGTGATCCCACCACAGGTGCGCACGGTCAAAAGGCTTATTGATGTCTCGACCGGGCGTACCAATATCGTGCCCCGCGCTGAAGTGCTTGCCTGCACCGCGCAGCACGATGACCTTGACGCTATCGTCATCGGTCGCCTTGCGGAAGGCAGTATCCAGCGCATAGGTCATCTGCGAGTTCTGCACGTTGTTGAACGTGGGCCGATTCATGGTGACCGTGGCAATGCCGTTGTCCACGCTGTAGAGCACGGGCTCGTCGGTTTCGTAGACGGCCTTGTCTTCGCGTGTCACAAATTCGCTGGAAGCTGCATTTTCCATATCACGCTCCCATGGCCGTAGCGCGCAGGTTGTGCGGATCGAGCTGGGCCAGCAAAGCCAGCTGCTCGGGTGTGGGGTCGGCCGTCACCCCCACGTTGGCAGGGATATGCACCGGGAAACCTGTGGCTTCCTGCACCTGCCCAACCGTCACACCGGGGTGCAGAGAGACCAGTCGCACCTGATGGTCAGGGCCACCGAAGTCCAGCACGCAAAGGTTGGTGAAGATGAAACGGATGTCCGTGGTTTCTTCCAGCGTCCAGCCCTTGGCCAGGCGTGCGGGGTTATAGCCCACAGAGCCAACCACATCCACCTCGCCCGACACAAACACCTTGGGGCTGTGGTTGGGCACAAAGAAGGAGTTGGCGTGGTTGATGGAGTTACCCGGAAAACCGCGCACGCCCAGCATCATGGACTTGGGACGTGCGTAGTCGCCGCCCACCATGGAGATGTTGCCCTGACCAAAGCGGTCCACCTGAACGGGGCCCACCATGGCGTGGCGCTTGCCACCCCAGACGTTGTCGAAGATGCGGGAGAAGCCCATCCAGGACTCACGCTTGATCTTGTAGTCACCACGGGGGCCGACGGGCACGGGCTCGCTGACCACCCAGGCTTCGGAGTCCGTCATCATCAGATCTGTGTTGATGGACTTCATGCACAGCGAAGCCGCCAGACGTGGTACCAGGCCAATGCCGGTGGCCAGAACTTCACCGTCTTTTTCCCAGGCGCGTGCCGCGGCGCAGATGACGCGATCGACCAATGCAATTTCACTCATCTTTGCCTCCTTAGAACACAGGCAGGGGCAGGCGCTTGATTGCGTCCATACCACCCACTTTTTCCAGATATTCCTGCTCCGTGCACTGCACGTACTTCTGCTGATATTCGTTCCAGCCGCCCTCTTCCTTGCTGCTGGCTACGTATTCCTTGAAGTGCTTGACGTCAAAGCCATACAGAGGCGCGCAGGATGTGGGGTGAGCACCGCCGGGCAGGTGAACCACGCCAGTTGTCTCGGAACGCTCCCAGAACACCAGTCGCGCAGCGTCAGCCGACTCGAAAGTGCTGGATTCAACCAGTTCGTCGCAGCTCACAAACGTATTGGTAGCAGCGCGGGCAAACAGGTCGTCCATATAAATATCGGGGCCTGCAATCTGGCAAACACCACGCGAGTCAGCGCGGTCCACATGCAGCAGGGCTACATCCAGATTGATAGCAGGCATCGCAACCCACTCCTTGTTGTCGTAAGGAGAGTCCACCAGCTTGATGCCGCTGTTGTGCTTGATCACATCGGTACCCAGACCCACGCGAGTGGGGATGTAGGGAATGCGCATGCCAGCAGCCTTCAGGCCCAGCACCATGTGGCCTTCGTCGATTTCCATCACTTCGATGGAGCCGTTCTGGCGGGCCTTGCGGAAGTAAGGCTCCAGTGGAATGAAGTCCAGCGACACAAAGGCGAAGATCAGTTTCTTGACCTTGCCAGCGGCGCACAACATGCCCACATCAGCACCGCCATAAGCCACCACGGTCAGATCTTTGACGTCGCTGCGCAGTAGCTCTCGCACCAGAGCCATGGGCTTGCGGCGAGGGCCCCAGCCACCAATACCAATCGTCATGCCATCCTTGATGGATGCCACAACGTCCTTCGCTGTCATTAATTTATTGGCCATGTCTCAAGCCTCCTATTAGTTGTTTTCAGGACGACCTACGCTGAAGTCGTGTCCCCAGAGGCTGACGGTCGTGAATTCATGCGTGATGTGGTGATCCCAGTCGATGATGGCGCCGCCATAGCCGAACTCCAGGTCGAAATTGGAGGGCGTCTTCATGTAGAACGAGATCATCTTGTCGTTGGTGTGCTGACCCAGCGTGGCCGAAAGTTTGACTTCGCCCTTTTGCATGCGGTCCATGGCACGGCCCACTTCGGGCATGTTGTCCACCTCGACCATCACGTGCACGCAGCCCGATGGAGAAGGGAACTCAGCCAGCGCCAGGCTGTGGTGACGGGCATTGGCACAATGGAAGAAGTGAATGCGGATGGTCGGGCCTTCATCGCCTGCGGGCTTGAAGTTGTAGATGTCCGAGAGACCAAAGCCCAGCACGTCGCTCACAAAGGTTGCGGTCTTGTCAAAGTCCGGTGCGGGCAGCACGGTGTGGCCCAGGCCGTAGTCACCGGTGATGAAGCGCGACACACCTTGGGGCGATGCGAAGTGGGTGAAATCGGACTTGAAGCCCCAGACGATTTCGTGGCGGTTGCCCGAAGGGTCCTGCACGATAGCCAGCTGCTGCACGCGACGCTTGGCGCACAGTGCGGCATTGCCAATTTCGTAACGAACATCAGCGGCTTCCAGCGCCTTGAGCGCCTGCTCAAAGGCTTCCTTGTTGGCCACTTCCCAACCGGATGCAAAGTACTTGTCCTGGCTGCCAGGCTGAACCTGGAAGCGGAACTGACGTTCATCCATCTTGATCAGCAAATCGCCATCAGCGGTGGTGCTGGGCATCATGCCAAGCACGTCACGTGCATAGCTGACCCAGCGATCCAAATCAGAGCTCTCAGCGACAACGTACGCTAGTCCACGTATTTCCATCATGATGCCGGGGCCTCCAACCCAAATCTTGTTTAGTGATGTGATGGATTCTGGTTCTGACAGGGGGTACAAACATCGTCCATTGAGACTAACGAATCACGGCCTCTTGCAACAAATTTCATAGCACTCATCCAATAAACAGAAAGCGATGCAAGCCAATAGGACTAAACCCTTTCAGCCATTTGAGGTAGTCCAGCCCGACGCTCTGGCGACAATGGAGAAAGCAAAAAAGGCCGCACTCCCAAAAGGAAATGCGGCCAACACGATGAACTACTTAGGGATCAACCCGAAAGCTGACCAGCAATCTCTTAATCAGGCGGTCTGAATCTCGTCAGCCTGCGCATAATCGTTGTAGCCCTTGGCACCAGCGGTGTAGAGGGTGTTGCGATCAAACTTGCTCAACGGCAAGCCCAGACGCATGCGCATTACCAGATCTGGGTTGGCAATGAAATGTCGTGCAAACGACACCGCCTGGCCCTCGCCAGCCTGCAGCGCCGCTTCAGCGCTTTCTGCATTAAAGCCATCGTTAAGAATCAGGTTGGCACCAAAGTTCTCACGAGCCAGCTTGAAGGCATCAATTGAAGGCTCAAACAGTGCACGCATGACGTGCAGGTAGGCAATGTCCAGCTTGGCTGCCTGGCGCATCAGCTCTGCATGGGTGGCCTCAGAGTTTTCATCCGAGGTGTCGTTGAAGGTGTTGCCGGGGTTCAGGCGCAGGCCCACGCGGGCAATCCCAATCGCTTCACCCATGGCAGCCAGACACTCCACCGCAAAGCGCGCACGGCTGGCAGCGTTGCCGCCGTATTCATCGGTGCGCTGGTTGGTGCTGGAGTGCAGAAACTGCAGGCTCAGATAGCCACTGGTGCCGTGCAGCTCTACGCCATCAAAACCCGCATCCACAGCGCGCTTGGCGGCTGCAGCGTGCTCGGCAATGGCTTTGCGCACTTCGCCAGCACTCAAAGCGTGAGGCACATCAAAGTCCTGCATGCCAGCGGCATCGGTCCAGATCTTGCCCTGCGCCTGAATGGCCGATGGTGATATCGAGCGCACACCCGCAGGCTTGATCTGGCTGCTGCCAATGCGACCCGAATGCATGATCTGCAGCACGATGGAGCCACCGCGTGCATGCACTGCATCCGTCACCTTGCGCCAGCCCCGCACATGCTCGGCCGTTTCAATGCCGGGCTGGCGGCAATAGGCTTGGCCCGTCACTTCAGGCCATGCACCTTCAGCAACGATCAAACCTGCATCACCGCGCTGACCATAGTGCTCGGCCATGATGTCCGTGGGCGTGCCATCTACCTCTGCGCGATTGCGCGTCATGGGCGCCATGACAACGCGATTTTGCAGTGCAATCTTGCCGAAATGGGTGGGCGTAAAAAGCGTTTGATTCATACCGACTCCTTAGCGCACACGCATGCGCGGTGCTGGCGTGCCACGGCGCATGGTTTTGAGAAACTGCTCCAGCGGCGCAGGTGCTGCCACTTGTGGCAGCTCATCCTTGCCGGGGCGGTTGGCCCAGAACTCTTTCCAGCTAGGGAACAGGTCGTGAAAAGCACCGTGATAGGGCTCACGACCGGGCCAGCGCATCTTCATGTCGCCAATGGGCGGCTTATTCAGATCGGTGGCATACCAGTAGCAGGGCAGACGGCGGCGGAAGAACCACTCACCGTCAATGCGCTCGTAGTCATCCCAGTACAGCATCTGCATGATGACCCACTCGGCACCGCACTCATGCTCGTTCTTGGAATAGACGACGCCGGTGGCGTGATTCTTGTCCACGAACTCGATGATGTGCTGCCCCAGATGATGGGAAGTGCCCGTGAACTGGTCACGCAGCGTACTGTCCTGCCAGGCCATGAAATGATCACGTCCAACCTTGTCTTTGCCCACCTTGATATCGGGTGCAAACAGGTTGACGTGGGCATCCATGTCACGCATGTCCAGCGACAGGGAGTACTTGCCAGCCAGCTGACGAATCGCATCCAGCGACTCCAGCCTGTCGATACGCTCTTCCAGCGTTTTTGGCCACTGATTCACGGGTTCACTCATCTTCAACTCTCTCTTACAGCGCCGTCACCAGCACAGCCGAACGACCGCCATCCACAGGCAGCGAGGCACCGGTCACATAGCTGGCCTCATCGCTGGCCAGGAACAAAATGGCATTGGCCACTTCTTGCGACTGACCGACGCGCCCCATGGGGATCAGCTTTTCCGTGGTCTGGCGAGACGCCTCATCAGCCAACATGCCGGCAGTGGCGGGCGTTTCGATCACCGCAGGAATGATCACGTTCACGCGCACACCCGCAGCAGCACCTTCGGCAGCCGCTGCACGCGAGAAATTAATCACCGCAGCCTTGGCTGCCGAGTAGCCCGCCATATAGGGTGTGCCCAGCGTGCCGCAGATCGAGCTGAGGTTGATGATGGAGCCGCCACCATTCTTCATCAGCTTCAAGGCCGTGCGCGTGCCCCAGAAAGTACCGTCCACCGACGTGCCGAAGTTGGCTTGCCAGTCTTGCGTGGACATGGCTTCAATGCCACCCCAGGTATAGGCCATGGCGTTGTTCACCAGAATGTCCAGCTTGCCGTGCGCCTGTGCAGTTTGCTCCAGCGCGCCCACAATTTGAGCCTCAATCCCCACATCGGCCACAACCGCTTCAGCCTTGCCGCCCGCTGCCTTGATCTTGGCAACGACTTCATCCAGCGCTTCCTTGCGGCGACCGCAAATCACCACCGTGGCACCCTCTTGGGCGAAACGCTCTGCCGTTGAAGCACCAATGCCGGAGCTACCACCGGTAACGAATGCCACTTTGCCTTCCAGACGCTTGCTCATATTCATACTCCTTACAGGAAGGCGCTGCCGCCGTTGACTGCCACGTTCTGACCGGTCACAAAACCGCTGTCATCGCTGGCCAGGAACACTGCCACCTTGGCAATGTCATCGGGTTCGGCCATGCGGCCCATGGGCACGCCAGCGATGATGGCATCAGCCCATTCCTGAGGAATGCCTTGCATCATGGGTGTGTTGGTGGGGCCGGGAACCAGCGTGTTCACGCGGATCTTCTTGGAGGCCAGTTCCTTGGCCATGCCACGGGTCAGACCCATCAGCGCAGCCTTGGAAGCGCAGTAGTGAGCAGGGCCGTCACCGCTGACAGCCGAGGTGCTGGAGATGTTGACGATGGCGCCGCCCTGGCCTTCTTGCATCTGCTTGACCGCTGCACGGGCGCAGTAGAAAGCACCATTCAGGTTCACGCCAATCACGCGCTCCCAGGTGGCATCGGTGATATCGGCAAACTGATCCACAGAGCCCACGCCTGCATTGTTCACCAGCACATCCACAGAGCCCAGGTTTTGCTTGATTTCAGCAAACAGCGTGTCAATGGCTGCGCTGTCACCCACGTTGACGGAACGTGCCAGGTGCTTGCCGCCCTTGCCTTCCAGCGTCTGCTTGGCAGCTTCTTCGTTCAGATCAACCGCCACCACGGTAGCGCCTTCATCTGCAAAACGCTGTGCAATCGCACGGCCCATGCCTTGGCCGGCCCCTGTGACCACGGCCACTTTTCCTGTTAAACGCATTTTTGTCTCCTTGTTGATGTGCAATCAAGATATGGAGACAGCGTAAAAAGAAAATGGATTCAGCCCATCGTCCATCAAGACTAAGCAAATTTGTTTAATTTGCTACTCAATCAGGAGCACGCAGCGCAATACTGGCGTTCGAAAAGAGAATCTTGGATCTGAAATAAAAAAGCCAGAACTCGTGAGAGTTCTGGCTTATTTTGGAGGCGCGAACCAGAGTCGAACTGGTCTAACCGGATTTGCAATCCACTATATCCATTAAGAATCAATAACTTGCGACCAAACCGCTCATACCCACTGATATCGATGCCGACTAAAGATGAACAGCTAGCGTCGAAAGCATACGGCGGCATAGTGGATTCATAGAGTTTGATTTCAATCAATCTATATACTGTATGCATGTACAGTCATCGACTCTTGAGCGGCATGCCCGTCCAACTCACTGCCTCCCCAGTTGCTTTGCCTCTGGCAGATTGCAGCGTGCGCGCAGGCTTCCCCTCTCCAGCCGAGGACTTCTCCGGCAAACGGCTGGACATAGCCGAGCTGCTGGTTGAGCACCCGCAGGCCACGTACCTATTGCGGGTGGCCGGGCCATCCATGCGCGAGTACGGCATCGATGACGGCGACCTCATCGTGGTTGACCGGGCACTGCGCCCACGCCATGGCAGCATCGTCGTGGCCCTGCTTGATAACGACTTCACCGTTAAGGTGCTGCACAACGCTGGCGGCTGCTTCAAGCTCAAGGCCGGCAACCCGACCTATCCCGACATCGTCCCCAAAGAGAACCAAGAGCTCGCAATCTGGGGCGTGGTCAAGTCCTGCATCAAACGCTTTGCATGAGCATGTATGTTCGCGCTCATCGATGGCAACAACTTCTACGTCAGCTGCGAGCGGGCTTTCCGGCCTGCTCTTGAGGGCATCCCTGTCGTCGTCCTGAGCAATAACGACGGCTGCGCCATCTCACGCTCCGACGAGGCTAAGGCCCTGGGCGTGAAGATGGGCCAGCCGTTTTTTCAGTTGCGCGATCTGGTCGAGCACAAAGGCCTTGTCTGCCTCTCCCCGAATTTTGAGCTGTACGGCGACATGAGCGACCGCATGATGACCCTGGCTGCCGGCCTGGGCCCTACCCAGGAGATCTACAGCATTGATGAGTCATTCATCGGAGATCTGGACGGCGTGCGGGATCTGACCCGGCGCGCCTTCGCCATTCGTGCACGCATTCTGAAATGGACCGGCATCCCGACATGCGTGGGCCTGGCTCCCACCAAGACCTTGGCCAAGCTCTGCAACCATGTTGCCAAGGATTCAGAGCGCAAGCCGGGCAGCTACCCCGCCGAGCTGCAGCGGGTCTGCAACTGGGCCGAGCTGTCCAAGCAGCAGCGCATCAACATTCTAGGCCGCACGCCTGCCGGCGAGATCTGGGGCGTGGCCGGCGCATCTCGGCCCAACTGGCCGAGCAAGGCGTGCTGACGGCGCTGGACCTTGCCAGGCTGCCCGCTCATGCCGCGCGCGATGGCTGGAGCGTCGTGCTGGAGCGCACCGTGCGCGAGCTGCAAGGCGTCAGCTGCATGAGCTTGGAGTTGGCCCCAGCCGCCAAAAAGCAGATTGCATGCACTCGCAGCTTCGGCCACCCCATCACCACCCTCCCCCCACTGATTGAAGCCGTGAGCGAATTTGCAACCAGGGCCTCAGAAAAGCTGCGCGCTGGTGGCTTGCGCGCAGGTGCCCTGCATGTTTTCGCGCACACCTCGCCATTCAGACCCGGTCCCAGGTTTTACAAAATGGCCGTGATGCAGTTGCAGCCCCCGTCCTCCGACACTAAGGCCCTAGTGAACGCAGCGGTGCGCGGCTTGCGCATGATCTATGAGCCCGGCTACCAGCTCTCCAAGGCCGGGGTGATGCTGCAGGATCTGTGCTCGGCAACCGTGCAACAAGGCGACCTGCTTTTCGAGGAACCCGGCCGCGATCAAAGCAAGCTGATGGAAGCCATGGACAAGGTCAACAAGCGCTTCGGCAAGGGCACGGTGCATGTCGCCAGCACCGGCTTGCCCGAGCAGGATGAGAGCGGCTGGCGCATGCGCCAAGAGCTTCGCACTCCACGGTACACAACAAAGATTGAAGAAATACCGATCGCTAGAGCCTAATAAACAGGAATCAGCCTAGCATGCGAACGTGCGCGACAAAATAAATTTCTTACGCGGCCCCCACCTAATTTACTTAAGAAATTGCTTTAATTCAGGGACAAAATATACTGCCATACCAATACACAATGCAGCCAATATTGCAGCAATTGCAGGGTAGAAAATATTATTCATCAGACCCTTATTGCTTTTCCCTTCACCAAGCGCAATATTGTTTCTCCCATTCAATTCATCAATATTTCGACCCTTTAGTATCTTGTCTCCCGTTGTGATATTTCCATCGAGATTAACTTTTTTTGCACCCTTAACATCAAACATCGTCATCCGCTGGCACTCCTATACAAGAAAAACGTAACTACTTACTCTTCCACCATTTTCTGGAACGGGCAATTTCCGGGTCCAGGAGAACTTTATATTTCAAAAATTTTCCAGAAAAGCCTACAGGACTGGTATATCTTCCCGATATAACCCATTCAGGAATTTCAGTGAACGTGCAATTTTTCGCGGTTATGTTTCCAGCATCGGCTGCTTTGACTCCAACTCCAGCATATATGGAAACATTTGAAATATCCAAGTCTGCACCATTTCGCAAATCTATACCGACATCCCAGCCATATATTGCAACGTGCTCGCCAAAATTTATTTCACCACCATCAATAGTAAATGCTGTTGGCATGAAAATCCTTAAAGCATGCAGTGCTTACGAGGTTTGAAAAATATTGAAAATCATTTTTTGCAACACAAATATAGTGTACTTTAACCGCTAGAACAACATGTCATGAGTTCTGCAAAACCAAAATGCAGAAAAGCCTCCCCGATGCCGAAGCACCGGGGAGGCTTTCATATTTAGATGGCCGCTTTGAGCGGCCGCTTGCAGTTGGCCAGCGCCGCTTGCAACTCGGTTTCGTAGCCCTCGCGGCGCTCAAGCTCGGCGCCGGAGGCTTGGACGTACATGTCCACGTCTGCACCAGCCGGCAGGTGCTCGGTCGGCATGCTCGGCCGCTCTGGCTCAGGCTCATCACAGGGCACAGGTACAGCGACCTTGACCTGTTGAATCTCGACCCTCGCCGGCGGCGTTGCTCCGCAACCAGCCAGGAGGATAGCAGCCGCCAGCGCAGCCGAGAGTAGGGATAGACGGCGCATCACTGACCTCCTCCAGACTTCCGGGACGCCAGCAGCTCAGCCACTCGGGCCTGTGCGCTTGCGCATGCATCGCCAGGCACTGACACCGGCGTGCTCAGGATCTTGTCTGCGCGGGCCTTATGGCCAGCAGCGACCGTAGCCGCTTGTGCCCGCGCCTGGTCGCGCTCGCGCTTGAGACCATCACCAGCCAGCTGCAGCGCATCAACAGCTTTTGTGCATACGTCTGCACTCCTGCGCGCCAGCGATTCCTTATCGGCCGCATGATCGGCATTGGATCTGGCCAGGGTTGCCGCGTCACGCTGACCCACGTACATCAGGGCCAGGACCACATTGCCCGCCAAGCTCAGCAGCAGCGCCAGGGCAAGCGCTGCAGCAGCTTTTGCTGCGGCCGTCATTGCACTGCCTCCAGCGCCTGGGCATAGTTGCGGGCCCACTTTGCGCGCAGATCCACACGCTGCTGAGCATTGCCGCGCTCATAGGCACCAGGGCGCCAGGTGCGCAGATACTGTTGCCATGCGGTCTCTGCGTCGCCCAGCTTGGGCAACGCCTTGGGATCAGTCCACAGCAGCAGGCGAGCAAGTGCAGCTGCAAGCACATCATCAGTCTCTATGGCCTGCCAGATCGCTGTAGGCGACAGTGCTACACCGCGCTGCATTGCGACCTGCTTGAGCGGTTCATTGCTGGCTGAGTGCAAAAACACACCCCAGACGCCGCCTCGGCTGGCTGCAGTGCCAAGCTCGAACTGCCAGAAGCCGCGCGCCGGGCCCTTCGCGCCCGGGCGCCCTTGCACGATCTGATAGCGGTGCTCGAAGCGGCTTTCCTGCAGACCGATGGTCAGCAGCATCACCCGAGCCTGCGGCGTATCCATGCCGGGAGACAGCAGGGCCAGCGCCGGATTGATACCGGTCTTGATAATTTGATCAAGCGTCATGACGCCTCCTGTTTCTCGGGCGCATACCAGCGCACCACGTTGAGTACGAGCCCGGCCAGCACGGCCGAGTTGAAAATTACGTCTGCGATGCTTGACCAGGTGCCAAACATCAACGGCTGCAAGCCAGACGACATGGCCCCGGCTAGCAGCAGCGCGTAGCGAGCGCGGGCTAGCCGAAATCGCCGGCTGATGTTCGAGTTCAGCCGGCAGATACAGGCCCAGCCAATGGCCAGGCAGATGGCGAGATTGACCATTGCGATGAGCTGATGGGTTTCCCACGTCATGTCGCACCTCCATCACCGCCGGCGCGGCGCTCCAGAATTCGCCCTAGGCGCTCAAACACCCAGCGGGCCAGCCGGGGCCAGTCGTCACCAATGCCGCCCACAAGCAATGCAATAGGGGCAAGCATCCAGTTGGTTTCCTCAAAGCCCAGCCATCCGCCCGCAAGCGTTGACAAACCCGCAGTGATCAGCAGTGCCGTCGCATTGAGCCGCAGGAAGTACCCTGCCGCGCCCAACCTGGCCGATGGGTCACGCCGCCCCAATGCCCAGGCCGCACCCACTGTCGATGCGATCAGGATCACGGCATACGGACCTATCACACCGGCCAGCGCGGGGCCGAAGAGCACTGATGCCAGCGCAATCGCAACATTGGTTGGTTCCAGTTGATTCATAGCCCTCCCTCGGGCATAAAAAAACCCGCCGAAGCGGGGCTAGAGACGAGCGAGCAATTCGATGAACTTTCGGCCCATCACCTGATGTCCAGCATCATTGGGGTGTAAGCCGTCAGGCACTGTCTCACCTGGTGCGGTGAAATACAGCTCATTGGCAGCTGCAATCCATACAGGCAGATTCGATGAGGAGTAAAGATCAAGCCAAGGCAGCGAGTAATGCGCCGCATATTGCTTGATTAGCTCGGAAAGTTGCTTCAGCGTATAGCCCGAAGCATTTGGAGCCGCCGCACTTCCCCAATTACTGAAACGAGGCAGAGGCGTGACAACGCCGATGGGCACACCGAAGAACTTGGCAATCAACCCGCTCAACAAGGTATTGATGCAACCGGACATGGTCGCCGTACCTGTGTCACCAAAGGCCCCCAATGGGAGATTGGTCCCACCTGCACCAGCCCAATCGTTGGTTCCCAGGAAGACGGTGATGAAATCAGGTGATGACGTGATCGTGTCTGCAACACCGCTGCGGTTGTAATAGCCGCTCCCACCAATGCCATAGTTGTCGATCAGCATCCCGCCGACCAGCTGGCTCACATAGTCGTGATAGTTGAGATTGGATCGGTAGGTCTTCTGAGTAATGCTGTCGCCAACAACGACCCAGCGCTTGCCGCGCAATCGCCCAGCAGTCGATCCAGAGAACAGTTGCCGGGCAACTGCATCAGCCAGATGCCGCCCACGTATGGAGCCGATCTCTTCGACGACTTCGATCTTTAAAGAGGCGCGAATATCCCAACTGAAACTTGGGAAAACTAAGTTCAAGAAGGCAAATTTTGCGCTGCTCCCCAAAGGCACGGACAGTAAGCGTGTGGACGAAGTCTCAGCGACCAATGGCTCCAGTCCATTGAGCGAGTAAATATCCAGCGGATCGTCGTTTGCCTTCAGAATGACCCCGAATGTCGTCGACGAGAACGAGGATGCAGTAATCCGATAGGTGAGCCCCGGAGTAACAGGAAAACGCCCAAGCATCGTGCCCGCTGATACGGAGATATTTCCGTAGTTTGCAGAGCCCGAGGCCAGGTTGATATAGCGGTCTGCGACGTTTCGCGATGCGTCATACAGGTTTACAACCAAGCTACCCAGGTCACCCTTACCGACGGGCTCTTGCGCAATGAGGCCCGACACTGCGGCGCGCGCCGTCGCGTCCGGGAAGTCAATGGCCGATATCACATGGACAGAGACACTGCCGCGGATGTCCCAAGCCCCACTGGAAAGCATGACGTTGATGCATGCATACTTGATGCTGGCATCGTTAGGCACAGTGAACTCGCGCTCACCGGCAACGCCTCTATCAACAAGCACACCGACAGCAATAGATGCACCAACAGTCAAGGCCTTACTGGCTCGGTAGGCTAGCTTGAAGTTGGAAGCGCTAAACGACGAGGCTTTAATCCGATAGGTATTGCCTGGTGTGACAGGGATAAACGCACATGCCGCAGTAGCTGATGCCGACAGGGCACCATCGGACGTGCGAAGGTAGTAGCCAACAAACTCATTGGCGGCACTGTAGATTTCAACCGGAACAGCACCCTGGAATGCCCGAGATACGCCGTCTACAGCGGCCACAGAAGGAAATTCAGCCACCAAAGTGCTAACTGCGGCGCTGGTACGGCGATACATAGTCGTCGCCACATTTCCACTGCCTTGAACCTTGAAGGTTTCGCCATCGGCTACAGCTGCTCGGCCGGCAGCTTCGGTCAAATACATAGGACCAGCGGCAGCGACAGATGCATCGCGCGCTAAGACAGCCGCATCCCGGGCCGATGTAGCGTCATCCCTGGCAGCAATCGCATCAGGCACGGCCTCCTCCACGCCCTTCATAGAGACGCGAGTGCGGCCAAACCGATCCACCCAAGTCTTGCCCTCGCCGTTTACCGCGTCATCGGTGTTCTGCGCGTTGTCAAACAGATCACGGGGATCTGGGCTCCCCAGCGGGTTGCCTGTGTCGAATGTCGTCATGTGTCCTCGCACAAAACAAAAAGCCCGCTGGGCGAACCATGCGGGCGGGTGTTGAAGATCTCTACGGCCAGGTGGCCGGCTACTCAAAGCGGTGGCGGTGCGTTGTTGTCGTCGTCAAAGATGCGCGCGTCGTAGTTCACGCACTGCACGCTGGCTCCATCGGTGCCGCTGGGGCTGACCTTCTTGACGATGGCCGGAAAGCTCCAGCGAGTGACCGGCCCGAAATACACATGGGGCGGCTCCGGCAGCTTGATCTGCGGCCACTCCCCGACCGGGATCGGGGCCATCACTTCATACGCGCTTACCCCTTTAGCTGCCGACCATGGACCGGCCAACGTGCCATCCGCCTTGCGAAACGCCACGACATACGGATCTACTCCATCCCAGCGCAGCGGCTCCGTCACTTCCAGCCGGGCTTGACCGCCGGCATTGCTGATGCCAGTGAGCAGGGCCGACTGGCCGAAACCGGGGATGTCGTCGACCAGGCTGACAAAGTCGCCGTAGCTGTTGCTCAGCGCATCCAGCTCCGTGGTGAAGCTGTATGTCCAGCGTTCATACCGCAGCTGCCTGGCGCGGCGCATGCCGATGCGCCAGGCGCGCGTGCGGTCTGTCACCCCCAGTACCTTGAGCTTTTCCAGCTTGATGCCCAGCGAGCCAGGCAGCACACAGGCCACCGTCTTGGTATTCCAGTTGTCACTGGCATCGCTGTACTCCACTTCCACGCCATCGTTGTCATCGGGCCGGATACCACTGAATGAGCGCGCGATGCCCTCCGTGGTGTTCTGCGCGCTGTAGGCATGCCCGTCCTCGACCGTGCGTACACCAGCGCGCACAGGGCGCAGCAGGCCGTCATCAATCGTCAGCTCGGCCATGCCGGCAGCCAACACTGCCTGCAATGCTGCAAGCACCGTGGTTTCGTCAAACACATGGTCTGCCGTTTCACCGCGAGCCGTCCAGATTCCATGCAGGCGCTGCAGCTCTGCCATGTCGATGCTGTCCAGCCCATAACCCACAGTGCTGCAGATGTGCCGAAGAGCAGCCGAGATATCGCGGGTAGGCTGGGGAGCGGTCCAGGAGCCATCGCCCTGCAGCACGGGCAGCATGCGCGTGGCCACCAGGTTGAGCTGATTCTCTGACCTGGCCGCGATTTGCCCCAGGCCCCGCACCCGCACGCTCAGCGTGGTCCAGTCCGGGTAGCTGGTGCGCGCGGGCAGCCGGGTACGCATGGCATACCACTGCACCTCATCGTGTACCTGCGTGCTGGTGCTCTTGGCACCCCGGCGCCGCACCCGTACCTGCGGCCGCATGGCATAGGGCAAGGCGATGCGCTCGGTGAAGCCGATCTGGTCCATGGTGGCATCGCTGTACCACTTGACCACGCTCTGCCAGGTGCCGGCGGCGGCATAGTCCCGGTATTGGATCTCCACCCCCACGGATCTGCCCTGCACCTCCCCCTTGTCGGAGACATAGCAAAGGCCCTGGCTGAAAAAGATGTCCACCTCCAGCGTGCTGGAGACCTCAGCGGCCGGGCATCCCACAAAGGGGCCGGCCTGCTCACCGTAGACAGTTTCCGCCTGAACGGCAAACGTGGCCTTTGCCGCCGGCACTGTGCGCGGCGCAAAGCCCGCCCAGCTGCCGCCCTCGCTGGGTGCAAGCGTCAGCACCTGTCCCGCCACTGACGCAGCCGTGTAGGTGCGCCCAGCTCGGCACACGGCCAGCGATATGACCCCATCGGGCAGGCCGCTGATGAGCTTATAGGTGAAGCCCCCATCGCCATCGCTGACCGGCTCCCCCAGGGTGATCATGTTGCCGGCCACAGATTCCACCCGCAGCGAGCCGGTCAGCGCACCGGATGCCGTGAGCAGCATCCACAGCGATGGCGCAATCTCGCGCCAGTCGGCGGTGAAGGTGTTGTAGGAGCCGCCCTCTTCGCCCGTCAAAAGCACCTTGGCGACCGTCACGTCCTGCTCAAACATCAGCGACATGGCAGTGCCAGAGCCCCAGGCATTGGGCCAATCCACATCAGCAGTGATCTGCGCGCCATTGAGCGCATAGCTGCTGGCCGTGGGGTTGACGTTGCCAGAGTCAATGGCGCTCAGCTCAAGCCCCGCAGTGCCGGCGCTGGTGCCACCCACCTCCGGGCAGCTGTACCAGTTTTCATGCTGGGTGATGCCGCCGATATCGGCGCCAGGGCCATGCACTGTGAACTCAGCGCCCTCCAGTGTGCTCAGCGGCGTGTTGCCGATCTTGACCGTGGCCGGTTCGATCAGGTACTGGCCGGGACCGACACAGAGCAGCATCTCCAGCCACTGCTCGCGCGGCGTGCTGAAGTAGCGGCGCGGCGGGGTCAGATAGTCCGGGTAGCGGATGAACTGGCCCAGCAGCTCAGGCACCACGCCGTTGAGCTTTGCCGTGTTCGCCTTGCCCTCGGCCGAACTCAGCTGCTTGCCCTGCGGCGTGTCGTAGCGCTGATTGCTGGTCGATGGGAGCAGCCAGCCGAAGAAGAAGTTGAAGATGCTGCCCACCAGCTTGAAGACGCCGCCATGAGGGATGGGGCGGATATCAACCTGGTCTTCATTGCTGATCACCGTCTCAGCCCAGGCCTCCACCGGCAGCAACACGCCATTCAGATGCAGCGTGATGGGCTGGATCTCGCGCGCCGCATAGTCAATGCCCACCGCCGCAAACCAGCCCGCAATCGTGCCCGCCCACGGGTGCGACTCCACAGGCTGGCTCGGCATCTGACCGGGGTAAATCTTGATCGTCATAAAACAAAACCCGCGTGTAGCGGGCCTGAAATCGGTTGAGAGCAGTCAGACATGGCCCATCGGGCTCATCGGTTTCGAGTATTCGCAGCTGGCCGTCCACCTGAACCAACAGCCCCACATGCACGCACAGGCTGGCCCTCCAGGCCGTGGCAACCGCGCCCACCCGAGGGGCGCACGGCGCGAAGCCATGCAGGGCGATGACCCGGTCGACCGCCCGTGTTATGCCGCGCAGCTCACCCGGTCGGGCCTCCTGCAGGGTCGGCAGCAACGCCCGGCCGAACAGCGACGAGCGCGCATCGCGCACCAGGCCCCAGCAGTCGTAGTCCACGGGGCCGCGCCCGCCGCGCACGTAGCGCGTCCGCAGGAACTGCCTCATTGGTACTTGGCGCCAGGTGCCTTGTCCGCCGTATAGCGATCACGCGGCCAGGCCAGATTAAGCAGGTCGAAGTAACTGCCCTCGACCTGCAGGACGTTGCTATTCATATCGCCCCCCTGGATCAGCATGCGCTTCGGTGCGGTTGCCGGCGCCGAGGTATCGGTCGACACATACTCGCGGTAGACAACATACGAAGGCTGGCCAGAGTCGAGCGCGTCACTGATCAGGCGATGCGCCCGACCATCGACCACCCCCAGGCCAAAGCGCAGGGACTGGTTCCCGATGGTGCTGCGCTCTGGCAGGGAGATCTCCAAGCCGCAGGCCTCGAAGAGTTGTGGCACACCGTCCACGCCCAGTGTGAGGTCTTCATAGCTGTGGGCAAGGCGTATGTGCTCGCCACTCGGCAGCTCGATGTCGAGCGTACAGATGCGCAAGGTCGTCACATCGTCGCCGGCGTATAACAGCTTCAAAACTGTGCTGGTTACCATGCTCAATGCACGCGTTCAAAGCGACTGAGATGCTCTCTCAGCATGCACTGCAGTTCAAGCATCAGTTTGTCGCAGGAATCTCGTAAGCCTGCGTTTCGATATACGCCCTTAATAACAGACGATACAGCTTCTGTCTCGCCCGCTTGCTTGTCACGAAAATAAAAGAGCTCTGCAGAATATGCATCGCGCAAAGCGTAACGCGTCTCGCGCAATTTATTCGTGATCCCTTCAGGAAGATAAATCGCATTTCGACGCATGGCATTCATGAATTCAAACGCAAGCTCGTCTGTGTTTTTTACTGAATCTTTGGCGGCATCGATACCTTGCTCATGCATCACCCTTACAGAATGTTGTACAGCCTCTGTGTAGGCACACACAGATTCATAAGCTTCCTCAATTGCATGCGCCAACTTTTCGTCAAAGCGCGTAAATCGAATCTGATGCTCATGGGCGCGCATGCGGTTTTCCGTTTCAAGTTTTGCGAGCCGAGCGCTGAATAAATGCTCCACCCATTTTTTCAGTAGAAACACGGCCAATCCACTGGACACCAAGGAGGTGAAGGCCATCGTCAAAAAGGTATCGAATGTCATGTTTGATCCTGTGAAATTCAAAGCGCTATTGGCGATACTGCCTCAAGCCTTCGGCCATTCTTGATTCACGGCCCGGTCAATGATGCTGGAGCCGATCACCAGCTCCGGCAGCAGGCCCCAGCCAGGCGGCAGAAGCGGCCGCGCCCACACCTCAATCGGAGCGGAGATCTGCCAGCGGTCGATCCCCACCAGATCCGGGCCTTCATACATGTCCATGAATCGGCAAAGCAGCTTTCCCGAACCCATGGGCGTCCTGAGCGGCATGTTGAACCACTGCGCACCGTCGACCAGCTTCTCGGCAAACCATGCCTCAAAAGCCTGCGCCTGCGCCTGCGTCATCAGCCATGCACACGTGTGCACACTGGGCACACTGGTGAATTTGCGGCGCTGACGCGCCCGGCCCGATGCCATGCTGGTGCGCAACAAGGGGCTGGCGTGCCGGGTCGTATGCCCTGCGCGAAATGCTGGATCTGCACGAGTTCCAGTTGCAGCAGCTCACGGCCGGTGAAGTCCACAAAGCGGCGCGCCGCCTGATCGCCCGCACGCAAAGCGAAGGCGGCGAGGTCTACCAGGCCGACGACAGCATGGCCACACTGACACCCCACAAACAAGAACAAAGAAAGCGAGCCTGAGAATGGATACGCCGGCACAAATCATTGACAGCGAGATCTACACCGCTGCGCAACTGGCAGAGCTGCTGAGCTGCGACAAGGAAACGGCCGAGGCCCGCATCCGCAGCGGCGATCTGCCCGGTATCAAATTCGGCAAGGGCTGGGTCATCCCCCGCCAAGCGTTGTTGCAATGCCTCAACGACATGGCCCAGGCCGAAGCCGCCAAGCGCCGTGCAGAGCTGCAGCGCACACGCGCAGATGCGCTGGACAAGGGCCAAGACCCTGCCGCGCCATCACCTCTGCTGCCCAGCAGCGAGCCCCGCCGCACACGTGGGCAGAGGCGCACACCACCAGACCTCAGCGGCCTGCTGTCCAGCACGGGGCTGGCGTGCTAACCGTACATGCGCGCGGCCAAGTCTTCAGCTCTGAAGCTGGCGTAGCGCTGCGGCATTTTGCTGCCAGGTGCCCAGCCCATAATTTTCGGAATCTCAATCTCGCGGAACATCCAGTCACCCGTCTTCGGGTGACGCATCTCATACCAGCGGCAGGTTGCCTCATGTCGCAAGTCGTGCTCAGTCAAAGCCTCGCAACCTGCATACGCAAACACAGTCTTGAAGCGGTTTGACAACCTGTTTGACACCCGCACCATCTCTTCTTCTTCCCCTCCCCAGAACGGGAAAATCAGCTGATCAGCCCCATGATCTGGCAAGGTGGCCAAGTAGTCACGCAGCACAGGCAGCAACTCCGGCCGCACTGGAACTTCCCGCCACTTCACGGCACCATGCCACTGCTTGCTGGTACGCACACGCAGCTTCACGGCATCGAGCATGACTTGCCCACGGGTCAATGTGTAGGCTTCACGCAGCCGCAGCCCAGTCCAGACGATCACACTGAACAGCGCTGACATCGCCCGCATATCCGGCGCGCTCAATGCACGCTCACGGTCTGGACGCTTCTCACCGGCCATGGCCCGCAACAGCTTGTCTTCCTCGCCCGCAAACAATCGCCGCTCTCTGCTGATGTCCATACGGATGGCCAGCTCAGTAGCACCAGGCTTGGCATTTGCGTTAGCTTCCTCAATCTCTTGACGGTCCTTGCCGTTGTATGAAGCCAGGCCACGGGGCAGCAGCTTCAACGGGTTGCCCATATTCACGTCTGCAGCATGCCTTAGCCACCAGTCAAAGCAACGGGACAGTGATCCGATGCGCTTGCGGATGGTGCTGGGCGCATAGTTTTTGTCTGCATCAAGCTTCATCGACTTGACCCAGGCTTCGGCCCATTTGTAATTGACGTCAGCGATCAGAACTTTGCCCAGCTCAATCTGCAGCAACCGCAGGATCTCCAGGTCACTTTTCGCGGGCTGACCGGTATCCATCCAAGCCCCGATGATGTAGCGCAAGCGCTCAGTCACCTTGGGTTGCACTTCGGTGTTGATCAAATTGGGCGGCACCACGCCACCCGCCAGCAGCATGTCACACTGTTTGCCATAGGTTTCGGCCGCTTCCCGCGTGTCAAACGACAGATACACCGGTTTGGGCAGCAGCTTGTTTCGGATCGTCAGCTCGAAGCGACCCGTGCGCGTCTCTCTCACACTTGCCATATACACCCCCAACAGCTGTATAAAAACTCAGTGGCGCAGTGTACTCGTCTCACCGCCAAGTAATGCAGATGAGGCGTGGTTTGACCGCACTTTTCGCGCGGTCAGCATCGTTTTTGCGGGGGTTTTGCGCGTGCAAAAACAAAAAGGCCTCCCGTGTGGGAGGCCTAACTTGTTGATTTCCTTGGAGAAATCTGGAGGCGCGAACCAGAGTCGAACTGGTCTAACCGGATTTGCAATCCGGGGCATAACCGCTTTGCTATCGCGCCGTCATCACAAAAAACCTGGAGCGGGAAAACGGGTTCGAACCGTCGACCTATACCTTGGCAAGGTATCGCTCTACCAACTGAGCTATTCCCGCATTCAAAAGGCTTTCACCTTTTGATGCGAATCTGCATTGCTACAGATTCTGAAAATCTGGAGCGGGAAAACGGGTTCGAACCGTCGACCTATACCTTGGCAAGGTATCGCTCTACCAACTGAGCTATTCCCGCTTTCAAAAGGCTTTCACCTTCTGATGCGAATCTGTATTGCTACAGATTCTAAAAATCTGGAGCGGGAAAACGGGTTCGAACCGTCGACCTATACCTTGGCAAGGTATCGCTCTACCAACTGAGCTATTCCCGCATTCAAAAGGCTTTCACCTTCCGATGCGAATCTGCATTGCTACAGACTCTAAAAATCTGGAGCGGGAAAACGGGTTCGAACCGTCGACCTATACCTTGGCAAGGTATCGCTCTACCAACTGAGCTATTCCCGCATATCTACCGAAGCCCAACATTCTACAACGTTGTTTGCTGCGATGGATGAATTGTAGCGCAGTTCTGAGGGGTCCCAGAAAAAACGCCACATTTTTCATAAAAACAAGCTTAGTGCTTGATTGCAGCCTCGGTGGGCTTGGCATCTGCAGCGCTGACAGCAGGCACTGTTTCCTCGGGCAGAGGATCAGGCACGCGCTCCAAAGCGACCTTGAGCACCTGGTCAATCCACTTCACAGGAATGATCTCCAGACCGCTCTTCACGTTATCCGGAATGTCCTGCAAGTCCTTGGCGTTCTCTTCAGGGATCAGCACAGTCTTGATGCCTCCACGCAGAGCGGCCAGCAGCTTCTCCTTAAGTCCACCAATCGCCGTGACTTCACCACGCAGGGTGATTTCACCGGTCATAGCCACATCAGCACGCACAGGAATACCTGTGAGCGCCGAGACAAAAGCCGTTGTCATGGCCGCGCCAGCGCTGGGACCATCCTTGGGTGTCGCGCCATCGGGCACGTGCACATGAATGTCTTTTTTCTCAAAGGCTTCATCCTTGATACCCAGCAGGCGTGCGCGGCTGCGCACCACAGTACGGGCAGCTTCCACGGATTCCTTCATCACATCGCCCAGCGAGCCAGTACGCGTGATGACACCCTTGCCAGGCATGATGGCCGCTTCAATGGTCAGCAAATCGCCGCCCACTTCCGTCCAGGCCAGCCCCACCACCTGACCCACCTGATTGGCATGCTCTGCACGGCCGTAGCTGAACTTGCGCACACCCAAGTAGTCATTCAGGTTGTCGGCATTCACCACGACCTGAGGCTTGAGCTTGCCCAGCTGCAATCCCTTGACCACCTTGCGGCAAATTTTGGACAGCTCGCGCTCCAGCGAACGCACGCCCGCCTCACGGGTGTAGTAGCGCACGATGTCACGAATAGCGGACTCGGTCACCTCCAGCTCGCTCTCCTTCACACCATTGTTGGTGATCTGCTTGGGCAGCAGGTAGCGCATGGCGATATTGGTTTTTTCGTCTTCGGTATAGCCCGACAGACGAATCACCTCCATACGGTCCAGCAGCGCCGAAGGAATGTTCATGGAGTTAGAAGTCGCCACAAACATCACGTCAGACAGATCGAAGTCGACTTCCACATAGTGGTCGCCAAACTTGTTGTTCTGCTCGGGGTCCAGCACTTCCAGCAAGGCGCTCGATGGATCGCCACGGAAGTCCATACCCAGCTTGTCGATTTCATCAAGCAGGAACAAAGGGTTGCGCGTGCCAACTTTTTCGAGGCTCTGCAACACCTTGCCCGGCATGGCACCGATATAGGTACGGCGATGTCCGCGAATCTCAGCTTCGTCACGCATGCCGCCCAGCGCCATACGGACGTACTTGCGCCCCGTGGCCTTGGCAATGGACTGCCCCAGCGAGGTCTTACCCACACCAGGAGGACCTACCAGACACAGGATCGGTGCCTTGACCTTGTCCACGCGCTGCTGCACTGCAAGATATTCAAGAATGCGGTCTTTGACCTTATCCAAGCCAAAGTGATCTTCATTGAGCACTTCTTCGGCATTGGCCAGGTCGTGCTTGATCTTGGTCTTCTTGGACCAAGGCAGACCCGTCAGCACTTCAATGTAGTTACGCACCACCGACGCCTCTGCCGACATGGGCGACATCAGCTTGAGCTTTTTGATCTCCGCTTCTGCCTTCTTGCGTGCCTCGGCAGGCATCTTGGCGAGCTTGATCTTCTTTTCGATCTCTTCGATGTCTGCGCCGTCTTCGCCTTCGCCCAACTCCTTCTGAATAGCCTTGACCTGCTCATTCAGATAGAAGTCACGCTGGTTTTTTTCCATTTGACGCTTGACGCGGCCACGGATGCGCTTGTCGACGTTGAGGATGTCTACTTCGCGTTCGAGCTGCTCGAACAGGTTTTCCAGACGCTCCTTGATGTCCACCAGATCCAGAACGGCTTGCTTGCTCTCCAGCTTCAATGGCAGGTGGGCCGCAATGGTGTCAGTCAGACGACCTGCATCGTCAATGCTGGCGATAGAGGTCAGAATTTCCTGAGGAATCTTCTTGTTGAGTTTGACGTACTGGTCAAACTGCTGGGTCACTGCACGGCGCAGCGCTTCGATTTCGCTTTGCGCATGTGCGCCTTCACCCAATGATTCAACAGGCGTGACAGAGGCTGTGAAATGCGTATCTTCGTCATTGATCTGCTTGACGAGAGCGCGCTGCTGACCTTCGACCAGCACCTTCACGGTGCCATCGGGCAGCTTGAGCATCTGCAAGATGGTGGACACACAGCCCACATCAAACATGTCTTCAGCAGCAGGCTCATCCTTGGACGCAGTCTTTTGCGCCACCAGCATGATGCGGCGGTCGCCTTCCATGGCCAGCTCCAGAGCCTTGATGCTCTTGGAGCGCCCCACGAACAGCGGGATCACCATATGCGGAAACACCACTACATCGCGCAAAGGCAGCAGTGGCAGATTCAGCTCGGTAGAAGGCAAAGATTTTTTTGCAGACATAGATATCCTCGGTTTCTCTGCGGAAGATGGTCCGCCTACCGGTGTATTTCAACCCCTGGCTACAAATTGTTTTTTGCTTCTCCAGGGGCATTGCCTTTCAGCCTGCGGCGGCAAAGCGGTGACTTTTCATCACACGCCTTGCATGCCAGCTACAGTATCAAGCCTTTTTGGCGGCTTCGCGGTAAACCAGCAACGGCTCTTTACCGTCCTCAATCGTGGCCTCTTCCACCACGACTTTTTCCACATTCTCTGCTGTTGGGAGCTCGAACATGGTGCTGATCAGCGACTGTTCCACGATGGAGCGTAGGCCACGAGCACCGGTCTTGCGAGCCAGTGCCTTACGGGCAATTGCCTTAAGCGCTGCAGGACGGATTTCCAACTCCACGCCCTCCATGGCCAGCAGCTTGCTGTACTGTTTGACCAGAGCGTTCTTGGGCTCGGTCAGAATCTGTACCAGCGCCTCTTCGCTCAGCTCGGACAGTGCAGTTACCACAGGCATACGGCCAACCAGCTCGGGGATGATGCCAAACTTGATCAGATCTTCAGGCTCAATCTCCTGGAAAATGTCAGAGATAGAACGCTGCTTCTTGCTCTTGACGGCAGCGCCAAAGCCAATGCCAGAAGCTTCGGTACGGTTCTCAATGACCTTTTCCAGCCCTGCAAACGCGCCGCTGCAGATGAACAGGATGTTGGTCGTATCGATCTGCAGGAAGTCCTGATTGGGGTGCTTGCGACCGCCCTGAGGAGGGATGCTGGCCATCGTGCCTTCAATCAGCTTGAGCAACGCCTGCTGCACGCCTTCACCCGAAACATCACGCGTGATGCTGGGGTTATCAGACTTGCGAGAAATCTTGTCGATTTCGTCGATGTAGACAATGCCGCGCTGGGCACGCTCAACGTCATACTCGCAGCTTTGCAGCAGCTTCTGGATGATGTTTTCGACGTCCTCACCCACATAACCGGCTTCGGTCAGCGTGGTGGCATCGGCCATTACAAACGGCACATTGAGCTGACGCGCCAGCGTCTGAGCCAGCAGCGTCTTGCCAGAACCCGTGGGGCCAATCAGCAAGATATTGCTCTTGGTCAGTTCCACGTCGTCCTTGCCAGCCTTGTCCTTGTGATTGAGGCGCTTGTAGTGGTTGTATACCGCCACAGCCAGCGTGCGCTTGGCCTGCTCCTGCCCAATCACATAGTTATCAAGATTGTTCTTGATATCTGCAGGCGTAGGCAGATCTCCACGACCTTCCTTGGGGTCGACAGCAGGCTGTTCGTCACGAATGATCTCATTGCACAAGTCGATGCACTCATCGCAGATGAACACGGACGGGCCGGCAATCAGCTTCTTGACCTCATGCTGGCTTTTGCCGCAGAAGGTGCAATACAAATTCTTTTCGGTGGAAGAGCCTTTTTTATCGGCCATGGGGGCTATGCCTCGTTACGAAAAAACGAAAATTAATGATAACCAAAGACAAGGCGGCGTATGCCATCAGGGGCAAACGCCGCCGAGCAAGCTCTGAAAGCCTTTGAACAGCAATCAGATTTTTGATTGAAGCTGCCTTGTAGCCCAGTCAGGGACTGGGCTTGGCGCTAGCAATTTCAAGAACGCTTGCTGATCACCTGATCAACCAGACCATATTCCTTAGCCTCTTCGGCAGAAAGGTAATAGTCGCGTTCTGTGTCGCGCTGGATGCGCTCCAGCGGCTGACCGGTCTGCTCAGCCAGAATCTTGTTCAGGCGTTCGCGCGTCTTGAGGATTTCGCGGGCATGAATTTCAATTTCAGTGGCCTGACCACGCGCACCACCCAGAGGCTGGTGAATCATGACCTGAGCATTGGGCAATGCATAACGCTTGCCCTTGGCTCCGGCGGACAACAGGAACGCGCCCATACTGGCAGCCATACCTGTGCACAGAGTGGACACATCAGGCTTGATGAAATTCATGGTGTCAAAAATCGCCATGCCTGCCGACACGCTGCCACCAGGGGAGTTGATGTAGAAAGAAATATCCTTATCAGGATTTTCGCTTTCCAGAAACAGCAACTGAGCAACCACCAGATTGGCGGTTTGGTCATTGACCTCACCGACCAGGAAAATCACGCGCTCTTTGAGCAGACGCGAATAGATGTCGTAAGAGCGCTCACCGCGACCCGACTGTTCAACGACCATGGGAACCATGCCCAAACCCAGTGTATCCAATGCGCTCATGTTTTCTCCAGTGCTATGCGCCTACTGTAGCCGCATTCTGAAATGAAAATGGGGCCTGCGCGCAAAAGCACAAGCCCCGCTTTTCAACTTATCAGTACCTGCCTAGGGCAAGTACCGACAATAGATCAACAGCGATTAAGCCTGACCCATCAGTTCGTCGAAGGACACAGCCTTGTCCGTCACCTTGGCCTTGGCCAGCACGAACTCGGTCACGTTGTTTTCGATCACAACAGCTTCCACTTCGGCCAGACGGTTACGGTCGCCGAAGTACCAGCGAACCACGTCTTCAGGCTTTTCGTAGCTGGAAGCCAGCTCTTCCACGTGAGCCTTGATTTGCTCAGTCGTAGCGTGCAGTTCATTGGTCTTGACCAGCTCGGCCACCACCAGACCCAGACGCACGCGACGCTCTGCCTGGGGCAGGAAGATGTCTTCAGGGATTTCAGCCTTGGCTGCGTCCTTGATACCGCGTTGTTCCAGTTCAGCGCGAGCGCCTTCCAGCAGACGACCCACTTCAGCTTGCACGGAAGCCTTAGGCAGGTCCAACTCAGCCACGGACACCAGAGCGTCCATTACGGCTTGCTTGTTGCGGCCTTGAACGCGGAACTTCACTTCGCGCTCCAGGTTCTTCTTGATGTCTTCGCGCAGGGCTTCAACTGAACCGCCGTCCACGCCCAGAGTCTTCACAAACTCGGCATTCACTTCGGGCAGGATAGCGGCTTCCACCTTCTTCACTGTCACCAGGAAGTCGGCAGTCTTGCCGGCCACGTCTTCACCATGGTAGTCAGCAGGGAAAGCCAGGGGGAAAGTCTTGGACTCGCCAGCCTTCATGCCGCGGGTTGCGTCTTCGAATTCCTTGAGCATCTGGCCTTCGCCAACCAGGAACTGGAAGTCTTCAGCCTTACCGCCGGAGAAAGTTTCGCCGTCGATCTTGCCTTCGAAGTCCACAGTCACGCGGTCGCCATCTACAGCAGCTTCAGTGGCTGCGCGCTCGACGAAAGTGCGACGCTGCTTGCGCAGGATGTCTACAGTCTTGTCGATAGCAGCGTCGTCCACATTGGTGGACAGCTTTTCCACTTCAGCAGCAGTCAGATCACCGATCTTGACTTCAGGCATCACTTCGAACACTGCTTCGAACAGGGCTTCGCCTTCAGCAGCGCCTTCCTTTTCAGTAATCTTGGGCTGACCAGCAACGCGCAAGTCGGCTTCAGTCACAGCAGCAGCGAAAGCCTCGCCCACCTTATCGTTCAGCACTTCGTACTGAACAGCGTAACCATGGCGCTGAGCCACAACGCTCATAGGCACCTTACCAGGACGGAAACCGTCCATCTTCACAGTGCGCGCAACGTTCTTCAGACGTGCATCCACTTCGGACTGGATAGCAGACAGGGGCACGCTCAGCGTGATCTTGCGCTCGAGCTTTTCAAGAGTTTCAACGTTAACGGCCATGATTTTTCCTAAGAGGGATGAGGACCGTGCAGATTGCTGTGCAACCTGCACCGTATTGCGCAAAGTCACAGTGCGCGCACATCTAGCGTCATGCGGCACCACAAATTTTCGAAGCCTGCTCCGGTAATGAGCCCCGCGTCTGGCACCGGGCATTTATTCAAATCAGAAACAGGCGAAGCCGACCATTATAACGAGCCGCTGCGCTGGCTCCGTCATCGGACATAAGGGGTTTGCCTGAAAAGCTGACACCGGCTTTGCAAAAAAGCCCTGTGCAGCAAAGAAAAAGCCCGCACCTTGTTTGAGGTTGCGGGCTCTTGGCAGCATGAGCTGCCAGTATCTGGTGCGCGGAGCCGGACTCGAACCGGCACGGTGTTGCCACCGTCAGGACCTAAACCTGGTGCGTCTACCAATTTCGCCACCCGCGCGGTCAGTAATGCGCAAATTTACGCTTACTGAGGTCAAGACGCAGATTCTAGCCGCAAATTGGCAGCTTTCAGCACAAAGAGGTCAGGCCGTTTCCTTCTTGATACGAAACACTGCCGCATACATGGCGGGCAGCGCCAGCAATGTGAGCACGGTCGCCACAATCAAGCCGCCCATGATGGCTACCGCCATAGGGCCCCAGAACACGCTGCGTGACAGCGGAATCATGGCCAGCACAGCAGCAGCGGCAGTCAACACGATGGGGCGCAGACGGTGAACCGCCGCTTCCACAATCGCATCCCACGCGGGCACGCCTTGCGCACGGCCGGTCTCAATCTGGTCGATCAAGATGACGGAGTTGCGCTGAATCATGCCCATCAAGGCCACCACCCCCAGCAGCGCCACAAAGCCAAACGGGCGGTTCAGCAGCAGCAATGCCGCAGCCACTCCCGGCACACCCAGCGGGCCGGTGATAAACACCAGCAGCGAGCGGCTGACGCTGCGCAGCTGCAGCATGAGCAGCGTAAACGTCAGGAACAGCAGCACCGGAATGCCCGCCACGATGGCACCGGAGCCTTTGGAGCTCTCCTCCACCGCGCCGGCGACTTCGATGCGATAGCCAACATCACCGCCGGCATGCCAAGTCGCCTCCATCTTGCGCAGCTGCGGCAGCAATTCATTGGTGAGCGTCGCACCTTGCAGGCCTTCACGCACATCGCCCTGAACAGTGATAGCAAAGTTGCGCTTCTCGCGCCACATCACGCCGGGCTCCCAAACCATGGCAGGCTTGGCGATTTGCGTGAGCGGAATCGACTTGCCGCCGCTGGTGGTCACATAAACGCCAGCAATATCCGTGATGGCGTCACGATCCTGTTTGGGTGTGCGCATCACGATGTCGATGAGCTTATCGCCCTCGCGGAACTGTCCCACGGTGGTGCCGCTGAAGTTCATGCCGGTGGCTTCGGCAATCGACTGGCTGGTCACCCCCAGGGCACGCGCCTTGTCCTGATCGACCTGCAGACGAATAACCTTGACGGATTCGTTCCAGTTGTCATTCACGCCGCGCATATCGGCGTTGTCCTGCATCAGCTTCTTGACGTTATCGGCATAAGTGCGCAGCTTGGCGGGGTCAGCCCCCATCACGCGGAACTGCACCGGATATTGCACAGGCGGCCCATTGGGCAACAACTTGGAGCGGGCCCGTACCTCGGGGAATTCCTCGGCCATCAGTGCCGGCAGCTTTTTGCGAATTTCTTCGCGCGCCTTCAAGTCCTTCGCCACCAGAATGAACTGAGAGACGTTGTTCTGCGGGAACACCTGATCCAGCGGCAAATAAAAGCGCGGCGCACCGGAGCCAATCCATTCGCTGACAGAGTCCACCCCTTCCAGCTCCAGAAAGCGCTTTTCCACGCGCAACGTGACTTCCTTGTTGGCACTGAGTGCCGTACCTTCGGGGAACCAGATATCGACCAGCACCTCAGGGCGACTGGAATCTGGGAAGAACTGCTGCTGCACCTTGCCCATGCCCACCAGCCCCAGCGCAAACACCAGCACCGTGGCCCCAATCGTCAGCCAGCGGTGCTGCACACACCAGTTCACCATGCGACGAAAGCGGTTGTAGAACGGCGTGTTGAATAGCTCGTGCTCACCGGCATTGGTGTTGATGCCAGCTTCTTCGGCAGACACCTCGCCAGATGCCACCTCAGGCGGCAGCTTGGCCGCATGTGGCGGCTTCTTGAGCAGCAGCAAACCCAGATAGGGTACGAAGTAGACCGATGCAAACCAGCTGAGCACCAGCGCGATCACCGTCACCGCGAAGATGGCAAAGGTGTATTCGCCCGTCATGGACTTGGCCATGCCAATGGGCAAAAAGCCCGCTGCCGTAATCAGCGTACCGGTCAGCATGGGCTTGGCCGTGATTTCATAGGCAAAAGTAGCGGCGCGGTACTTGTCGTAGCCCTCTTCCATCTTGCGCACCATCATCTCCACGGAAATGATGGCATCGTCCACCAGCAGGCCCAGCGCAATGATGAGCGAGCCCAGCGACACCTTGTGCAGCCCGATATCCCAGTACCACATGGCCAGAAAAGTGGCCGCCAGCACCAACGGAATGGTGATGCCCACCACCAGACCGGGGCGAGGGTCGATATACCAGCGCCTCCATAGCGGATTCTGGCCCTGACGTTTGTGCAGGCCAAGGCTCAGAAAACTCACGGCCAGCACCACGACAACGGCCTCGACCAGCACCTGCAGGAACTCGCTGACCGAATCCGCCACCGCCTTGGGCTGGTTCTGCATATTGTTCAGCGTAACGCCCACAGGCAAACTCTTGGCGATGCGATCTGTCGTCAGCGTCAGCGCTTTGCCCAGGGCAATGATGTCCCCGCCCTTGACCATGGAGACACCCAGCGCCACCGTAGGCTCGCCCTGAAAGCGCACCATCACATTGGCGGGATCGGCGTAGCCACGGCGCACCTCGGCAATATCGCCCAGCCTGAACTGGGCACCGCCCGGGCCGGCAATCGGCATTTCGCGAAGCTGATTCAGATCGTTGAACTGACCTTGCACGCGCAGCACGATGGTTTCAGCAGGCGTTTGCAGCATGCCAGCCGATGCCACGGCGTTTTGCTGGTTGAGCTGATCGAGCACCTGCTTCAGGTTCAGCCCCATTTGCGTGGCGCGATGTGACAGCTCAACGTAGACCTTCTCGTCCTGCACGCCAAACTGCTCCACCTTGGCCACGTCGGGCACCTGCAGCAGTTGCAGGCGCACATCGTCGGCCAGCGTCTTCAGTTCGGCGTAGCTGAAGCCCTTAGCCTGCAGCGCGTAGATCACGCCATAGACATCGCCAAAATCGTCGTTAAAAAACGGCCCCTGTACGCCCTGCGGCAAGGTGTAGCGCATATCGCCCACTTTTTTGCGCACCGTGTACCAGAGCTGCGGCACCTCTTTGGGCGGCGAGTAGTCCTTGACCTGGAAGATGACCTGCGACTCGCCGGGCTTGGAGTAGCTGCTGATCTTGTCGGCATAGGGCACCTCTTGCAGAGTGCGCTCTATCTTGTCCGTCACCTGCTGCGCCACCTGCTCCGCCGTGGCGCCAGGCCAGTAGGTACGAATGACCATGGCGCGGAAGGTAAACGGCGGATCTTCATCCTGCCCCAGCAGGAAAAAGGCCGCAAAGCCCAGCACCATCAGCACAACGATGAAGTAGCGCGTCAGCGCCACATGATCGAGTGCCCAGCGGGAAAGATTGAAGTGCGAACCGCCTGTCTTATGCTTGTCTCCGCCGCTCATTTGCCAGCCCCCACGGCTGCTGCTGGCTGTGCCTTCGCTTCTGTTTCAGGAGCTGCTTGCGCTTCACCTGCCTGCGCTTGAGGCTGATTTGGCTGTAAATTTTGAGCCGGCTTGGCATATTTATCGCGGTACACAGTGACCTTTTGCCCCGGTGTCAGCACATGCACACCCGTGGCCACCACCTGCATACCCGGCTGCAGACCAGAGGCAATCACCGCCTCGTTGCCATCCGCTGCACCGACTTGCACCGGCTGCAGCTTGACGGAGCCACTGGCCGCGTCATACAGCCACACCGCCGTGCCCTGGCCCTTGTCACCTTCCTGGCGCAAAGCCGTGGTCGGCAGCTTGATGACCTGCGCGCCCACCGCCTGCTTGCCCGCACCCATGCCTTCGGGGATGACCTGCACCGTTGAGCCCAGCGCGGGCAAATCGGCACCCTGCAAGGCTGCCTTGACCAGATAGGTGCGCGTTGCCGCATCAGCACTGGCAGCCACCTCGCGCACCTGTGCATCAATCAGGCGAGATTCATCAGACCAGGGGCGTACCTTGACGGCCTGCCCGGGCTTGATGGCGCTGCGGCGATCTTCTGGCACGTTAAACACCGCATCCCGCGCGCCATCGAGTGCAATGCGCACCACGGGTGAGCCTGCGCTTACGACCTGTCCGGGCTCGGCATCCACGCTGGTCACTACGCCATCGGCATCGGCCAGCAACTGGGTGTAATTTTCCTGATTGGACTGGCTGGACAGCTGTGCCTTGGCCTGGTCCAGCGATGCCTGAGCGGCCTTCAAATTGGCCTCATAGCGCTCCATCTCGGCGGCGCTGATGAAGTTCTGCGCCCGCAGCGTGCGAAAGCGCCTGGCATTGGCATCGGCCAAGTCACGCTGTGTGGTCGCAGATGACAGCTGGGCACGCGCGGCATCGGCGCTGAGCTGGTAGTCACGCGCATCGAGTCGCGCCAGCACCTGACCCGCCTTGACATGCTGGCCCAGCTCCACCTCGCGCTTGGTGATCTTGCCTGCGACGCGAAAGCCCAAACGAGACTCCACCTTGGCACGCACATCGCCCGAATATTCTTGAGCCGCTTCGATCGCGCCCTCGCCCACCGTCACCAGTTTGACCGCACGAACCGGCTCAGGCAGAGGCTCTTTCTTGGAGCATGCCGACAACATGGCCGCAGCCGCCACGATAGACAGGGCCAGCAAAGGAGCAGCATGCCTGCGCGATGAAACCGACACTGCAAAACGACGAAAGGGCGATACAGCCATGGTGTCCTGGGCTTAAAAAAGAAGAAAAGCGCAGCTACCGGGAAGGCCGCTGCACCAAAGTCAGCGCTGATTGTGCACGCTCGTACGCTTTTACGCCGTCTTTTTATCGGCCAGCGACAAGCCTTGGCGCAGCTCAGTCCACAATACGGGCCGTGAACCATACGCCCCCCGCAAGCCCCGCGCCCCATGAGCCGGGCAGCATCACGCACTACGAAAATTTCCCCGTCGCATCGTGGCTGTGCCCACCCCAGTTGCGCCCGCCGATTGCGGCCATCTACCACTTTGCGCGCACCGCCGACGATCTGGCTGACGAGGGTGACTTCAGCACCGAGCAGCGCCTGCTCACGCTGCAGCAATACGCGACCGATCTGCAGCACATAGGCACGGCTGGTGAAGCCAGCATGCTGGCCCGCACCGCCTGGCCCCAGGTTTTTGGCCCGCTGGCCGCACAGGTGCAGGTGCACCAGTTGCCCAAGCAATTGCTGGCCGACCTGCTCAGCGCCTTTGATCAAGATGTGCGCATGACGGGCGCGCAGACTCGCTACACCGACATGGCCCAGTTGCTTGACTACTGCCGGCGCTCGGCCAACCCCATAGGGCGGCTGCTGCTGCATCTGTATGGCGTGGGCCATGCCAAGGCACTGATTCAAAGCGACGCCATTTGCACAGCGCTGCAGCTCATCAACTTCTGGCAGGACTTGAGTCAGGACTTGCCGCGCCAGCGCCATTACTTGCCAGATGCCGATCTGGCCCGCCATGGACTTGCGCGAAGCGCTATCAAACCCGAAGCGCAAGCGCTGACGCCCGCGCTGCAGACGCTGCTGGATGAACTCAACCGCCAGGCTCGCAGCCTGATGAACCATGGCGCACCGCTGGTCCATCAGTTGCCCGGCCGTGCAGGCTGGGAACTGCGTCTGGTGGTGCAAGGCGGGCTGCGCATTCTGAACAAGCTGGACGCCATGCAGGGCCGCAACCTCTACCAGCGCATCAAGCTGGGCAAAAAAGATGTGCCTGCCATGCTCTGGCAAGCCCTCATCATGTCCACCTGAATTCAAGTAAAAATAGCTTCCAGCCCTTTATAGATAGGCGCTAGCAGCTATTAAATTAAAAGTACGAGCGGCAGTTTTGACTATGCGCAAGCAGCGCATTGCACTCTTGCGCCCGCCAGACACCCTTGCCATGTGACAATGCTCCCCCTATGAATCCGGATCAGTACGTCCAAGACAAAGCAGCGTCCTCGGGCAGCAGCTTTTACTACGCCTTCCTCTTTTTGCCCAAGGAGCGTCGCGCCGCTATCACGGCTTTTTATGCCTTCTGCCGCGAAGTGGATGACGTAGTCGATGAGGTCACCGACCCCGGCGTCGCCGCCACCAAGCTCGCATGGTGGAAGAGTGAAGTGCACAAAGGCTTTAGCGGTCAGTCCAATCATCCCGTGATGCTGGCGCTGATGCCCCACGCCAAGACCTATGGCATTGAAGAACGCCATCTGCAAGGCGTGATCGAAGGCTGCCAGATGGATCTGGACCAGACCCGCTATCTGGACTATGCCGGTCTGCAGCGCTACTGCCATCTGGTGGCAGGCGTGGTCGGCGAAGTCGCAGCGCGCATCTTTGGCCAGACCGACGAGCGCACCACCGAATACGCCCACACGCTGGGTCAGGCGCTGCAGCTCACCAACATCATTCGTGATGTGGGCGAAGACGCCATGCGCGGCCGCATCTACCTGCCCATCAGCGAGCTGCAGCAGTTCGACGTGAAGGCGCACGAGATTACCAAGCGCGAGTATTCAGACCGCTTTACCGCGCTGATGCGCTTTCAGGCCGAGCGCGCCCATGGCCTGTATGACAAGGCTTTCTCGCTACTGCCCGACGCTGACCGCCGCGCCCAAAAGCCCGGCCTGATGATGGCCAGCATCTATCGCACCCTGCTGCGCGAGATTGAGTCCGAGAACTTTCAGGTACTGCACCAGCGCATCAGCCTCACGCCACTGCGCAAGCTCTGGCTGGTCTGGAAGATGCAGGCGCTGGGCCGCATGTAATCGCAGCCATGCAAGTTGCCATCATCGGTGGCGGCTGGGCCGGCATGGCCGCCGCAGTACAGCTCTCGCTCAGCGGCCATCACCCCACAGTTTTTGAAGCCAGCCGCCAGTTGGGTGGCCGCGCCCGCAATCTGGATCTACCCAGTGGCATAGACGCCGACAACGGCCAGCACATTCTGATTGGCGCCTATGCCGACTGTCTGCGCCTGATGCGCATGGTTGGCACCGACCCCGAAAAAGCCTTGCTGCGCAAGCCACTGGCCATGCGCTATGCCGATGGCAGCGGCCTCTCCTTCCCCAACCTTCCCGCACCGCTGGATGCCTTGATCGGCATTGCCAGCGCCAGCGGCTGGTCGCTGCGCGAGCGCGCCGCCTTGCTGGGCCGTGCCGTGCGCTGGCGCTTGCAGGGCTTTCGCTGCGCAGACACGGCCACGGTGGCCGATATCTGCACCGGCCTGCCCGGGCGGCTGCTCGATGAATTTATTGAGCCGCTGTGCGTCTCGGCTCTGAACCTGCCCGCAGCGCAGGCCAGCGGCAGCATCTTTTTGCGTGTGCTGCACGACGCCCTGTTTGCAGGCACCGGCGGCTCTCACTTTCTGGTACCGCGCTGCGGCTTGGGTGATTTATTTCCCGTGCCCGCCGCGCAATGGCTGCAAAGCCGGGGCCATGCCGTGCATACGGCCAGCCGCACTCAGGAACTGATTCCCCAAGGCCCGCAATGGCTGCTTCGCACAGCCAACCCCGTCATCGCCACCGCACTGGAGCAATCGCGCTTTGATGCCGTGCTGCTGGCCTGCCCGCCCCATGAAGCTGCAAGGCTGGCCCTGCTGGCCGCCGAAGACGAACGCCTGCCCGCCCGAAACGGTGTGCACTACCAAAGCTGGGCACAAACCGCGCAGGCGCTTGAGCACACCGCCATTGCCACGGTTTACGCATGCACCAGCCATCGCCTAACAGCTGCCATGCCTTGGCTGGCCCTGCACCCCGGCGAGTCGGCACCCGCGCAGTTTGTGTTTGATCGCGGCCACCTGCACACCGAAGCTGCTGCCCGGCAAGGCCTGATGGCCTTTGTCATCAGCGACTGCCGGACAGACCGCGAAACGTTGCAGCATCAGGTACTGGAGCAAGCCCGCCAGCAACTGGGCTGGCAAGACATTGAAGCCGTGCAAACCGTAGTGGAAAAACGCGCCACTTTTGCCTGCACTCCTGCTGCAGAGCGCCCTGAAATGGCGCTGGGCCATGGCCTGTGGGCCTGTGGCGACTACATTGCCGGCCCCTACCCCGCCACGCTGGAAGGCGCCGTACGCAGTGGCATGGCGGCGGCAGATGAACTAGTCAAAGCAGACCAGCTCTAGGCGTTGTAGCCCTCTCATCAGGGTATTCCTGATGCCTGAATAGTCCTGCAGCACCACGTTTGACAGCCGTTTGACAGCCACAGTTGCAACCATGGGTTGAGGGCTCACTCTCAGCCAAATAAAACCAAAGCAACGGAGACAACATGGCATCCACGTTCAACCAATCCACTCGCGAAGTTCTGACCATCTCGCGCCGCCATCTGCTGACGGGTGCAGGCGCGCTGGCCTGCAGCAGCTTGCTGCCCGGTCTGGCTCAGGCGGCCGATGACAACTGGCCCAGCCGCCCGATTCGCTTTGTTGTGCCTTTCGCACCCGGGGGCAGCTCAGAAATCGTGGCCCGCTCCACCGCAGCAGAACTCTCCAAGACGCTGGGTCAGAACGTGTTTGTGGACAACAAACCCGGCGCAGCAGGCAATATCGCCATGCAGGAAGTAGCGCGTGCTGAGGACCAGAGCACCGTCATCCTCGGTCACATCGGCACACTGGCCGTCAACCCCTACATTTTTGACAAGCTGTCCTGGGACCCAAAGAAAGATTTTGTGCCTGTGAGCCTGCTGGCCAAGGTGCCTAGCCTGTATGTGGTGCACCCCGATCTGCCGGTCAAGAACATTGCCGAGCTGGTGGCCTATGCCAAAAAGAACCCCGGCAAGCTGGGCTACGGCTCGGCCGGCAATGGCAGCGCAGGCCACTTGGCGTTTGAATACCTGAAGATGACCGCCGATATCTTCATGCTGCACGTGCCCTACCGCGGCACCGGCCCCATGATGACCGACCTGCTCTCGGGCCGTCTTGATGCCGCAGCTGTGGGCGCTGCTGCGCTGCTGCCGTTTATCAAGGCAGGCAAGGTGCGCTGCATTGCGACTGGCTCAACCAAGCGCCTGCCGCAACTGCCCGATGTGCCGACGGTGGCCGAGCAAGGCTTCCCCGGTTTTGAAATGACACAGTGGTACGGCATGCTGGCCCCATCGACCCTGCCTCGCGCCCATGTGGACAAGCTGGCGGTTGAATGCGCCAAAGCCGTCAAGGCCCCCGACGCCCTCAAGCGCCTGCTGGGCGATGCGGCGGAGCCCATTGGCAGCACGCCAGAGCAATTCGCCCAGTTCATCGCCACCGAGCAAAACCGCTGGCAAAAAGTACTGAAGCGCGCGCAAGTCAAGCCGAACTGAGTAAAAGCGGGCGCAGCGAAGGTATCCGCCTCCTCCGGCGCTACGCGCCAGAGAGGGGGAAGGCGCAAAGCGCCTCAGGGGGTGTCAATTACGTTCTATCCACCACTGGATAACGATCTTGGCGACGTAGCCAATAAAGCCAACGCCCAGACCCAGACAGATAACAAAGGTGCCGAACTTTCCTGCCTTGGACTGGCGCGCCAGCTGCAGGATGATGAACACCATGAACAAGATGAAGGCGCCCACGCCCCAGGTCAGAAAAAAGTGGGCGATCTGCTCTTCCGTATAGCCAAATATCACGACAACCAGGTCCTTACAGCCTTGCCAGGCCCTGGTCGTGCGGCGCTCAGGCGGCAGGCTCTATCGGTTCATCCCTGGAAGCAAATGCCGAGGCATCCACCAAGTCTCGATAAGCATGCCAGCTGGCATGGCCCAGCAAGGGCATCACAACCAACAGCCCCAGCAAATAGCTGCCAAGGCCCAGCAAAGTCAACAATACAATCAGCGCCGCCCACAAAGCCATAGGCCTCGGGTTAGCCAGAACCACGGACCAGCTGGTCAACACGGCCTGGCGCACAGTCACTCGCCTGTCCAGCATCAGCGGCATGGCCACTACGCTGGACGCAAATATCGGGGCAGCCAGAAAGCTGCCCAAAGCCATCCATTGCATGAAAAGCTGACCATCCTTGGCCAGCACCACATCCGCAATGAAGTCCTGCAATGTCTCCACATGCACGGGCGACATCACGGTGATCAACGATGCAGAAATCAGCACCCAGCCTGTGGCCGCCAGCGCCAGCAGCGCACCAAACTTCACCATGCACCAGTACCCTCCCCGA
The DNA here is from genome assembly GCF_002754475.1 of Comamonas sp. 26. Classification (NCBI taxonomy): domain Bacteria; kingdom Pseudomonadati; phylum Pseudomonadota; class Betaproteobacteria; order Burkholderiales; family Comamonadaceae; genus Comamonas; species Comamonas sp. 26. Next base: position 3,083,691 of record NZ_PEFL01000001.1, read on the forward strand.
CCCGTGGCATGGCAGCTTTGCCATTGAGTCCAGGTTTTGCGAATCAGACTCCAGTTCGCAGTCTCACCGCGCTCAATGGCCCGGCTGATGGCATACAGGCTGGTGGCCACCAGAGGCCCTACCACCAGAAAGCCAGACAAGGCTCCTGCCATCAACCAGAAGCGATTGTGCCCCACGGTCAGGATGGCTGCACCGATCAGGATCAAGATGAGACCATGCGCCATGCTCATTAAAGGAGCGTTAGCAATGTCCCGCAAGGCTCTGGAAAGCCACACCAGCGGCTGACTCCAGGAGATGGTATGCACCGGCGCCAGTGGCGGCGGGGTGAAAAGGCAGGCGGTCTGGCAGGTAGGCATAGGCAACTCCTCTTCGCCGACCCGCGCACGCTCTCGCTCGTCAGGTCAACGATCTGCCAGCCCCTGACACAACTGCCAAAGGCTGGCGACTGTGACGTGGGGTTCAGGACCCACGCAAGGCCATGCTAACTGCTCACGGTTGAGCCACACCGCGTGCATACCCGCATCCATGGCGCCCTGCACATCCAGAGCCGCATCATCGCCGATATGCAGCACATGCTCGGGCGCGACGCCCACGGCATCGGCTGCGGCCTGGAAAAAGCGTATATCCGGCTTGGCCATGCCCGCACCGCTGGCCGACAGCGATGCCTTGAAGTGTTCACCAATGCCAACCACATTCACGTTGGCATTGCCGTTGGAGAGCGCCACGACTGGCCAGCGCTGCGAGAAGAACTGCAGGGCAGGCAATGCGTCATCAAACAGATCCACCTGATGGCGTGCCGCAAAAAATTCATCGAATGCAGGCTCGGCCAGTGCCGGGTCGTCCCCAGCACGCGTCAGTGCCAGACGAATGGATTCGCGACGCAGGCCACTCAGGTCGGTTTTCAGATCAGGGCGCAGCGTCACAATTTCATGGCGCAGTGCCCGCACCGTCGCGGTATCTCCCAGACTTTGGGCCGTGCCGGGCGCATGCTGCTCCAGCCAGCGCAGCAAAATGCCTTCGGCCTTGGCAATGGTGGGCCAGATAGGCCATAACGTGTCATCCAGATCCAAGCTGATGGCACGAATCTGGCCGCTAGCGCGCAGCTGCTGCAGAATTTCGATGGCGGGATTGATGGTGTCTTGAGCTTGCATACCCGCAAGGATAGCGGCAATGCAAACGCGCAGAGCTGCCACGCTCGCTTCTTAGCTGACACAATTGCGCCATGCCATCACGCTTTGCGCCCGAACCCAGCTTCCGCCACGATCAATCCGCCCGCACCGGCATTCTGCTGTGCAATCTAGGCACACCCGATGCCCCGACTGCCGCAGCCGTGCGCCCGTATCTGGCCCAGTTTCTGAGCGATGACCGAGTCGTCGAGATTCCCAAACTCGCCTGGTGGCCGATTCTGCACGGCATCATCTTGCGCACGCGTCCGGCCAAATCGGCCGCCAAGTACGCCACGGTCTGGCATGAAAAAGACGGCTCCCCACTTCTGCACTGGACCACGCGCCAGGCCACACTGTTGCGCGGCTGGCTGGGCGAGCGCGGCCACAACGTGCAGGTGCTGCCCGCCATGCGCTATGGCAAGCCGTCCATCGAGGCGCAACTGGATGCCCTCAAAAAAGAAGGCTGCACGCGCATTCTGATTTTGCCGCTGTACCCTCAGTACTCGGGCACGACCACGGCCAGCGTGTTTGATGCCGTGTATGACTGGGCCAAGACCCAGCGCCACATTCCTGAGCTGCGCTTTGTGAACCGTTACCACGACGATGCAGGCTATATCGACGCACTGGCCCAGCGCATCGAAGCGCACTGGCGCGGCCATGGCCGGGGGGAAAAGCTGGTCATGAGCTTTCACGGCGTGCCCGAGCGCACCCTGCACCTGGGCGACCCCTATCACTGCGAATCGCACAAAACTGCGCGCCTGCTGGCCGAGCGCCTCAAGCTCAATGCCGATCAGTACCTGGTCACCTTCCAGTCGCGATTTGGCAAGGCCAAGTGGCTGGAACCCTATACCGAACCCTCGCTGATTGCCTTGGCGCAGGCCGGAACCCAGCGCGTAGATGTTGTCTGCCCCGGCTTTACCAGCGACTGCCTTGAAACACTGGAAGAAATCAGCCAGGAAGCACGCGAAGCCTTTCTGCACGCAGGCGGCAAGCAGTTTGAATACATAGACTGCCTGAACGACAGCGCGCCGTGGCTGACGGCTCTGAGCAATATTGCCCAGCAGCACATGCAGGGCTGGCCCACGCAGCGCGAAGACGAAGCCGAACTCAAGGCCCGAGCCCAGCGCGCCCAATCGACTGGGTCATCTCAGTAAAACCAGAGCGGCCAAGCACCCGCGAACTGGCACGGCATATGCAGCCTGAAAGGGCATGCATATCCACGCCCGCTCCATTCGCTATTTCGACATGATTCGCCGCTGCGGCTCCATACGCGAGGCCGCACGCCACCTGCATGTCGCCTCATCGGCTGTCAATCGCCAGTTGCTGCTGCTCGAAGACGAGATTGGCAGTCCGCTGTTCGAGCGCCTCAGCTCCGGCCTGCGGCTCACGGCTGCCGGCGAGGTGTTCTCGCGCCATGTCATCACGGTGCTGCAGGACGAGCACCGCCTTGCCACCGAACTGGAGTTGCTGCGCGGCGTGCGCCGCGGCTCTGTCAGCGTGGCTGCCGTGGAAGGTCTTAACGCCGACCTGATGCCTGCCGTGCTCACCCAGATGCACAGGCGCTATCCGACGATTCAGATTCATGTGCGCACCTGTGGCTCGCAACAGGCTGCACAGGCCGTGATTCAGGGCGATGCGGACGTTGGCATCGGCTTTTCAGTCAAGCGCCACGACAATCTGCGCCAGTGCACCATGGGCCGGTTTGCGCTGGGTGCCATCGTGCCGCCCAAGCACCCGATTGCCCAGCTGGAGCGCGTGGGTTTTGCACAATGCGCGGCCTTTCCGTTGATTCTGCCAACGCCCGAGCTCTCCATGCACGAGCTGCTGCAGCCCTTGTTGACGCACCACAAGCGTGCATTGCAGGTGCTGCTGGAAACCTCGTCCATAGAGCTGGCCAAAAGTCTGGTCGAGCGCGGCGTGGGGCTCTCTTTCCAGAGCCGTCTGGGTCTGGAAAGAGAGCTGCGCGAGGGGCGGCTGGTCCATGTGCCGCTGGACACACCCAGCACGCTGTATTCCGAACTGGGCGTCTACGTGCGTGCGGGGCGCACGCTGCCTTCGGCACTCGACGCCTTCAACCGCATCGTGGCCGACGCCATAGAAACCCGCGAGAACGAGGAAAGTGCGGCATTGCGTGAATGGGTCGATAGCTATGGGAAAGCTACGTCCACCCATCCTTAGCAGCAAATCTCAGGCCACCTCAAGTCCCTGCACCGGCCTTGTGCGCACACCTTCGACTCAATGCACCAACGCCGTGCATCTCTTTACCCGCAAGCGATAACCGCTCACATTTTTAGATCACCCCGCAGCAAAAGCTGCGCTATCCAGCACAGAGCATGCTTTCTAAACTGGCTCCAGATCTTCAGCTTTTGGAAGCCTTTTGTGAGCCACTCTGCCCTCCCCATCATCGATATCAGCGGCCTGCGCAGCCATGATCCCGTGGATCAGCACCTGGTGGCAGGGCAGCTGCGCCAGGCTTGCGAGCAACGCGGCTTTTTCTACATCACCGGCCACGGCATCGACCCGGCGCTGATCCACAACGTATTTGCCGCCAGCCAGCGCTTCTTTGACCTGCCCATGGCTGAAAAGCTGGCTGTAGACAAAAAACTCTCCCGCAGCAATCGCGGCTATGAACCGCTGCGCGCCCAGACGCTGGAGAGCGGCGCACCACCCGACCTCAAGGAAAGCTTTTATGCGGGTGCCGAGGTTGCCGCCAACGACCCGCGCGTTCTGGCCGGCCGCTTCAATACCGGACCCAACCAATGGCCAGAGACTCTGCCCGATTTCCGCACCGTAATGCAGAGCTACTACCAGGCGGCCTATGGCCTGGGTGCTACCGTCGTACGCGGCCTGGCCCTGTCGCTGGGCCTGCCGATCAGCCACTTCGATGGCTATCTGCATGAAGCCGCCGCCACCCTGCGCCTGCTGCACTACCCGCCTCAGCCCGCCAACCCCGAACCCGGCGAAAAAGGCTGTGGCGCGCACACGGACTTTGGCGGCGTGACGCTGCTGCTGCAGGACGAGGCTGGCGGTCTGCAGGTCTGGGACAAAGATGGGCAAAGCTGGATCGATGCACCACCCGTGCCCGGAGCCTTCGTGGTCAATATCGGCGACCTGTTTGCACGCTGGACCAATGACCGCTATGTATCCACCTTGCACCGGGTGATCAATATCTCGGGCCGCGAGCGCTACTCCGTGCCTTTTTTCTTCACCGGCAACCCGATGCACAAGGTGGAATGCATTACCACCTGCCTGGACGAAGGCGAACAGCCCAAGTACCCGGCCGTCACGGTGGAGCAGCACCAGATCGAATGCTATCGCCGCACCTACGGTTGACGGAGGCCACGATGACAAACTCACGCAATATGGTGCTGATCCACGGGGCCTGGCAGGGCAGCTGGGCTTTTGCAGCCTGGATTCCCCTGCTGCAGGCCAAAGGCTGGAACGTGATTGCCGTCAACCTGCCGGGCAACGATGCATCGACCGAAGACGAGGGCCACGCCCACCTGAGCGGCTACACGAATCATGTGCTGCGGGTGCTGGAATCGCTGGACGGCCCTGCCGTGGTGATCGGCCACAGCGGCGGTGGCATCACAGCCTCTCAGGTCGCACAGGCCGCACCGGAGCGCGTCAGCGCCCTGGTCTACCTGGCCGGCATGATGCTTCCCAGCGGCATGGGCTATGCCGATGTGATCCGGCAATGCCGGGCCGCCGACCCAACGTTTCGCTACGAAGGCATAGGACCTCATTTGATCTGGAATGAGGATCACAGCGCCAGCAGCGTCGCGCTGGATGCAGCCATGACCGTGTTTCTTCATGACTGCAATCCGACCGCGGCGCTCAAGGCTGCCAGCCGCCTGTGCGTCCAACCCGAGACGGGCCGAGCCATGCTCAACCAGCTCAGCGCGGAACGCTTTGGCCGGATACCTCGCATCTATGTGGAATGCCGCCATGACCGGTCCGTGACGCTGCATCTGCAGCAGCGCATGCAGCAACTCACGCCGGGCGCCAGGCGTATCAGCCTCGACTGCGGCCATGTGCCCCAACTGGCCTGCCCGCAAGAGCTGACCGATGCCTTGCTGCCCGCTTTGAATGAAATTGCCTTCAAGCCATTGATGGATTTGCGCATACCGCTCATCAATGTATAGCAAACAACTCTCCCACCTTCGCACTATTCAGGAAGCTCCCATGACCCGCCGCAGCACCTCCTTCAAACTCTCCGCCCTTGCCGCCATGCTCATCGCCGGTGGCGGTGTCGCTCAGGCCGCCGATAAGCTCACCGTGCAACTGGACTGGCTTCCCGGCGGCGACAAATCCTTTGTCTATGCCGGCTTGCAGCAAGGCTTTTTCAAGGAAGAAGGCCTGGACGTGAGGATTGTTCCCGGCCGCGGCTCGGCCGATGCCGTGACCAAGGTCGCCTCGGGCTCGGCCGATGTAGGCTTTGGCGGTATCTCGGCGCTGATGATGGCCGCCGCCGAAGGCAAGATTCCGGTCAAAGCTGTGATGTCGCTGTACTCCAAACAACCCGATGCGCTCTTCACGCGTGCCGACAGCAAAATCAAAAGCCTCAAGGACATGGAAGGCAAGACTGTGGCCATGCCAACCTTCTCCTCCTCCAATGCGCTGTGGCCCATCGTGCTGCAAAAAAACGGCGTGGATGCCAGCAAGATCAAGGTCATCAAATCCGACCCGGCCACACTGGCCCCCATGCTGGCCCAGGGCCGTGTGGACGCGACCATCAACTGGGTGACCGTGGCCCCCGCCTTCGGTGCCGTGCTCAAGCAAGCCAACAAAGACCTGTCGGTCCTTCCCTGGACGCAGTTCGGCCTGGACGGCTATGGCTGGTCTGCCATGGCCAGCGACAAGACCATCAAGGAGCGCCCCGAGGTGCTCAAGCGCTATGTGCGCGCGCTGACCAGATCGCTGGAATTTTCCATGCAAAGCCCGCAAAAGGCTGCCGAATCGCTGAAGGCCCAGGTGCCCGAAGCCGAAGTTGCCGTGATCAAGGCCGAATTTGAAGCCTCGATTCCGCTGCTCAGGAACGAGATCAGCCAGCGCGACGGCCTGGGCAAGTTCGAGCCCAAGCTGCTGGCATCGACCTGGAACTGGGTGGCCCAGTCCATGAGCTACGACCTCAAGAAGCTTGACCCCGAGACTTTGGTCGACCGCAGCTTTCTGAGCAAATAAGTCCCGCATGACGGCAGCACAGTGCTGCCGTCGATTCTGCTTTTGCTTCTCTTTCCTTGATCGCCTGCCATGCAATATGTAATCGATCTGAACGCGGTCACCCAGACCTTTGTCTCCAGTGATGGCAGCCCTGTCACAGCCCTGCAGGGCGTGGACCTGCATCTGCGCCGTAATGAGTTTGTCTCGCTGATCGGTCCTTCGGGTTGCGGCAAATCCACCATCCTGCGCCTGCTTGCAGGCTTGCTGCGCCCCAGCAGCGGCGAGGTACGCATCTTCGATCTTCCCGTCAACGAGCCCCGCGATGAAATCGGCATGGTGTTCCAGAAACCCACTCTGCTGCCCTGGCTCACGGTGCTGGACAACATCACCTTCCCCATGCGCCACAAATACGGCCAAGTGGAAATGAAGGAAGAAGCCCGCGCCAAGCAGTTACTGGCCATGGTCGGCCTCAAAGAATTTGCCCACAAGCGTCCGCACGAGCTGTCTGGCGGCATGCAGCAGCGCGTCTCGATTGCCCGCTCGCTACTGCATGACCCCGATATTTTGCTGATGGACGAGCCTTTTTCTGCGCTCGATGCCCTCACCCGCGACGAGATGAGCTTTGAGCTGCTGCGCATCTGGAACGAGCGCCCCAAGACCGTTGTCTTCGTGACCCACTCGATTCAAGAAGCCTTGCTGCTTTCCGATCGCATCGTGGTCATGAGCGCTCGCCCCGGCCGCGTGGCCGAGATCATCGATGTGCCACTGCCGCGCCCGCGCAGCATGGCCACGCTGGCCGACCCTGTGTTCACTGAAATGGCCAATGACATTCGCGTCAAGGTCTTCAGCAAACACCCTGCACACACTTAAAGCCCCACCCGCAGCTCCTAGAGGCCACTTTTATGCCCGCATTGCTTCAACGCCACGCCTCGCTGCTGGTTTTTCTCGCCGCCCTAGCGATCTGGGAATGCTCCTGTCGCCTGGCGCAGATACCTGAATACATTTTCCCGGCCCCCAGCGTCATCTGGAGCGCCGCCGCAGAGCTGGGTCTGCCCCGCTGGCTGGAGCATGTCACGGCCACCTTGCAAGTTGCACTGATCGGCTATGTGCTGGCGATTGCGCTGGCCATTCCGCTGGCCATTGCCATCACACGTTCAAAATTGCTGTCCAAGATCATCATGCCCTGGCTAGTGGTGATCCAGTCCACGCCCATCGTGGCTGTGGCCCCCATCATCGTCGTCACGCTCGGGGCCGGACTGTTGCCGCGCGTGGTCATCACCACACTGATTGCCTTTTTCCCGCTGGTGGTTTCAACGGCTCTGGGCCTGGCATCGGTGCCGACAGAACTGGTAGAGCTGTCGCGTTCGCTTCGCGCCACTACCAGCCGTCAGTACTGGCAGATTCGCATGCCGTTTGCCGTGCCCTATGTGTTCTCGGCCCTCAAAGTCTCCATCACGCTGGCCATTGTGGGTGCCGTGGTCGCCGAGTTCGTGGCTGCGGAAAAAGGTCTGGGCTATCTGATTTTGTTTGCCACCTCTTCGTTCAAGGTACCGGTCGCCTTTGCCGCGCTGGGCCTGCTGGTGCTGTGCAGCCTGCTGCTTTACGGTGCGGTGCAGCAGTTGCACAAACGCCTCTTCCCCTGGAGCCAGAGCACTCCCGCCTGACCCAAACAAAGACCAATCCAATGACCAACACCACATTCCCCCCGCAAGGCCTGACGCCAACTCCCGAACAGATACAGCGCAATCTGCGCCACGCACAGGCCGTGGCCGAGCGTGCCACACAAATGGGCCACCACCCGTTTGGTGCTGTGCTGGTCGGGCCTGATCAGGAAACCGTGCTCATGGAGCAATGCAATATCGACACCGTCAACCACGCCGAGTCCACCTTGGCCCGCATCGCGGCCACCAATTACACGCCCGATTTTCTCTGGAGCTGCACGCTCTACACCAATGTGGAGCCCTGCTGCATGTGCGCCGGCACCGCCTACTGGGCCAATATCGGCCGCATCGTGTTCGGCATGACCGAGCACCGACTGTTGGAATGCACGGGCAGCCATGGCGAGAACCCGACCATGAGCGTCTCCTCGCGCTATGTCTTCGAGCATTGCCAGAAAGCGGTGGAACTGATCGGCCCCGTGCCCGAGATGGAAGCCGAAATCGCCGCGCAACAGCAAGCGTTCTGGGCGCAGCGCTAAGCGCCAGAAGAAAGCCGCGTCATGCTGCTCACCCATCCCTCATCGCCCCAGGCAGCGCAGGCTCTGGCCCGAAAGCTGGGCCAGACCGCCTGCTTTATCGCCGGGGGAACGCTGCTGCAGCAATCCTGGGCAGAGCCGCGTCTGGCACCCCAGGCCACGCATTTCATCAATGTGATGCACTGGCCAGAGATGCAGCAGATCAGCCTGACCCCCCAATACCTGCGCATAGGCGCGGGCATGCGACTGGAAGCCGTCCGCTGCAATCCACTGGTGCAGCAGCATGCGCCCGTGCTGGTACAGGCCCTGGAACAGCTAGGTGCCATGGGGGTGCGCCGACTGGGCACCCTGGGCGGCAATATAGGCTGGGGCGAGGGTGATTGCTGCCCCGTGCTGCTGGCCATGGATGCGCAAGTCGAGCTGACGGATGGAAACATCCAGTCGCTGGCGCAGACGCTGCAGCTCATGGATAAGCCTCTGATGCTGTCCTTTTTTCTGCCCCGCAGTGATGTGATGCCGCCCCGGCCACTGATCTTCGAGAAGGCCGGCTATCGCGCGGCATTCTCCCCGGCGCGGCTTCGCATGACCATACGCTGGATGGATGGGCAAGAACCACTGAGCGTGGACCGTATTGCCGCAGCCACCCCCGGCATCGGCGTACACCGCCTGCTGGCCACGGAAAAACTGCTGGCCTATGCGCATGAGTTGCAGGTTCGTCCCACTGTCAGCGATATCCGCACCACCTGTCAGCAGACCCTGCCCCCGGATCTGGCCATGATCGCCAGCCGCCTGATTGCGGGACATTGCAAGCTGCTTGCCTGAGCCGTCATGGAATTCCCCATCCCTCACCACATCCGCGACCTGGGCTACGAGTCCTTGCAGCCCAGACCCGACGCCGTAGCCAAGCTCGGAGGCAACCCTGGCTTTCTGACCGATCGCATACGGCCCGGCCAACTGCGCGGTGCCATTCTGGGCAGCCCCCACCCCCATGCCCGCATTCTGCGCATCGAGACCGGTGCGGCCAAAGCCCTGCCAGGCGTTCATGCCGTGGTCACCCATGCCGATATCAGCGGCATCAAGTACTACGGCCTGCGCAAGGTGGACCGGCCCGTGCTCTGCATCGACAAGGTGCGCCATGTGGGCGACCCGGTTGCCGCCGTTGCGGCTGTTGACATGGCTACGGCCCTGCAGGCGCTGGCACTGATTGAGGTCGAATACGAGCTCCTGCCTTTGGTCTGCGACCCCCTTGCCGCGCTTGACGGAGCACAAACCGCCGACCAACTGGTGCATGAGGGTGGCAACCTGCTGCATGGCATCAGCCACCGCCGTGGCGACATGCATGCAGCCCAGGCGGCCACCGTCCACTGGGTTCAGGACAGCTATGCAACGCCGCGCCAGATGCATGCCTTTCTTGAGACCGAAGGCGGCGTGGCCGAACCCGATGGCGCAGGCGGCCTGAGCCTGTTCTTCGGCAGCCACAACCCCGCCCGGGAAAAGCAGGTCATCGCCGACATGCTGGGAATGCCGCACGACAAGGTGCATGCCGTCGGTACGCCCGTGGGCGGCTCCTACGGCGGCAAGGATGAGCTGACGATTCAGCCCATCGCCGCCCTGCTGGCCTGGAAGGCACAGCGACCTGTGCGCCTGCATTTGACGCGCCCGCAATCGGTGGATCTGGGCGTCAAGCGCCACCCCATGCAGATCCGAATGCGCACGGGCTGCGATGCGCAGGGAAAACTCACCGTTCACCAAGTCGAAATTCTGGCCGACACCGGTGCTTATGCCACGCATGGCCCCGAGGTCCTGGATGCGGCGCTCGAGCATGCACCAGGACCCTACCAATATCTGGTACTGGACCTGAGCGCCAGACTGGCCTACACCAACAACGGCATCTCCGGGGCATTTCGCGGTTTCGGTGCCGTGCAGGCGCAGTTTGCGCTCGAGCAGCAGATCGACAGATTGGCCCAGCTCGCGGGCATGACACCGGATACCTTTCGCGCCCTCAACCTTGCCCCACCCGAGGCGCCCGGCCCGCTGGGTCAATACCTCGTGCCGTTTGACGGACCGCAGCGCGCACTCGATGTGGCCCGCCAACAGCCGCTGTGGCGCGGCCCGCATCGCTGGCACAGCGAAGACGGCCGCCATCTGCATGGTGTGGGCATGACGCTGATCCATCGCAGCGATGGCTTTGGCAAGGGCGGCCCCAGCGACTGCCGCATTGAGCTGGCCTTGGCCGCCGACGGCGCGATCGAGCTGCGTTGCGGCTTTACCGAGCTGGGTCAGAACCTGGTCGGTGCCATACAAAGTCTTTGCGCGCAGCAACTGGGCTGTGCGCCAGATCGCGTCAGACCGATGCTGGGCGATACCCGGCTGACGCCCGACTCAGGCCCCGTGGCCGCATCACGCGCCACCACTCTGGTGTGGCGTGCCTTGCAAGAGGCTGCGCAACCCTGGCAGGAATCTCTGCTCTCAGCCGCCTCAGCGCTGCGGCCCGATGCAACTCTGTGCTGCGGCAAGCAAGGCATAGAGAACGCCCAGGGCCTGCTGCTAGGCTATGCCGAGCTAGCCCTGGCCATGGCTGAAGAACGCCCGCTCATCGCCATTCACCTGCATGCGGAAGATCCGGATGGCAATGCACATGACAGCCATTTCGTCTTTGGTGCCTGCGCGGCGATTGCCGAAGTGCGCATCGATACCTGGAGCGGCATGGTACAGGTTCAGAACCTGGTGATGTGCACGGCGCTGGGACCCGTGGCATCGGCCCAGGGCTATCTGGGCCAGATGGAGGGTGGAGCCGTGATGGGTCTGGCCATGTGCACGCAGGAAGAGCTGGAATGCGTGGGCGGCCATTACCAGGCGCGCAATCTCGACGGCTACCTGATCCCCACGTTGGCCGACGCTCCCGCCATGCAGGTGCTGGCGATTGAAAATCTGCCGGCAGGCGACCCCATAGGCCCACGTGGTGCCGGCGAGATCAGCGTCAACTTTGCCCTGCCCGCAGTGGCCAATGCCATGGCTACTGCGCTGCAGCACCCCATCACTCAGCTCCCCATGACGCCGGCCCGCGTGATTGCGCTGCTGGAAGCCGGCCCGGAGTCATCCACACCATGACGACAAACACACCAGACCACACCGGCATGCCCTACTCGGCGGCCACAAAGGAGGCCGAGACTTTCCAGCTGCAGCTGAACCTGAACGGCCAGTCGGTCAGCGCGGCCTGCAGCCCCGACACCCGGCTGCTGACATTGCTGCGCGAGCATTGGCTGGTGACCGGCGCCAAGCCCGGCTGCGAAGTAGGCCGCTGCGGCGCATGCATGGTCTGGCTCAATGGCGAGCCAGTGAATGCCTGCCTGCTCATGGCCTATCAAATCCAGGGCCAGGCCGTGCGCACCATAGAGTCATTGGCGCAGGACAGCGCCAGCGAGCCAGTGCGCGACGCACTCGCGCGCTGCGGCGGTGTGCAATGCGGCTATTGCACGTCCGGCATGGTCATGAGCATGAGCTGGCTGCACCAGCAGCAGCCACGCCCCACAGCCACTGAAGCCGAAGCCCTGATGTGCGGAAACCTTTGCCGATGCACGGGCTATGGCAGTATCCGACGTGCCTTGCGCGAGCTGTTTCCAGCTCAAAAATCCTGATTGATATTCAGATTTGATAGCTTCATGCACTTATAGATAAAGCGTTACAGCCATTATTTCCATGAATTTTGAGAGCTGCATCAGCCCTGTGGCTGTTCATGACCCCAGGCCATAAGCAGACAAGTTTTTCATCGTTGGCCTTCTTGACCCAAGACAGGACAATAGAGGCATTGGGCATAGCCAAGCCCGCTTTACGACTCGGCACCGTCCGACTCCTGCCATGAAAAACTCTCTAACCACCTATGCGCTGGGTCTGGGCTTGGGCCTGACTGCCAGCAGTTGGACGCTTGCCGCCCAGCCCTTGCTCACTCCTGAACAATTGCAACCCCTGCTGCAGCAGGCCGACGTGCGCCTCATCGATATCCGCGACCCCAAAGCCTTTGAGGCCGGTCACATCGACAAGGCCGCTAACGCTCCCTATGGCAAATGGCGCGGCCCTGCGACCAACCCCGGCGAGCTGCCTGACCAGCCCAAGCTGGTGGCGCTGGTGCAATCGCTGGGCCTGACGCCTGCGACCCACGCCGTGGTGATTTCCAGCGGTGCCGACGCGACAGACTTTGGTGCCACAGCCCGCGTGTACTGGACGCTCAAGAGCCTTGGCCTCAAGGAGCTGTCCATCGTCAATGGCGGTATGAAGGCATGGCAAGCCGCAGGCAAGCCCGTGGGCAAGACCACCCTGCAGATCAACCCCAGCAGCTACGCACCCAGTTTTGACGCTAACTGGCTGGCCACACAGCAAGATGTGGGCAAGCACGTAGACCTGTCCAACGCCGCGCTGGTTGATTCGCGTCCCGATGCTTTCTACCAAGGTAAGACCCGCGCGCCTGCTGCCAAACTGTCTGGCACTTTGCCCGGCGCCCAGCAGCTGGATTTCAACCAGTGGTTTGTGCCCGGCAGCACGCTGTTTGTCGATGCGGCAAAGGCCAAGACCATTGCCAGCCAGATCCAGCGCCAGCAAGGTCAGGACATGGTGTCCTTCTGCAACACCGGCCACTGGGCGGCCACCGACTGGTTTGGCCTGTCTGAAATGGCCGGCCTGCCCAATGTGAAGCTCTACGCAGGCTCCATGGTGGACTGGACGCAATCCAAGGATGCTCCGCGCATGGCCAATCAGCCGGGTCGCGCCCAATCGCTGGCATACGACGCCCAAAAGTGGTGGGAAAAGACTTTTAAATAAAAATAGGCTCCAGCGCTTATGCATCAAGCGCTGGAAGCTATCAAATCAATACCAAGAATGAAACGACTTCCCATTACGGCCCTGCTGGCCATCTTCTTTGGCTGGCTGCTGTGGTCCGTCTCGGTGCGTCAGGCGGCCTTGTTTGCCGTGGGCATTGGCCTGGGTGCCGTGCTGGCTGGCAAGCGCTTTGGCTTCACCACCGGCTGGCGCATGCTGGTCGAGGAAAAAGACGGTAGCGGCATCTTTGGCCAGCTCTTGCTGCTGGCCCTGGCTGCAGCCCTCGCCATGCCCCTGCTGGGCCATTTTCCTGAGCTGACTGCCGCACTTGGCCCACCCAGCATCAGCTTGCTGGTGGGGGCTTTTGTCTTTGGCCTGTGCATGCAGATTGCCGACGGCTGCGGCAGCGGCACGCTGTACAAGGCGGGCATGGGCATCCCCATGAACACGGCTATCTTGCCGCTGTTTGCCATTGGCAGCTTTATGGGCAGCCTGCACCTGGGCTGGTGGCTGGATCTGGGCAATACCGCGCCCGTGGGTCTGGTGACTGAATGGGGCTGGGCACCGGCGCTGATCGCCACGCTGGCCGCACTGGCCGTAGTGGCAGCAGGCGTGGCGCTGTACGTCAAAAAAGCCAACGCAACTCTTAACCGCCCTGCCAAGCCGCTGCTGGTGCGCAAGTGGCTGGTAGGTGCCGTGCTGCTGGCAGTGCTGGCTACGCTGAACCTGATCATTGCAGGCCAGCCCTGGGGCGTGGTCTATGGCTTTGGCCTGTGGGCCGCCAAGGTGGCCAATGCCACGGGTGCAATCGATCTGGCCAGCAACTGGTTCTGGAGCCAGCCCGGCAACGCCGCGCGCCTGCATGAGACCGTGCTGCTGGATGTGACCAGCATCACCAATATAGGCATTCTGGGCGGCGCACTGTGGATTGCAGCGGGCAAACCCGCGACAGCCAAGGCGCTGACCGGCACGCAATGGGTCGTGGCCCTGGTCGCGGGGCTGGTGCTGGGCTATAGCTCGCGTCTGGCCTTTGGCTGCAATGTGGGGGCCATGCTATCGGGCATTTCCACGGGCTCCATCCACGGCTGGATCTGGGTGCCGCTAGCGTTTGCGGGCACCATCTTCGGCCTGCGTATCCGCCGCCATTTCGGCTTCTGAGCAAGGAACTTCATGACTTCACCCAATACCTTGCGCGCCGTCTTCTGGGCCGTACTGCTGGTCTTTCTGGCCTGGGACTTTCAGACATCGCCAGCCATTGACCTGCGCTTCGAAGCACCGCTGATTGCCGCCGGCTCCGGCCAGGCGGCACAGGGCGGACATTGCTCCATGCCGACCGGCAAATAAGCGCCGCTATCCCCGACGCCCTGTCCGCTGGTCAGGGCGTTTTCTTTTGCGCCGTATCAGGCCTCGGGCTTTTCCAGCTCAAAGCCCGCCGCCTCCCAGGCGGACAGTCCCCCGGTCAAGGGCCGTACATTGTGAAATCCCGCACGCTGCAATTGCCGGGCCACACGCGCAGCGGAGATCTCGTCGGGACAGTCGCAATACACCACCAGGCCATGCTCATGCTGCTCGCGCGGCAGCAAATGTTCGTAGGCCGGCCTGCCCTTGCCCTGGTGTTCCAGCCAGGAACTGGCTCCAGGAATATGACCCTGACCGAATAGCAGGGGTTCGCGCACATCGATCACCGTCGGTGTCGTGCCCCGGGCATTGAGCCCCGCCAGTTCTTCGACCGACATGCGCGGCATCTTCAGCGAGCGCACCACGCGCTGTCTCTGCCACCACTTGCGTGCCACGAACACGGCAAACGCCACCGCTAGCAGCAGCAGCCCCCATTTGCCCAGCGCCGTCAGCACATCGAGCAAATCCTCCACGGTGGAGCTGAACAGCGAGCCCAGAAACACGGCCGAGCCAACCCAGATCAGGGCCCCCAGCGTATCGAAAAGCACAAAGGTGCGAAAAGGCGTGCCCACCACGCCGGCCAGGGCACTGGCGATGGAGGCAAAACCCGGCACGAACTTGGCCACCAGCAAGGACTTGGCACCCCAGCGGCCGTACACAGATTCCGTCTGGCGAATGCAGGCATCAGGCGAGAGCGAGATGCGGCAGATCTGCCCCAGCACCTTTTGCCCATAGGCCTTGCCCGCGCGATACCAGAGCACATCCGCAATCAGGGCTGCAACCACGGCAATCAGCGTAAGCAAGCCCAGCCGCGCCATGCTTGTGCCCTCCAGCGCGCCCGTCACTACCAGCACCGGATAAGCTGGAATGGGTGCCCCCATCTGCTCAATCAGCACATTGAGAAAAACAATGCCGAAGCCGTATTCCCGAATCAGATCCACGACAAAGCCCATGACCCACGCTCCTTACCCTGCCCAAGGTTAGCTCCCGATGCTAGCGAGACGCAAACATCCCCGAGTCCGCGAGGTTGTTGGGTTTCAAGCCAGATGCAGATGGGACTGGATTGCCTCGAAATGCGCGCTCACATTAAGCGCTGGTGCATGGCCGCAGCCCGGCACCTCCAGCCACGTTAGCAGCCCTTGGGCACCGGGACCGCGCTGCATCATCTGCTCGGCCACCGGCTTGAGCACCAGATCAGACGCCTCGCCGCGCAGCAGCAGCACAGGCAGTTGCAGCGCATCATAGTGATCCCAGAGCAGATAGTCGTTGTCGTGCTCGGTGAACTGCTCGATCATGCGCGGGTCGTAATGCGGGGTGATGCGGCCGTCGTCCGTGCGACGCGTGCTGGTCTCGGTCAGCTTGCGCCACTCGACATCGCTGAGCCAGCCGTAAGGCTTGTAGGCCGCACGGAAAAAGGCTTCCAGCTCGGCCACGGTGTCAAACACCGGCGGGCGACCGGCATAGCCTTTGATGCGGGCCAGAGCAGCCTCGGCCAGCTCGGGAGCATTGTCGTTGAGGGTGAGCGTGAGAATACGGCGCTTGAGATCCGGCTCGAACAGGCCGGACGCGCACACCGTACCGATGGCACCGCCCATGCTGGTTCCCACCCAATGCACCTGCGACAGTGCCAAAGCATCCATCAACTCACGCGCCAGCCGGGCATAAAACCGCAGCTGGTATTCCTCGCTGGAGTTGCGGCTCCACTGGCTCAGTCCTCGCCCCAACGTATCCGGGCAGATGACGCGATAGCCTTGTGCCACGAGAAACTGTGCCAGGGCATCCATATCGCGCCCTGTGCGAGCCAGGCCATGCCAGGCGATCACTGTGGCAACGGGCTCAGCAGTCGGCTGCCAGTCCATGTAATGAATTTCATAGCCGGCACAGGTGACGTAGCAGGAAGCAGGCTGGAGCAAAAACAAAGCATTCGAACTCATGATTTTTAAATGAAATTGGCCGAAGCGCTTATCTATCAAACGCTTGCAGCTATCAAATCCAAAGTGATTACGGCTTGTGCGACAGCACCGCTGCACGCAGCCGCCCCACTAACCCGGTGGGGAAGTAATAGACCGAGAGCACAAACAGCAGACCCAGCCACAACAGCCAGCGATCCGGTGACAGCAGAGCCGACAGCCATGGCAGGCCGACTGCCGCTTCGCTGCCGATGCGCAGCAAATCCTGCAGATAGCTTTGCGCGACGAGAAAGATGACGGAGCCAATCACCGCGCCATAAATCGTGCCCATGCCGCCAATGACGACGATGAGCAGGCAGTCCATCATGATCTCGAAGGACAGCGTGGTGTCGGGGCCGTTGTAGCGCAGCCAGACGGCCAGCATGGCACCGGCCACGCAGGCGAACAGGGCCGAGAGCACGCTCGACGTGGTGCGGTAAACCACCACGCGGTAGCCAATGGCCTCGGCACGGAATTCGTTCTCGCGGATGGCCTGCAGCACACGGCCAAAGGGCGAGTTGACGATGCGCAGCAGCATCAGCACCAGCAGCAGGGCCAGTACAAACAGCAGGTAGTAGCTGATGATCTTGCCGTCGACGAGCACGCCAAAGATTTCGTTCTCGAACGGCTCGAAGCTAGGCGACAGCCATTCGGGCATCTTGAAGGTCAGGCCGTCTTCGCCCCCCGTCCAGTCGGACAGCTGCGAAGCCAGGGTCTGAAATGCCGCCGCGACAGCCAGCGTGATCATGGCAAAGAAGATGGCGCGCACACGCAGCGAGAACAGGCCGATGGCCAGCGACAAGACCAGCGACACCAGCAGCGCCGCACCCAGTCCCAGCGCCAGTGCGCCCCAGCCAGCTCCCAGCTTGCTGGATGCAATGGCTACGCCATAGGCACCTATGCCGAAAAACATGGTGTGGGCAAAGCTGACGATGCCGGTATAGCCCAGCAGCAGATCAAAGCTGGCCACCAGCACCACAAAGATCACGACCTTGGCCGCGACATTGAGCGCCTTGACGCCCGGAAAGACAAACGGTGCCACGGCCAGGCCAATAAAAATGACCAGCAGCAGCACCGCCAAAATGCGGCTACGCGGTAGATCGCCGGAGAGCAAACGATTGAGCATGGTGTCCACTCCTTAGCGATTGGCGACGGGAAAGACGCCTTGTGGGCGCCACAGCAGGATGGCGACCATGAGTGCAATATTGGAAAACAGCGCCACCTTGGGAGCTAGAAAGCCCGTGTAGTTGGCCATCAGCCCTACCAGCAGCGACCCGATCAACGCGCCGCCCGTGCTGCCCAGGCCACCGATGATGATGACGATGAAGATCAGCACATTGACCTGCGCGCCCATCTGCGGAATCACGTTCTGCTGGTACAGCCCCCACATCACACCACCCAGCCCGGCCAGGGCCGAGCCCGCCACAAACACGCCGATGAACAGGTTGCGCACGCGGTAGCCCAGGGCTTCAACCATCTCGCGATCCTGCACGCCGGCGCGGATCAGCAACCCCAGCTTGGTCCGCGTCAACGTCCAGAACAGCACGGCAAACACCAGCGCACCCACCAGCACGGCAAACACGCGGTATTTCTCCACGGCCGCATCACCCAGCAACCACGCGCCTTTCATCGCCTCGGGCAAGGGCAGCGGAATTTGCTGCGGGCCCCAGATGACCTTGATCAGCTCTTCACCAATGATCATGCCGCCCATGGTGATGAGAATCTGCTTGAGATGCTGACCATAGACGGGGCGCACGATAAAGCGCTCGAATGCCAGCCCCACGGCGCCAGCCACCAGCATCGCGACCAGCATGGCGGGAAACACCGCCACCAGATTGCGCCAGAGCTGGTCCGACCCCGTCCAGTCGCCCATGGCGCCGAGTACGCTGGTGGCCACAAAAGCGCCCAGCGCGATGAACACGCCATGGCCAAAGTTAAGCACATCCATGAGGCCGAACACCAGCGTCAGGCCCGAAGCGATGATGAAGATGATCATGCCCATGGCCAGGCCGGCCACGGTGAGCGTCAGCCAGGTGCTGGGCGAGCCCACCAGCGGCAAGGTGACCAGTGCCAGCAGCGGCACCAGCAACAGCGGCTTGTAATCCATGTCCTTGAAACTCATGCAAGCGCCCTCCAGCTGCGTGTCAACGCTTTCATATTCATAGCTTCTTGCTTATACTGGATAATCACTTGCGGCATTTTTGATGTAATTTTTCTCATAACGACAAGCCCAGCAGCGACTGCTGCAGCTGCGCATCGGCCGCCAGATCCGCCATGCGCCCCGCGTGAATCACACGGCCGTTGTCCATCACCGCCACGCCGTCACCCAGACGTTTGGCAAAGTCGATGTTCTGCTCCACCAGCAAGATGCTCACGCCGCTGGCCTTGAGCTGGGCAAAGGCCGCGATCATGTTGTTGATGATGGCGGGAGCCAGGCCCTTGCTGGGCTCGTCGACGATGAGCAGATCGCGCGGCTCGACAATCGCGCGGGCCACAGCCACCATCTGTTTTTGCCCGCCGCTGAGCTTGCCCGCAGGCGCATTCCAGAACTTCTGCACGGCAGGAAAAAGCTGGTAAATCCAGTCCAGTCGTGCCCCATCCATCTGGCCCGCATGGGCGGCAGCGCGAGCGGCCAGAAGCAGGTTCTCCTTGACCGTGAGATCGGCGAAGATGCCCATGTTCTCGGGAACATAGGCAATATTGAGGCGTGCAATGGCCGGCGTGGACAGCTGGCTGATGTCCTTCTCCCCAAACTGAATGCGGCCCTGGCTGGCCTGCCACAGACCCATGATGGTGCGCAGCGTCGTGGTCTTGCCAGCGCCGTTGCGGCCCAGCAGCATGGTGACCTCGCCACGCGGCACCACCAGATCCACGCCATGCAGTATGTGATAGGCACCGATATGGGTGTGAACGCCGGACAGCTGCAACAAAGCGGTGGCGGTATTGCTCATACGTCCTCCTTCACGGCATTGCCAAGATAGGCCTGCTGCACCACGGGCGATGCAATGACTTCGGCCGGCTTGCCATCGGCCACCAGTTGCCCATTGGTCAGCACGATGATGCGGTCGGCCAGCTCCCGCACCACGTCCATCTTGTGCTCCACCAGCAGGATGATCTTGCTGCGGTCTTTTTTGAGTTCGCGTATCAGGTCCAGAATCACCGGCGCCTCGTCATGGCTCATGCCCGCCGTGGGCTCGTCAAACATATAGACCTGAGGCTCCAGCGCCATCAACAGCGCCACCTCCAGCTTGCGCTGGTCGCCATGCGGCAGGCTGGCGACAACGGTATCAGCACGCTCGGACATGGAGACCTTGTCCAGGATTTGCTGTGCCCGTTGCGTGACGGCCCGGTGATCGCTCCAGATGCTCCAGAGGTTCAGGCCCCGGCGATGCGGCCCTGCCATGCTGGCCTGCACCGCCAGGCGCACGTTCTCCCGCACGCTCAGATTGGGAAAGAGATTCGTGAGCTGAAAGGCCCGACCCAGCCCGGCACGCGTGCGCGCCGAAGCAGGCAGCCCCGTCAGGTCGCGCGCCCCCAGAGTAACCGTGCCGGAGCTGGCCTTGAGCTGGCCTGAGATCAGGTTGAAATAGGTGGTCTTCCCTGCGCCATTGGGGCCCACGATGGCCGTGAGCGTGCCCGGCTCGAACGAGCAGGTTACAGCGCTCACGGCCACATGGCCGCCAAAGCGGATGGTGAGATCTTTAGTTGCCAGAATGCCCATGAAAGCGGATCTTTCCTTCTCGTTGCGTGCGGCGGCTGCTCAGGGGCAGGTTCCGATCACGTAGTAGTTGCTGCCGGTCTGCTTCAGCGTGGTGGTGTAGAACACGTTCCACAGGCCCATGTTCTGCGCCGAGCCGTTGGCATAGGCATAGCCGCCCTGCTGATAGGCGCGATTGGCCTGTACATGGGCGTAGTTGCTGGCCGTGGTACAGGTACCAGCAGGACTGCTGCCGGTCAGTGTCGAAGCACTCACCGCAGCAGAATCGGCACTCTCGGCACCATTGCCGTCCACAGCCCGTACCGTCCAGCTATAGCTGGTGGAGGGACTCAGTGCCGAGTCGACATAGCTGGTGGCATAGACCGTGAGCGCATTGGCCTTGTTGCCGTTGCGATAGACGTTGTAGCCCGCAGCACTCGTCACGGGGCCCCAGTCCAGTTGCATGCTGGTGCTGGTGGCGACAGACGCACCCAGTCCCGTGGGTGCTGCCAGGGCCGGTTGGGTCGGAGTACCTCCGCCGGTCCCACCACCGGTGCCCGAGCCTGTGCCGGAGGCAATGCGGTCGATCATGGCCTTGATGGCCGTCATCTGCACGCCGCTCTTTTGCGCGAAATTGTTGCCATACCAGCCTATCCAGTCCCAGCAGGCATTGGGATTGGCCAGCGAACCGCTCTTGCTCGTGCTGCGGTTGTTGTTGTCCACCTGGGTCTGCGGATACAGCACGATGATGTTGTTGGTATCCGCCCAGCGGCTGAAGCCGGTGTTCCTGACGAACTTGTCGCCGATCTTGTCGGTGCTCTGCTGGCAGCCGTGCAGCACCACATGCAGCTTGCACTGCGTGCCGCTCGCGCAGCTTTGCGGCACGTACAGCCAGCCGGTGCTGGCCATGCCCGGATTGGCATTGGAATAGGCCGACTGGTTGAACTCGATGTAGTTGCCGCTGGCCGGAGCAGCGTTGCGCGGATTGAGCGCGCCATAGAAATGCGTGAGCACGGCCTTGGCGCCGTCATAGCCGCAATTGCTGATGTAGGGCGAAGCACTGCTGCTGCAGGCGTTGTTGCCGCTGCTGTCGAAGTCGGTGGGCAGAACATGGGCTGCACCCGAGCGCTTGACATAGGCGATGTTGGCTTGCGGCACTGCGTTGTTGAGGTACTGGGTTTGCAGCGCATCGGTGAGATTCGGGCCCACCGTGTAGTCGCTGGTGCCCGTGAAGATGTAGATCTTCTGCGCCGCTATCCGGCTCTTGGCATCGATGCTTGCGGCGCTGCTGTAGCTGTCAATGCTGCTTTGCATGGCATTGAGCTGTG
Source organism: Comamonas sp. 26 (assembly GCF_002754475.1). Taxonomy (NCBI): domain Bacteria; kingdom Pseudomonadati; phylum Pseudomonadota; class Betaproteobacteria; order Burkholderiales; family Comamonadaceae; genus Comamonas; species Comamonas sp. 26. Next base: position 3,105,398 of record NZ_PEFL01000001.1, read on the forward strand.
CGCTCGTGATGCTGGCGTTGTACATGCAGGCCGTGTAATTGTTCAGGCCCGCACACATATATGGACCCGCAGCAAAGATGCCCACCCCCATGAAGGTTGCCGAATAGGCATTGCCCAGCTGGTTCGCCATGAAGCCACCCGACGACAGGCCCGACACGCTGATCTGGTCGGTGGCAATGTTGTATTGCCCCAGCGGCACGGCCGCCCCCGCAGCCATGTTCACGCCGCCCCATAGCGCCAGGGCGGCAACACCACTTCTCCAGGATTGAACTCGCATGCTTTGTCTCCGTGAATCTGTGAAATAGGAATGAGCAATGCCAGCCCTCGTGTTTCCGAGGGTTCATCAATTGAGAGGACGGGTCGAACCGGGAAGATTTCCCGGCTGGTTCAGCGCTGATTGCGAACGGGAACCTTCATTTCTTCAGGCTTGATCTCGCGCACCAGTTCTGGAACGCCCCAGGCCATGGCCGGGTCGTTCTTGATCCTGAAGTGGTACATGCTCTGCATGGCCTGGTGATCTTCCTTGCGGAACGTCATGACACCTTTGGGCGTATCAAAACTCATGCCTTCCATGGTCTTGATCAAGGTGTTGGTCTTGGTGTCGCCACTGGTCTTCTTGAGTGCCGTGACGATGGCCATGGCGGCCGAGAAGCCACCAGCCGTGAAGAAGTCCGGCGGAGCCTTGTACTGCTTGTAGCTCATGGCGACCATGGCCTCGTTCACCGGGTTCTTGGGAATGCCGAAGTAGTAGTAGGTCGCCCCCTCCATGCCCGGCAGGTTCTTGTAGGCGGCCATGGCGGGCAGGATGTTGCCGCCGGTGGCGATCTCGATGCCGTAGCGCTTGAGGTCCATGTCGGCAATCTTGAAGGGGTTGCCAGCCCCGGCCCAGACCACCCAGATCACCTTCTTGCCCGGAACATCCTTGAGCCTGTCGATCAGGCGCTGGGCTCCGGCCGTGAAGTCGGTGGTGGCAGCGGGCAGATATTCCTCATGCACCAGCTTGCCCTTTTTCACGGCTTCCTTGAAAGCCTTGACACCGTCGCGACCAAAGGCATTGTCCTGGGCCAGCGTGGCAATCTGAACGCCGGGCTTGTCGATGGCCACCGCATTGCTGATCGCGTCCTGGCTGGAGTTGCGGCCGGTGCGGAAGATGTACTTGTTCCACTTGTCGCCCGTGATCGAGTCTGCCACCGCCGGCTCGACGAGCAGAATTTTCTTGTATTCCTCAGCCACGGGCAGCATCGCCAGGGCCACTCCCGATGAGCTAGGGCCCACCGCCAGGTCCGCCTTGTCGTCCGAATAGGCCGCAGCCAGCAGACTCTTGCCTAGGTCGGGCTTGCCCTGGTCGTCCTTTTCGATCACGACAAGCTTCTTGCCTGCCACTGTCATGCTGCCGCCCGTGGCATACTCCAGCCCCATCATCAGCCCCGCCTGCGTCTGTTTGCCGTAGGCCTCCAAAGGCCCGGTCTTGCTATAGACATGGGCGATGCGGATTTCGGATTGAGCCAGAGCGCCCGGAACATGGGCGACCATGGCGGCCAGAGCCGCGAACTGCAGCAGGCTGCGCTTGTGCATGTATTGTCTCCTTGAGGATGTTTGCGGTGGTTCCGCTTGTACTTGTATGGTGAGCAGATAGCAGTCTTCGTGCCAGTCTGGTTTTCCTCTGGAGAGCATGCATGCACAGCTTGCAACTGTTCAAAAATCAGACAGAAATGCCTTGAATTCAGACATTGCCTGATTCAAAGACACTTCACCGGGCTCGCGCCGTGGACGCTTCCCGGCCTCAAGCAAGCCGCAATGAAAAAAGGATCACCGAGGTGATCCTTCTTGCTATCACGCGGCATCGCGTTTTTTGTCGAATTCGAGCAGGCGCACGGCATTGTCCTTGAGGATGCCGGGCATGACCTCGGGCTTGAAACCGGCGACCTCGAAGTCCTTCATCCAGCGCTCGGGCGTGATCAGCGGGAAGTCGCTGCCGAAGAGAACACGATCTTTCAGCAAGGTGTTGGCGTACTGCACCAGCTGCTTGGGGAAATACTTGGGGCTCCAGCCCGACAGATCAATCCAGACATTGGGCTTGTGCAGCGCCACCGAGATCGCCTCGTCCTGCCAGGGAAAGCTGGGGTGGGCCATGACGATCTGCATATCGCCGAAATCCACAGCCACGTCGTCCAGCAGCATGGGGTTGCTGTAGGCCAGACGCAGGCCGCCGCCGCACTTCATGCCACTACCGATGCCGCTGTGGCCGGTGTGGAAGATGGCGGGCAGCTTGTAGTGGTTGATGACCTCGTAGATGGGCCAGGCCATGCGGTCGTAGGGATGGAAGCCCTGCACCGTGGGATGGAACTTGAAGCCCTTGACGCCGCATTCGGTGATCAGGCGCTCGGCCTCGCGCGCACCCATCTTGCCCTTGTGCGGGTCGATGCTCGCGAACGCCACCATCATGTCGCTGTTCTCGCGCGCGGCATCGGCAATCTCTTCGTTGGGAATGCGGCGGCGGCCCAGTTGCGCCTCGCTGTCCACCGTGAACATCACCAGACCGATCTTGCGCTCGCGGTAATAAGCAATGGTTTCGGCGATCGTCGGGCGCAGCGAGCTGCCGAAGTATTTGTCGGCCGCGCGGTCGTACTCCTCGCCATAGCTGTCAAAGGGATTGCGGCAGCTGACTTCGGCATGGGTGTGGAAGTCGATGGCGATCAAATCTTGATGGTTCATGGGTGGGTCTGCTTTGGGTATTGAGTCAAATCAGCCTCAAGCGCTTGTCACGCCTGCGGCACCTGCTCTCGAAATTGAATAAAGAAATCAATGCTGGACGGATTGACCATGGCATCGGGGCTGGCCACCTTGGCGGCGTCCGCCCCCAGCAGCAGCTTGCGCACAGGCACTTCCATCTTCTTGCCCGTGAGGGTGCGCGGAATCTCGGCCACTTGCACCACCACATTGGGCACATGGCGTGCCGAAGCCTTGGTCTTGATGGCGTTCTTGATCTGGGCAGTCAGCTCGCCCGTCAATGCCTGGCCTTCGGCCAGGGTCACGAACAGCGGCATGAAGGAAGGTCGGCCCAGGTATTCGAGGTCGACCACCAGGCTGTCCTTGACGGCGTCGAGCTCCTCGACGACACGGTAAATCTCTGCCGTGCCCATGCGTATGCCGAAGCGGTTGATGGTGCTGTCCGAGCGCCCGTAGATCACGGCCGTTCCGCGCTCGCTGAATTCGATCCAGTCGCCATGACGCCAGTAGCCGGCAAACACATCGAAATAGCTGTCGTAGTAGCGCGCGCCGCTCTCGTCGTTCCAGAAGAACACGGGCATGGAGGGCATGGGCTCGGTAATCACCAGCTCGCCGACTTCGGCAACCACCTTCTGCCCCTGTTCGTTGAAGGCGTGGGCCGCCACGCCCAGTTCGCGGCACTGAATCTCGCCCGCATTGACCGGCAGTATGGGAGCGCAGGCCACAAAGCCCGAGGCGATATCCGTGCCGCCGCTGATCGAGGCCAGCCATAGATCGCTTTTGACGTTCTCATAGACCCAGGCATAGGCATCGAGAGGCAGCGGCGAGCCCGTGGAGTTGATGGCACGCAGCTTCTCGAACTGGCGCCCCTTCTTCGGCGAGACACCATCCTTCATGCTCTTGATGAGGAAGGCCGCACCGCAACCAAAGATGCTGACCTGGTATTGGTCTATGAAGTCCCAGAGCGCATCATCATGGGGCGCCGTCGGATTGCCGTCGGACAGGACCACGGTCGCGCCAGCCAGCAGGCTGCCTATCATCAGATTCCAGACAATCCAGCCCGTGCTGCCAAGGAACATGAAGCGATCGCCGGGCAACACATCGTGCTGCAGGCGATTGGTCTTCAGGTGCGTGAGCACAATGCCGCCATGGCTGTGCACCATGGCCTTGGGCAGGCCGGTGGTTCCCGAGGAGTACACCACCCATAGCGGATGGGAGAACGGCAGGCGCTCGAACTGCAGCGGCGCTGCATGGTGCGTTGCCTCGTCCCAGCGCATGCAGTCACGCCAGGGCACGTCCGCATGCTCGGCATCGCTGCCGAACAAGGGCCCCGGCACATGAATCACCCGGGCGATATCGGGCAGACCCTGGAGCACTTCGTTCAGCACCTCACGGCGATCGAACCGTTTGCCAGCATAGGTATAGCTGTCGGTCGCAAAAATCAGCTTGGGGGCAATCTGCTGGAAGCGGTCCAGCACCACGGATACGCCCATCTCCGGCGCGCAACTGGACCAGATGGCGCCAATGCTGGCACAGGCCAGAAACGCCACCACGGTCTGCGGCACATTGGGCAGATAGGCCACCACACGATCGCCAGGCCCAATGCCCAGACCGCGCAGGCTTGCCGCCAGGGCACCCACATCGCGCTGCAGCTGCTGCCAGGAGACTTCGACCGGAGCATGGCCCTCGCAGCGCGCAATGATGGCCGGGCGCTGATCGCTGGCCTGGCGGAAGATATGCTCGGCATAGTTGAGCCGGGTGTCGGGAAACCACTGAGCACCCGGCATCTTGCGGCCGGCCAGCACCTGCGTCGGGTCACCATCGGCCTGAATCTCGAAGTAGTCCCAGATCGAGCGCCAAAAGCCTTCGATATCGGTGGCCGACCATTGCCACAGCGCCTCATAGTCGGAGCAGTCACGGCCACGGCTGTCGCGCAGCCAGTTCATGTAATGCCACAGGCCGCTTTGCTCCTGCTGTTGCTGCGTGGGCCTCCACAATTCTTGCCCTTGTACCAATGCCATGCTGTCTCCGGACTCAAATTAGATATTTTTTATAACTATAAAAACAAATAGAGTCCTCTCAACCAAGGACAATCCCTAGCAAGGCTTAGAAATTCAGCTTCTCCAGCCTGTCATAGAGCTTGGCTCGCGATATGCCGAGAGCCTTGGCGACCGCCAGCTTGTTGCCCGCATGCGCCTGCATGGCCGCCCGTATCGCACGGGCTTCAAGTTCGGCCATCTGCTCGGACAGCGGCCTGATGAGTTCACCGGCCACCGGCTGTTGGACAAGCGGCTCCTGCGTCAGCGGCAGCGATAACCGATGTGAAGGAGCTAGTGGCTCGACCCCGGAAGAGCGCAGCACCTGCGCCAGCAGTCCGGCATCGATATGCGAGTCATCACAGCGCATGGCAGCTTGTTCCAGCACATTGCGCAGCTCGCGAATATTGCCGCGCCAGGCCTGTGCGACCAGCAGTTCCAGCACCCCACGGCCCAGCTCCGGTGGCGCCATGTCATTGCGCAGCGCCAGATCCTCGCACAGCATTTCCACCAGCGCGGGAATATCGCTGCTGCGCTGCCTCAACGGTGGCACATGCACCGGCAGCACATGCAGTCGGTAGAAAAGGTCTTCTCTGAACAAGCCATCGCGCACCATCTGCAGCAGATCGCGAGAGGTGGCGGCCACCACCCGGGCATCGAAATGCACGATCTGGTTGGAACCCAGTGGTTCGATCTCCCCCTCCTGCAAGGCACGCAACAATTTGGCCTGCAAGCTCGCAGGCATGTCACCGATCTCATCGAGAAACAAGGTTCCGCCATCGGCCAGCTTGAATTTGCCATCGCGCGCTTTGCGGTCGGCGCCGGTAAATGCACCAGGAACCACGCCAAAGAACTCGGCCTCCAGCAAGGCTTCAGGAATGGCGGCGATATTGACGGTGACAAACGGCCCCAGGGATCGTGTCGAAGCAGCATGGATGGCATGGGCCAGCACTTCTTTGCCGGTACCTGTCTCGCCCAGCAACAAAACCGGACTCATGGACTGAGCCGCGCGCCGGGCCTGGCGCTTGACCTCCACTGCCGCCGGGCTGCTGCCCACAAAGCTGGCGAAGCTGTATTTGCTGCGACGCGCACCTTGCATGGACACCTTCAGGCTGCGGCTGCGCTGGGTGGCAAGCTCCCGCCTGGCTTCGTCCAGATCGCGCTGCAGTCTCGCGAACTTGCTGATCAAAGGCTGCAAAGTGGTTTCAGGCTGGTCGAACAGCACAATGCCGATGGCGCCGATCACGCCCCCCTCATCGTCATGCAGCGGCAGACGGCTCACGACAAACGTGCCCGCACTGTTGGTCAGCAAATCGATCAAAACAGGTTTGCCGGTTTCCAGAACACCACGCATCTGGGTGTTGGGAATAACCTCATCCACCAGATGTCCGAGAAAGTCGCCGACACCAGCCATACCCAGCCGGGGAAGAAAGCGTTCATACCCTTTGTTGACCCAGACAATGCGCCCGGTTCTGTCAACCAGAAACATGCCCTGGCTCATCGAGGAGAATAGCTGAAACATGGAACGCGCCGCCAAGGCATAAATGCCGTCGGCATCTTCAGGCAGCTGGGAAGCGAAGTCGTTGGGTGCCAGTTGGCTCATTTCCATCATTGCGCCATGGTAGGCGACATTGCATCTCAACCATCAGCACAGAGCTGTAGCAGAGTCCTCCGCACTATCAATACATGAGCAAATAACGTCTTTTTCTCGATGGCTGGAGTCTGCATGCATAAAAAAATCCCCTGCTCAGCTCACCGAACAGGGGATATGAATGCAACGGGCTCCATGCGTAAAGCACCCGCAGCAGGCTAGGAAACAAGACTAGGCGGCGACAGCCTCTCGTGTCTGTTTGGCATCTGCCATGCGCTTGAGGACGCGGGGAACGATCAGCACCGACAGCACAATGATGATCAGCGTCAGCGACATGGGGCGCTGCAGGAAAATCCACCAGCTGCCTTCGCCAATCGACACGGCGTTACGCATCTGTGCTTCGGCCAGAGGGCCCAGAATCATGCCAACCACAACTGGGGCTGTGGGGAAGTCAAAGCGACGCATGATCACGCCCAGCACGCCAATGCCGTAGAGCAGGAACAGATCGAATGCGCTCTGGCGCATGCCGTAAGCACCCACCGTTGCGAAGATCAAGATGCCAGCGTACAGCTGAGGACGTGGAATCTTCAGCAGCTTGACCCACAGGCCGACCATGGGCAGGTTCAGCACCAGCAGCATCACGTTGCCAATGTACAGCGATGCAATCAGCGCCCAGACCAGGGCCGCCGAGGTCGTGAACAGTTGCGGGCCGGGGTTGATGCCGTAGTTCTGGAATGCACCCAGCAGCACCGCAGTGGTGTTGCTGGTAGGAATGCCCAGCGTCAGCAGAGGAATCAGCGCAGCCGTCACCGTTGCGTTGTTGGCGGCTTCAGGGCCGGCCACACCTTCAATAGCGCCTTGCTTGCCGAACTCAGCCTTGTCTTCACCCTTGGCCAGCTTCTTTTCGGTGGCGTAGCTCAGGAAGGTAGGGATCTCGGTACCTCCGGCAGGAATACAGCCAAACGGTGTACCGATGACGGTGCCGCGAATCCAGGCAGGAACAGAGCGCTTCCAGTCGCGCTTGGTCATGTGCACGCGGGTCAGCTTGTTCTGCGATTCTTCAACCTTGCCTTCGTAGATGGCCGCATACAGCACTTCAGCCACGGCAAACAGGCCCACAGCCACCAGCACGATGTCGATACCGTCCAGCAGTTCCATCTTGCCGCCGGTGTAACGGGCAGCGCCAGAGATCTGGTCCATGCCAATACAGCCAGCAGCCAGACCGACAAACAGCGCCGTCATACCGCGCAGCGAGCTTTGACCCAGCACCGCACTCACGGTGGTGAAGGCCAGAACCATCAGCATGAAGTATTCAGGCGGGCCCAGCTTGACGGCAAAGTCAGCCACAAACGGGGCAAACAGCGTGACCACAACCGTGGCAAAAGTACCGGCAAAAAAGGAGCCGATCGCCGCCGTAGCCAGCGCCGCACCGGCTCGCCCGCTCTTGGCCATTTTGTTGCCTTCCATGGCCGTGACCATGGAAGCGGTTTCACCGGGCGTATTCAGCAAGATGGAGGTGGTCGAGCCACCGTACATCGCGCCGTAGTAAATGCCCGAGAAGAAAATCATCGAAGCCGTCACATCCACCTTGGCGGTGATGGGCAGCAACATCGCCACCGCCACCGCAGGGCCTATGCCGGGCAGCACGCCCACAGCAGTACCCAGCGCGCAACCGACCAGCGCCCACAGCAGATTGACAGGAGTGATGGCCGTGGCAAAGCCAGCCATTAGAGCGTTAAAAATATCCATTACAGCCACCCCGTCTGAGTCAGGCCCGGCAGATTGATGGCCAGGAATTGGGTAAACATCCAGAACACGGGTGCAGAGATCAGCAGTCCGGTAATCACATCCTTCACCCAGGTGCTGGGTGCAGAGACATTCTTCTCATGGGCTGCGCGGCGCAGGCCTTGCACGGCCAGCACGTAGCAGATGGTGCAGCTGAAGATGAAGCCAAGCGTGCTGATCAGCGCAGCATTGATCAGCAGGCCTGCAGAGACCCAGACAAAGGCACCAATGTCAGCCTTGGCACCACCACCGGGGTCGGCTGCATGGCGAAAGCCGCCGGTCTGAGCTTCCCAGATCAGCAAAGCACCACAGATGCCCAGCACTGCCGCGCACACCCAAGGCAGAAAGTTGGGGCCTACGCCGCCGTAGCCTGCATCCCCAGGGATTTGCAGCGCGCCAACGGCCAGGCTAATGGCAACCAGCAGCACGCCACTGCCCACGATGGTTTGCGCCACCTTGGACGGGACATTCGGGCTTTGCGGCTCGTTAGGGTCTGCGTAGGCCGAAACCTGCGCGGCCTCTGCGGCCTTGGCTAGATCTTGGTAAGAATCAGACATGATTTTGAAGACTTGATGTTCAAAGGCTCGGTCATTCGTCAAAGCGGCTGATCTGGGACTTTTGTCCTTAACCACCACTCCAACACCAATCACCGGGGTGCAAACGCCCCAGCCTTGCATTTGCGGCAAGACCATTGAACATTTGCGGGGGTAAAACTCAGGGTCGCGAAGAAGAAAAACCGGTCAGCAAGAATGCTATGTTCGCGCCCTGTGGCAAGAGATAAAAAACAGACAGTGGGCAGCTCTGTCGAATGCAAAGCTGCCTGGCCGTCATCAGATCATTCCAGACTTGGCCATGGTGGCGCGCAGGCTGGCAAACTCGTCGTCCACAAACTTGGCGAAGGCATCACCGCCCAGCCATGCAGGTGTCCAGTCGTTCTTTTGCAGCGCTTCGGCCCAGGCCTTGCTCTTGGTGGCTTTTTCGATCTGAGCAATCAGCTCGGTACGCTGAGCCGCAGAGATGCCGGGTGCGCCATACACACCGCGCCAGTTGCCGATCTCCACGTTGATACCCTGCTCCTTGAGCGTGGGGATGCTGGAGGCCGCACCCTTGAGGCGCTGAGCCGAGGTCACGCCAATGGGCTTCATCTTGCCGGTGGTGATGTACTCAGCAAACTCGCTGAAGCCACTGCCGCCCACGGTCACATTGCCGCCCAGAATGGCGGAGATTGCCTCACCGCCCCCACGGAATGCCACGTAGTTAATCTTGGAGGGGTCCACGCCCACTTCGCGGGCAATCATGGCCGCAGCAATGTGCTCGGTCGATCCACGCGAACCGCCGCCCCACTTGATCGAGCCAGGGTCCTTCTTGAGCTGAGCCACCACTTCGGCCATGTTCTTGTAAGGCGAGTTGGCGGGCAACACGAACACGTTGTATTCGCTGGTCAGGCGGGCCAGAGGCGTTGCCTGTGTCAGATTCACTGGTGGCTTGCCAGTGATGATGCCACCCAGCATCACGGCGCCCATCACCATCATGGCGTTGGGATCACCCTTGCTGCCGTTGACAAACTGAGCCAGACCAATCGCGCCCGCAGCGCCGCCCTTGTTGTCATACGTGACGGAAGAAGCCACACCCGCGTCCTGCAAAGCCTTGCCCAGGGCTCGGCCTGTCGTGTCCCAGCCGCCACCGGGGTTGGCGGGCAGCATCATCTTGATGGCTGTCGCAGCCTGTGCCGACAGAGGCAAAGCACCAGCTGCCGCAAGGGCTGCCAGAGACTTCAGAAACGTATCACGACGCATGGTGAGCTCCTTATGTATTTGGTGAACGAATGATGATGAGCCTGCCTGTCAAACAGCTGTCCAAACGCCTAGGGCATTCCCTTAAGCGGTATCGGTAGTTTCACGAATTGCCCGTGGGTTCTCGGCGCAGTGCTATGTTCTGCCCCATGCAATTACTGCTTGTTGAAGATGATTCCGCCATGCGCACCACGCTGCAGCGCACCCTCATGCGCCGCGGCCTGCATGTCGAGGTAGCGGCCGACGGACCCAGCGCCCTGGCTCACTGGCTGACCCGTGAACCCGATGCCGTGGTGCTGGATCTGAGCCTGCCCGGCCTCGACGGCCTGCAAGTGCTGGAGCGCGCCCGCGCACAGGGCCTGCGCACCCCCGTACTGATACTCACCGCACGCGGCACGGTGGGTGACCGCGTAATGGGTCTGAATGCCGGTGCCGACGACTATCTGGCCAAGCCTTTTGACCTGGATGAGCTGGAAGCACGCCTGCGCGCACTGCTGCGCCGCAGCCAAGACAGCTTCACACCTAAATCCGCGCCTGAGACAATCATGCTGGGCGCTCTGCGCTATGAAAAAGAAAGCGGTGCTATCTATCTGAACGATGCGGTGCTGGAGCTGACGCCACGTGAGCTGTCCATGATGCACGCCCTTCTGGCCCGCCCCGGCCACGCCGTAACCAAGGAGCGCCTGTTCAGTCTCGTCTTCCCCGGTGAGGTCGATGTTCAGTACGAAGCCGTAGAAGTCGTGGCCTATCGCCTGCGCAAAAAACTCAGCGGCACAGGCGTTCAACTGGTCACGCTGCGAGGCCTCGGCTATCTCATCAAGGTCGAGGTCAGTACATGAGCACCAGCACAGGCCCGGCCAGTGGGCGGCGCCGGGCTGCCTGGTCTCTGCGGCGCCTGCTGCTCACCGGTATTCTGCTGCCAGTGCTGCTGCTTATTGCGCTGAACGCCTGGAGCCTGTATCAGCAAACCCTGTCATCGCTGCACACGGCGTATGACAGAACGCTGCTGGCATCGGCCAAGAGCATCAGCGAACAAATTGGCGTTGAGGGCTACGACGAAAAGGCCCATCTGCGCGCAATGGTGCCCTACTCGGCGCTGGAGATTTTTGAAGCCGATAACCAGAGCCGCATGTTCTACCGAGTCTCCACGCTCGATGGAGCACTGGTCTCGGGCTTCAGCGAGCTGCCCGTGTGGCATGGCAAGATTCCGCCGCGCCCGCCCTATGCCGCGCTAGTGGATTTTTATGACGATGAGTTTCGCGGCCACCCAGTGCGCGTCGCCGTACTGCTGCAACCTGTCGCCAGCGCCAACGGCCGCGGCATGGCGGTTATTCAAGTGGCTGAAACACTGGAGCTGCGCCAGTCTCTGGCTCTGCAGATTCTGCGAGATACGCTGATTCGCCAAGCACTGCTGGTACTGGTCGTGGCCCTTATCGTCATCATCGTGGTGCAGCGCGCAACCAAGCCCATTCGCCAGCTCAGCGAAGATTTGCAGGAGCGGGCTCAGGGCGACCTCAGCCCTCTCGACGCCCCCGAAGCCCCGCGTGAAATACAGCCGCTGCTGGACGCTACTAACCAGACCATGCTGCGCCTGCAGCGCCTGCTCAGCAATCAGAAGCGCTTTGTGCGCGATGCATCGCACCAGTTGCGCACGCCACTCGCCGTGCTCAAGGTGCAGGTGCAATCCGCCAAGCGCGGCGATATTCCACCTGCGCAAGCCTTTGCAGAAATTGACGACACCGTAGACCGCGCCACCCGCGTCGCCAACCAGATGCTGGCGCTGGCCAAGGTCGAGCAGCTGCGCCAGGAAGACAGCAGCCAGCCGAGCACCATGCTGGCCCAGTTAGACGACATCGTGCGCGATGTAGCGCTTGAGCTGTCACCGCTGATTGCCGATCTGGACATGGACTTTGGCATTGAAACCCAGCCCTGCCACGTGCCCGCCCATGAATGGATGGTGCGCGAGCTGACCCGCAACCTGCTGCACAATGCACTGCGCCATACGCCGCGAGGTGGGCGACTGCAAGTCGATGTGCGTCAGCAAGACGGCATGGCCTTACTCAGCATTGAAGACAGCGGCAGCGGCATTGATGACGAACTGGCCCAGCGCCTGTTCCAGCCTTTCTCAGCGGGGAATGCACGCAGCGGATCGGGCCTCGGCCTGGCCATCTGCCAGGAAATTGTGCAAACCCTGGGGGGCCAGATCGAGCTGCGCAATCTGCACGATATATGCGGACAGGTTTGCGGTCTGCGCGCGCTGGTGAAACTGCCGCTGCAGCATGCGGAAGCACAGAGCCTTGATACACAACTGTCTTGAATCTCGGCCCAGACTCGCCGCAAAATATCTGCATGAGCGAAATTCAATCCATGCGTCTGGACAAATGGCTGTGGTGCGCGCGGTTCTACAAGACCCGCAGCTTGGCTGTTGAGGAAATTGGCAAGGGCCGCGTCACCGTCAACAAGTCCAATGCCAAGGCCTCGCGTGAAATACGCCCCGGCGACACCATCGACCTGCGCCAGGGCAGCATTCCCAAAGAAGTCATCGTGCGCAGCCTGAGCAATATGCGCGGCCCGGCCCCTGTGGCCCAGCTGCTGTATGAGGAAACGTCGCAGAGCATGGCCCAGCGCGAGCAACTGGCCGAGCAGCGCCGCCTGGCGCCAGAGCCCGCAGACACGCTGGCTGCCCTGCATGCAGGCCGCCCCACCAAACGCGACCGCCGCGAGATTGACCGCGTCAGCAAAGACCACCGCAGCAGCGGCTGGGGTGATCGCTGGAGCGCATCGATTGACGACTAAAACCCTGCAGCAGCCATGATCCGCAGACAACTGATCTCACTGGCGGGTGCATTGACTGCCGGGTCCCTAGGCTGGTGGTGGCTGCGCAAGGATGCTGCGGCGGAAGATAGACACGACATCATTCGTGCCGTCTTCACCGCCAACGCTCTACCGACTTTCTCAGCGCAACATTTGCTGCTGATACGCCAGTTGCACGTGAACTGGGTTCCCGAAGAATCAGGTGCACCAGGCATTGATCCTGTGCAGCCGCTATGGAGTTCCAGCGCAAACGTCAATACAAGCACCGAAGCAGACTCTGCCTTGCGCACTGCCCTTCACATTCTGCAAACCACAGACCGCACGCGGGCCACCCGCCTGCTGGCCGAAGTCTGCTTGCTCATTCCTGAATTCGTCGCCTCAGCCACGCTGCCTGCAGGCAGCTATTCATTACCTTCTGGCTTTGTGCAGCCCAAGCAGCACGCCAGCGCAAGCCAGGCGTTTCAGTTTCTGCCCGCACATCAATTGCTGCTCAACGCCGCCCAATGGCGCGAGGTCAGCAGCGACAGCATTGACGACGTGTTGAACGACGAAGACCCCAGCCAGCCGCTGTGGCCTATGCCCTATATCGATGGCAAGCGGCCTTATGGCAATCGCAGCTACTACCAGATCGACATGGCGGAGTTGCTGGGTCAGCCCTATGCCAAAAATGCTCAGGGCAAATACATTCTCCCGCCCGATAAAGATCAGGCTCTGGCCAGCTTGCACCAGCAGACGCAGGCAGCGCTGCAAGTGCTGTTCATGTACGGGACACCCGGCACTTCCATACAAGGCTAAAAGTCATCTAGCGCTTACAGCTCAAGCGCTACCTGCTCTGAATTCATGAGCAAGAGACAATCTTCAGCATCTTTCAGTTACTTAAAATAAGAGCTGCCAGCGATTGTCATGCAAGCCTTTGATGGAACTTCAAGCCTGAAATAGCTTCTATGCATACGCAAGCAGCTATCTTTTCAATAGCTCATCCTCGCCTTTGCGGCACGCTTTTTCTGGTCGATTAACGACCATTCCCCCGTCTCTGCTCTCGAATGTCACTCGCTTTTTACCGGTCTGCTCACGCCCTCCCCGTAACTTCAGGCCAGCGCCTTGCACGCTATGCCGCCTTGGCCCTGCTGTCCATCAGCAGCATGGCCTGCACGGCCAAGATGCCGCTGCCGCTGCCGTCGTCGCCCACCGCTCCAGCGGGTCAACTGCAAGTCTCCAACCCCACGCGCAGCACTCAGGGGTTTAGCCAGTGCCCCCAGTTCTTTGCAGGCGGCAAGCCTCCAGTTCTCAACGATCAGCCCAAGCTGCGTGCACTTTGCTATGACGCATTTGCCATTCTGCACAGTGGCCAGAGCAAGACACCCGTCTTTGTCGCCCAGCGCTTGAACAAGGCATTGGTGGAAGACGCAGACGAAAAACGCACCAACAAGTTCTTCAGCGACGCCCGCCTGCCCCGCGACGAACGGGCCGAGCTGGACGACTACAAGCGCTCCGGCTACTCACGCGGCCACATGGCACCTGCCGGTGACATGCCCACTGCACAGGCCATGGCCCAGAGCTTTTCACTGGCCAATATGGTGCCTCAGTCCAGCAAACAAAACGGCGGCCCCTGGGCTCGCATCGAAAAAGACACACGCAGCTACGCCCAGCGTGCTGCTGGCGATGTCTACGTCATCACCGGGCCCGTATTTGCCGCGGATACGAGTGCCGTCGGAAGCAACCAGGTACGAGTCCCCAGCTTTCTGTACAAGCTGGTCTACGACGCCCAGAACCAACGCGCCTGGGCCCACTGGCAAGCCAATGACGATGCCGCCCGCGTAACCCAGCCCATCAGCTACGAAGAATTGGTGCGCCGCACCGGCATCGAGTTCCTGCCCTCCACAGCACTACGCAGCGCAGGCAAGATCCAGCAGGTTTCCGCACCTGCATCTGTCCTGCAACGCTAAGCCTGCTCTTCAAACAACAAAAGCCTGCTGGCTATGCCAGCAGGCTTTTTGCATTGCATTCAGTATTTAGTTGCCGGGCTTGAGCAATTCCAGCTCATCCGCCGTCAGCCAGCGCCATTCGCCTGGCGCAAGATTTTCCGGCAACACCAGCCCACCAATTCGCCAGCGGTGCAGACTTTCCACGCGGTTGCCCACGGCAGCCAGCATGCGCTTGACCTGGTGATACTTGCCTTCAGTCAGCGTCAAATCCAGCACATGCGTATCAATCAGCTCGCATGCGGCAGCCTTCACAGGCTTGGGATCATCATCCAGCACCACGCCATCCAGCAGGCTCTGCACCTGCTTCGCATCGACAGGATGCTTGCAAGTCACGCGATAGACCTTGGAGACATGCTTTTTGGGCGACGACATGCGGTGAATGAACTGACCGTCATCGCTGAGCAGCAGCAAGCCCGTCGTATCCTGATCCAGGCGGCCCACCGCTTGCACGCCCTGCACGGCACCCTTATTGGGTCGCAAGCGCAAAGGCGGTGGCAGCAGGCTGTAGATGCTGGGGTGAGCTGAGGGCTTTTGGGAGCATTCGGTTCCAGCTGGCTTGTGCAGCAGCACATAGCCCAAAGCGTGATACGCCCATTCCACGCCCTGCACCTTAAAGCTCATCCCCTCAGGATCAATGTCCAAAGTGGAGTCAAGCACCACATCCCAAGACTCGGTCTCGGTGTTCCACAGCTCCACCCAGCCCTGCTGCACCAAACCGGAGCACACACGACGAATGCCAAAGCCCTGTGAATACAACATATCCTGCAGCTGCATGCCTGATTCCTTCTCTTTGTCCACTACTGCGCAAGCAATATCAAGAATACTGATTTATCAAATAAAAAACCCCGTAATCTTTCGATTACGGGGTTTTTCTCTGTAAGAGCCTGACGATGACCTACTTTCACACGGGAACCCGCACTATCATCGGCGCTAAGTCGTTTCACGGTCCTGTTCGGGATGGGAAGGAGTGGTACCAACTTGCTATGGTCATCAGGCATAAACTTTTTGTCAGATTGATCGCTCTTCGATTAACTTCTTAATCAAAGCTCACTTTCAATCCAACGAATTCATAGAGTCTCGATCAGCTTATTCGATTGCGCCTTTTTGGCATAACTTGAATGATCACTTGCATGATTCATTCTGTCTTTTCATTTCTGAGCTAAACCCAAAGTTATAGGGTCAAGCCGCTCGGGCAATTAGTACTGGTTAGCTTAACGCATTACTGCGCTTCCACACCCAGCCTATCAACGTCGTGGTCTACAACGACCCTTCAGGGGGCTCAAGGCCCCGGCAGATCTCATCTTGAAACGAGTTTCCCGCTTAGATGCTTTCAGCGGTTATCTCTTCCACACTTAGCTACCCTGCGATGCCACTGGCGTGACAACAGGTACACCAGAGGTGTGTCCACTCCGGTCCTCTCGTACTAGGAGCAGGCTTCCTCAAATCTGCAGCGCCCACGGAAGATAGGGACCAAACTGTCTCACGACGTTTTAAACCCAGCTCACGTACCTCTTTAAATGGCGAACAGCCATACCCTTGGGACCGACTACAGCCCCAGGATGAGATGAGCCGACATCGAGGTGCCAAACACCGCCGTCGATATGAACTCTTGGGCGGTATCAGCCTGTTATCCCCAGAGTACCTTTTATCCGTTGAGCGATGGCCCTTCCATACAGAACCACCGGATCACTATGTCCTGCTTTCGCATCTGCTCGACTTGTCAGTCTCGCAGTTAAGCACGCTTATGCCATTGCACTATCGTCACGATGTCCGACCGTAACTAGCGTACCTTCGAACTCCTCCGTTACGCTTTGGGAGGAGACCGCCCCAGTCAAACTGCCTACCATGCACTGTCCCCGATCCAGATAATGGACCAAGGTTAGAACCTCAAACGCACCAGGGTGGTATTTCAACGTTGGCTCCATGTGATCTAGCGACCACACTTCAAAGCCTCCCACCTATCCTACACAGATCCGTTCAAAGTCCAATACAAAGCTACAGTAAAGGTTCATGGGGTCTTTCCGTCTTTCCGCGGGGAGATTGCATCATCACAAACATTTCAACTTCGCTGAGTCTCAGGAGGAGACAGTGTGGCCATCGTTACGCCATTCGTGCAGGTCGGAACTTACCCGACAAGGAATTTCGCTACCTTAGGACCGTTATAGTTACGGCCGCCGTTTACTGGGACTTCAATCAAGAGCTTGCACCCCATCATTTAATCTTCCAGCACCGGGCAGGCGTCACACCCTATACGTCCACTTTCGTGTTTGCAGAGTGCTGTGTTTTTATTAAACAGTCGCAGCCACCAATTTTTTGCAACCCCTTTTAGCTCCGTTTGTTCAACTTCACTGACTTGGGGTACACCTTCTCCCGAAGTTACGGTGTTAATTTGCCGAGTTCCTTCTCCTGAGTTCTCTCAAGCGCCTTAGAATACTCATCTCGCGCACCAGTGTCGGTTTGCGGTACGGTCGTCAATAGCTGAAGCTTAGTGGCTTTTCCTGGAAGCAGGGTATCACTCACTTCGTCTGCAAGCAGACTCGTTATCACCCCTCATCTTAGCCCGGCGGATTTGCCTACCAGGCATG
This sequence comes from Comamonas sp. 26, assembly GCF_002754475.1. Classification (NCBI taxonomy): domain Bacteria; kingdom Pseudomonadati; phylum Pseudomonadota; class Betaproteobacteria; order Burkholderiales; family Comamonadaceae; genus Comamonas; species Comamonas sp. 26. The sequence continues at coordinate 3,122,717 of NZ_PEFL01000001.1, forward strand.
ACTACAGGCTTGAACCAACATATCCAACAGTTGGCTGAGCTAACCTTCTCCGTCCCCACATCGCACTATTGATCGGTACAGGAATATTGACCTGTTTCCCATCAGCTACGCATCTCTGCCTCGCCTTAGGGGCCGACTCACCCTACGCCGATGAACGTTGCGTAGGAAACCTTGCGCTTACGGCGAGGGGGCTTTTCACCCCCTTTAACGCTACTCATGTCAGCATTCGCACTTCTGATACCTCCAGCATCCGTCTCCAGACACCTTCACAGGCTTACAGAACGCTCTCCTACCACGTGCCATAAATGACACATCCGCAGCTTCGGTAACTGGCTTAGCCCCGTTACATCTTCCGCGCAGGACGACTCGATCAGTGAGCTATTACGCTTTCTTTAAATGATGGCTGCTTCTAAGCCAACATCCTGACTGTTTTAGCCTTCCCACTTCGTTTCCCACTTAGCCAATTTTAGGGACCTTAGCTGGCGGTCTGGGTTGTTTCCCTCTTGAGTCCGGACGTTAGCACCCGGTGCTCTGTCTCCCAAGCTGTACTCGTCGGTATTCGGAGTTTGCATAGGTTTGGTAAGTCGCCATGACCCCCTAGCCTAAACAGTGCTCTACCCCCGACGGTAATACTTGAGGCACTACCTAAATAGTTTTCGGAGAGAACCAGCTATTTCCAAGTTTGTTTAGCCTTTCACCCCTATCCACAGCTCATCCCCTAATTTTGCAACATTAGTGGGTTCGGACCTCCAGTACCTGTTACGGCACCTTCATCCTGGCCATGGATAGATCACTTGGTTTCGGGTCTACACCCAGCGACTGATCGCCCTATTCGGACTCGATTTCTCTGCGCCTCCCCTATTCGGTTAAGCTTGCCACTGAATGTAAGTCGCTGACCCATTATACAAAAGGTACGCCGTCACCCCTTACGAGGCTCCGACTTTTTGTAAGCATACGGTTTCAGGATCTATTTCACTCCCCTCCCGGGGTTCTTTTCGCCTTTCCCTCACGGTACTGGTTCACTATCGGTCGATGATGAGTATTTAGCCTTAGAGGATGGTCCCCCTATATTCAGACAGGGTTTCTCGTGCCCCGCCCTACTTGTCTGCAGCCTAGTACCACCGATCGGTTTTCACATACGGGACTATCACCCACTATGGTTGGCCTTTCCATGCCATTTTGTTAACCGGTCGACTATCACTGCAAGGCTCTTCCGAATTCGCTCGCCACTACTATCGGAATCTCGGTTGATGTCTTTTCCTCTGGGTACTTAGATGTTTCAGTTCTCCAGGTTCGCTTCGCATGACTATGTATTCATCATGCGATACCTCTTGCGAGGTGGGTTCCCCCATTCAGAAATCTCCGGATCAAAGCTTATTTGCCAGCTCCCCGAAGCTTATCGCAGGCTATCACGTCTTTCGTCGCCTATCATCGCCAAGGCATCCACCATATGCTCTTAGTCACTTGACCCTATAACTTTGACGTCTCTTGCGAAACACAAAGCTCTAGATTTCAAAGACTGGTGAGGTCTTGCACCTCACGCGTTATGCCGTAATGTGAATATCTTTGGCTGTATCTTTCGATACAGCTTAGAGAATATTCGTCATTACTAAATATCTTTGCTTTCGCAAAATATTTGTTTTGACGCAATCAAAAAGTTGCTGATGGCACGGTGCACAAACCTTGGTTTGCGCTTTCCACCAGCAACGCTGATTTCGACTCTATGAATTTTTAAAGAACAGCCTATTGATCAAAGATCAATATAAAAGCAGTCTGCTTCAGACTGCTTTTATATTGAATTTCTGTTTTCTTGCTTCTCAACCTCATGCCTTGCAACATCTGCTGAGCCAACGATTATAGCACCTTCAGGCGCTATCATTTTTAAACTTGGTGGAGGATGACGGGATCGAACCGACGACCCCCTGCTTGCAAAGCAGGTGCTCTCCCAGCTGAGCTAATCCCCCAGGATCCTCTTGCACTGGCATTGGAATCTTGGTGGGTCTAGTTGGGCTCGAACCAACGACCCCTGCGTTATCAACACAGTGCTCTAACCAGCTGAGCTACAGACCCATTCCTCAACACAACAAGCAAGTTTCCTTGCCTATCAAGCTTTGGCTTGTTCCAACAACCGATAAGTGTGGACGTTCAATTTAAAGCAGCATTTTTCCAGAAAGGAGGTGATCCAGCCGCACCTTCCGATACGGCTACCTTGTTACGACTTCACCCCAGTCACGAACCCCGCCGTGGTAAGCGCCCTCCTTGCGGTTAGGCTACCTACTTCTGGCGAGACCCGCTCCCATGGTGTGACGGGCGGTGTGTACAAGACCCGGGAACGTATTCACCGTGACATTCTGATCCACGATTACTAGCGATTCCGACTTCACGCAGTCGAGTTGCAGACTGCGATCCGGACTACGACTGGCTTTATGGGATTAGCTCCCCCTCGCGGGTTGGCAACCCTTTGTACCAGCCATTGTATGACGTGTGTAGCCCCACCTATAAGGGCCATGAGGACTTGACGTCATCCCCACCTTCCTCCGGTTTGTCACCGGCAGTCCCATTAGAGTGCTCAACTGAATGTAGCAACTAATGGCAAGGGTTGCGCTCGTTGCGGGACTTAACCCAACATCTCACGACACGAGCTGACGACAGCCATGCAGCACCTGTGTTACGGTTCTCTTTCGAGCACGAAACCATCTCTGGTAACTTCCGTACATGTCAAAGGTGGGTAAGGTTTTTCGCGTTGCATCGAATTAAACCACATCATCCACCGCTTGTGCGGGTCCCCGTCAATTCCTTTGAGTTTCAACCTTGCGGCCGTACTCCCCAGGCGGTCAACTTCACGCGTTAGCTTCGTTACTGAGTCAGTTAAGACCCAACAACCAGTTGACATCGTTTAGGGCGTGGACTACCAGGGTATCTAATCCTGTTTGCTCCCCACGCTTTCGTGCATGAGCGTCAGTACAGGTCCAGGGGATTGCCTTCGCCATCGGTGTTCCTCCGCATATCTACGCATTTCACTGCTACACGCGGAATTCCATCCCCCTCTACCGTACTCTAGCCATGCAGTCACAAAGGCCGTTCCCAGGTTGAGCCCGGGGATTTCACCTCTGTCTTACATAACCGCCTGCGCACGCTTTACGCCCAGTAATTCCGATTAACGCTTGCACCCTACGTATTACCGCGGCTGCTGGCACGTAGTTAGCCGGTGCTTATTCTTACGGTACCGTCATGACTCCGGGATATTAGCCCAGAGCTTTTCGTTCCGTACAAAAGCAGTTTACAACCCGAGGGCCTTCATCCTGCACGCGGCATTGCTGGATCAGGCTTTCGCCCATTGTCCAAAATTCCCCACTGCTGCCTCCCGTAGGAGTCTGGACCGTGTCTCAGTTCCAGTGTGGCTGGTCGTCCTCTCAGACCAGCTACAGATCGTTGGCTTGGTGAGCCTTTACCCCACCAACTACCTAATCTGCCATCAGCCGCTCTAGTAGCACAAGGTCTTGCGATCCCCTGCTTTCATCCGTAGATCTCATGCGGTATTAGCTACTCTTTCGAGTAGTTATCCCCCACTACTAGGCACGTTCCGATGTATTACTCACCCGTTCGCCACTCGTCAGCATCCGAAGACCTGTTACCGTTCGACTTGCATGTGTAAAGCATGCCGCCAGCGTTCAATCTGAGCCAGGATCAAACTCTATAGTTCGATCTTGAATTTAAAGTCTTTCGACTGCTCACTCACTTGACGGAATCAAGAAGAATAAATTCTTCAATAATTACTGTTTTTGTGAGCGCTTGATACTCCGAAGAGTTTTGTTCCGAAGAACTGGCTGCTTGCCATCAAACGCCCACGCTTATCGGCTGTATTTTTTTAAGGAACCGAGAACTCAAAACCGGCAGAACCACTTTTGAATTTCGTTGCTTGCTGTGATCAGCGAAGCCTTAGATTTTAGCACTGTTTTGCAGCACTTTAAAAACGTTTTTGCGTTTTCTTCTCACCCCTCTTTCGAAGAGAGAGAAGAAAACGCCTGGCGTGAGCCAGGCGTTTTGGCGTAAGAGCCTGACGATGACCTACTTTCACACGGGAACCCGCACTATCATCGGCGCTAAGTCGTTTCACGGTCCTGTTCGGGATGGGAAGGAGTGGTACCAACTTGCTATGGTCATCAGGCATAAACTTTTTGTCAGATTGATCGCTCTTCGATTAACTTCTTAATCAAAGCTCACTTTCAATCCAACGAATTCATAGAGTCTCGATCAGCTTATTCGATTGCGCCTTTTTGGCATAACTTGAATGATCACTTGCATGATTCATTCTGTCTTTTCATTTCTGAGCTAAACCCAAAGTTATAGGGTCAAGCCGCTCGGGCAATTAGTACTGGTTAGCTTAACGCATTACTGCGCTTCCACACCCAGCCTATCAACGTCGTGGTCTACAACGACCCTTCAGGGGGCTCAAGGCCCCGGCAGATCTCATCTTGAAACGAGTTTCCCGCTTAGATGCTTTCAGCGGTTATCTCTTCCACACTTAGCTACCCTGCGATGCCACTGGCGTGACAACAGGTACACCAGAGGTGTGTCCACTCCGGTCCTCTCGTACTAGGAGCAGGCTTCCTCAAATCTGCAGCGCCCACGGAAGATAGGGACCAAACTGTCTCACGACGTTTTAAACCCAGCTCACGTACCTCTTTAAATGGCGAACAGCCATACCCTTGGGACCGACTACAGCCCCAGGATGAGATGAGCCGACATCGAGGTGCCAAACACCGCCGTCGATATGAACTCTTGGGCGGTATCAGCCTGTTATCCCCAGAGTACCTTTTATCCGTTGAGCGATGGCCCTTCCATACAGAACCACCGGATCACTATGTCCTGCTTTCGCATCTGCTCGACTTGTCAGTCTCGCAGTTAAGCACGCTTATGCCATTGCACTATCGTCACGATGTCCGACCGTAACTAGCGTACCTTCGAACTCCTCCGTTACGCTTTGGGAGGAGACCGCCCCAGTCAAACTGCCTACCATGCACTGTCCCCGATCCAGATAATGGACCAAGGTTAGAACCTCAAACGCACCAGGGTGGTATTTCAACGTTGGCTCCATGTGATCTAGCGACCACACTTCAAAGCCTCCCACCTATCCTACACAGATCCGTTCAAAGTCCAATACAAAGCTACAGTAAAGGTTCATGGGGTCTTTCCGTCTTTCCGCGGGGAGATTGCATCATCACAAACATTTCAACTTCGCTGAGTCTCAGGAGGAGACAGTGTGGCCATCGTTACGCCATTCGTGCAGGTCGGAACTTACCCGACAAGGAATTTCGCTACCTTAGGACCGTTATAGTTACGGCCGCCGTTTACTGGGACTTCAATCAAGAGCTTGCACCCCATCATTTAATCTTCCAGCACCGGGCAGGCGTCACACCCTATACGTCCACTTTCGTGTTTGCAGAGTGCTGTGTTTTTATTAAACAGTCGCAGCCACCAATTTTTTGCAACCCCTTTTAGCTCCGTTTGTTCAACTTCACTGACTTGGGGTACACCTTCTCCCGAAGTTACGGTGTTAATTTGCCGAGTTCCTTCTCCTGAGTTCTCTCAAGCGCCTTAGAATACTCATCTCGCGCACCAGTGTCGGTTTGCGGTACGGTCGTCAATAGCTGAAGCTTAGTGGCTTTTCCTGGAAGCAGGGTATCACTCACTTCGTCTGCAAGCAGACTCGTTATCACCCCTCATCTTAGCCCGGCGGATTTGCCTACCAGGCATGACTACAGGCTTGAACCAACATATCCAACAGTTGGCTGAGCTAACCTTCTCCGTCCCCACATCGCACTATTGATCGGTACAGGAATATTGACCTGTTTCCCATCAGCTACGCATCTCTGCCTCGCCTTAGGGGCCGACTCACCCTACGCCGATGAACGTTGCGTAGGAAACCTTGCGCTTACGGCGAGGGGGCTTTTCACCCCCTTTAACGCTACTCATGTCAGCATTCGCACTTCTGATACCTCCAGCATCCGTCTCCAGACACCTTCACAGGCTTACAGAACGCTCTCCTACCACGTGCCATAAATGACACATCCGCAGCTTCGGTAACTGGCTTAGCCCCGTTACATCTTCCGCGCAGGACGACTCGATCAGTGAGCTATTACGCTTTCTTTAAATGATGGCTGCTTCTAAGCCAACATCCTGACTGTTTTAGCCTTCCCACTTCGTTTCCCACTTAGCCAATTTTAGGGACCTTAGCTGGCGGTCTGGGTTGTTTCCCTCTTGAGTCCGGACGTTAGCACCCGGTGCTCTGTCTCCCAAGCTGTACTCGTCGGTATTCGGAGTTTGCATAGGTTTGGTAAGTCGCCATGACCCCCTAGCCTAAACAGTGCTCTACCCCCGACGGTAATACTTGAGGCACTACCTAAATAGTTTTCGGAGAGAACCAGCTATTTCCAAGTTTGTTTAGCCTTTCACCCCTATCCACAGCTCATCCCCTAATTTTGCAACATTAGTGGGTTCGGACCTCCAGTACCTGTTACGGCACCTTCATCCTGGCCATGGATAGATCACTTGGTTTCGGGTCTACACCCAGCGACTGATCGCCCTATTCGGACTCGATTTCTCTGCGCCTCCCCTATTCGGTTAAGCTTGCCACTGAATGTAAGTCGCTGACCCATTATACAAAAGGTACGCCGTCACCCCTTACGAGGCTCCGACTTTTTGTAAGCATACGGTTTCAGGATCTATTTCACTCCTCCCGGG